>JAKZRG010000001.1:0-169294 GCA_047518265.1 Oceanospirillum sp.
GCCTCTAGCCTCTAGCCTCTAGCCTCTAGCCTCTAGCCTCTAGCCTCTAGCCTCTAGCCTCTAGCCTCTAGCCTCTAGCCTCTAGCCTCTAGCCTCTAGCCTCTAGCCGACATTGGCTTTAAACATAATAATGCCAAAAAATAGCATAAGCATCATGGTGGATAGGGCCCAAAAGCCAAACAGTCGATCCAACCGACGGGCCAGAGTGTCGGTACGTTGGCTGAGTTTCCAGGCTCGCTCGTTTAATTGAGTGTTCTGCTCAGAGCGTAGGTCGTCTAGGCTTTGCCGTAGCAGTTTATGTTTATCCTTCTGCTCTGCCATTATCTCTTTGAGATGTCGATTCTCTTCCTCTAAACGCACCAGACGTTCCCGAGTTTCCAATTGTTGATACAAGGGAAATTGTTCAAATTCAGCCGGTCTGGCATCAGGTTTAGTGTCCAATATTTCTCGATTGGTTTCACTCATTGTAACCTCCTTGCCAGTACGGCTGAATTATCACGGGAGCGCTATGATTTAAGCGCCTACCTTACTTATGATAGCGTGCACTTAGCTCATGTACCGCATCAACAAATACTTTTGCATGATCTGGGTTGGCAAACTGGTTGATACCATGGCCTAGGTTGAATACATGACCGTTGCCATAACCATAGCTGTCCAAGATGCGGCCAACTTCTGCTTTAATACCTGCTGGTGAGCCAAACAGAACATTCGGGTCCATATTACCCTGCAGTGCCACACGGCCTTTAGTACGAGCACGAACCGATCCCAGTTCTGTCGTCCAATCTAGACCGACAGCATCAGCACCGGTTGCGGCGATATGTTCAATCCACTGACCACCGTTCTTGGTAAACAGGATCACAGGGATCTTACGGCCTTCATGTTCGCGGATCAGTCCGTGAACAATCTGTTCCATATACTTCAGGGAAAATTCCATGTAAGCCGGTGTGCTTAATGCACCGCCCCAGGTATCAAAGATCTGTACCGCTTGTGCACCGTTCAGAATCTGAGCGTTCAGATAGCTGGTGACGGATTCGGCCAGTTTTTCCAGCAGTTGGTGCAGCATATCAGGCTGACCGTACAGCATGCCTTTGATATGACGGAATTCTTTACTAGAGCCGCCTTCAACCATATAGGTAGCCAGTGTCCAAGGGCTACCCGAGAAACCAATCAGAGGGACGCGACCATTCAGTTCGCGACGAATGGTTTTCACTGCATTCATCACATAACCCAGATCTTTTTCTGGATCTGGGATTGGCAGGGCATCAACATCTGCTTGGGTGCGTACGGTCTTTTTAAACTTTGGACCTTCACCGGTTTCAAAATAAAGCCCCAGATCCATGGCATCGGGAATGGTCAGAATATCGGAAAACAGGATCGCAGCATCCAGGTCAAAGCGTTCCAGTGGCTGTAGGGTCACTTCACAAGCCAGATCGGCATTCATGCAAAGATCCATAAAGCTACCGGCATCAGCACGAGAGGCTTTATATTCTGGTAGATAACGGCCTGCCTGGCGCATCATCCATACTGGGGTTACATCTACTGGCTGGCGCTGTAGGGCGCGAAGAAAACGATCGTTTTTCAGTTCTGTCATGATCTCTAAAACCGGTCAGTCGTAATTGGAGTTAACTGCAGAGCAGTTAATCTGTTTGTTGCTATTGTACCGGAGACTGACGCACCCCATATACATAAAAGTCATACTATATATTGTGAGTGAAGAGTTTTTTGCTCTGTAAATTAGTATTTAGTTAGCATTTAGAAGATTCTTGAGGATGACATTATAGTCTTCGCTGCTAGAATAGTTGCCCTCTTGATTTCCGACTGAGGTGAATCGTGTCCGTAAAGTTTGTTGCATCATCCCGTTTGCCAACACCCTGGGGTGTTTTTTCCATGTATGGCTTTGAAGATTCTGAATCAGGCAAAGACCATGTGGCACTGACCATGGGAGATGTGGCCAGCGGTGAACCTGTATTAGCCCGTGTTCACTCTGAGTGTCTTACCGGGGATGCGCTATTTAGCATGCGCTGTGACTGTGGTTATCAGCTACAAGAAGCGCTAAAGCGTATTGCTGAAGAAGGTCGCGGCGTGTTGTTGTATCTGCGTCAGGAAGGTCGTGGTATCGGCCTGTTGAATAAAATTCGTGCTTATCATCTGCAAGATGCAGGGGCGGATACCGTCGAAGCCAATGAAAAATTAGGTTTTGGAGCGGATATGCGTGAATACACTATGTGTCAGCCGATGCTGAATCATATTGGTGTTACCTCTGTACGCTTAATGACCAATAACCCCCGTAAGGTAAAAGCGTTAAGTAATTATGGTGTTGAAGTGGCTGAGCGTGTGGCTATTCAAACCGGTATGAACCCTCATAATGAAGGCTATTTGGCGACAAAGGCTGGAAAGCTGGGACATATGATGGATCTGGATGGTTTTACTCAGGCTTCGGATGTGGATATCAATCGCACCAATCCTGATGAAGGATAAATTTAAAGCCTATATCTGGAATCGAGTTATAAGGAATCAATCAGACTAACTCCCACGATGGAACGTGGGAGCAAGATCTAAAAACCGTAAAGTGTTACTGCCGATTTAACGAATAACCTTCACTCTGTCCTTACCAAAAAACTCTGGTGCTTGAACTGAGATAACCTTTAAAGGTTTATCAGAGGTTACGGTTACCGCATGAGGAACACCCTCTGGGATACGGATATGATCACCTGCCGCTATGGAGATCGTTTTATCTGCTAACTCAAACTCTCCAGCACCTTCCAGCACATATAACGTTTCAGAATGCTTTAGATGCTTATGTAAAGGTACTTTCTTTTTTACAAAGATCACAAAATCAGTTGAGTGAGCATCCGTGGCTAACTTAACCACGTGGATATTTTCCAGATCTTTAGGTGCTTTAATATCCGATACTTGTTGGCTTGCAAGGCTCTGTCCAGTCCAGAGAAGTGCCATGACACTCAGAGTTGTGGTGATGGCTTTAAGGCGTGTCTTCAAAATAGTCTTTCCTTTTACATAGTGCTAATACAGAGAGGCTAGTGGCTCTTTCTGTGACGATAGGCTGGGAGTTCAGCCAAAATATACTCAGGGAAAAGTCTTATCGTATAGTCAGCGCAATACATCCTTGTAAGCTCAGTAGGAAGGCTTACTTATTTATTGGATCGTTTTACTATGATGGGAAGGATCTGGCAAGGATCATTCTGGTATAAAATGCTTGGAATTGGACGGGAGGCATTTATTTGCTTTCGAACCCTAGGGCTCGAAAACAAATAAAAACTTAAGATAAAAAGTCGTCGCGCTTAATGGGTCTCAAGGACTTTTATTTATTGGGCTAATTTTGAGAGGTACTGATTGATTTTTTGTTCAATACCCTCTGAGTCTAAACCGCATTCAGCCAATAACTGTTTGTGTGTACCCTGATCTACCCAGCGATCTGGTAAGCCTAGATTCAAAACGGGTTTAATAACGGCTTCTTGCATAAGCAGTTCATTAATCCCACTGCCTGCACCACCGGCAATGACATTTTCTTCGATGGTAACTAACAGATCGTACTCTTGCGCTGCGGTAATAATGGCTTGTTGATCCAGAGGTTTAACAAAGCGCATATTCAGCAGGCCATAACCGTTTTTCTCTGCGACGACCTGTGCTGGAGCAACCATGGAGCCAAAGGCCATGATCATCACCTTTTTCCCATCTAAACGTTGCTCTGATTGACCTATGGTCAGCTCGGTCATATCAGATTGAATCTCAACACCTGGGCCTGTGCCTCTTGGATAACGCACTGCGGCGGGGCCTTGGTATTGATAACCTGTATATAACATCTGACGGGTTTCATTCTCGTCAGAGGCGGCCATAACCACCATATCCGGTACGCAACGGAGATAGCTAAGATCCAATGTACCATGATGTGTTGGACCATCTTCACCTACAAGACCGGCTCGATCGATGGCAAAAAGCACGTCTAGGTTTTGTACGGCAACGTCATGAATCAGTTGGTCGTAACCTCGTTGTAAAAAGGTTGAATAGATAGCAACAACAGGCTTTAAACCATCGCAAGCCATACCGGCAGCGAGTGTCACGGCATGTTGTTCGGCAATGGCCACATCAAAATAACGCTCAGGATACTCCTTGGAGAACTGGATCAGATCAGAACCTTCACGCATGGCAGGTGTAATACCTGTTAAGCGCTCATCCTTTTCAGCCATATCGCAGATCCATTGACCAAAGATAGCGGAGTACTTCGGGCCGGACTTTTTGATAGGAGCGGGTGTTAAGTTCTCTTTTGGCGTATTTTCAAGCTTAGGCGCTTTCTCTAGTTTTGTAATGGCGTGATAACCAATAGGATCTGCTTCAGCGGGAGCAAAGCGTTTGCCTTTTTTGGTTATGACATGCAGAAACTGAGGGCCACTCAGATCTTTTATATTATTCAGGGTATTCACTAAAGAATGGATATCGTGGCCATCAATAGGGCCTATATAGTGGAAACCCATCTCTTCAAATAGAGTGCTGGGGGATACCATGCCTTTAAAGTGTTCTTCAGTCTTGCGCGCTAATTCCCATGCTTTAGGCAGTTTGGACAGAACTTTTTTACTGCCCTCGCGCATACGAGTATAAGCTTGGCTGGAGAGTATTTTTGCCAGATAAGTAGCAAAACCGCCAACGTTCTCTGAAATAGACATCTCATTATCATTTAAGATGACCATCATATTGGCATCTACATGTGCTGCATGAGACAGGGCTTCAAAAGCCATGCCTGCGGTCATGGCTCCATCGCCAATAATCGCAGCCACATGGCGCTTTATGCCTTGCTCACGAGCGGCGATAGCCATGCCCAGGGCTGCACTAATTGATGTACTAGAGTGTCCGACACCAAAGGTGTCAAATTCGGATTCCGCTCGTTTTGGAAAGGCTGCAATACCATCGTATTGACGGATGCTGGTCATATCATCACGACGGCCGGTGAGGATCTTGTGGGGATAAGCTTGGTGGCCTACATCCCAAATTAATCGATCATCCGGTGTATTAAAGGCATAGTGAAGCGCAACGGTCAGCTCGACAACCCCTAAGCCCGCACCAAAGTGGCCTCCGGTTTGTCCAACGCTGTATAACAAATATTCACGCAGCTCATTGGCCAGTTGCGGTAACTGGTTTTCATCCAGTTGACGCAGATCTTTCGGGTACTCGGCACTATCCAGTAGAGGAGTATCCGGACGTGAAACAGGAATTTCTTGGTACAGCGTATATTCAGACATAAGCGATTATCGTATCCGGGTGCTCGTAATTGCGTTTAATTTCTAGTATTGCGTTTAAATCCTAGTAATTACGCTCAACTACATAGCGGGCCAGCTCTCTTAGCAGATCTGCCTCAGGGCCAAAATCATCTAGGGATTGTAGAGCGGTATCGGTTAAATGCCGGGCTTTTTCTTTAGCCTGCTCCAATCCTAGAAGAGAAACATAAGTCGGTTTATTAAGGGCTATATCAGCCCCTTGTTGCTTACCTAGGGTTTCGGTATCACTTTCCACATCCAGGATATCGTCCTGAACCTGAAACGCTAATCCCAGTGCGGCGGCATACACATCCAGTGCTTTTAACTGAACGGCATTTGCACCACCGGCTAAAGCGCCCATACGCACACTGGCCTGTATCAGAGCCCCTGTTTTATGACGATGCATATTCTCTAGTTCGGATAAGGATATTTCCTTACCCACAGCATCAAGGTCAATCATCTGACCTGCAACCATACCCCGGCTACCACTGGCTTTAGCCAGCTCTTGTAAAATAGCCAATTGTCCCGGTTGTTGCGGTGCATTTAATAAGGTTGAGAATGCAGAAGTTTGTAAAGCGTCTCCTGCAAGAATAGCTGTCGCTTCATCATATTGGATATGACAGGTCGGTTTTCCTCGACGCAAGTCATCGTCATCCATGGCAGGTAGATCATCATGGATTAAGGAATATGCATGAATCAGTTCAACGGCAACGGCCGGAGCGTCACAGTCAGCAGGAGGGCAATGCAAGGCCTGTCCCGCCGCATAAACCAGCACAGGGCGAATACGTTTACCGCCATTAAATACGCTGTAGCGCATAGCAGATAATAGGTGAGCAGACGAGGCGTGTTCTTCAGAAAGAAAAAGATCCAGTTGCTGATCTGCTCGCTCAATGAGTGGTTTAAGTTTTTCTGTGATGGCCACTGTTTGTTTTTAATCCGTCAGAGTGTTGCTGGCGACGGGCTGTTCGCTCAGTTCGCCATTTTGTTCGAGAAGCTTGCTGACTTTTTGCTCCGCACTATGTAGGCGGTTCTGACAATCCCTGATCAGGCGAACGCCACTTTCAAAGGCTTTAAGCGACTCTTCTAAAGAAAGATCTCCAGCTTCAAGTTGAGTGACCAAGGATTCTAGTTCGGTCATCTTTCCGGCAAAATCTTTTGCTTTGGTATTAGCCACAGAAATACCCTCAAATAAACCGGGAGACGTTACCGGAGAACGGGGGTAGGTTCAATAGCTAAAACAGATAATGAGGATATCTAGTATAAAGTCCTTGTAAATCACCCGGTTGTAATGCCAGATTTAAGGGGTAGATGCTAAGTTATTAAAGTTTAGAATCAAATGGGCGCTAAAGTAGCGTATGAAAGCCATTCAATGAATGAGGAAAACTCGCTATCATACGTATGGAAATAAAAATATTGCATGATGTTACATTTAACGATGATACAGATATCATCTTCTATGCTAAATAAATGTGCATGCTGTGGATTTTGATGATTAAAGGAACCAAGGAGTTCTAGAGTGGATATCGCAACCCTGCTTGGTATTATCGGCGCAATTGGTATCGTAGGAATGGCTATGGTACTTGGTGGCGACCCGTTGATCTTTATTAACCCTCCATCTCTACTGATTGTGATGGGTGGTTCATTATTTGTCGTATTGTCCAAATTCAGCTTGGGACAATTTCTGGGTGCCGTAAAAGTTGCCGCTAAAGCGTTTGCCTTTAAACTGGAGTCAACGGAAGAGATTATTGGCGTATTGGTTGATGTGGCTCAGGTGGCCCGTAAAGGTGGTTTGCTGGCGCTGGAAGAAAAAGAGGTTGATAACAAGTTTCTGAAGAATGGCATGCAACTGCTGGTTGATGGTCAAGATCGGGAAGTAGTTCGTACCATGCTTAGTAAAGACCGAGCTATGACTCTGGATCGTCATAAGTGGGGGGCAAAAGTCTTCTCTGCAATTGGTGATGTGGGGCCGGCCATGGGTATGATTGGTACCTTGATCGGTCTGGTACAGATGTTATCCAACATGGATGACCCTAAGTCCATTGGTCCTGCTATGGCTGTAGCATTGTTAACAACGCTTTATGGCGCTATGTTGGCGACGATGATTGCTCTGCCTATTGCTGATAAGTTAACGCTACGTATGAGCGAAGAAGCACAGATTCAATCGATTATTATTGACGCTTTGCTTGCAATACAGGCTGGTCAGAACCCGCGTGTTATTGAAGATATGTTGCGTACATACTTACCATCTGGAACACGAGATGATGCAGAGTTTGATCAACCTGCGCCGGATGCATAGTAACTTTGGCAACAATGTTTTGCAGTGCATGGGAAAATTGGATAGTTAGATAGGATCGGTTATGTCAGATGAAGCAGAAGAGTGCGAATGCGAAGAAGGCATGCCCGCATGGGTAATGACCTTTGCAGATTTGATGTCGCTGCTGATGTGCTTTTTTGTACTCTTATTGTCGTTCTCGGAAATGGATGTTATCAAGTTTAAACGTCTGGCTGGCGAGATGAGAAACGCGTACGGGGTACAAAAAGAGATTAAGGCTAATGATGTACCTATGGGTACAAGTATCATTATGGAGAACTATACGCCGGGTAAGCCGGAGCCTAATCCGTTAAAAATGATTCAGCAGAAAGCCTCTCAGACAGATCCAAATTTACGGACAGAGAGTGTTAATACGGTCACTGAGACAGTAGAGCAAACAGAGGCGGATGCAGAAGCGATTGCTCGTATTCTGAAGGAGGAGATCGAGGAGGGTAAAATCCAAGTTGAGTCTCGTCGTCGGAATATTATTATTCGGGTAGAAGAGAAGGGGTCTTTCTCCCCTGGTAGTGCGGTATTGTCCGAATCTTTTGAAGAGATTATGGATAAGATCCGTACGGCGTTGGCTGCAACACCGGGCAAGATTACGATTGAAGGTCATACGGATGATATTCCAATCAATACGGATCGTTTCCGGTCTAACTGGGATCTTTCATCGGCTCGGGCTTCCTCGGTGGCCTATGAACTTGAGTTGGATGACTTGGTGACGTCTGACCGTATGAAAGTGATTGGTTTTGCGGATACCAAGCCGATAGTGCCTAATGAGAATAGAGAAAACCGGGCAAAAAATCGTCGGGTTGAGATTATTGTCGATCAAGGTGCCAGTGAAGAGCATGGAGCTATCAATTTCCTTGATGAGGAAAATGAAGAGTCCAAGGCTCAAGGTGAAAATGAAATCAATATGGAAATTGAAGAGCGTGTATTCGAACTTAAGCCTGACGAGGTATTCTGATTTGCTTTTTGTTTGAAATGCTTTTAGCTAGCCTGAAATACATGAAAAACCGGATGGGTCTTTGGGCTTATCCGGTTTTTTTGTTTTATACGCTAAAGTTATACCATTCCCGATAAGTTGTTATCCAAATACACCTAGAGTGGTTCGGGTTTTCCTTATTTCTTCTATAAGGAATTATCGGGATTGGTATTATGCGCGGTGCTGTGGTTTAGGTCGGTTTACCGTGCTTGATATTTTTAGTATTGGAGCCTGAGAGTGGGCTTGATTATATAGGGTATCAACCAAAAGGTTTCATTAGAGGGAGGGTGTTCTGAGGGGCGGATAGTGTTGATAGTGATTGCTCGTAAGGTAGGTGTAGAGTAAAAGTGCTGCCCTCGCCTTCAATGCTTGTTACATCCAATGTTCCCGATAATATTTTGATCAGGCGCCTGGATATAGAGAGCCCCAGCCCGCTACCTTCTACTTTAAATTTATCGGCGTGAGCGCGAGTAAACGGATCAAATAGAGAGGCTAGCCTATGCTTTGGTATTCCTAGGCCGGTATCTTTCACTTCAATTTTAAGGTGTTGCTCCAGTGGTTCAACAGAGATGTGCAAACTACCTTTTAATTTGTTGTATTTGATCCCATTACTGATCAGGTTTATTAAAATCTGTTTTAATCGCTGAGGATCTGTCTGTATTTTATCGAAATCGTTGCTAGGCTGAGGCGATAAAGTAATCTTTACCTCCTTTTCTTCTGCTAATGGGGTTAGCATCTTACAGGTGTCGAGAATGAGTTGATATGTGCTTATGGGGCCTATGGATAGCTGTAGGTTGCCTGATTCTATATGGCTTAGATCTAATACTTCGTTAATAAGGTGTAGGAGGTGATTGCCCGCATGGTTAATTTCGTTAATACACTCTTTCTGTTCGCTATTAAAATCTTCTTCGGATTCTAATAGTTGGCTAAAGCCTATAATAGCATTGAGAGGAGTGCGCAGTTCGTGGCTAATGCGTGATAGAAAGTAGGATTTGGCTTCATTGGCTTTTTGGGCTTCGATTCGAGCCTTTTCGGCCCGAGTAAACTGATCCAGGAGCTTTAGACTATTACGAATGCGCAGTAGCAGTTCTTCATGATTAATAGGCTTTAATAGGAAATCGCTGGCCCCGGCCTTGATCATGCGTGCCGCGATATTTTTTTCATTAAAAGCAGAGATTGCGATAATTGGCAGGCTTTGTTCATCTCTAATTTTTCGTAAGCGAGGAATTAGCTGGCTACCATCTAAGTCCGGCAAAATATAGTCAATCAGTGTAAGGGTGATTTCTGGCTGTTGCTTGATAAGTTCTATTGCGTCGTTTGCGTTATTGCGCACTTCTACTTGATAGTTTTGACTTGATAGTAGGCGATGGGCAAAAACACAAAAAGCAGGGGAGTCATCGACAATTAGAATCTTATGGCGACTATTGTCTTTTAGTTGATTGATTAAGGTTGCAACTTCGGAAAAGCAATTAGTATCTTTTGGGAAGTAATCAACAATATTAAGCTGTAAGGCTTTTTCCCGTTCTGATTCGGTCGATGCTGAGGTCAGTACAATAGTAGGGATGTTGTGCTGGAGCGTATCATGAATAAATTCGCCTTTATTCGTATCGGCTAGCTCGTAGCCGCTGACCACAACTAACCACTTTTGTGAGTGCTCGATATATTGATTGGCTTCGCTGCGGCTGGATGCGGTAAGTACTTCTGCCTCGAAATCACATTTGGCCAGAATCGCTTCTCTGAGGATTTTCAGAAAAAAAGGTGAGTTATCAACCAGTAAGATTCTATTGGATTGTGACATTTGTCGTCTGGATCTTTTCAAAAGGTAAGTAAAGATCTTTACAGTCTATTTAATGAAATAGTACTTTGAAAGTATTTATTGCTTTAAATAAGCAAGAAAGGAATTTTAGTACTCTTTATATCGGAGCGCTATATAGATAACTATTTGATAGTTATTAATAAATAAAAAATAATGAGATGGCTGGGGTATCAGGATTCGAACCTGAGAATGCCGATACCAAAAACCGGTGCCTTACCGCTTGGCTATACCCCAACAAGATGGTGCCCGGAGACAGAATCGAACTGCCGACACGAGGATTTTCAATCCTCTGCTCTACCGACTGAGCTATCCGGGCTATCCAGAAATGTTGTTTGAAAAATTTGCTGAGTTTGATTGTAAAAATGGTGCCGGCACCAGGAGTCGAACCCGGGACCTACTGATTACAAGTCAGTTGCTCTACCGACTGAGCTATACCGGCACAATATATACAATCACCAATATTGCTATTGGTTAAATAACACAGCTAAACATAAGTTTATGCTTTCAAACGTATTTATTGATACTATAACTAGTAAAAATAAATAAAGAAGAGAGGTGGTGCCGGCACCAGGAGTCGAACCCGGGACCTACTGATTACAAGTCAGTTGCTCTACCGACTGAGCTATACCGGCACAAAGATGGCTGGGGTATCAGGATTCGAACCTGAGAATGCCGATACCAAAAACCGGTGCCTTACCGCTTGGCTATACCCCAACATCAAATGGTGCCCGGAGACAGAATCGAACTGCCGACACGAGGATTTTCAATCCTCTGCTCTACCGACTGAGCTATCCGGGCGACGGGGCGTATTAAACAGTAATGGCTTTTTCCCGTCAACTTTTTTTTTGAAAAAAGTTAAAAAAATTCAGTCGCTTATTGTTTAATATCCTTCTCTACAGGCACATAGCCTTCTACAGCTTCCAGATCATCTGAATTTGCGAAGAATTTTTCCATTTCTTGACTTAAAAACGCCCGAGATTCCGGACTCATCATATTCAAACGTTTCTCATTAATTAGCATGGTTTGATACTTCTGCCACTCTTGCCAAGCTTGCTTGGAGACATTGGTCAATATTTCCTGACCCTTAACTCCAGGAAACGGTGCAAAATCAAGTGCATCCATCTCTTGTTGATATTTCTTACAGAAAACAGTGTTACTCATATCGTTACCTTTTACTCTTTGACAGCGGTTGTTTAGCTGGGTCTTTGCTTTTAAGTGCCAGCTTGTGAGTACTTATAGCATTTTGTTTGATGGTTACAGAATTGTTATGTTGTTAGGTGATTCAAAAATAGATCGGAGTGCAGTAATTTATGCACAGGCCCTGGTAAGCCTATTTCATCTGGTTTATTTGGGTTATACCAGCAGCTGACTTGTTCACTTACCTGAGATAAATCTGCTACCTGTTTTTTATAAATAGAGGCCTGCAATGTAAAGTGGGAAAACTGATGTTTGAGTTTTCCGTGTAACGAATAAGACTCAATGTCTAAATCAGGATATAAACGATTGGCACTGTCTTTATCCGGTAAACTCCATAATCCTCCCCAAATGCCACTGGCTGGCCTTTGCTCCAGTAAAACTTCTCCCTGTTCATTGTGTAGAATGAATAATTCCACATGGCGTACCGGGCGTTCTTTTTTCGGTTTTGATGCAGGAAAGTCATGCTGACTGGCGGTGCTGTGGGCCGCACAATGTGGTTGGAGAGGACATTGGTCACATAGGGGATTGCGTCGAGTGCACACCATAGCCCCAAGATCCATAACGGCCTGCGTATAATCTGCGCATCTTGTCTCTGGGGTATAGTGCTCCGCTAATAGCCACAATTGTTTTTGTACAGCCCCTGTTCCTGGCCAACCGGGCACACAATGTAAACGAGCTAGAAAGCGTTTCACATTGCCATCCAAAATGGGGGCATAACTATCTTGTGAAATAGAGAGCACAGCACCTGCTGTTGAGCGGCCAATACCCGGCAATTGTTCTAAGGCCTCTACGGTTTTAGGAAAGTTTCCTTGGTATTGCTGACAAACCGTTTGGGCACATTTATGTAAATTGCGGGCTCGGGCGTAATAGCCTAGTCCTGTCCAAAGATGCAGCACTTCATCAATGTCTGCCTTTGCTAGATCCTGAACGGTTGGGAAGCGTTCGGTAAAGCGCTCAAAATAGGGGATAACCGTTGCAACCTGAGTTTGTTGCAACATGACCTCTGACAGCCAAACACGATAAGCCGTCCGTTTAGATTGCCAAGGTAGGCTTTTGCGACCATGTTGATCAAACCAAGACAAAATAGCCGTGGATATGCTTGTTGAACTGTGGGGTTGGATAGATAAAGGTTTTATATTCACAATTTTTCTATGGTTTAGTCGGTCTATTAAAAAAGGCCAGTAAAACTGGCCTTTAAATTAAATGTACTCAGATAGAGAGGCTTTTATAAGCCCCTTTGGCTGCCCTATTAGCTAGAACAGTTTTTTCAGCGCTTTTTCTAAACTCTTTTTCGCTTCTTCTTCCGCTTTTTCCTTAAGCTTATCCTCTTCCTCTTTCAGCTTAGCTTTTAAGCGGGCTTTTTCTTTATCTACCGCGGCCTTGGCTTCTGCTTCGGCAATATTGCCTAAGGAGCTGCCAATGGCTTTGGCATCTAGGCCACAGCTAATATCAAAGGGTTCGCCATAAGAGCCTTTACAGGCCACTGGCCAACGAATCGATCTCAGGTTGCGTTTGATACGGCAAACCTTCTCATTAGCATTGGTAATTTGTGCGCCCAGATTATAATCAAAGGTACTCTTGGGTAGATCTACCTGTCCATGTCCCGTCATTTTGATACCGGGAATAGCCAATGTCATATTTTTGTTATTACCCACACCCTGAGTAAATTGAATATCACCGGAGATGGAAGTGAAATCCGTATTTTTAGACCAAGTGGCGACTTGAGCGTCACCGCCTAATACACTACAGATCTCTTTGGAAATATTCGTACCGACAAATGCGCCATCCAAGATATTAAAATTAGCCATACCGTTTAGGTTGGTCATGATGGTACTTAAGCGGTTCGTTTGCGTCTTCATATCCGCCGTAAAGTGAGCGACTCCGGTCATCTGATCAAATTCAGCGGCAGTAATAAGCAGAGGATTCAGCTTAATGCCCTGTGTTTTATTTTTAAACTGCATTTGAATCGGAGTTTTATTGAGATTCAGAATGCCGCTGTTGGTAATTTGTCCTTCATACAGTTTGGCATTGGCCGCTTTTAGCTTGATCAAACCTTTATTAGCATCCACATTCAATAAAATATTGCTGATAGGGTGCTTTTTAATCGTGAGATCAGCCACGGTAATTTGGGCTTTAGCCTGTAAAGGTTTCAGTACTTCGACTGGAATTAGATCGGCTTCTTCCGTTGGCGTCGGCTCTGCGGGTGTCTGTTCTACTTGTTCACCTTCCTTGGGCTCCGGTGGGAGATAGCGGTCTAAATTAATGCTATCCAGATCCAATTGGGCAAACATCGCTTGGGTTGCTAGGTTGATACCTGCACTACCAGTTAGGGTGCTTTGATCGGCTGTCAGGCTAAGCTTTTGTAAACTGGCATTATCACCGTTTAAGGTTAAATTGGTTTGCAGGGATAGGCTGCTTAAAACGCTTGGATCTGCCATCTCCGGTAAAACAATATTTAAGCGCTGCAACCATACCTTTGGACTAAATGGATCAATTGCTAAGGAGCCTTGAACCTGAGGCTTCTCTAATAATTTATCCACCGCAGCCTGTAAATTGATCTTGATATCATCCAGGCTAATTTGCGTACTACCTAGCTGAGCTTCTTGTGTTTTAAGGTTAGCGTTGGCACTGGTTGTCAGTTGTAGTTTTAACGGTTTACTACCGGTAAAGGGAGTCTGTACGTCACCGTTTGCCGTTAGTTTAGAGAGTTGATAAACCTGCTGTTGTAGATTGAGATCAGCGGAACTATTAATGGTTAGATTGGCATTAATAGAAGACCCATCCGCTTGCTGGAGCGCCAGATCTTTAAGCTCTAGTACCAATTGGCTGATATTAATCTGCTGATCCTGCATATTGGCTTTTACAGAGGTATTCAGAGATAAATTAATAGGATCGCTGCCAAGCATTGAGCTCTGAGCCTGCAAAACCATCTGCAACTGTTCCAGTTGGTACAGCTGCTTCTCTAGATCAAGGTAAACTTGGGTGTTTAATTCCAGCTTGGCATTTAAATCAGGATTGCTACTGGCGATTTCAGTTTTAATTTGCACAGGGAACATCTTTTTCAGCGTAATGCTATCGCTATGCAAGTCCAACTGTTTGATCTGAGCGCTTAAGTTTTGGGAATGATCGGTAAAGTTTAATCGCGTATTGGTAATATCAATGCCCGCAACGGCTAGGGCTAAAGCCGGTGGTGCACTGCTTTCTGCCTGAGGAGCTGTTGTGGTTGTATCCGGAGCAGAGTCACTGGCGGGAATAAAGACTTGCCAATTACCCTGTCCTTGAGCATCAATAACGATATCAGCATACAAACCGTCTAATACCACGCGATCGACTTCGACATTACCGGATAGCAAAGGCAGTAGCTTAAGTTTCACACCCGCTTCGTTGACCTCTGCGAAAGGTTTCTGGCTATCTCTGGTTGTCGGGTGTAATACCTTGACTCCTTGAATACTGGCGCCTAACCAAGGGAAGACGGTGACTTCAATATCACCATTAAGCTCTAAGGGCATACCGGCATTATCGGCCTGCTCCATGATCAGGGGTTTATAGCTATTAGCATCAAAAAACTGCGTCAAATAAATGACTAATCCGCCTAGCACAACAACTAAAGCCAGTAGGATGTAAATTAAACCTTTAAACAGAATTCGCACAGCAACACCTTCCTTGAAAAATTAAGCCGAGTGAGTAACTTGATAGTGTTCACCTTGTTCGGTGAGTTGATAGCCCATTCGCTGCAGAATCAGATAATCCGGTGTCATCAGAGAAGCGGTATCTACCTGTAATGATCGCTCCTGAGTCTCTGCCGCTTTTAAGGTTAACAATAACAAATGGCTGCCTACTCTTCGTCGACGTGTGACCTTGCGAACACAGAAATGAGACATAGCCCAAGCCGATGTTTTATGTTCTATCACCATAGCGCCAATCAGACGTTCATTAAACAAGGCACAATAAAAGCTGCGTGTTTCATCCGACAAAATGGCTTCTATAAACTGGCTTACCGTTAAGGGTTCGCTGTGTTCTGGTAGGGTTAAACGCTCAGGTTGAATATCCTGATAAATTTTTTCTAGTTGCTCAATTAGGGCTGAATCAGCATTATCATGAACCACTTGAAGCAAAACAGGCATATAAAGTCTCCATAAATGAGCGATTATCCGCTCTAACTGACTATGCATTGTAGCGGATAGCGGCCTGTATTCTCTATAATTCACTTCTTTTGATAATTCACACCGAAATAAATGTATTTCGATATTCTCTAGCCTATGGCTAGAAAATACGGCAGCTTCCCGCTGAGAAACGTTTGTTTAGGTGCTTCAGCATCCTCCGGAGATCATAATGGCGGAGCGTACCGCAAGTGTAGAGCGTAACACCCTAGAAACTCAGATTAAGGTATCTATTAATCTGGATGGCACCGGTAAATTGAACATCGATACTGGTGTGCCCTTTCTTGAGCATATGATCGACCAGATTGCCCGTCATGGTCTGATTGATATGGATATCCTAGCGAAAGGTGATACTCATATCGATGATCACCATACGGTAGAAGATCTGGGTATTACCCTAGGTCAGGCTTTTGCCCAAGCCGTTGGCGATAAAAAAGGCATGACTCGTTATGGTCACGCCTATGTACCTCTGGATGAAGCGCTGTCACGCGTTGTGATCGACTTCTCTGGTCGTGCAGGCCTGTTCATGGATGTGGAATACACCCGTGGCAATATTGGCAAATTTGATACTCAGCTATTTTCTGAATTCTTCCATGGTTTTGTAAACCATGCGGGAGTCACCATGCATATTGATAACCTTAAAGGTTACAACGCACACCATCAGGCGGAGACAATCTTTAAAGCCTTTGGTCGTGCTTTGCGTATGGCTTTAACGGAAGATCCAAGAATGGCCGGTATGATGCCGTCCACTAAAGGTAGCCTGTAAGGGCTGAAACCTGTGTAAGGCGGCTTGGATAGAGTCGTCTATAAAGGTGGAAACAGGACAGAAGACCATGAAAACAATTGCAGTGATCGATTACGGCATGGGCAACCTGCACTCGGTGTCAAAAGCTTTAGAGCATGTGGCCACTGATCAGCAGGTTATCGTAACCTCTGACCCTGAGGTTATTCGTCAGGCTGAACATGTGGTATTACCCGGTGTTGGGGCTATCCGTGACTGTATGGCTGAGATCCGCCGTTTGGGTGTGGATAAAGTGGTACAGGAAAATATCGCCTCCGGTAAACCTTTTTTAGGTATCTGTGTCGGCTATCAAGCGTTAATGAAGGACAGCGAAGAGAACGGTGGTATTGATTGTCTTGGTCAATTTGACGGTCATGTACGTTTCTTTGGTGAACCTTTGTTAGATGATTCAGGTGAGAAACTAAAAGTGCCTCATATGGGTTGGAATCAGGTGAAGCAAACCTCGAACCACCCGATTTGGCAAGGTATTGAAGATGATACCCGCTTCTATTTTGTCCACAGCTACTATGTTGAAGCAGGGCAAGGTGATCAGGTCATCGGTGAAACGGTTTATGGTAAAACCTGCCATGTAGCACTGGCCCATGACAACGTGGTTGCCGTGCAGTTTCACCCAGAGAAAAGTCACCATGCCGGTTTGCAGCTACTGAAAAATTTCGCTGAATGGGATGGCCGCGCTTAAGTCTTGTTATGCTGAGCGGCATAAGACCTAGCGTATATCCCTAGGTCTTATTAGCTCTAGACAAAGAGATTTAAGGCTATTTGCTTAATCGTTCCGCTCCTTCAATTAAAACCCCTGATTGAAGCGAGCCGACACACTGACAGGAGCCTGAGATGGCACTGGCAAAACGAATTATTCCATGTCTGGATGTGGATAAAGGTCGCGTTGTAAAAGGCGTTAACTTTGTTGATATCCGTGATGCCGGTAACCCCGTTGAGGTTGCCAAACGTTATAACGAACAAGGTGCCGATGAGATCACCTTTCTGGATATCACTGCCAGCACAGAAGACCGTGAAACTACGGTACATATGGTGGAAGAGATCGCCAGTGAGGTGTTTATCCCATTAACCGTCGGTGGCGGTATTCGTACCTGTGAAGATATCCGTCGCATGCTGAATGCGGGTGCCGATAAAGTAGGCATTAATACCGCAGCGGTATTTAACCCAGATTTCGTCCGTGAAGCATCGGAGCGTTTTGGTAGCCAATGTATCGTAGTAGCAATTGACTGCAAACGTGTTAGCGGTGAAGGCGAACCGGGCCGTTGGGAGATCTTTACCCATGGTGGCCGTAAACCGACAGGTCTTGATGCGGTCGAATGGGCCGTAAAAATGACCGAATACGGTGCTGGTGAAATTCTGCTGACCAGTATGGATCGTGATGGCACTAAAAACGGTTTTGATCTGGAAGTGACTCGCGCCATTAGTGATGCGGTACAAGTACCTGTTATTGCCTCTGGTGGTGTGGGTAACCTACAACACCTAGCCGATGGTGTTACAGAAGGTCATGCAGATGCGGTACTGGCTGCCAGTATTTTCCACTTTGGCGAATATACGGTACCAGAAGCCAAAGCCTTTATGGCTGAGCAAGGTATCGAGATGCGTTTGTAAGGCTAGCACTTATGATAAAGGCCTTAGAGCGCTGAGAGGCGTTTTCTCTGGCATATATAGAAGCCTCCTACGGGAGGTTTAGAAGGCTTTTTCCTGCTATCTAACTCGTTGATTTATAACAAATCTTAGATGGCGGAAAAATTACAAGTGTCACACCTAAATGTATGTAGCTGTCAGTAGGCCATATCTTGGCGGAAATGTCAGCTACTTCCCCTTTTTTGGGAATTTTCAGGTGGGTTTTCAGATTTTGAGGTGAGGTGGGTGGTCAACGTCCTGTGTGATGTGGACTGATTATGGTTGCAAACTTTTGTACCGTGAGACCTTTGTTAAGCAATCATGTACCGAGTCTAGCTCAAAACTGGCTAATCTATCAATATCAAGGAGTGCTAATATTCATGCTTCATCCTTAAGTTGTTTGCTAACCTTTGCCACAAGTGAACGTGAGCACTGTGCTTGTTCCATAATCTCTTTGTAACTCTTCTTATCTTTCAATAGAGACCTAACAAGTTCCTGTTTCCTAGTGTCTTCTGGCCTGCCTTTGTATTTACCCTTTGATTGGGCTTCAGATATCCCTTGTGACTGTCGGCGTCTTCTATCTTCATAATCCTTCCGAGCAATCGCCGCTAACATATCTAATAACATAGAATTGATAGCTTCCATCATAGAACTGGTGAAGTCTTTATCTGGTGAAGGTGATAGAGCCATATGAGATGTGGGTAGTTCTTTCGACACGATGGACAGCTTCTTAGCTTTAATCTTTTGCTTCAATAACTCCCAGTCTTCATTGGTAAGGCGGGATATACGGTCTATTTGTTCACATAGAATAACGTCTCCCTCATGAGCTTCCCCAATCAAACGCATCAGTTCAGGTCGCTGTAACGATGCGCCAGATTCATTTTCTGTATAGAAAGTTGCGATCTTGTGATTATGCTCACCAGCGAATGAGATTAACTCTTCTTTAGCTCTGTTTGCATCTTGTTCTTTTGTGGATGCTCTAAGATAAGCTCTAATAAACATAATCAACCCTTGAGGTGTGTTTTAAGTAGTCTGATAAATATAGTCTGTTTTAAGTGGTATGTAAAGTGACTGACGGGGCAATATAAGGGAAATTATTGGTCTGACTGATGTATACCCTATTCAGACTGACCTAAGGACTATTTAAAGCCAGCATAAAACCGCACACTCTGAATAAGAATGTACGGCTAGAATCCCTTTCCTCAATCACAGAGGGAGAAGGTATAGAGGGCTATTTACACATAACTCATCACCTCTACGGCATCGGGATACGAAGTGATTAATTGCAAAATCCCTACGGATAGCCATACGAGTATGTTCAGATTTTTAACAATTTTCATGGTATTTACCTCTGTGATCATTAGTGAAAGAGGTACTTAAACATAAGCAAGGATAATGAATCTTGTTAAAACCACAGGTTTGAAGGTAAAGCGCTATAAACACTAATTAACTGGTAGTTTTTATCAACTTAATCCAAGGAAAGTGGACACCGTAGAATGAAAAAAAGGCTCTAGAATGGTGGGTCTAGAGGGCAAGAGATGTTATTAGGGGATAGAAAATTACAGAATGGGTGTTGGCATTGAACCTTGCTCAACATACAGACCTAAAAAAGCCCGTACACCATATAAGATGATGACGGGCTATGTTGGTTATGCTGCTTCAGCGTTATTCGGTAGTTTAGATAGCGGTGTCCATGTTGTTGCTTGTTTAATAAACTCATTTTCCAACATCACTTCTGTTAAGCCTTTCATCTGGTAATGTATACGCCACGGCTTTTCCTTCTCCCCCACTGTAGGGGCGTGTTTAGAGAATACGACAATATAGCGGTAGTTCTTCTCTCTCAGAGCTTGGTTAACAATAACATGTTTGGCTAGGCTGTGATTCCACGCATGATCAAGACAATCTTTATTATGACCAGCGAAGTATAAGCGCCTTGATAGATGGTTATGGTTACCTTCTGAGCTTAGACCTCTATGCTCACATTGTTCTCTCAGCCTATTGGTACAAACTCGAATGTTTCCACGGGCATTTGATGGATACTCTTTTAACTCGACGAAGGTGATTATGCCTTCATCATCAATAAATAGCTGATCAGCTTTAGCAAAGAAGGGCGTGTCTTCTGCGTCATAGAGCTGGAAGGGTATATTTACGTCTCGCTTTTTTACTTGTAGCTTTTTGGCTACTCTTTCTTCAATTTTTGACATCTGTTTTAAGTCTCCTGATAGGAGAGAATCAGATGTTAGATGTTCTGTAGCGGTAGAAATGCGTTAGTTTCACGTTAGATACGTTAGATGGTTCTTAGAACTCCTTACATGACGCGGGTTTCGGGCTAGTTGGTTTGTCTAACAAATAATCCTCTTATAGAACGTTAGATTAGGCTGCTTTTGCAGGCTTACCTTTCTTGTTTTGATCAATTTTAGCTTTGAGAGCACTTTGTGTTTTGTATTCCTGATTAGTACAGAATGGTGCGAAGAGGTTGCTATAGATGTGCTTGTACGTTTGCTTTGCACCACCAATACCAACACCATTACTTCTATAGAAATCAGCAAGCTCGACAACACTGGAAATACCACCATCTTCAATTAGGTCGATTAGTTTCTCTACTAGATATTCAAGATCCATATATTCTTTAGCATCTACTGAGAATTTACCGTCTTCAAACTTAACTAGCTTACCTTTCAGAGCAGTTATACCCGGCCCGTCACGGTGCTTATCCGAGCGTAAAGTGATAACACCATCTTCACTCGTTGGAGCTAGTTGTAACTCATAGTCAAATGGCGTCAGGATGTTCGTGCTTCCTGCATACCCACCAGCTTTGTTGCTATGGTGTACAGCGATGACAGTAGTGTATTGCCGTAGTTCAATTACATAATCTACAAAGGCGTTATAGTTGGCACTATCATTCTCATTCTCTACTTTGAACAAGGTTCGTAGGCTATCAAGTACTACCACTTCAAATTGACCATCTTGCACCAACTTTAATAGCTTCTGACGAGAATCAGGTTTAACTAAATCAAACCAAGATGGGTCATCTACTAGCGTTCTACCTAAATACAGCATTTGGTTAGTGAGCTTATCTGTGCAGTTGAACATCTCGCATCGTCTTTGAATCGAGATGTCACTCATCTCACCGTCTACATATAGCACCTTCTTCTTATGGCAGTTGTAGCCAAGAAACTTTCCACCTTCTGCAATACTGCTTACCATA
Source organism: Oceanospirillum sp. (assembly GCA_047518265.1). Classification (GTDB taxonomy): domain Bacteria; phylum Pseudomonadota; class Gammaproteobacteria; order Pseudomonadales; family Halomonadaceae; genus Oceanospirillum. Next base: position 21,370 of record JAKZRG010000001.1, read on the forward strand.
TCTAAGGTGAATAAACTCTTCATACCACCTGTTTTAGCCCAAATTAAGGTTCCTGTATGGGCGTCTAACAACTCATCAATCAAGGGCTCTTGTACAGCTTCCTTAATATTCGTTTGAGTAGTGTTGTGCAACTCTGTTACGTAGTTTGGTATTTCAATTTCTGTCATATTTTCCCTCCAAGGGTGTCTAATTTAAGTGGGTTAGGATTAGCCTATTTACTATGGCACTAATACATAAACCACTGTCTTTGCTTTTATTAAGTAGCTTCTCAAAAGCTTCTGTTTCTATTGAGAATCGTCTTCTCACCATCAATGTACCGTCTATCACTTGGATAGCACCGTTGTTATTCATATTCTTACCTCCACGGGTTAAGTTATTTTTGAGCACACGTAAACCACACCGGCATTTAAGATGCAGTGCATGAGTTGGCTTGAATGTGTGCGGGTTTTTATCGGAGAGCTTTAATTGCTTCCTGTAAATCTCGATTAGATAAATCAGTTAAAGATGGTGGTTCCTTTGGGATAGGATGTATCTCTACTGATCTTACTTGGTATAGATGTTTTGGATCTACACTCAAGGGGTTGTCCGAACTACTTCTTATTCTTCCACTTGCTGGAAACGTTCCTGTATATAGCATCCACGACAAGAATTTAAGGCTGTACGTATCCCAATCCACACGAATACGGTGGTCAGGGGTATACCCGTCTTGGCAAACTAGTTCGCCATTACTATCAATGGTGGTGTACTTGGGGAGTCGTTCACGAGCGAGGTGTTGAAGAGAAGAAGCGGATAATGCCATTTCTTTCAAATAATTATTCCTCCTATTACGCTATGTGAACATTGTATCATGGATCGAACCAGAGTCAAGTTTGTAACAGCATGTAACAAAGAAGTGTCTGGTTGAAAGGAGAATTAGAGGAGCCAAGAAAATACTCCTCATGCGCTACTACAGCTCTGCAAGCTGGTCATGATGGTTTAATCTAACCGAAAGCTTATTAGCTACTTCCTTAGCTGATAGAGTAAACTGGGCATTGCTAACTACCACAGCTTCTTGTGCATCGTAGAAAGCCATTCCTGAGTAAACTTCCTGAACAGCTTTGTTACCTACGGGTGAACTGTATCTCTTGCACTGAATCGCAACACTACGACCATCTTTTTCAGCAAGAAGATCTACGCCATGATCCCCTGTTGATGGTGTTCGAGTAACCACCCAACCATTACGTTCTAAAAGTTCCTCGCAATACTGTTCATACTCAATACCATCAAGATCTGAAACATCTATTTCATCGACAGTATCTGAAAATTGTTCAAGGTTGTCATAAACAATACCATCAACAAAATCCTCTAGTATGGGTTTGGCTACTTTTTCTTCCAGTGCCATAAGATCATATACATCCTGAGTTATAGTTACCTCAAAGAATCTGTTTAATTCCTTTTTCCAAGCATCATCAATAATCTCTCCATAATCTCCTATACGCACGAGACTACGGCGCTTTCTGACAAGCACCTTTAGGTGGAGTCTAACTATAGATTCGATTTGGTTACAAGCAGACTCTATTCTCTTATCTTTAATTATCGTCTGTCTAAGCTCCTCTTCCTCCTCCTTTTTCTGAAGTCTGAGCCCCTCTTCTTTCTCCTTTTTCTGACGTCTAAAGAATTCTTCCTCGTTTCTTCTCTCAGAATCTCTATAGTATTTCTGACGTCTAACTTCCTCTTTATCATTTTTCTTCTTAGAGTAGGAATAAAGAGTAATTTCAGCAGCAGCCCCAAGAACTGAACCAAAACCAATCACCAATAAAAAGGGAAGGCTGCTATTCCAGCCTATAATGAAAAAAACAATAAAAATAAGGGCAAAAATACTTCCGCCACCTTTTGTAATACTCTCGGATTGATCCGTCATTATTTATCCTCCAATTAAAGATTACCCCGAGGGCTACTATTTCTGACCTAACTTGTTTAGTCCTATTGAAGATCATCTAACCAGCTTAAGATAAAAGCAGCTCTGCCACCTCAAACCACGGTTTCAAATCTTCTTTGCGAGTGTAGTCACTAGCATAATTATAATCACCAATACCATTAACAACATACTGACGATAATTATTCTGATCATCGTACCAACCATCAGGGCTTCTCAAGGAAGGGTGATTTACTTTTCTATCTCCAAACCGTACTGGATTTTATCCACAACATGGCGTTTGATGACATCGACAGGGTAGTCTTTAAGATATGTGACGCTTGAGGTTAGTTTCAACGTCTCAGATTGTTCAATATGGCCTGTTAGCGTGGATACCACTTCGATCTTGATCCCTGCATTTTGTACGGCATGGGTGATGAGGGTGTGCCTGAAGCTGTGATAAACCTTTTTCATCTTCTCGTGGGCTCCGAACTCTTGTAAAAGCTTGGAAGAGTTGGCGGAAAAGGTGTTTCTCGTTGTAGTGCTATATTTTTTTATGATCGGGAAAATGTACTGGTGACTGGGATCTGTTTGATTTAGAAAATCCAAGAAACCCAGTTTAATAATTGTGGGGTGGATAGGTACTTGGCGAATACTGTTTCGGTTCTTCACTGTGCGTATAGCGGCCCCGTCGTCATCAATTTCGTTTTCGATGTTGATGTAAGTGCCATGTTCTGGGCATTCGATGATTGCACTTCGGGTTAGAAATAGTAGCTCACCCATGCGAGCGCCTGTATATAGACCAAGAACAAACATCCAGTATAAGGTTTGATCTTTAGGGGTTTTACCCTGCCATCCATTCAAGAAAAACTCAGAATCAAAGATTGATTTCAGGTCTTCGTTGCTGAATGCCTCGCGTTTCTGGTTGTCCTTGGTGTTAGAAAGCTCTCTCGGTGGCTTGAAAGCTCTGGCTACATTGTGGCGGATGTATTGTTCCTGCATGGCAAAGTCTAAGATTTGGCGCAGCTCTTTCAGGTAGTTTGTCCTAGCTGAGGTGCCAACTTTCTGTTCGGAGGCAGTGGTGATAGCTTCTATATCTTCAAGATATCTCACCGTATCGTATTTCTGGGTGGTATGGAGGCGTGCCGGAAGATCCATGATGTCGTTGTAGAATTTGTTGATGTGATCTCTGGTGATATCGTTAACAGGGAGGTCATCATTAATAAAGGCGAAGAACTTGGGGGCATTCTTCTTGTAATTGATAGCCGACGGAGCGCCATTAGGGTTTTCTTCTTGCCAAACTGCTAGATATTTTTCACCAACTTCACGGATGGTAGGGGAGATAACCGGCTCAGGAGTGTCTGCGGGTTGGTTCTCAAGGTATTTGTCATACATTTCTTTAGCCGCTGCATTATCTTCTGTTGTGCCATCGGTCTCAATTTCCTTCAGCTTGCCATTCTCGTGAAAGGACATTGTTAAGTATGTGAATTCAGGCATTCCAGATATTTCCTCAATGTAGCTGTCGAGTTGGACGCGTAAAGCTCGTGCTTTCTTTATTGCCAGCCTCTTGCTGTCCGTGCTCAGAGATTTTCGGATCTCTCTTTTGTTAGAGAAGCGGCTGCGTAAATGTCCGGGGATTATAAACCTAAAGTAAAATGTACCGTGTCTGTTCTTGCATATAAATGATGGTTGACGGGGCATGTCACACCTCAAGTGTATCTAGTTGGTGTGACACCTGTGGCTGTCGAAGTCCTATAAAGGCTGGAAGCCGTATAAACGATGGCTTACCATGCTGAGGGAAAACCTCCTACGGGAGGTTTTCTTTTGGGCGGGTGCTATTTATCTTTAGCTCAACCAATAAAAGCAGGCGGTCAATATAAGGGAATGAGCATGCGTATTGGAAAAATCCTGATTACTCTATTACTTGTTGTATGTTGTTTGCCCTTTGTGCTTTGGTTCAGCCGAGATCTTTGGCTGTTGCCTGGCATTAATGCCCTGCTAAAAGATCAGCCTATTCAGGTCACAAGTTTAACCTTAAATTCCCCCCTGCATATTGCCCAAGCCTCAGTGGATTTGCCCGAGGTTGGCTCCATCGACCTGAAATCACTGCGTTATTTCTATAAAGAGAAAACACTTAGTATTGCTGAGCTAAAAGCGGTGTCGATAATGGAGACCGCTACTGAAGCAGAGAGTGATAATGAGGCCCCTGCCTATAAAAAACTGCCTGAGCAATTAGCTTTTCTACGACAACAGCTTGATCGTTTACCTTCTATAGAAGAACTAAAAGCTATTGGTTTAAATGATGTTGGGATAAAGGCAATTGAGCTTAAAACCCTTTATCTATCGGATCAGAATAAGCCTAATTTAAAGGCTGTTTTGGGCTTGAACCTAGCAGTTAAAGAAGCGGGCTGGCAGCTTAAAACCGATATCCTGCAACCGGTTAAGGCTCAATTGGCGCTAGATTTAACGGATAAAACAATCTTTCAGTTGGATTTACCCTCATTACAGTTACCAGAGTCTTTGCAGAATGAGTTGTGGCTTAGAGTGCAGCCTTTGTCTTCTGTTTTAACGGAAGATTTTAAGTTGGCACTTTTTCAACCGGATGCTTGGCAGGGGACTAAGCTAAACTTTCAAGCCGAGCTCAGTACACAAGAGTTAGTTGATGCTCAGATCAATCTGCAATTTCCTCAGTTAAATCTGCCAGTAACGTCTCACTGTAACCTTGGTCTACAAAGTGCGAAGAAGGACTTATCTGGCTTTAAGCTGCAGTTTAATTTGTTAAATGAACGATTGGATGTCACGCCAGAAAATCTCCCAGAGTTGTTTTATAAAGGAGATTGTTTGAATCCTTATTTGCCTGAAGGTCAGCAAATACTTGCTTCCAATAGCGGCCGAGTTTCATTGGCGAGTACTCGCTGGCAAATTGATGGGCAAAAAGGGTTGGTGAAGACTGACTCTGTGCAATTGGGTGTAGATAATCAGTTTGAAAACTGTCGGAGCTGTCAGGATAAACCTCTGCAACCAAAAATATTGTCAGTAGACCTTAAAAACTTCCAATGGCAGAAACAAGCGTTACAGACAGGAATCGATCTGACACTGAAAACAGACTATTTATGGTCTGGGGCTAAACCTAAACCAGAGACTCAAAACAAGAAACAAAACGTCAAACGAGATCGGATTAAAGATACGGGAACAGAGCCAGCCAAGTCACTTAAATCTCAGCGTTTAGAGTTGCAGTTAGCCACTCAAGGGCAGCTAAAGCTTCTTTCAGATAACACTCTGGTTTATGACACTGGTAATCAGCAGGGTGGTCATTTTCAATTGAAAAAACTGGATCTGGGTGATGGAACGGCTTTATTGGACAGTCATTTATCTGCTAGCCCTAAGGTTAAGCTGGATCTTACGCAGCAAAAGTGGCAAATCAACAGTCCCTGGCAGCTAAAAAGTACGCTTCAACACCCACAGCTAAAACAAAATACCCTAGTGAGTTTTGCCGGTCAGATTGCCGGTTCAGAGAAAAAACAAACGATTAGTGCAGTCAGTAATCTGAATTATCTGCCGATACAGTTGGAGCTAACACGCCAGGGGGACGTTTTATCCGGGCAGTTTTATAGCCATCAGCCTTTACAGTTAGCTGAGTGGGTGGAAAAAGTACATCTGCCCGAAGGTATCGAATTAAACCAAGGAACCCTTGGGCTTAAAGGGGATCTTAATTTTTATACCGGAAGTGCTGGTATAGGGAATAAAGGCAAGCAAGTCGCTGTTCTGCTTGAAGTGGAAAATCTTGCCGCTCAGTATCAAGGTTTTCAGGTGAAGGGTTTAAATACACAGTTGCCGTTATCTCTGCAGGGGGAGCGTTTGGTATTAGAGGCATCTGAGGTTGATATCAAGCAAGCTTTTACCGGTGTAGAGCTGACGGATATTAGTTTTAATGTTGAAGGACAGTTTAGTCAGGGGCTGCCAGTCGCTCAGCTGAGCCAAGGTAAAGGGGCTCTGTTTGATGGTGGCTTTAGTTTTGATCAGGTGCAGTACCCGCCAGAGGGGCAAGATACTTTGATGAGTATTCATAACCTGGATCTGCAAAAGCTAGTTAACCTAGATGAATCACAACAGATTACCATTACCGGAAAGGTTTCAGGCCGTTTGCCCATAAAGCTCTATCAGGATGGTGCTGAACTTAACAAGGGGTTGATTTACACCAGTTTGCCCGGAGAGATTATTCTGACTCATAATCAAGCTTGGCAAGCGATGTTAAAGCAGAATGAGATCCTGGCAGGTAGCCTTAAACATCTTAATCATCTGCACTATTCCAACTTGGATGGCGAGCTTACCATGAGCCGTCACGGTGAGCTGGCAATGCAAATAGCCGTTAAGGGAGAAAATCGCGCGGAACGTCAGCCGGTTAATCTGAACTTTACTGTAGAACAGAACATATTTACGCTGCTAAAAGCATTACGCTTAAGCGATCAGATCAGTCAAACACTGGATCAGTCGGTACAAAGGAAATATTAATATGCTGCGAATAGTAATAGGGATACTGGCTTTGGGCTGGTTGACCGCTTGTACACCCAAGATTGAGGTAGCGGCAAAAGAGCCGATTACCATCAACCTGAACGTTAAAATAGACCACGAAATTCGAGTTAAAGTGGATAAACAGTTGGATGATCTGTTCAGTGAAGACAGTGACCTGTTTTAAGGAGCCAAAACATGAAATTAGTTAAACAGTTCACCAGCGCCGTTTTTATCACTCTGGCTTTGATGCACAGTGCCTGGGCAATATCTCTGGCAGATGCCAAGCAAAATGGTTGGGTCGGCGAGCGCTATACTGGCTACCTGGGCATTGTTAGCAACAAGGACAAAGTCATTGGACTGGTAAAAAACGTTAATAATAAACGTAAATTACATTATAAAAAGTTAGCGGCCAGTAATGGTATTGCCATGGATGAGGTGGAAAAACTGGCGGGTAAAAAAGTCATCGGAAAAACTCAGGCGGGGCATTATGTGGATCAAGGTAATGGCTGGGTGAAAAAATAACGCGATAGAGTTTGTAAAAAGTGTCAGTGAGCCCTCTCGCTGACCACCGAATGGCTAATCTTGAAGTGATTCAGGATTAGCCCTTTTCAAGCGGTGATCATTGATAAGCCCCCTTGCCTTGCTGTAGCTTTATCCAACCTTGTATTACACGGTAAATAAACCAGACGACCGTCCAAGCCAAAACAAAATACCCTATCACCCATTCCAGTAATAATACGCCCACGACTAACCAAAATAGAGTATTCCAGCAGGTGCGCAGTTGCCATTGGAAATGAGAAGCCAGCTGTTTGTCCTCTGTCTCTAATTTTTTGACAAAGCCAACCAAAATAGCGGGAATTAGAGTAATGCCCACAAAAAGTGATAGTGCTTGTAGGATATAAACGACATTAGCCGTTTTTTGCGCGGATTGTTGTTGGGCACTAAGGTCTGTGGTTAGTTGTACGGGCAAGGTACTCATGGACTGCCTCCTTCTTTTTTATGCTCTTTTCCCGCTTTAATTGACGGGAATAGACTTAGAGTAATCAATCTACTCTAATTTGCGAATAAAAAATTGTAAGCAAGAGAAACCAAATGTGAGCTTTATTAGCTGTATTTAAAATACATAGCACTTTCCTATGTGTTATGGATACGATTAAGTGAATTGAGCGTCACTAGAGTGACGATATTTGTCGCTATCCAGATTTTCAATCTGGCGAAAACCGAGTTCCTCTTCTAGGCTTGGAACTTAGGTTATTCCCCGCATACCTCTTAACGTTCTTATGTTATTTCAGTGCATCCGGATTTTATGCCGCTATCAAAACTGGGACAGATCTCTGTGCCTGATTTTATGGTTGTGGTCATAAATAGCAGGTGCCATAACAAAAGGAATATCTTATGAAGATGCGCTGTTCCTTACCTGCCGTCAGCCTATCAATATGTTTGATGTTAGGGCTGATTGTCATTTCTCCTAAGGTTTATTCTTTTCAAACTTTTGCCGACGAGGATCGCTCCTCAGAGCTCACCAATGAGGTTATCCATCAGCAGTATCAATTTAATACGCCAACAACAGTGACTTACGATAAAGACAGCTTAGGTTCTGGCGCCAGTAATACTCGAGTTTATGTGGCGGATATGGGTAACCATATTATTCGAGTCTTGAATCTCAATGGTGCTTTAACAGGTGTCTTAGATGATTTGGATCAGACTTTGGCTTCTGATAGCCCTGAGACCAGTGTGCCGGATATACGAGCGCCTTTGGGTATCGCCTTTCTATCGGTCAGTGAAGCGGATGATGATCGCTTAGCGGGACTCTATGTGAATGATGTGGGTCGTCATCAGATCCATTTCTTCCGTACTGTCAGTGGCAATGCAGATGATTTTGAATACGTCACCTCTATTGGACAAAAAGGTCATGGTAGTGGTGAGGATCTAACCTTACCAAGAAATTTAACCATCACTCCTGAAGGTTTTTTATACATTTCTGACGAATTTAATCATCGCCTGAAAGTGTTTAGCATTGATCCAGATAATAACTATCAGGTGACCCTGGTACAGACTCTAGGCTTTCAAGATGGCAACGGTGATTATCAGGGGGCAGGTCCTATCATCAAAGGCGTTGATAAAAACTATGGTACGGACTCCACTTATTACGATGACTATGCTGGCGAGCCTGAAAAGCTAGAGGGTTTTCGTATTCCTCAGGGTATTACCTATTACCAGCAAGCGGGCACCGATAAAACCTATATCTATGTGGCTGATAACGGTAATAATCGAATTAAGATATTCAAGGTGGATGCCAGTACGGGCATGCTCACCTTATTCGATATGTTGGGGCGGTTTGATGATAAATATGGCAGTGCAGATCATTTAAAGCGACCAAGAGGCGTACGTACCGATGCTGAAGGCAATCTCTACGTAGCAGATACCTACAATGGCCGTATCCTGCGTTTTGATAATCTTGCCAGTCCCACGGACAGCGACCCTATTCGCTATCGTTCCAGCTTATCCAGTGATGCTCAAGTGAAATGGGCTTACGGTGAGCTGGGGATTCATCAAGTCTTGATGCGCTCTCCTTCAACGGCATTAACGGAGGATGAAGCGTTCCAACTGCCTAATGATCTGGTACCGATTATTGATGGCTCTGGTAACTTCTATCGGGAAAATATCTGGGCTTGGGGTTGGTATTACACTAATGCGCGAGTGCATTTGGTCAGCGATAGCGGTAACAATCGAATTAAAAAATGCTGGACAAGTTCCAGTGGTCAAACTCTATTGCGTTGTTCGGTATCTGCGGGTGTGGGAGGTGTCAGTGACCATGAATTCTGGGGGCATCCCAGAACGTTGTCTGGACAGTTGCACTCTTCCAGCGGCATGGTCTGGTTAGACAGTCAAAGTCGATTATTAGTCAGTGATACACCTAATACGCGTATCAATATGTATGATCAAGATGGTCAATATCTGGGACGTTTTACCGGTGGTGACCTGAGTTATGGGGTGACAGGGATTGCTCGTTTTAATGATCCGGTGAAAGGTGAGCTTGTAGCGGTGTTAGTGGCCTCGGATATTACCCTTCCTTGGTTTTATGCCGGTGATAGTAGCTTAAGAATCTATAATGCTGCCGGGCAATTACAAGACGTATTTAACCTAACCTATCGCACTGATTGGCTCTCTGTGCCAGAAATTGCCATTACTAATGGTAATTATCCTGTAGCGGTATCTGTTAAACCTATCTCGAATCAAGATCACCGTGTCTATATCAGCAGCTTTGGTAATCGTGTCTGGAGCTTTGATTACGACAGTTATTATGGCTCTCTGACTTATGATTGGAATACAGGAGGTTCAGATAGCCTTAAAGGAACAGATTTGGGAGATAGTTGGCAGCTAGGTGTGGATTTCTTTAATCAAGGTGCGGCAGGTACCTTTGATCAGGTTGGTGGTGTCTTAGCATTGGACGATCGGGTGTATGTTACGGATCGTCGTAATCAGAGGTTACAGGCACTTAACCCTGTGACCGGCGGTTATATCGGCAAGCTGGGAGAGGGTGGTGGCACCTATGATCATCCCGCTTCTCTTGATGCTAATAAGTTATTTCTCCCGGCAGGCCTTACTTTCGATTATGGGCAAAATACACTGTTACTGGCAGATGGTTTTAATATGCTGGCTCGTAGCTGGAGTGATCCTGATGATTATACTCCTGATAGCCAAGGGGTTATTCGGCCGAACTATCAAGGGCATTGGTATGATGTTGACCTAGGCACGCGGCCCGGTGGCCTGTTTGACGCAGAACAGGTTGCCAGTGGTAATGGTTATATTTTTGTTTTTTCCTTGATAAGTAATCGTATCACTCGGTTTGTCTGGGGGGATTTGCAGCCTTAATAGCATTTATATCAAGCTAAGATATGAGGGTCATGATTCTTATCATGGCCTTTGTCATCATACTTCTCCCATTCTTTGATCTCCCTCTTTGATAGCTGTTAACGACGCTATATAGCGACTCATGTAACAGTCGGTAATAGGCTTTTTACGGATATTTTTTTATATTTATACCAATCCCGATAATGACTTATAGATAAAAGATAAGAGAAAGTTTGAATTGCCCCTGAGTATACAGAAACAGGTTTACTAATAATTTATCGGGAATGGTGTTAATCACAATAATAATTTTTAAATATAAAAATAGCTGAGAGTAAATTCATGGCTCAAAAGGATATCGATCCAGTGATCTGTACTGAAATTACCCGTTCAGTCGATGATGCCCAGAAACTTTTAAAGTATATCGCCAAAGATGGAGGTCATGAGCTAGATCCTGAAGTAACTCGGCAGTTAGTGCAGGCAAAATATTATATAGCTCAAGGTGAATGGGATGCTAAAACTGAGGCCAATTTTTGGATTCATTACGATGCGCTAGTGTCCCATATTTACCCTGTGACCTTGGAAAGTATCACTTCGATTAAACCTGACCCCCATTCTGGTAAAAAAGGTCGTACGAGAGCCGATAAGGCCGTGCGCTGGTGTCGTATTTCTACCATTGCATCCTTAGTTATCTTACTGATTGTGCAGTTTTATTGGTTACTGGGTTATAACCTACGCAGTAATTTGAATTCACTATTTGACCAAAGGGAGCAGATTTCTCAGGAGCTTAGAGTGACCCGTGAGCAAGATAAATCTATTCCTTTTCTAACGGTTATAGAGGAAGGATTATCTACCAATTCGGTGGTGAAAGAGCATGCGGTGATTAATCAGAAACTGGATTCAAATCTTAAGCTTCTGATTCTATGGAACAAAGTCTGGTCTTTTGGTTACACCTTTGACAATAACCTCCCCTTTTACCTAAAAAATGAGTATGAACAGGGCAAGCTGCGATTAGAGACCCAACTGAATAAAGAGTTTAAACAATCAACAGAGCAGAAGTTGCAACATCTAAAGCTGGGGCAGGTGTTATACAAAGCGCGTATCACCTTGTTCAGTAATACCCTGGCTGCTGAGTTTGCTATCGAACTGATACAAGGCTTTATCTTGCCTCTGCTATACGGTTTGTTTGGTGCTTTTATCTTTGTATTACGTATGCTGCTTAAAGATATTAAAGAGCTGACGTATACCCCTGATTCAGATACTCGTTATCGATTAAGGCTTACATTAGGTTCTCTAGGAGGGATGATTATCGGTTGGTTTATGAAGCCCGATGATTTGAATTCTTTGAGCGTATTGTCGCCTATGGCCCTAGCCTTTTTGATGGGCTATAACGTGGATGTTTTCTTCGCGATCATGGATCGCTTTATTGAAAATATCAAACAGTGGATAGATAAACCTAAAGCGGAAGTCTTAAATCAAGCTCAGGTAAAGTCCGCGCAGAAAGAGTTATAGATTTTGCGGGGTATAACAAAGTATCTTCCCGCCCTGTGACTGGAAGATACTTTATTTTAAAGGGTTTTATAGTGTGGCTGACAAACCTAGGCAGCTAATGCCTTCGTTTTGAGCCATCAAGCGTAGTTCTTTCAGAGCCGCTTTATTTGGATGTTTCATGGCGCTGATTTGGGCTAATGCTTCATCTTGGAAGGCTTGATCAAACTGCATCAATTCGTGGTCATTCAGCACCTTGCGGCGTAGCTTTTCATCCTCTGGCAGCTCTTCCGTTGCCTCAATAAAGCCAATGATGGTTTGACGCATTAAACGGCTTACCCGGGTAACTTCTTCCGGTTGAGTGCCCATGGCCAGCTCCATGGTGGTATGTATTGCCATGGCGGCATCGATGGCAGGGTATACGCCGTACATCTCAAAGTCAGCCGCATCGGGAATATGCTCAGCGATTTTTTCCAGCTGGACTTCAAAATTGATTTTGCTGTCCTTGTTGCTCAACAGTTCCCAGATCAGCATCAGGCTATTTTTCAGTTGTTGAACATTGCCACTATCCGTTGCTTGGCAAAATAGGGCGTAATTAGGGAACATACGCTCCGCCATAGCGGCAGCATAAGTGGTTTGCTGCCAAGGCTGAAGCTCTTTAAGTTGCTGAAAAAAATTGCTCATTGATTGTCTTAATGCTCTCTAACAGGAATGGCCCAGCTTTGTACTGGGGGTAAGCTTTGTACAGCAGGTTTTTTTACATTCTGAAAAATAAGGTTTTTATGCTTAGGTTGTGAGCTATTTTTTGTGTTTTCTGCAGATGCGATGCGTTTATCCTTGGATCTATTGGGCGAGATTACGACAACCTCTTCATCGATTAATCTCAGCGCTGCGGCGCGTCTTTCCTGTGTCGCTGCGGCTTTATCCAAAGCACGGGCAGCGGAACGTTTTTCCTGTTTAGCAATAGCCTTATCTAGAGGAAGAGCTGCGGGCTGATTAATGCGTGGTGCTGCGGCAGGCAAATTCACCTTTGTTTCAACTTTCTGATCCGCTAATTGAGTCCCTTTGTCGTAACTTTGTCCTTTGGCCAGTAACAAGCTGGAGACTGATACCAAATCTATACCCTGTTTCTTCAGTTCCGGTAAGCGTTTTTCTAGAACATTCAGGGTTACCGTGTAAGGGTGGCCAATGGCGATCATATTGCCGTAATGTTTGGCTTTTCTGACCATGGTATCAAAGGCTTCATTAACGGCTTCCTCTGTACGGATATGATCCAGAAAAATATCCCGACTTAAAGCAGGAATACCTGCTTTAAGAGCTTCTTTTGCTGCGACTGATTTTGCTGTCGTACGGCTATCCACAAAAAACAACCGACGCTTGAATACCTCTTCCATAATCCACTGCATGCGAGTGCTGTTTTGAGTTAACTCGCTGCCCATATGGTTATTTACACCTTCAATATGAGGCATAGAATCCAAGGACTTACGGAATTCACGCATAAAGTCTGCTTTTGACATCTGAGGGCTTAGCGTGCCAGGTCCAGGAGACTTTTGTAGTACATTGGTCATGGGGGTATGCAGCATGACCGTTTTACCCTTGGCATAGGCGAGCTTAGCCAATCTTGTACTGTGAGGCGTATGGGGTAAGATCGCCAGAGTAACAGGCCCAGGCAGATTAATCGCCCGTATCCCATTGCGCTTACTGTACCCAAGGTCATCAATAATCAGGGTGATGACAGGGCGAGGTTTGGCTTGTGCTTGGGGCATAAAACCCCAAAAAGCACAGGTCAGTAATAATAGGTAATGTGTTAGCCGTTGTTTTTTCATGGCTCAAATAGCTGTTATTCCGGTTGCAGTATGTGAATGCCTTTCAGCAGACTTAGGGCTTCAAACAATTGATAATCTTGCTTGGCAAGATTGTCATTGCTCTTTTTCTTATCCCGACTTTTATGTTGACCGTTTTCGATATGGCCATCTAAGTCAGCTTCTTTGATTTTAAGCTTAGATTCTAAAGGCGTTAGGCGAGCAGGCCTAACTTCAATATCCGGTGATACCCCTTGTGCCTGAATCGAACGACCCGAAGGAGTATAATACAAGGCGGTGGTTAGCTTTAAAGCTCTATCACTGGCTAACGGTAGAACGGTTTGTACAGAGCCTTTACCAAAGCTCTGTGTGCCCATAATGACGGCCCGTTTATGATCCTGTAGCGCGCCTGATACAATCTCTGAGGCAGATGCCGTACCTTCGTTGATGAGAATCACGACAGGTACACCCTGGCTAGGATTCTTTTCACTAGCACTGAACCTTAATGCCGAGTTGCTTAATCGTCCTTCTGTGTAAACAATTAACCCTTCAGTAATAAAGGCATCAACTACTTCTACAGCGGCCTGTAAAACGCCGCCCGGGTTGTTTCTTAGATCTAATACTAGGCCGTGTAGCTTACCATCTGATTGCTTATTCAGGGCCTGCAGGCTCTTCTCAACTTCTTCGCCAGTATGTAGTTGGAACTGAGTAATACGAATATAGCCGTAATTATCTTCCAGCATTTTGTGTTTCACGCTGGTTACTCGAATAAGGGCGCGGGTCAGAGTGACCTCAAAGGGGCCATCAACACCTTCACGTACGATGGTTAAGCGGATCTGAGTATCCGGTTTACCTCGCATTAACTCGATGGACTTATTGAGAGACAAGCCTTTAACAGGAGTATCATCCAGCTTAATAATCAGATCATGAGGTTTTAAACCTGCACGGGCGGCCGGAGTATCATCGATAGGGGTGACCACTTTGATAAAGCCGTTTTCGGTGCCAACCTCTAGTCCTAATCCACCAAACTCTCCTTGAGTGCTTTCCTGTAGCTCAGAGAACTCTTCTGGCCCAAGGTAAGCGGAGTGAGGATCAAGACCTGATAACATGCCTCGAATAGCATTTTGCAGTAGCGTTTTATCATCGACATCATGCACATAGGCACGTTTGATGCGTTCAAAAACTTCACCAAAGGATTTAAGTTCTTCCAATGGCAGATCAGCAGGAGCTTCTTCGGCCATGGCAGGAGGAATGCATAAGCTCAAGCCCAAAACAGCTGGGGCTATAAGCCGAGCCAGTCGGGGAAAGGGCAGAATTGTTGAGCTCATGTTGTTCTCCTTCAATAACGGCAAGTCGGGTGTTTAGCCGCGTCTTTTTTTACTCAGCCAATACAGTGGATTAATGGGCGCGCCTTTCTTTCGAATCTCAAAATAAAGGCCGCTTCTACTTTGACCACCACTTCTACCAGCTGTTGCAATAACCTCGCCAGCATGAATCCAGTCACCAGGCTCTTTTAATACTGTTTGATTATAACCATACAGACTCATATAGCCATTTCCATGGTCAAGGATAAGCAAAACGCCATAACCCCGTAACCAATCGGCAAAAACTATCCGTCCCGAGTGAATGGCTTTTACATCGTCACCTTCGTTGGCAATGATAACCATACCGTTACGCTTCAGCTTGCCTTTAATCTCTTCGCTACCAAAGGTATGGCGTACACGATTTCTACCCGTTAGTGGCCAAGGCAGCTTGCGTTTCATTTTATAGAAAGGGCGGGTGTCTTTAGGCGTAGGAATATTGATTATTGCGGCCTGAACTTCTTTTAATAATTTCTCCAGCCGCTTCCTATCCTGATTTAGGGTCGAAAGCTGATTACCCTTGCCCTTAATCTCTTTGTCCAGTTTAGCCACGAGTGTTTGGTGATTTTTTTGCTCACCTTGTAAACGATCACGTTTCTCTTCTAACTTGCCTCTTAGGCTCGTTAATGAAAAATCTTTCTGTTTGATCTCTTGCTCAATGCGGCTTTTTTCTTTTGATATGGCGAGATATTGATCGATATGACGGCCACGTTCTCGGTTAATATAGTCGTAATAGCGTAAAACTCGGGATACTTGATCCGGTTGTTGCTGGTTGAGTAATACTTTTAGGTATTCTTGACGACCCATGGCGTAGGCTGCACGGATCTGTTTTTCGAGATAGGATTTTTGTCTGGTTTGCTTTTTGCTGAGTTCGAGCTGTTCTTGCCGCAATTTTCCGAGCTGTTTTTTTAGCTTCTTACTGGATTTTAGGTTATCTCGGATTCCACGGGCGGTTTGAGCGATATTCTTTTCCGATTGTTTAACCTTGCGTGCGGCTTGCGTGCGATCCCCTTTGACTTGGTTTAGGGATTTTTCCAGACTCTTGATACGCTTATTTAAGGCTTCTAATTGTTGTGCTGATACTTTGTTAGAATCAGCTGCCCATACCGGCGGTAAGACCAGCAGGCATAAACAAAAGACACAGATCAGGCTGCGAATGTTAAAAGCATTAAGTAAGGGCACAGGCAGTTTATCGTCAATGATTTATAGGTTTCAAAGGAGGCAAAGACCATTTGCCTCCTTTCGTCAAAATACTAGCTGTACTGTACCAGAGTGCGACCGGTCATCTCTTCTGGTTGTGCCAGCCCCATGATTTTTAACAGGGTTGGCGCAATATCGCAAAGGCGACCATCGGTCAGTTGAATATTTTCTTCGCGTTGATTGAAATACACAAGAGGAACAGGAAAGGTGGTATGAGCGGTTTGTACCTGGCCAGATTCAGGATTAATCATCTGTTCCGCATTACCATGATCTGCTGTAATAAGGCATTCACCGCCCACTTCAGTTAAGGCTTCTGTTACGCGACCAAGGCAGATATCTAAAGCCTCAACAGCTTTAACGGCAGCATCATAATGGCCGGTATGACCTACCATATCACCGTTGGCATAATTACAAACAATCAGATCGTGTTCGCCACTTTTAATGGCTGCAACAAGTTTATCTGTCACTTCTGGTGCGCTCATCTCAGGCTGTAAATCATAGGTTGCTACTTGAGGCGACTGGATCAAAATACGTTTCTCGCCTTCGTATTCATTCTCACGGCCACCACTGAAAAAGAACGTCACATGGGCGTACTTTTCCGTTTCGGCGATACGCAGCTGGGTTTTTCCTTCTTTCGCCATAAACTCACCTAAGGTGTTCACGAGTTTATTGGGTGGGAAGGCCGTCGTGGTTGGAATGTCCGCTGCGTATTCGGTCAGCATAACAAAGTCAGCTAATTCCGGTGTAACCGCTCGTTCAAAACCGGAGAAATCTGTTTCAACAAAACTACGGGTGATCTCACGAGCACGATCCGCTCGGAAGTTCATAAATAACAATGCATCGCCATCTTGAATCTGAACTTGCTGGCCGTTTTGGCGAATGCTGCTTGCGGCAACAAACTCGTCATTTTCGTCTCGATCGTATGCGGCTTGCAGTGCTTCTGCTGCGTTATCAAAGACATATTCTGCTTTGGCTTGGGTTAATAAGTTATAAGCCGTTTCTACTCGATCCCAGCGATTGTCACGATCCATGGCATAGTAACGGCCAACAATGGAAGCAACAAAGCCAACCCCCAGTTCTTTTAATAGTGCATCGGTTTTAACAATAGAAGGCTCTGCACTACGAGGTGGCATATCACGACCATCCAAGAAGCCGTGTACATAAACCTGTTTTGCGCCACGCTCAGCGGCCAGTTTGCAAGCCGCATGAATATGCTCTTCGTGACTGTGTACGCCGCCAGGGGATAGCAAGCCCATAAGATGAACGGCTTTGTCAGCTGCCACTGCTTTATCGATTGCCGCAACAAGCGCTGGGTTGGTGAAAAAATCACCGTCCTTAATGGATTTCGTGATACGGGTAAATTCTTGATAGACGGTGCGACCTGCGCCCAAATTCATATGGCCCACTTCTGAATTTCCCATCTGACCATCGGGTAGACCCACAGCCATGCCTGAGGTTTCAACCAAAGCGCTTGGTTGCTGTTGCCACAGCTGATCCCAAACCGGAGTGTTGGCATTGATAATGGCGTTATGCTCAGTGGCTTCACTGTAGCCAAAACCATCAAGGATAATCAGAGCAGTAGGAATTCGTTTTGACATGAGTTCAAGAGGTCGCAGTTATAATGAATTTATTTGTCCGTAGACACTCAGAACTACCCATGATACCTCAGATTGAACAGGCCGCCCAAACCCTTTACGGAGTAAAAAGAGGGAAAGTGTTCGGAAAAAAGTATGAAAAAAGTAAAAAAGCAGGTGAAGAGGGGCGGTAAAAAGCTCATGAGGTTGTGTATACTAACTGGCCGAAAAATAGGGGTGAGTCATCATCCCATAAAGTGTTAGTCCAGGTGACGAGGAAACAAATTGGAACAGTTTATTGAGTTTGCCACCAATCACTGGGAAATGGTGGGTGCATTTGCTGTATTGCTGGCCCTGTGGTTGGTTTATGAAACGCAAAATGGCACTAAAGCACTGAGTACCCATGAAGCCACTATGCTGGTGAATCGTGAAGATGGTGTTTTCTTGGATATTCGTGATCGCAATGACTTTAAAAAGGGTCATATTGCAGGCGCGGTTAATATCGTTCTGGCGGGTCTGAAAGATCGTACGGGTGAGCTGGAGAAGTATCGCAGTAAGCCAATTATCGTGGTTTGTAAGTCAGGAACTACGGCGGGGACAGCGGTTAGTCTTCTGGCAAAAGAAGGTTTTGAAAAAGCCCGCCCATTACGCGGCGGTATGGGTCAGTGGCAAGGTGATAACCTACCCGTGACTAAGAAGTAATTGAAAATTACGTGATTCAGAAGTAATTGAAGATTACCTAATTTCTGAAACAAACGAAGATTCGTGTTTCAGAAATACCGTTTTAAGTTAGGACCGTTATGCAGACTGTAACTCTTTATAGTAAATCCTGGTGCCCATTTTGCGTACGAGCGAAACGATTGCTGAGCAGTAAGAATGTGACCGTCACCGAAATTGATGTTGAACGGGAACCGGCTCAATTAGCTAATATGATGAAGCTCAGTGGTCAGCGTACCGTGCCGCAAATTTGGGTGGGTGAAACCCATGTGGGCGGCTGCGATGATCTGTTTGCATTGGAGTATGCAGGGAAACTGGATAGTTTACTGAGTACTGATAGTGAAACGGTCTAGATGATATTTGGTAAATAGTACTGTTATAGCGTGATGCTAACGTTATAAATGATTTTAATTTTCTGTCTCTTGTTCTTTGTTTTTTGCTTTTCTTCTCTTTGGTTAAAGAGAACAGAATGTAAAAAAGGAGAGCAGAGGCTATCTAATACCTAAAGGAATAATCATGAGCGAAGAACAGAAACAACCTCAATTTGCCCTGCAACGCATCTATGTTAAAGATCTGTCTTTTGAAGCACCGGGCTCTCCATTTGTTTTTCAGCAGGACTGGACGCCTAAGGTTAATTTGGATCTGAACTCCAATAGCCAGCAAATCGCTGAAAATATGTACGAAGTGGTTGTTTCTTTGACGGTTACTGTGACTAACCAAGAAAGCGAAGAAGCAGAAGCTAAAACAGCCTTCCTGGTTGAAGTACAGCAAGCCGGTCTGTTCCATATTGATGGCCTAGAAGAAGCACAGTTGCACCACACTCTGGGTGCATTCTGCCCGAACGTGCTGTTCCCATATGCTCGTGAAGCCATTGATAATGCGGTTAACCGTGGTAGCTTCCCTGCTTTGATGCTGGCGCCTGTAAACTTTGACGCCTTGTACGCAGAAGCAATGCAACGTCAGGCTGTTGAAGCAGGCAACGCCTAAGTTTCATGGCTACACCTCGCATTTATACTCGCCAGCCTCTGGCACTCGGGCAGGTTATCGAACTCGATGACGCGGCTGCCCGACATGTGGGCTTGGTACTGCGTATGAAAGCTGGACAGCCGCTGACTCTCTTTAATGGAGAGGGCGGCTGTTTTTCTGCCAGTATTGAACACGCCAGCAAACGTTCTGTCTCAGTGACCTTGTTAGAGCATTTTCCTGAAGAGAAAGAGTCACCCTTAAAAGTGCATCTGGCTCAAGCGATCTCAAAAGGAGATCGAATGGAATATGCGATTCAAAAAGCGACTGAGCTGGGAATTTCAGAAATCACCCCCATCTATAGCGAACACGGTGATGTGCGCTTAAAAGCTGACCGGGCAGAAAAAAAGCAACAGCATTGGCAACAGGTTGCCATCAGTGCTTGTGAGCAATGCCAGCGTAATCACGTCCCTGTGATTCATGCGCCTATACCTCTGTCACAGTGGTTACAGCAGGTTCAGGCTGATTTGAAGCTGGTTTTGCACCATCGGACGGCACAGAAACTGAGCGGATATGATCAGCCAGAAACTGTAGCCTTATTGATTGGCCCGGAAGGTGGTTTGTCTGCGGCAGAAATTGAGCAAGCAGAGCAGGTTGATTTTAAGGCACTGGCTTTTGGCCCCCGAGTGTTAAGAACCGAAACGGCACCGGTTGTGGCTATGAGCGTATTACAATATTGCTGGGGAGACTTTTAAGTTTACCGGCGGCTCCAGGAGAGATTTAGATGAGTATCAAACTGGGTGTGGTGATGGACCCGATTGAGGGTATCAACTATAAAAAAGATACCACACTGGCCATGTTATGGGCCGCTCAAGATCAGGGTTGGCAGCTGTATTATATGCGCCAAGATGACCTGTTTTTGCAGCAGGGTAAAGCCATGGCTGCAATGACGCCTTTGACTGTCTTTCGTGATCCAGATCATTTTTATGAATTAGGTGAAGAAAGCATCAGCAGTATGGCAGATCTGGATGTTGTGCTGATGCGCAAAGATCCTCCGTTTGATACCGAATTTTTAAACGCCACCTACCTGCTAGAACAAGCAGAACGGGAAGGTGTTTTAGTGGTTAACAAACCACAAAGTCTGCGCGACTGTAATGAAAAATTGTTTGCTCAACAGTTCCCCGAATGTTGTCCGCCAACGGTTGTGAGCCGTCGAGCGGATATCCTGCGAGCCTTCCATGCTGAGCAGAAAGATGTGATCTTTAAACCTCTGGACGGTATGGGCGGTACAGGCATCTTTCGAGTAAAAGAAGATGGCATGAATATCGGTGCCATATTGGAAGGACTGACCGATATGGGCCAGCAACAGATTATGGCGCAAAAATATCTGCCAGAAATTGTTGACGGTGATACGCGTATTTTAATGGTGGATGGTAAGCCTGTACCTTATGGCTTAGCGCGTATTCCTGCTAAAGGGGAAGTACGTGGCAATCTGGCTGCCGGTGGCTCTGGTGTTGGCCGTGCCTTAACGGATCGAGATTACTGGATCTGTGAGCAGGTAGCGCCTGTGGTTAAAGAGAAAGGCTTATTATTTGTTGGTATTGATGTGATCGGTGGTTATATGACCGAGTTGAATGTCACCAGCCCCACCTGTGTCCGTGAGCTAAACGATCAGTTTGGTTTGGATATCGCAGGGGACCTTATCAAGGTTATTGCTGAGAAACTGGCCAACCGCTAAGCGGTTGAATCCCTATGGCTGCTTTATCACCTATTACTCACCCAGACAGTCAAGTCTCCGCTATGGATCGCTTGGCCTTTACCTTGCTATTGGCTGTTGTTGTGCATTTTTTGCTTTGGGCTGGGCTAGAAGTGGAGTGGCCAAATACGGAGCCTGCGGAGCGTAAGGTTGTCAGTACCCTACATGTCACTCTGGTAAGAAAGCCTGCGGAAGTTATCACCGAGCCGGTAAAGCATGCGGCGGAGCAGGACCAACAGGGCAGTGGTCAAACGGATCTGGAGCAAGAGCCTCAGCAAGCTCGTAGGGAACCAGCACCAGCTAAAGCACGGCCAGATACCGAGAAAAAAGAAGTACAGAAGCCGGTAGAAAAGTCCGTACAGCAGGCTGAGGTTAAACCCCGTAAGACTTCAGAGCCAGTTAAGCAGGCTATAAAACCGGTTGAGCCAGTTAAAGCGCCGGTCGCTAAATCACAGGAGTCAAAACCGTCAGAACCGAAACAGATTATTGTGGCGGAATCGGCCAAGAAAGTCGCTCAAAGTGAACCGGCAAAAATAACAGAAACCAAACGCGCCAAACCAAAAGAGATTGTTGCAACTGAGCCGATCAAAGCTAAAAATCCGGTGAAATCGGAACAGATCAAACCTGAGTCCACACCTGTAGAGGTGCCGCTAAATACTCAGATCTCTATGGAGGGTATTGTGGATATGGCTCGCTTAAATGCCGAGGCGGAAGCCTTAGCAGAACAATTCTCTAAGCAATCCGAGCGATATGCCAAACGCCCTAAGATCAGGACGATCTCGACACTCACTGCAAAGGCATCAGATGATGCCTTTTATCTGCGTCAATGGCAGGAGAAGATCGAACGGGTGGGCAATCTGAACTATCCTGAGCGGATAAGGGATGAAAAACTAGCAGGGCGGCTTAGGTTGCTGGTTTCACTGAATGTTGATGGCAGTGTCAAAGACATTCAGGTGTTACAGTCCTCCGGGCATAAAGTATTAGATCAAGCTGCCATTAATATTGTGCAGCTGGCGGCGCCATTTGCGCCTTTTCCCCGTTCCATACGGGAACGTACTGACATTCTCGAAATTATCCGAACTTGGCAATTCGGGGATGGCAGCTCATTTGGTGACGCCGGGTAATCGGTAAACCCAAGAAAAAGGTTAATTGATGAGTCAATTTCAAAGTTTTCGTAACCATTTTCTGATTGCGATGCCCCATCTGGAAGATTCGAATTTTTCCGGCACCGTTACGTATATCTGTGAACATAATGAAGAAGGTGCCTTAGGGGTTGTTATCAATAAACCTCTGGAGCAGCTACAAGTGGCAGAACTTTTTGCACAGCTTGAACTACCCAACCCTAATAGTGGCTTAACCGAAGCAGAAGAGCTGGTGAGTCATATCTATGAAGGTGGTCCGGTACATCATGAACGTGGTTTTATTATCCATACCGGCGGTGCAAATTGGGATTCCAGCTTGCAAGTCAGTGATGAACTGTCTCTGACCACATCAGTGGATGTGTTAGACGCCATTGCTAATCGACAGGGGCCGGAACAGATTCTGATTGCTCTGGGTTGCGCTGGTTGGGATGCGGGACAGTTAGAAAAAGAACTACAGGAGAATACCTGGTTGACCTGTGTGGCAAGTCAGGAAGTATTGTTCGATACGCCAGATGAAAACAAACTACAGGCAGCTGCTGGTTTGTTGGGTATTGATATCAACCTGCTAAGTGGTGAGGCGGGTCACGCATGAGTCAAAAAGCTGGACAGAGAACGATTCTGGCCTTTGATTTTGGTACGACTCGTATCGGTGTGGCCGTAGGTCAAGAGATGTTGGGTACTTCGACATCTCTAACGCCTTTACCTGCGCGAGACGGTATTCCCAATAAAGAAGCGCTCAAGCGCCTGATTGATGAATGGCAGCCGGATGCTTTTGTGGTGGGGATTCCAT
Organism: Oceanospirillum sp.; assembly: GCA_047518265.1. Classification (GTDB taxonomy): domain Bacteria; phylum Pseudomonadota; class Gammaproteobacteria; order Pseudomonadales; family Halomonadaceae; genus Oceanospirillum. Next base: position 44,421 of record JAKZRG010000001.1, read on the forward strand.
TAAATATGGATGATACGGAAAGCGAAATGAGTCGCCGTGCTCGTAAGTTTGGTAATCGTTTATATGGCCAATATGGTAAACCCTGGTTTGGTATGGATGAGCGCGGTACGACAAAACAAGCCAAGGTCATCGCCAAAGATCTGGGTCATAAAGGCAGTTATAAAGAAAACCCAGTGGATGGCATTGCTGCCCAGCTGATACTTGAATCCTGGTTTGCTGAGCAAACACCTTAAGTCAAAAACGGCTACGGATTAACAGATGACAACACACACAAACCTACCTGATGTTAATACGCTGATCGAACAACTTGCTCAGCAGTTAAAGCAGCATATTCAGAATCAAAACTTAAATAATATCGCTCTAGTGGGTATTCACTCGGGTGGTGTTTGGGTTGCTGAGCGCTTACATAGCCTGTTAGAACAGGAAGAGGCACTGGGTACGCTGGATATTTCTTTTTACCGTGATGATTATACTCGTGTGGGTTTAAATCCCAGTGTAAAACCTTCCAGCCTACCTTTTGCTACTGAAGGACGTCATATTGTTCTAGTGGATGATGTGATTATGAGTGGCCGTACCATACGTGCCGCCATGAATGAACTGTTTGATTATGGCCGCCCAGATTCTGTCACTCTGGTCACCTTATTGAGCCTGCCGGGACGTGAGCTGCCCATTCAGCCGGATATTACCGGTCAGACACTGACGCTAGCTCCTGGTGAGCGTGTTAAGTTAACAGGCCCGGATAATCTCAGTTTAGAGCTGCAAACCGCTCAGTAATTCTAGCGGAAACGTGCCTACCACCCCGAATTGTTAACCGTGTAACCCTGGTGAGAATTGCCTGATGAAGTCGATGACGGATATACCACGCCCTGCGACATCTCCAAGAAGCGCCGCTGCTCTTAGCGCAGATCCAAGAAATGTTCAGCTAACTGAAGATGGTAAGTTACGCCATTTTTTAACCATTGGTGGTTTGCCAAAAGAAGTGCTGGAAGAGATTCTCGATACAGCGGATTCCTTTGTCAATATGGGCGAAAAGTCCGTAAAAAAGGTACCGCTGCTACGAGGTAAGACAGTGGTGAATCTGTTTTTTGAAAACAGTACCCGTACGCGCTCTACTTTTGAGTTGGCGGCACAGCGTTTATCTGCGGATGTTTTGAGTCTGGATATCAATACATCTGCCACCACCAAGGGTGAAACCCTGATGGATACGCTGCAAAACCTGGAAGCCATGGGCAGTGATATGTTTATTGTCCGCCATGCAGACAGTGGTGCTCAGCATTTTATCGCCAGTCAGGTCACACCCAACGTGGCGATTATTAATGCTGGAGATGGTCGTCATGCCCATCCAACACAAGCCATGTTGGATATGTACACTATCCGCAAACATAAGGGTGACTTTTCTAAGCTGAAAGTGGCCATTGTGGGGGATATTTTGCATTCCCGAGTCGCCCGCTCTCAGGTACAGGCACTGAATACTCTAGGAGCCGAAGAGGTACGTTTGATTGGCCCGAAAACACTGTTACCAGACACTTTGGCCGGTTTAGGGGCCAAGTTGTATACCCGTATGGAAGATGGGCTAAAAGATGTGGATGTAGTGATTATGCTGCGTCTGCAAAAAGAACGCATGGACGGTGCGTTACTGCCTAGTGAAGGTGAGTTCTACCGCTTATACGGTTTAACGGAAGAAAAGCTGAATTATGCCCGACCAGATGCCATTGTAATGCACCCGGGGCCGATTAACCGGGGCGTGGAGATTGAATCTGCCGTGGCCGATGGCCCTCAGTCCTTGATTTTGAATCAAGTGAGTTACGGTATCGCCATTCGTATGGCCGTAATGTCCATGTCTGTCAGTGGTCAAACACAGCAAAAAGTACAAAATCAGGAAAATGCTGCCAGTCAGGGCAATGATGAGGAGACCTCTGCATGAAATTAACAATTTGTGGTGGTCGCTTAATTGATCCGGCCCAAAACATTGATGAGCTGATTGATATTCATCTTGCGGATGGTCGTGTACTGGCCTTAGGGCAGGCCCCTGCAGGATTTAATCCTGAACGGACTATTCATGCGGAAGGTTTGGTTGTCGCACCGGGTTTTATCGATATTGGCGCTCATTTGCGTGAGCCTGGGCCGAGCTATAAGGGTAATCTGCGTTCGGAAACTAAATCCGCGTTAGCGGGTGGTTATACGACAATCTGCTGTCGCCCAGATACCTCTCCTTGTATCGATTCATCGGCAGTAGTTCAGCAGATCATGGATAAGGTAGAGGCACTCTCTCAGGCGAAAGTCATGCCCATTGGTGCCATGACCAAAGACCTGAAGGGTTCACATCTGAGTAATATGGCAGGTTTGCAGCATACCGGTTGTGTGGCGGTATCCAATATGCGCCAGCCCGTTGAAAGCTCCTTGGTATTGCGACGTTGTTTAGAGTACGCCTCAACGTTTGATCTGCAAGTGGTGTTCTACCCTGAGGATCATTGGTTAAAAGCCGATGGTTGTGCCAATGAAGGTGAGCTGGCCAGTCGTTTAGGTTTGGGTGGTATCCCTGCTTCTGCTGAAGCAATTGGTTTGTCCCGTGTATTACACCTGATTGAGACCACTGGTGTTAAAGCTCACTTTGGCATGCTATCCACAGCTCGTGCGGTAGAGATGATTGCCAATGCTCAACAGCGTGGTTTACCGGTGACTGCGGATGTGGATATAGCACATTTGATCTATACCGAAGCTGAAATCGACGGTTACAACAGTCAATTTTTTGTTGAACCGCCACTGCGCAGCGAAGAAGATCGTGCAGCTTTACGTCAAGGCGTACGGGATGGGGTGCTAAGTGTTATCAGCTCTGCCCACTTGCCTCATGAAGAAGCAGCGAAGATGGCTCCGTTTGCAGCAGCAGAGCCCGGTATGGCAACGTTAGAAACAACATTATCTCAAGGCTTGAGCTTGGTTAATGAGGATTTATTGAGTCTGAATCAATTGGTTGAGCGTCTAACGTCAGGCCCAGCTAAGGCCCTGGGATTACCTATGGGTTCTCTCTCTGTGGGTCAGGCGGCTGATCTCTGTTTGTTCAACCCCGAAGCGGAATGGGTGGTGAATGATGAGAGCCTTCATACCGCAGGTGAAAATACACCCTTGATGCAGCAAGAGGTTAAGGGGCAGGTACAGTTTGCAATTGTTGATGGTCAGGTCGCTTTTGAGCGTAATTCTCGTTAATGATCTTATTTTTAAGGGATTAAAGCTAGCCTCTGATCGGTGTCATCCTTATTGGCACTATCTAATGTAATAATCCTCCTTTAAAATATCCACAACCGGTTGATCTATAACAGGTTGTGGATATTTTTTATAAAAAGCACGAATCCTGTACCTGAATCTATTTGCGTCTGATGGCGTTTAGGCGCAAAATCATGAGTTACATTTTGTAATTGCCCACCGTTTCTGAACCACTTTGAGAGGGAGCTTATGAACGCAGCAAACGCTGAAAAGCAAGAAATTCTATTGGAAAGCGGTACTAATGAGCTAGAAATCATTGAATTTCAGTTGCGTAAGCTGTTGCCCGACGGTAGTGAAAAAATAGCTCACTACGGTATCAACGTGGCAAAGGTTCGAGAAGTGATTCGAGTGCCTGAAACGACGGATTATCCAAACCCTCAGCCTCATTTGGTCGGCGTATTCTCTTTGCGTGATAGCCTAATACCTCTAGTGGATTTAGCTGGCTGGTTAGGTGTGAAAAGTGCCAATGCTGCTGATCGTAAAAATGTGATTGTGACCGACTTTAACCGCATGTCCAACGGCTTCTTAGTGGACGGTGTGAGCCGTATTCACCGAATCTCTTGGGAAGAAGTGGAATCTCCTAGTCAGTTTCTGGAAAGTGGTGAGCAGGACTGCGTAGTCGCTGTTGTTCGTCGTGAAAAACACCTGATTATGATTCTGGATTTCGAGAAAATCATCTCGGATATCAATCCTGAATTGAGTATGGAAAAGTATGATGTGACAGAGGACCGTAAGGTTCTGATTGATGATCGTATGACCGCTAAACGTCAAGCCAAGACTTTGTTGGTTGTGGATGACTCGGCCTTTATTCGTAAGCTGATTGAAACCACCCTACGTACCGCGGGTTATAATGTATTGGCGGCAAAAGATGGTGCCGATGCTTGGGAAATGTTAACAGAGTTTGAGCACGTTGCTACAGAAGAAAACCTGCCTGTTTCTGATTTAGTGAGTATGGTGATCAGTGATGTAGAGATGCCGCGTATGGATGGTTTACACCTTGTAAAACGTTTGAGATCGGGGACTACCTACCGTACTACACCTATTGTGATGTTCTCCTCCATTATGAGTGAAGATAACCGCGAAAAAGCTCTGGCACTGGGTGCCGATGAAACCATGACCAAACCAGAGATTGGCAAGCTGGTGGGTACTGTGGATGGTTTCTTACTGTAATTTTTAAATTATAGCATTGAGTATTCTATCGCCTTCATCGTTAACAGATAGTAGAACTCTTCTTGTTCCCACGCTCCGCGTGGGAATGAGTGATGTTGTATTCGTCTATATCGAATAATGTCTGTGTTACAACTGACTCTGAATAGATTAGAGTAAAAATAACCTATCGAGATCAATAATGAATGATACCCCACTGACAGGCTCCTGCTTATGTGGAACTATTCGTTATCAAGTCACTCAAATCGCTTCAAAAATGGCCCATTGCCATTGCTCCATGTGTCGGAAATTTCATGGCGCCGCCTTCTCTACTTTTTGTGAAGCTAAAAAAGAAGATTTTCAATGGCTGACAGGAGAGGACAAACTCCGCAGTTATATCGCCCCCAATGGCACTTGCCGTCAGTTTTGTAATGATTGTGGCTCCAGCATGACCTTTGCATCATCGGATGCAACAGGTGAGCTTATTGAGTTTGCCACCGCTACCCTAGACTGTGATCTACCAGCCAACCCCGATGCCCATATTTATACGGAATCACAGGTGGATTGGTTTGATCCGAATGATGGTTTGCCGAAGTACAAAGCTGGTCGAGAGTGATCTTACTTAAAAGAGACCGAGTCTTTATCGGAGTGAATAACTTACGCTTATACATAAAAGCGTAAGTTTTGGGATGATAATGGTGGTTTTATGAAAAATTTTAGCCTGTCTTTGGACTACCTGAAGTCTGAGGGGCTTTACTCGCTACGTGATTGTTGGATTAAGCTTCACCATCCTGAGTGAAACACCTTGTGCAAAACCGCATGCAGGGTGTTGTGGGGGCTGAGGCTAGATACATTCGGCTACCCGATTAGCTTCTATTCTCCTAATACTCTTTTAGTAAAAACACCTTTTTCACTGAGTTCTCTATTCGGTACAACAGTTAACTCATTTGGAAAATCATACATACCAAACCTATCACTATCTAAGTCTCTGTAAATTACAATATAGCTATTCCCTTTGTTTAGCTTTTCTTTAGATATTGGTATTACAAAATCGCCATTTTTGTTTATTTCGAAAGTTTCTGAATTTCTCAAAGAATGCAAGTAATAAACACCTTGGTTTTCATCCAGATTATATAAGGCAGCTACATAGTCTGTGGCTACTGAACCTTCAACTAGACTTACATAACCTTTAATAGATATGTTTTTATCAGATAAAGAATTTACTTCATAGGAAATGTCCTTAATTGATAATTCGGCTTTTTTGGGCATGAGATATACGTTATTTGTTATATCACCAAAAAACGCCTTAACATGAGAGAATGATGAGGCATATACAGATAAGAATAGGAGAAATACTATAAACAACGATATTGCTTGGCCCACACTGTTTTCTACCCTATAAACCCTAATAGATACAAACAGGGTTGAAAAAACACCTATAAGAACAAGAATGAATATCGAATAAATAAATAACGCAACAATAAAGTCGGATGCGTCGAAACCTATCCCAGCAACCTCACTCATAAAGGGGCCAGCCACGAATGTAGCTACCGACACGCCGAGAATCGTTGCTATATCAGAAATTGTCGATAGTTTTTTCAAGGGAGAAGCTTCTGAAAACTCAGATAGTACTTTTTTCAATTTGAATATATCTCCTACTTTTCCATGAAGCTAATGCCGCCAACACAGGCTAGCGACGTCCAGCCCACGTGCTTTTTGCGTGGGCTATTGTTATTGGCTTTGTTATAAATCGATATCAAATTTATCTTGCAAGTCATTATTTATCGCGGCTACTTGCCTTTCTTTACCTTTTGGTATGGCGCTACCTTCATTATTGCTATCAGTAAATGTAATTATGTTAGTTTCAGGATCTTCTGAGTATTCTTGTGCAGATAATGCTTCTTGCTGCGCTGCAATAAGTTCTTTTGCACTTTCGATCGCGCCTTCCCTTGATTCGCCGTTAGCAACATTGATGGCAGCTTCCCGAAAAACCTCGTCCTTCAGTGATTCAAGATGCTCTTCTTCTGCATTCTCTACTATATAGTTTGATCCAATACCCATTTTCAACTCCTGTCTATAGTTTGTGCATAAAAGATTTATAACATTTTATTCATCCGCCCTTGTAAGCTTCAGAAGCTTACAAGCTTCACCTATTTTACAAAACTATCCTAAAATTAGTCAGCCTTAAATCATGAGTATCTCATTTAAATAATTTACGCTTTTAGATGAAAGCGTAAGTTTTACCTCTTTGATTTTTAAAGGTTTTTTGGAGTTCTGGTGTTTTTATTTACGCTTTTATGTGGATATGCCCTCAAAGCGTAAGTTTTATCTGGATTGATATTTACCAATAGCATTGGCTAATAAATAACCAGAATGGCTAATGGGGCTGGTAAAGTTTTTAGCATAGAGTATTCTGAGTTGATCAGATTTTGATCAGGTCGTGGAGGGTATATAAATGCTAGCGCTTAAGTCCTATACGTCATCGGTTATTTTTTCTCGAATTCTTCTGTTTGTTGTTGCTGTGTTTACCGTCATTTATCTAATGGCTGGATCTCTGCCTGTTTGGGCTCTGGATATCTATAAAAGCGAAAGCTACCAACAGGCCAACAGTAAAGAATATGCTATCAGTGATGCGTGGCATTTGAAATGTGTCTCTAAGCTGGATCAACATGGGCAATCGGCTAAGTATTGTGAGCTGGAGCCGACGAGTGGTTCTCGCTCTCTTGACTCGGCTTATCGGATGCTAAATGGCGTTAAGGTGGCCATCTGGAATGCCTATGATCCTTATAAGGGTATCGAGCCGAGTACCTCGGTGAAGATTACTGGAGTTTTGTGCCACAAGGAGATGTCGATTACAGTGGGTGGTCAGCGGTTTTCTAAGTTAGCGGAAAATAAGGCCCATGGCTATGAGTGGTATGCAGATGAGGCTAATAAGATTATTTTACAGTTGCTGAATGCGCCAAACCTGCAATATGAGTATGACTTATTTGCTCGATACGTGAATCGAGGGCAGCAGAGTTTACAAGGTTTCCGAGAAGCTTGGGATCATGCGGTGAAATTCACTCGTTTCAATCCATTTCGGGGGATTGGTTTGTAGTCTTTTCCTTCGGTGATTTTATTACCCAGTATGAGTATGAACTTTTATCTTTTTGACAGGTCATATCTATCGCATGTTTGAAACAGGCTGAGATTTTGGTCTGTGGTTTATGGGCTTCCATGCTCTACATTATTTTTGATCGCATTATCCGGGTTGTTGTATTGGATGCCGACGTTATATAGCGTCGGCTTTTTTTGTTTTAATGTTTATTTGATCATTTGATTAAAACAAAATAAGGAATATTTCACCTTACTGAGTCTAGTTAGTCCTTATCTACGTAGTATTACTGATATTTTGTCTATAATGACAAGGATTATCATTTCAGATACCTTACCTCACAAGAAAGGACACATGAATATGCCATTTACTCTTAACTGGGCTGATAGGAAACACACCCCTTGGTGTTTAGGTAAAATCGTTTGTGTAGGGCGCAACTATGCTGATCATGCCAAAGAATTAGATAATCCCATCCCTACGGAACCTCTATTGTTTATTAAGCCTTCATCAGCGGGTGCTGATATTGAACAGGCCTTGGTTCTGCCTGAGGGAAAAGGAGAGGTACACCATGAAGCTGAGATCGCTCTACTAGTTGGCGATACGATCAGTAAAGTGTCCGTAGAAAATGCCTTAGATAATATTGTTGGAGCGGGCATTGGGTTAGACCTGACGCTTAGGGATCTGCAATCACAATTGAAGCAGAAGGGACATCCTTGGGAAGTGGCTAAGGCTTTTGATGGTTCATCTCCTCTGTCTGGTTTTGTACCTTGTGCCAACATGGGAGAAAACCCTATAGGCATTGAGTTTGAAGTAAACGGCGAACTCAGACAGAAAGGTGATTCAGATATGATGCTAACTCCCGTTGCAGAGCTGATCAGTTACATCAGTCAGATCTTTACTTTGGAAGCTGGTGATATCATTTTAACGGGTACGCCAGCAGGTGTCGGCCCTCTTGTGGCTGGGGATCAATTTACAGCCCGATTATTGGGGCAGGATGAATCTCTGAAGCTGTCTGTAACAGGTTGTATTCAAGCCTGATCAAGATCAAGAAAAGCAAAAGAAACCCTTACAGCACTGGCGGTAAGGGCTTTTCTCTTATATTCATGGAAGATTGAGAGTTGTAATCACAATAGCAGTAAAAACAGGGAGGATTTGAGTGCAGTATTTCCCAAGCCAATGGCAAGCCTTTCAACAAGAAACCTCTTTAGTCGGTAAATTATCTGCGTTGGCAGAGCAATTACAACAACTGTGTCCGAATGTGCACCGCTTTTCGGTGGCTATTCATGATGAAAAGACAGACTTGCTCAGTACTTACTTTTCCACGAGTGAATCCGAGGATTCCATTAATCGTTATCAGATAAAGCTTGGGGATGTTTATTCTCTTCAACAGATTTGCCAGGCTAGAACTCCCAGAGTGATTAATGACCTGAGCTGTTTTGAAGAACAAGAAACCTACCATAGTCAGACCTTGCTAAAACAAGGTTGGAACTCCAGTTATACCGTCCCCATGCGCTATTCTGATCGTTTTTTGGGTTTTCTATTTTTTAATTCGAAAAAGAAAAATGCCTTTATGGGGGAGCAGTTTGCTCAACTGGAGCTATTGGCGCAGCTTATTACCATGTTGGTGTATGACGAACAAAATCAAGCACGCACTTTAAAAGCGGCGGTACAGTCGGCATTGGCTCTATCCTGTGGTCGTGATGCGGAAACTGGCCAGCATTTGGAGCGTATGGGTTATTACTCACGTATTGTGGCCCATAATATAGCGGATCAGCACGGTCGAGATGATCAGTTTGTAGAGCAGGTTTTTCAGTTTGCACCGGTGCATGATTTAGGAAAAATAGCGATTCCAGATTATATATTGCTGAAACCGGGTAAGTTGGAAGCCGATGAATACAAAGAGATGCAGACCCATACGGTAAAAGGGGCTGAGATGTTATCGGATATTTTATCTCACCATGGGTTATCTGAAGGTAAGTCGAGTGAGACTTTACGGAATATTGTTCTCTCTCATCATGAGATGCTTGATGGTTCGGGCTACCCTTATGGTCTAAAAGGTGAAGAGATCCCCCTGGAAGCCCGTATCGTTGCTGTAGCCGATATTTTTGATGCTCTGACCTCCCCACGTCCCTATAAGGATGCTTGGAGCAATGATCAGGCCTTAGAAACGCTGCACAAGATGGCGGCTGATAATAAGCTGTGCTTGGAGTGTGTTCAGGCATTAGAGTTAAAAATAGAAGAAGTAGAAGTGATTCAAGCGCTATATAAGGAAAGCTTGATTTAGTGTTTCTTTAAGAGAAAAACGAAACTCTCAAAGGGTTGTTGTACATTAAGACAAAAACACCCTGGCTCATTTCTGAACTAGGGTGTTTTTTATAGTACTAAACCTTATCACTGGCATAGAGTGATAAGATGTTGATAGCCTACTTAGCCGTAATACTTTTCACTCCATCGCTACAGCCTAATAGCAGCAAGTCAGCAGGGCGAAGCGCGAAGAGACCATTGGTGACAACACCAGTGATGTTGTTGATTTTTTGCTCGATACTCAGAGGATCATCAATAGGGAAGTTATACAGATCCAGAATGACATTGCCGTTATCTGTGACAAAGTCTTCACGATAAACGGGATTAGCCCCCATTTTTACCAATTCACGGGCTACGTAGCTGCGGGCCATAGGGATCACTTCTACAGGCAGTGGAAATCCACCCAGAATATCCACTTGTTTGCTCTCGTCAGCGATGCAGATGAACTTGGTAGAACCGGCACCAATGATCTTTTCACGGGTCAGTGCACCGCCGCCGCCTTTCACCATATGCAGGTGGGCATTAACCTCATCCGCACCATCCACATAAACCGGTAGAGTACCGACACCGTTAGGATCATAAACGGTAATACCGTGCGCCTGCAGACGTTCACGAGTGGCTTCTGAGCTGGCAACAGCGCCATCAAAATCAAATTTAATGTCGGCTAATGCATCAATAAAGAAGTTAGCGGTAGAGCCTGTGCCCACACCGATAATGCTGTCCTTACTAATGATCTTTTTTACTTCTGCCAGAGCCGCGTCGGCAACGGCTTTTTTCAGTTCATCTTGTGTCATGGGGGATCTGAGCCTGAGTGTCGAGGTTATAAACAAATAAGATGCGGGCTCTATTATACGGACTCTGGACGTTAAGCTGTAGACGTTATCTTGTCTTAAAGCATATGATAGCTTTCTGATAAGAAAAGCCCCTATTTATAGGCTATTTCGAGCAAACCCTAATGCTCGTTGTGGTGAAGAGACGTTGTTCAGAGAGTGAAGCAAGCGCATGTTGGAAAGGTACGTTAAACGCATATTACAGGCCCGAGTTTATGATGTGGCCATAGAGACGCCTCTTAGTGAGGCCCGTTTTCTCTCAAAACGTCTGAACAATATCATTTATATTAAGCGTGAAGATCTGCAACCGGTTTATTCTTTTAAACTGCGCGGCGCTTATAACGCTATGGCCCAGTTGAGCCAAGAGCAGAAAGACCGGGGTGTGGTGACGGCCTCGGCGGGTAATCATGCTCAAGGTCTAGCGATGTCGGCTAAACAGATGGGCGTTAAAGCCACCATCGTTATGCCAAAAATTACACCGGATATTAAGGTGGCTTCTGCAAAAGCCCGTGGCGCTAAGGTTATTTTAAAAGGGGATTCCTTCTCCGAAGCCTCGGAATATGCCAACCAGTTGGTTGAGGAGAAGGGCTATACCTATATCCCACCTTATGATGACCAAGAGGTGATTGCTGGCCAAGGCACCATTGCTATGGAAATCCTGCGTCAGCACCCCGGTGATATTAATGCCATCTTTGTCCCTGTGGGTGGCGGTGGTTTGATTTCGGGTATCGCTGTTTATGTTAAGTATCTGCGCCCTGATATTAAGGTGATAGGTGTTGAGGCAGAAGACTCTGCTTGTTTGAAAGCGGCATTAGATGCCGGTGAGCGTGTGATCTTGGATCAAGTGGGTATCTTTGCTGAAGGTGTTGCCGTTGCCCAAATTGGTGAAGAGCCTTTCCGTATTGCACAGCACTTTGTGGATGATGTGATTACGGTTAACACAGATGAGATCTGTGCGGCGGTAAAGGATGTGTTTGAGGATACCCGTGCGGTATCTGAACCCTCCGGTGCTTTATCTCTGGCGGGTTTGAAAAAGTATGTTGAACAAACCGGTGCCGAAGATGAAACCCTGTTGTGTATTAACAGTGGTGCCAATACTAATTTCGATCGTTTACAGCATATCGCTGAACGTGCGGAGCTCGGTGAAAAGCGTGAAGCTATTTTAGCTGTGACCATCCCAGAGCGTCCCGGTAGTTTCGAGCAGTTCTGCAAGGTTGTGGGTCGTCGTATGGTGACCGAATTTAATTATCGTTATGCGGATGATAACGATGCCAAGATTTTTGTCGGTGTGCAGCTAAAAGATATCGATGACAAAGTAGAGCTGATTGGCCAGTTAGAAGAAAACGGCTATCCGGTGACGGATCTGAGTGATAACGAAATGGCTAAGCTGCATATTCGTCACTTAGGCGGTGGTCGTAATCAGGTCATTGATAATGAGCAGTTATTCCGCTTTGAATTCCCGGAACGTCCCGGTGCTTTGCTGAATTTTCTAAAGAATCTGGGGCAAAATTGGAATATCTCTTTATTCCATTACCGCAACCACGGTGCCGCTTATGGTCGAGTTTTAATTGGTATGCAGGTGCCTGCAGATGATAAGAAAAAAGTAGCGGAATATCTGGATAGAATCGGTTATCGCTACTGGGATGAAAGTGCTAACGAAGCCTACCAACTGTTTCTAAGATAAAAGGCAGCTTGTTTGCTCTTAGGTAGTTTTACCTGCCCTAAGATAGGCGTAATATTATGGTTATACCCATCTTGATAATTTATTGGGATGGGTATTAGTGGCAGGCAAAAACCTGTTGCTTTTTGGACGGATAATTGAGCCGTTGGGTTATTTTGTCACAAGTACGGTTATTGGCACGGATATTTCAGGTATTTATTGCAAAGCCAGAGGTAACTATTTAAATTAGCCGATGACTTTTTGACTCCCAGCGATAGGCTGGGGTGAAGCTGATAACCTGATTGGCAAGCAGAAGGATTTACAATGAGAAAGAAACGTCTTGATCTGGTAACAGCACTGATAATGGTATTTGGATTAGGCGTGGTTGCCACAAGTTATGCACAGGGACTGTTCTAAGTACTTGTTCAGCTGAACACTGTTATCGATATAAAAGAGCCTCATCCTTGGATGGGGCTTTTTTATGCTCAATTTTTACAGTATTTCAGATCGTTATGACATTTAGGTGATAATAACGGCCTCGATCAGCTATTTATACCAATCCCGATAACTCCCTATAGATGAACGATAAGGAAAAGCTGATTACTCTAGGTGTGTTCGTAGGTTGTTATCATTAACAACTTATCGGGAATGGTATTAACCCAGATAAGCCATCCTGTCGGTGACAACACCTTGTAATGGAATATCCCAGCTGGCAATAGGTAGGGTAACGACTTTTTGGCATTCATGGGCTAAACCGATCAGTGCCGGTTTGCCGGAGGGCTTTTGCCGGGTAAAGGCAAAGGTTCGGTCATAAAAGCCACCGCCCATGCCCATACGCCCACCTTGCTCATCAAACGCCACTAAGGGCAGCAAAACTAAATCCAAATCAGCGGCAGCACAGCGATTGCGTTTATTATCGGCAAAACCTTTTATTTTAGGTTCTGGGATGCCAAAGCGATTATGAGTCATGGGGGTTTTATGGTCGTAGCGTACAAACCATAAGCGATTGATGACTAAAGGCTGTAATACAGGAAGGTAACAAGTCTTTCCCATTTTACGCACTTGTTCGATCAAGAAGCTGGGATCGATCTCACCGTCATTCGGTAGATAAACCGCAATTCGCTTAGCCCGCAGAAACTGTGGCATTTTAATCAGCTGGCGTTGTAATGCGTGGGCGGCTTTTTTTTGCTCGGCAGCAGACAGCGCTCGACGTTTCTGTCGCATTTCACGTCGGAGTTGAGTTCGATTTTGCTGTAGGGTATCTGTCATGAGAAGAGGGTCTGAATAAAAGTTCCCAAAGTGCCGCTGCTACCGATGCCCTTGAACCAATCGGTTCAAGGTGGAGATAATCGAGATGCCTAAGGCTTTCCGTCTAGCGGACGTGCACACGGGCACCCACGGACAATCCCCTGGGTACATAATTAGGCTCGAGGACGTTGATAGCTGGCAAACACTCCAGGAAACTTAAAACGGATTATACCTGAAAAAATAAAAAAGTATCAGGCCGCGTCAGTTTTTTCGTCTTTTTCATCTTGTTGACGTAACGCTTTGATTGCAGAGGATAGTTTTTGATTAATTCTCTGTATTTGGTCATTAGATGACGTATCATTTGAGTCTTGGTGCATCATCTCATAAGTAATATTCAAGGCAGCCATAATCGCAATACGCTCCGTGCCAATGACTTTGCCACTTTCCCGTATCTCGCGCATTTTTTTATCCAGGTATTTCGCTGACTTAATCAGGTCATCCTGGTTTTCTTCTGGGCAGCCTACCATATAGCTGCGCTCCAGAATCTTTACTTCAATGCTTTGACTACTGTTTTCTTGCTCACTCATGATCCGGCTCCAAAGGCCCTAAGCTTGAAAGAAGATGGCTTACCTTGCCTTCAACTTGTGATTTCTGCTGCTCCAGATCGTCGATCTGTTCTGTTTGCTGTTCCAGCTGAAGTTTGAGCTTGTCATTCTCTTTGCGTAGGTCAACGCAAATCAGCAGTAGCTCATGCAGTTGCTGCTCCAACTGATCAAGATCATCAGTGTCCATAAATTCAACTTTTGCTCAGGATATCCGTACTATAGAACTGAGATTGTAACCGGTCAATTAAGGCGAATGAATAGCAAGTTCCTGACAAATGTCTATTTTCTGTTCAAAATAGGGATGTAGTTCCCATTTGTTAAGTTATTTATCGTAAATTTCTGCATCGTTAGGAAAAAGGCGTACACCATGACCGATTCTCAACAAGCTAGTTTTTCTATTATCAGTGATCTGTTTTTGCGCAATGGTTGCCTACACTCTCCAGCGGAACTGCACGGTGATCTGTGCGGTCAATTATGTGCAGGCCAACACCCTGAATTAGATGCCTGGTTATTACAAGCGGCTCAATTTATTGAGACCAAAGAGCTGGATTCATCGGAATCTAAGGTTGAGTTAGCCGAGCTGCTGGAACAAACCAAAGAAGGATTACAGGATGCGGAGCTGGATTTCAGTATTTTGATCGCCGATGAAGACTATTCTCTTAATGAGCGTATGCAAACCTTATTAGAGTGGAGCGAGGGTTTTCTTTCTGCTTTGGCTGACAACCAGCAGTTTAAGGACGGTTCTCTATCTGAAGAATTAAAAGAAGCGATTCAGGATCTGGAGCAGTTGGCGGATATTAAAGATGCGCTGGATGAAGATGAACAAAATGAACAAGATTTTTTTGCTGTCAGCGAATACGTGCGTATGACGGCCATGATGTTATATACCGAGTGCAATCCTGCGGCTCCACAAATCGATGCGGATGATGCACCTTCTGCGCTTCAATAAAAGAAGTCGTTCCCCCGGGATGGATTATTTAGATTTAGGATTCTGTTGATGAAAAGCAACAAGCCCGTAACTCAGGCCGAGTATGATCAGCGTCGAAAAACCTTGATCGATCAGTTACCGGATAATAGTGCGGTAATACTTCCAGCGGCGGAAATTAGTTATCGCAACAATGATGCGGACTATGCCTTTCGCCAGAACAGTGATTTCTTTTATCTGACCGGTTTTCCTGAGCCAGACGCCTGGTTGGTTTTAACGCCGGGCCATAAAGACGGTGATAGTCATCTGTTTCTTTTGCCCAAGGATAGAACTCAGGAGATCTGGACGGGCTTGCGGGTAGGTTGTGAGCAGGCCGTTAGTCATTATCAGATGGCGCAAGCTTATAATCTGGATGAGTTGGATCAACGGGTCTTCGAGCTGTTAGATGGTCGGAACCACCTGTTTTACCCTATGAGAGGCGATGAGCGCCTTGATCAGAAAGTGAATGGCTGGTGCCAACAGTTGCGACAAAAAGCCCGTGCAGGGGCTGTAGCGCCGGAACAGCTGCATAATATATTGCCTCTAGTGCATGAGATGCGCTTGAAGAAGAGCCCGCAAGAGTTGGCCATTATGCGCCAAGCTGGTGAGATCTCTTGTCAGGCTCACACTAAGGCTATGGAAGTGTGCCAACCCGGTATGATGGAGTATCAGCTAGAAGCGGAGTTTATCTATCACTTCATGCGTTCCGGTAGCCGAGCCGCCGCTTACAATACTATTGTGGGTGGTGGGGCTAATGCTTGTGTTTTGCACTATGTGGAAAACACTGAAGCCTTGCAGGATGGTGATCTTGTGCTGATTGATGCGGGCTGTGAACTGCACAGTTATGCCGCAGACATTACCCGAACTTTCCCGGTAAATGGTCGGTTTAGTGAGGCTCAGGGGGCTTTGTATCAACTGGTATTGGATGCGCAGTTGGCGGCCATTGAGCAGATAAAACCGGGTCTGGATTGTCACGCCCCTCATCGTGCGGCAGTTAAGGTACTGACACAAGGTTTGTTGGATCTGGGACTGCTGTCCGGTTCCGTGGATGAATTGATTGAAGGCGAAAAATACCGTCAGTTCTATATGCACGGCACCGGTCACTGGTTAGGTTTGGATGTGCATGATGCCGGGCGTTACAAGATCGATGGTGAATCCAGACCATTGGAAGCGGGTATGGTGATGACCGTCGAACCGGGTCTTTATATCGCGCCAGATGACGACAGTGTCGATGAACGCTGGCGTGGTATTGGTATTCGTATTGAAGACAATGTTGTCGTGACAGAGACGGGTTATGAAGTGATCACTCAGGCCGTGCCCAAGACCATTGATGAGATAGAAGGCTTAATGGCCCGCTAGTCGTCGCTAAAAGTTAGTTGTCGCTAAAAATATGTGCTGAAAGATACGCACCTGACAAATTAAGACAGAGATAAAAATTGCATGAGTGCAGAACAGTTTGATATCGCCATTGTCGGTGGTGGTTTGGTTGGGGCCAGTTTGGCCTGTGCTTTGGAAGGTTTTGCCCGTGAGCATCAATGGTCTATCGCCGTCATTGAAGCCATTCCTATGCCGGATGCATCCGAAGAGAATCAAGCCTTTCAACCCAGCTATGACGCCCGATCCACGGCATTATCCTGGGGCACTCGGCAAATTTATCAACAGATGGGACTGTGGGAATCTCTTGCGCCTCATGCCGCTCCGATTAAGCATATTCATGTCTCTGATCAGGGGCATCTGGGTGCGACTCGTCTGAATGCCCAGGAACACAATGTAGATGCTTTGGGTTATGTAGCACCGAATCAATGGCTGGGCAAAGTCCTGCTGCAAGGTGTACAGCAAGCACAGCATGTACATTGGTTATGTCCGTTCAAGGTTACCGATTTTTCTGTCGGTGAGACCGCTCATCGCCTGTTACTGACAAATGATCAGGGCGAGGAGAAGACGCTATCTGCCAAGTTGGTGATTTTGGCAGATGGTGGGCAATCCGGTCTGAAAGAAAAACTGCAAATTGTTGATCAAACGCGATCTTATGATCAGCATGCCATTGTCTGTAATCTAACCATGACCGAGGAGCATAATAATCGAGCCTTTGAACGCTTTACGCCTTCCGGCCCTATGGCTTGGTTGCCTTTGAATCAGTCCAAGGATATTGCACTGGTGTGGACGGTGCCGAACGAATCCATCGATGAGGTTTCTGAACTGGATGACGAAGGTTTTAAACAGCGTTTGCATCAGCTGTTTGGTTATCGATTAGGCGGTATTAGTAAGGTCGGTGAACGCTATCAGTATCCTCTGACACTGGTACGGGCCTCCGAACAGGTACGCCCCGGTCTGGTGGTTATGGGCAATGCCGCCCACTATATGCATCCTGTGGCAGGGCAGGGTTATAATCTGGCCTTAAGAGGTGTGGCAGAATTAGCAGCGATACTGGATCAAGCCGCTACCCGTGGTGAATCTATCTCCAGTCTGACCGTTCTGCAAGAATATATGGATCGCCGTCAAAGCGATCAGGATAGCGTTATCGGTTTCAGCGATGGATTGATCCGTTTATTTGCTAATAACAACCCTATGCTGGGTCATATGCGAGCGGGTGGTTTAATGCTACTGGATCGACTGAAACCCGCAAAACGCTGGTTTGCCCGTCAAGCCATGGGCATTGGTGGTCAAGCGGTACGCCTAAAGCCCGTCAGTCCAATTGAAGATAAATAATACTAATCCTATAAGTTATTAAATCAATGTAGGTCGGAAAAGCCGAAGGCGCCTTCCGACGGCTGCAAATGTCGGATGGCGCTCCGCTTATCCAACCTACTCTCGAAAGAGGGGGATTTAATATCGGCGTATTTTTCGGGATTGCTATCAATACAAAGATAACGATGTGACCAATATCACAGCGGCCAATGAGACAAAAAGAGATAAGCACATGAAAGAAGCACAGAGCATAAACCATTACGATCTGATCATTGTCGGTGGCGGCATGGTGGGTGCTTCTATTGCTTGCGGTTTAGCGGATACGGGCATGCGTATCTCTGTACTGGAGGTGGCTGAACAAGCATCGCCTTGGCAACAGGATAAGGTTGATCCGAGAGTGAGCGCTTTAACGGAAGCCTCCCGCGCCTTTTTGCAATCCCTGAATGCTTGGCAAGAGATGCCACAGATGCGTGTCACGCCTTATCAGCAGATGAAGGTATGGGAATCCGATGGTACCGGCCATATTGAGTTTAGCTGTGATGATATTTACGCCGAAAATATTGGCCATATCGTAGAAAATAGCGTCACGTTAAATGCATTATTGCACCAACTGGCTCAGAAACCTCAGGTTGAGCTGATACGCGGCGTTCAGATCCTAGGTATTACCGAAGCTTTCAAAGAAGAGAAGGACCATCAAAGCGGCCAAGGTGTCGAGCGTAGTGTTCTATTGGCCGATGGTAGCCAGCTCAGCGCACAACTGATTGTGGCTACCGATGGTGCTCGTTCCAAGTTAAGAGAATGGGGCGGCTTTGAAACCCGAGAATGGAACTATGGCCACGACGCCATTGTTACCACCATTAAGCTGGAACAATCTCATCAAGGCACCGCCTGGCAACGTTTTATGCCTACAGGCCCCTTGGCGTTACTGCCCATTACCTTTAAGGGCGACGATCATTACTGCTCCATTGTTTGGTCAACCACACCGGAAGAAGCGGAACGCTTAAGCGCCTTATCAGAAGAAGCATTCTGTGCCGAGCTGAGCCTCGCCTCCGAGCATCGTCTGGGTAACGTCTTAAGCTGTGATCCACGCTTTGCTTTTCCTCTGAGACAACGGCATGCCAAACAGTATTGGAAAGAAGGCTTGGTTCTAGCAGGCGACGCTGCCCATACCATCCACCCACTGGCAGGACAGGGTGTGAATCTGGGTTTGCTTGATGCTGCCACGCTGGTAGAAGAACTGGCTAATGCTTGGCAACGACAACAACCTCTGGGTATCGGGCAAACGTTGGGTAAGTACCAGCGCCGCCGTATGCCGGATAACCTGAAAATGATGGCGTTGATGGAGACCTTTAAACGCCTATACGGCCCCGTTCCCTTGCCTATGCGTTGGGCCCGCAATGCCGGAATGAAGCTGGTAAACAATACACCTATGGTGAAAAAGCAGCTGCTACGACAAGCGCTTGGGGAACGAGACGGTTTACCTGAAGTGGCTCAGGTGAAGTTGGCCTGAGGTTGAGTCGGAGTGTTTTTCTTAATTGAGATTGTTTGTAATATTGGTTACAGGGGTAGGAGTTAAAGTGTTTTTTTGTATTCAGCAAAAGCCTTGGCATGTTGCAGTACATCGTTTACACCCTGCTTACAATCAAGTAACTCAGTAAATTCGAGTGCGCATATTATTTTTCAATGGCCAGCCTTCAGATGCGAAAAAACCGGCCAGAAGCCGGTCTTTTCTCCCTACTCCAGGGGTCGCAATGCCACGCGTGGAAGAAGGGTAAGTCGTAGTTAAATAATAAGCTTATCGTTTCAATATATCAACCATAACTGGCTTCGTTATGCTGCCTATCTTCTGGCCAGTTTGAGAGCTGGGTGATTACCTTTTAACAATTGTTCTGGCTAAAGTATTTGCTTAAGACTCCCTTAATCTAGCCCCTTCATACTCTCATTATGCGAAGTAATGGGAGTATAAAATGTCTCGGGTTGATTTAGGTACCGTTGAGCAGCGTATTAGGGGCGGTAAGGTTCAGACGATTGTGCTGGAACTTTTATCGAATACGATTCATTTTCCATTAGCCAATATTATTCTTGAGATGTTGTTGGAGGGCTTCTTCTCTTATCTGACAGAAGTCGATTTTTACGCCATGTTATTTGCTTGCCTCATTCAGGCGTGGTGGTTAGGTCAACGGCAATACCAGAATCAACCGGCTCCATTTGTGGGTAATCTTATCGGCCCGGCCATTTATAGCGCTGTAGAGTGGTTGATGGATGGCCATGCTTTCTGGTTAGCTCCCCATCATCAGGCTTATTGGTTATTCGCCATCGTGGTGGGTAGTCTGCAACAATTACAGCAGCATCTCCCCCGTAATACCCGTATCTATCTGTTGTTGGCAGAGCATCTGTCTCGTACTTCTATTTTGTTGGTGATGTATGCCATTTTTGAGTGGCATGAAAATCCTAGTATTAATTCCCTTGAGATGTTTTTGGAGGAGAGCAGTCATCAATTTGTTTCTTTGGTGATTCTCTTATTGGGCTTTGTGGTGGGTTTCGGTTATTGGTTAGCGCAACAGTATCAAGATACCTTACAGGCGACGGCGGCTCAGTTGCGGATTTATTCCGAGTGGTTGTTAGGTCGCGAGTTATTGGATAGAGCGGTTGCTGATCACAAGGTGCTGGGATTAAGTCGTAGGCAGCGTGCGGTGTTGTTTATGGATATCAGAGGTTTTACCGCTTGGAGCGAGCAACAAACACCGGAGCAGGTGGTGGAAATGCTGAATAGCTGCTTTGCGGCGGCGGAGCCTATTTTAGATCGTTATAAGGCCATTAAGGTAAAGCATACCGGTGATGAGATTATGGCGGTTTTCACCGATGCAGAGTCGGCGTTTTGGTCGGGCCGGGCTTTGAGATTGGAGTTGGAACAAATTCTATCCCCCTATGGCTTGAGTGCTGGTGGTGGCATACACTACGGCGAGTTGGTTGAGGGCTTGATTGGCGGCCAGAAGTTACGCAGTTACGATATTATTGGTGATACCGTAAATACGGCGAAAAGGCTGTGTGATGGCGCTAAAGGTGGTGAACTTCTGATATCAGAATCTGTCTGTCACTGTGTGGAGCCTGATCGCTTGTTCAGTCAACGTGAGATCGTCATGAAGGGCAAAAAACAGCCATTAACTGTTTTTAGTATTTAGAACCTACAAGAAGTACTTGTTTAAGCGTTCTGGTCTAATTGGGTTAGTATTGTGGATTGCACTGATCTCAGAATACCTATTTTGCTAGAGCTAACCGGAGAACCCGATGTCTGCTATTGAAGTATCTTATAACTGGTCTGAAAAAGAGTATTTAGAAGCGGCGGATCAGAACAGCCGATTTGGTGAGAATAAATCGAAAGATAAATTGGTAGCCATGGTGGTGGGTGTTCTGATTGTTTTAAGTCTATTTATGATGATGCAGCGGGGCTTTGAACCTGCAGATAGCATGGCGTTCTTTTTGGCTGTTTATTGGTTTGTACTGCGTAAACGCCTGCATAATAACTTATTACGTAAACGCTTTTTGAAAAGCGACCAAAAAGATAAAAAGATAAGCCTGAGTATTTCAGATGAAGTGATTAATGCACAAACAGAAGGTCAACCGGAAGGCACATTTGACTGGAGCAGTGTCACTAAGGTGGTACGTTCTGCCAAAGGTTTTCTGATGTACCGTGGCGGCAATTATATCTGGTTGCCCAATACGGCCTTTGCTGTATCCGAAGAGGTTGAGCAGTTTGCAGCCCTGTCAGAACGTAAAGCGGGTCAGTTTGTTGATAAAAGCGCGGCTTAAGACAACACTGATAAGTAGTGAATGCACTGTGCTTGGTTATTTTATTGGCGTTAGCTGGAGCTAAGCTCCCTAAATGTTCTGCATTGTTAGGCGATCGCCAATAAGATAATTGCTTGCTTGATGAGGGATTGATTATGCAAACACCTACAGAGCTAAAATACTCTGCCACCCATCAATGGGCCAGACTGGAAAGCGATGGTACGGTTGTTATCGGTATTACCGATTATGCGCAAAATGAGCTGGGTGATGTGGTGTTTGTGGAAGCGCCGAGGCTGGGTGATAAAATGTCTGCCGGTGAGCAGATCTGTATTGTGGAATCAGTAAAAACGGCATCGGAGGTGTATGCACCGATATCTGGTGAGATTGTCGCCGTTAATGCTCAGCTGGATGATCATCCTGAATGGGTGAATGATGATGTTTATGGTCAGGCTTGGTTCTGTCGAATGAATCCTTCCGATCCTGAGGAGTTGAAACAGTTAATGGATGCAGAGGCTTATCAGGCTCATACCGAATAGGTTGCTTCTATTTTCTCTTCTGTTTCTGTTGTACCGCCGCAACAACCGCTATAATGCCCGCCTTTCCCTGTTGGTGGCTATACTGACAGCACTTCCGAACCAACACGCAATTATTACCAGAGAGAACACCCATGATGCTGGCTAGCTTACGCCTGAACAAAAATGCCGACCGCCGGATTAAAGCAGGTCATTTATGGATCTACAGTAATGAAGTAGATACTAAAATCTCGCCACTGCGACAGTACAGCGCGGGTCAGCAGGTACAAGTGGAAGCCTCCAATGGTAAAACCCTGGGTACGGCCTATCTGAATCCTAATACACTGATCTGTGGCCGTATGATTAGCCAAGATCCTGAGCAGGTTTTAGATAAGTCTTTGCTGGTGCATCGCATTAATATTGCTCTGAGTATGCGTGAGCGTGCTTTCCCAACCCCTCACTACCGTTTGGTGTATGGCGAAAGTGATATGTTGCCTGGACTGGTAGTGGATCGTTTTGGCGATGTATTGTCTGTCCAGTTAAATACGGCGGGTATGCAGGCGCTGGAAACGGACATTCTGGATGCACTGGAAAAAGTACTGAAGCCGCAAGCTATAGTGATGCGTAATGATGGCGGTATGCGCAAGTTGGAAGGGCTGGAAGAAGAAACACGAGTGGCTCGTGGTGAGCTGCCAGAAGAGGTGTTCCTAGAAGAGAACGGCGTGAAGTTCCACGTACCGGTTCTAACGGGCCAGAAAACCGGTTGGTTCTACGATCACCGTATGAATCGCGCCCGTATGCAGCAGTTCTGTAAAGGTAAAAAAGTACTGGATCTGTTCAGTTACGTGGGCGGTTGGGGCGTACAAGCCGCTGCCGCTGGTGCCGAGTCTGTGATGTGTGTGGATGCATCGGCCACCGCTCTGGATGAAGTGGAAAAAAATGCCCAGCTGAATGATGTGGCCGATAAGGTCAGTACTATGCAGGGTGATGCCTTTGAAGCGTTGAAGCAGCTGATTCAGGAAGGTGAAAAGTTTGATGTTATCGTGCTGGACCCTCCAGCCTTTATCAAACGTCGTAAAGATATTAAAAATGGTGAGCAGGCTTATAAGCGTATTAACCAGTTGGCTATGCGTCTGCTGGAAAAAGATGCCATTCTGATTTCGGCCTCTTGTTCTATGCATCTGGCCTATGATCGTTTGATCGATGTGGTACGCAGCTCTGCTCGTCACGTTGACCGTCATGCACAGATTCTGGAACAGGGTCATCAGGGTGCGGATCATCCGGTTCATCCGGCCATTGCTGAAACCGCTTATCTGAAGTCTCTGATCGTGCGGGTTTATCGCGATTAATGGCGGACTCTAGTCTAAGCTCTGATACCGGATTACTAGCAGGCTCTGGATCATCGACTGACGCTCCGTCCGTCGCTGATCCTTGGTTGAGCTCTGTTCCGGTGGATTGGTCGATACCTAAGGATCTGCTCTGGCAATTGCCGGAGCAGTACTCTGATTCCGTACAACAAAGCCCTTTTGTTTTACCTTTGCAGGCGCAAGCAGATCATATCGACCATTATGGTCATGTGAATAATGGCGTTTATCTGGATTGGTTGCAGCAGGTGGGTTGGGCCCATGTTGAGCAGATGGGTTTAAGCCTTGAACTCTATCGTCGACTGGATCGTGCCTTGGTGGTACATCGCCATGAACTGGATTATCTGGCACCAGCCTATGGTGATGATCAGTTGGTGATGGCGACCTGGGTTGTGCAGTTCAATCGAGTGAGTGTTTATCGTTGTTTTCAATTACAGCGTGTTGGCGACGGTAAAACCCTATTTCGTGCCTATAGTCATTATGTCTGTACCCGAATGAGCAATGGCAAGGCCTGTCGATTGCCTCCTGAATTCTTAAATGCTTATGCCCGTGTAGCAGAGTCATAAGCAATAGGTTTTAGTCTTTTTTATAGGGGTTAGGCAGCTTCAGATGGAATTGAATGGCCAGGGCCCGAAGAATAAAGGCTACTAAAAAGCCGCCTACCAGATCATAGCTGTCTGGTAAGCCCAGAGTGCTCAGCCATAGATATATCGCAGCCCCTGCCACGGTTGTGGTGATATAGAGTTCTTCGTTCATTAATGTCAGATTACTGCTGCATAAGACATCCCGAGCGATACCGCCAAAGCTTGCGGTCATCACCCCCATACAAAGTGCAATCAGTGGTGATACACCAAAGTCCAAACCTATCTTGGTGCCGACAACGGAAAACAGGGCCAGTCCCACCGCATCCATCCATATCAACGCCTTCGTTCTAGAGGCCAGATTGGGTGCGATAAAATAGGTAATAGCGGAAGCTATCAAACAGATCACAATCCAGATGGGTTCTCTAATCCAGAAAACAGGCATATTACCCAGCAATACATCCCGCAAGGTGCCGCCGCCCACACCGGTTGCTGTGCCGATTAACATAAAGCCCAGAATATCCATTTTCTGACGAGCGGCATCCAAGGCCCCAGAAATAGCAAAAACGGCGACGGCGGATAATCCCATGATATTCACGGCTGCTGTAATATCGAATGTCATTACTTTCTCCTGTGCCCTTAGAGGGATGTTAACTGTATTCGAAAGCCTTTGAAGCGGCACGAAGTGCTGAGTGTAAAGTTTAACGAGTCATTGTTTGTTGACTTAAAGTTAAGTTTAAGTTGTAGACTTCGATTCCTAATCGAATAGCGTCGTTTTATTCGATTATACAAGATAAAAATGATGGCGATATTGGTAACCTTCATCATGATGGTAATAGGGTTATGTCGCCATACTTCTTCTTTTTTAATAGGGCATCAGTGACTTTTGGAGCAGTTATGACGATATTTTCCAGCCAAGATTACTTGGCTCGTATTGGTTTAGAGTCGACACCAGATATCAGTATTGACGGTTTGCAGGCGATTCATAAAGCACAGCATAGGACAATTCCATTCGAGAACTTCGATGTGGCTTTGGGTCGGGGAGTAGACCCTTCACCGGAAGCGCTGGTGCGTAAACTGGTGGATAGCAAACGTGGTGGTTACTGTTTTGAACTGAATGGTTTGTTATTGATGGCACTGACACACTTTGGTTTTGATGTACGGCCATTATTAGGTCGGGTACATCTATCCGGTGCTCCTACGGGAAGAGGGCATCTGATACTGTTAGTCAGTTTTGAAGGAGAACAGTGGATTGTCGATGCAGGTTTTGGGGCGCAAACACCACGGGCTCCCCTGCCGTTAGTTTTGGAGCAAGAAATCCAGATAGATATGCAAACCTTTAGGCTACTGGATAATGATCTTTATGGTGTGATGTTACAGGGCCAGCAAAATGGAGAGTGGAGTAATCTGTATAGCTTTGATTTTTCTCACGTGTGTGGAGGTGATATTAAGTATGGCAATCACTTCACATCGACTCATCCTGAATCAAGTTTTGTCGCATCCTGCATTGCGGCGTTACCAACGGATACGGGTCTTGTGACGCTCGCTAATCAAACGCTGCGGATCAGAACGGCAGGTGATGTTGTTGAGCAAGAACTGGATGGGGCTAATTATATCGAATCCTTGCGGACTCATTTCGGTATTGAGTTGGATGAGCCTTATGAGGCTCTGAAACCATTGGCTGCAATTATCAAGGGGGCGTAAATACCGGTATTGTGTTTTACCTGTGGCGACTGTTTTATGGTAGGGTCTGCGCTGGGTTTCGGCCTGCCATCATCAATGTTTTAGGTTTAGGAAAAAGCCTGCATGAAGCTCTATCTCTACCTCTCGTTTCGTCACCTAGATGTTCTACGTAATAGTCGCCTGCACTTTGTTGGTGCCGTTGAACGGCAAGATCCTTTTGAGATTAACCGTCCAACCATAGGAAAAGCGGCCGATAAGGTGGCTATTAGTGAAGATGATTTTCGGGCAGAGCTCAGACGTCAGTATGCGGCCCTGCCTGAACATATGCAGGCTCTGGTAGATGAGGATTATTTTTGTCAGCAGTTAAAGCAAAAGCGTCCGGCCATTGAAAAACAGATGCGTCAGCGTCAGCAGCCTAAAACCAAGCAGTTACCGGATGCCAAAAAGCTGGCGCCCTTAGCCCTATGCCGTTTGTTTAAGTCGCCGGTAAATCCTGTGTTATGGGAGCGTTTTGGTGATAATTACAGAGGGTTTGTCGTTGAGCTGGATACGAAACATCCTTACTTTGCCCAGAGTCGTTATAAAGAGCAGCCTCAGGTGCTGCGTCAGGTAAGTTATGGGATTGACCGGCCGTCTGCTAAGGCGCGCATTCAACCCTTTCCTGCGCTATTTTATCGTCCGGAAGGTTATCAATCGGAACAGGAGTTTCGTTTGGTGCGACCAAAAGAGGTTGCCGATAAAACGGTCGCGCTTAATGAACGAGATTTTTATTTTTATAACTTCCCTCCAGCAGCGGTTAAGCGGGTTATTGTCGGTTGTAATGCCAGCGATAAAGAGCGCACAGGGCTTAAACAGTTTCTGAGTGCCGATACTCGTTATAAAAAAGTTGCCCTCAGTAATCTCTGGTTAGACCCGGATCTTTTTAGCCTGCATATCAAACCTTAATAGCGTTAGGTTAGTACGCTGCAGTTAGTGGATTTCGGTCATTCAGTGCTTGAATCTATTCTAGGAACTGCTGCTTTATTTAATTGAAGCCAAGAATGTTTAGTGACGTATAACAGGAGTGTTATGGCAAATTTTCAAACCCATCTAGGCGGTGCGGCCCTAGGTGGTGGTTTAGTGGCTAGCGGTATTTTGGCTACAGGTATGATGAGCTTACCTCAGGCGATCTCAGGTTGGTTACTGGTGATGTTGGGTGGTTTATTACCGGATATCGATTCGGATCATTCCAATGTGGTGAGAGGCTTGTTTACTGTTTTTGGCGGCATGATCTCTATTCTCTCCATTATTATCTTGGGTGCGGATGCCAGCATTGGTTTGATGTGGTTGGTGGGCACCGTCAGCTTTGTCACGGTGCGTTATGGCATCTGGTATGTTTTTGCCCGCTTTACCGTGCACAGGGGAATTTTTCACTCCCTTTTAGCCGGAGTCTTCTTCTCTGTGTTTACCACAGTGGCCGCTTTTCATCTGATGGCACTGCCAGCCAGGATTAGCTGGTTAATGGGTTTGTGTCTGATGATAGGTTTTATTATTCACCTGTTTCTGGATGAATGTTATAGCGTGGATCTGGTCAATGGGCGCATTAAACGATCCTTTGGCACAGCGATGAAGTTGTTTGATTATCAGGGCTGGATCAATAGCCTGTGGATGCTGTGTCTGATAACAGGTTTAGTCCTATTAGCACCACCTTGGCAGGAGTTATGGGCAATTTTTACAGATGCCGATCTGCTGGAGAGCTTAAAGAAAAAGCTTTGGTAGCCTGAGGTCTCTATTTATCCGTTGATAAAGCACTTTAAATTTAACTATCATTTTGTTGTTGAAGGATTATCTGAGAAAAATCCAGAAAATCATTCAAGTGCTTTTCAATAATCGCAATTGTTATAGGGAGTTGCAGTGCTTGATAATCGTGTACTGCAATATTGCGAAAACCGACCATTTTTTTCATGGTGTTTGCCAGTTCGGTAGGAATGAACTTGGCTTGCTCCAGCAGAGTAAAGGCATCTCGGGCACTCTGAGGTGTGCCAAGTTTGTGGTTTCGGATCAGGTGTTGGGCCATATCCAATGTGGCTTCGCAAGCCCGTTGGATATTTAAAATAGCAGCATCTTGTCGAGTATGATCAGTGGGGAAACTGGAAGGGTCTTTATCGTACTCTTCTCTGACTCGTTTTATACAACGTTCAATGGTTGCACTTTTATTGATTAGTACGTCGCTGGTCATCTGTTAATCCTATGAGTAAACCCGGCCCGTTTCTTTTATATCTTGCAGAATATCGGCGCGCCACTCATCCAGTTGAGTTTTCATATTAAAAATAGTGGCTTCATAGCTATCTACCTGGCTGCTTTTGCACCAGAGTCTCTGTTCCGCCGATAATATCTGGTGCTGGAATACAGTAGAAGCCTGATTAAAGTCTACAAGGTCTATATCTCTATTCAGTTGATTTGCCAGCTCCGAGCCGACCTCCCATAGTGTTACTGGGTCTAGAGAACCTGAGTGATAAACCGCTAAATCAATATCGCTACTATCATCTGCTTCACCTTTGGCCTGACTGCCAAAAAGATAAATCGATAATAAGCCTGGGATCTGTTGTAGCAGGTTTTCAATAATGATTTGCTGTTGTTGTTTATTCAGCATATTCGTTCCCTAGGTAAAATCATCCCGGCGCAGGCCGTATTTCTTTAGTTTGTCGTATAGGGTTTTTCTCGGTAGGCCCAAGGCTTCCATGGTGAGTTTGATAGAGCCTTTTTGTCGGGTCAGTTCCTGTTCGATCAAGCTGCGTTCAAACATCTCTACCTGTCTGGGCAGTGTCAGGGGGGTGCTGGCTTCTTCGCCAAACATCAGTTGTTCCAGATTGTAGTCGCAGGTCTCACCCAATAGGACATAACGTTCGGCTAAATTTTTCAGTTCCCGAACGTTACCGGGCCAATTATGGCTCATTAAGACGGAAATATGAGCGCCATCTAAGGGTGGGGCTTCTCGGCCCACACGATTGGACGCGACTAAGACAAAGTGCTGGAACAGTAGAGGGATATCCTCCATACGCTCTCTTAATGATGGAATATCCAGAGTGACAACGTTTAAACGATAATAGAGATCCTCCCGGAAATTGCCCGCGGCAGAGGCATCCTTCAGATCGACCTTAGTGGCTGCAATCACTCGAATATCCAGAGGGATGAGTTCATTGCTGCCCAGACGTTCGATGCAACGTTCTTGCAGTACCCGCAGCAGCTTTACCTGTAACGACAGGGACATGCTCTCAATCTCATCCAGAAAAAGAGTCCCTCCGTTGGCATGTTCGAATTTGCCGATACGGCGCTTTTGTGCGCCAGTAAAGGCGCCGGACTCATGACCAAAGAGTTCGGATTCAATAATGGATTCTGGTACCGCGCCACAATTAATCGCCACAAAGTTTTTCCCTTGTCGGCCGCTGTGTTCGTGTAGGTAGCGGGCGATCTGATCTTTACCGGCACCGGTTTCACCAAAAAGCAAAACGTCGGCATCCAGATTGGCGATCTGGCTGATCATACGCATCAGTTGTTGCATGGGGCGGGTCTTGCCGATGATTCTGGGGCCGGGAGCGCTTTGTACAGCAAGCTCCTGTTTTAACTGGCGATTTTCCAGTGTAAGGCGGCGCTTTTCATAGGCTCGCTTAACCACGTCCAGCAATAGATCATTGGAAAAAGGTTTTTCCAGAAAGTCATAAGCCCCTTCCCGAATAGCACTGACTGCCATGGAGATATCCCCATGGCCTGTGATCAGAATAATGGGGATATCCCGGTCTATTTTCAGTGCTTCTCGCATAAACTCTAAGCCATCCATGCCGGGCATACGGATATCAGAAATGATGACACCGTCCCAGTCTGGGCTTAGTTGGTGGAGGGCATGTTCGGCCTGTTCAAAGCTTTTAGGTTGGTAGCCATCTAATGCGAGGGTTTGAGAGACGGTAATACGTAGGTGTTTTTCATCATCAATTACAAACACTTCAATACTGTCGCTCATGGTTCTCTCTCTTTCTCTAGTCTGTGTTTGTCTCATCCGTGATGGTTTCGGCTAAGGGTAATATGATGCGCAATGTAGCCCCGCCTTCAGGACGGTTGAAGGCCTTTATAGTACCACCAAAGTCACTGATGATCCGGTAAGAGATGGATAGGCCAAGGCCAAGCCCTTTTCCGCCTTCCCGAGTACTGAAGAAGGGGTTGAAAATTTGCCCCAAGTGCTCATCAGCAATACCTGATCCGCTGTCGCTAACATCGATCCAAATCTGATTCTCTTCTGGTTCTACTTGTAATTTAATCAACAGGTTACGTTGTTCTTTATCGGATACCGCTAATAATCCATTGCTGATTAAATTAACCAAAACTTGCTCTAAACGTACGCCGTCGGCTAGAACAAAATGCTCTTGATCCGGTCTTTGAAAATCCAATGAAACCTGTTCTTTGTCCAGCTGAGGTTTAAATAAACGAAGGGCGTATTCGATGGTTGCCTGAGGTGAAATCAGCGACAGTTGCCCCTCGCTTTTTCGCGCAAATAGTTTGAGTTGAGCGCTAATTGCAGCCATACGATCGGTCAGTTCGACGATTTCCGTTAGATTGGTTTGCGCCATCTCTGCGTTATTGCGTTCCAGAAAGGTGACACCGTTTTCGGCGTAGGCTCGGATGGCGGCTAGGGGTTGATTGAGTTCGTGATTAATACTGGCACTCATTTGTCCCAGTACGGCCAGTTTGGCGGCTTGAATCAGTTCATCCTGGGTGGTCTGTAGGGTCTCTGTGGTATGCCTGTGTTGTTCGATCTCTTTCTTCAATAAACCGTTGGCTTGAGTCAGATCCAGAGTGCGTTCAACCACCCGATGCTCCAGATGGTCATATGCGGTTTGCAGGGCTTCTTCATGTTGTTTGCGCTCGGTAATATCGTGCAAGGTGATCATATAATCATTGGATTGTCGTCGACTCATCATACTGACAATCATCTCCATGGGTACCTGGCTCAGGTCTTTTTTCAGACCTTTAATTTCCACAGGAATGGAGCTGGCTTTTTGCAGTGCTGCATCACAGCTTGGTCTGAGATTATCAGGAATGAGTTCGGTAAAGCGCCGGCCATGGAGCTCATGCAATTGATAGCCAAACATGCGTTCAGCAGAGGGGTTGATATAGTCAATGCAGGCATAACGATCCATAGTGACAATGCCTGCTTTGGTGTTGTCCAGAATGGCTCGGATACGGGCTTCATTCACTTCTAGGGTTTTTTTAGTTTCCCTGTCATGGCGAATACGTTCACGCTGAATACGCTGGCGCTGTACGCTATACATGGATAGGAGTACCACAACCAGATAGATGCCTGCGGTAAGTAGGCAGTTTTTGAGTATCTCGGTACGGACACCCCGGGTGTTTTTTAGAATATGGATACGCCATCCAGCATCCGGCATGGGCTGACTGACTTGTAGGTAATGGGTGATTTTACTGGCACCGGCCAGAGGTTGCGGTGTAATCGTGACCAGTTGGGTGTCGGTGTCTAGGGTTTGATTACTTTTGTAAGGCAGTGCCGGTATTTTTTTATCACCGTAACGACGAGAGTTCCGAATACGTTCAGAGTCCTCTTCTGGTATCGGCATAAGGCTGCGCAGTAACCAGTTGCGATTGCTGCTGATAAAAATAATATTATCGGGATCGGTAACCATAAACTCCGTATTGCGATCCTGCCAAGGAATCTCTAAGTCATTGATCATAATTTTGACCACTAGAACACCGATAACACTGTTCCCGCTAAAGACAGGGTAGGAATAATAATAACCCCGTTCTCCTGACGTTGTCCCCAAACCATAAAATCGCCCTCTTTGTCCGGTAATGGCATCCTGATAGTAGGGGCGGAAACTGAAGTTTTTACCAATAAAGCTGCGGGGACTTTGCCAGTTACTGGCTGCCACTGTGGTACCTTCGGCATTGAGCAGGTAAATATCGGCGACATGGGCGATACGTTGGTAGGTTTTTAAAATACTGTTGGACTGAAGGGTGGATTCCACACTGATATTTTGTAAAAAACTGGCCAGCTCTTGCTTGGTGGCGAGGAGCTCTGGCAGGTATTCATATTTATCCAATTTACCGCGCAAGCTGGCAATATTCAGGGTCAGTTCATGCTTGGCCTGATTTTCCAATTGCTGTAGCTCATAGCGCTCTGTCCAGATAGCGGCTTGCCAAATTAAAAAGACAAACAGAACTAAAGCACCCAGGCCATAGAGACCTGGTTTGCTTGGAGTATCTGTTGCTTCTTGTTGCATTTTTTCTGAGATTTGCATCTGGGTTTGATGTCATTTTTGTCTGAGAAGGAGCGCAAAGCATATCTCAATTTGAGATAGATTGTGCCCGTCGCAGTGAGCGCTCAATACGGGTTTCTTCCCGGCTCATTTCCAGCAAGCTGTCCTCAACAAAAACCAAGTGTTCGTGAGCCATGGCACGGGCTTTATCTGGATTACCTTCCATAATGGCGTCGTACATGGCCTTGTGCTGAGCAAAAAGAATCGGACGAGACTCATTTTTCTCAAATAGGTTTTTCAGGTTGGCCACGATGCTCTTTTCCAGCATGGCAAATAAACCACGCAAGGTGTGTAGCAGAACCACGTTATGAGCTGCTTCGGCGATGGCCATATGAAATTCAGCGTCAACCTTAGCTTCTAATACGGGGTCGTTTTTTTCGTAAACCTCTACCAGATTGTTAAATCGGCGGGTTAATACTTGTTTGTCTGCATCGGTGCTGCGCAAGGCGGCATAGTAGGCAGAAAGACCTTCCAGAGCGTCACGAAATTCCAACTGATCATACAGAAACTCATCATGAGAGCTTAATAGTTCATGAAGGGGGTCTGTAAAGGATGAGCCCAGTTCTTCAGAAACATAAGTACCTCCCCCGTGACGACTGTATAATAGTCCTCTCGCGGTCAGTTTCTGAATAGCCTCGCGTAATGATGGGCGAGACACTTCAAATTGTGTGGCCAGTTCCCGTTCCGGGGGTAGCTTTTGGCCTGGCTTGAGTGTGCCTTCAAGAATCATGCTTTCCAATTGCTGCATGATGATGTCAGATATCTTCGGCTGTTTTACCCGGCGGTAATTCTTACTATCCACTATATTAAACTCAGGCAATAAAAAGGTTAGCTAATTCAGGGTGTTATTTTATACAATGTGAATTGGTATTACCAATGCTATGTGTTAATTTGCCCCTGTGTCAAATATAGCAGTTTTTTTTCTTCTGTGTCTGTTTCAGAAAAATTCCCTATTTTTTATTGTTCCTCATAATTTATTTAGACCTTATCTATGTTTTTTTGTGCTTTTGTAGGATTTATTTTGGCATAAGAGCACTTTTATAGTGCGTTTTTTCATACTTAGGTCTTAGTTAGGTGCAAAGAAGTTTGACAAAATGGCTATAAGGTCACTATCTTTGTTACCTGAATCTTGTAAATTGGTTTTACCAATATGATTCTGAAGTGGATATGCTGACCTGCGTCGGTCGGTGATTGATAACAATAAACAAATCCAAAGCACGGGAATCGATCATGAAAAAAATGATGAAAGCCACTCTGCTAGCCGCCTCCGTATCCGTAGCGCTAGGGGCTGTTGCCTTAGAAGCATCAGCGGCCGACAAAAAAGTTCTGCTGAAAGTGCCAGTGGCATTCAATACTAGTTTACCTGGTCTGGGTACTCCAATCCCTAAAGTGGCTGAGCAGATTGCACTGATTACTAATAACTCTGTTCGTATGAAGGTTTATGAGCCGGGTAAGTTGGTTGCACCGTTTGAAATTCTTGGTGCCGTGTCTAACGGTAAGATCAATGCAGGTTATACCACTGCAGGTTACTGGGCCGGTAAGATTCCTGCGTCACCTCTGTTCTCTGCGGTACCTTTTGGTCCTGATGCCGGCGAATATATGGCGTGGATGTACTACGGCAATGGTATGAAGCTGTATCAAGAGATGTATGACGAGGCAGGTTATAACGTAAAAGTAATGCCTTGTGCGATTAACCCGCCAGAAACATCCGGTTGGTTTGCTAAGCCTATTGAGAAGCCTGAAGATCTGGAGGGTCTGCGTATGCGCTTCTTCGGTCTAGGCGCCAAGGTTATGGAGAAGATGGGTGTTTCCACCTCTCTGCTACCCGGTTCTGAGATTTTCCCTGCGCTGGAAAAAGGCGCTATCGATGCGACAGAATTCTCCACGCCATCGGTTGATACCCGTGTCGGTTTCCACAAAATTGTTAAATACAACTACTTCCCTGGCTGGCACCAGCAGTCCACGATCTTTGAGTTGATGATCAACAAAGATACTTGGGGCAAGATGTCTAAGAGCCAACAAGCGGCTGTAAGCCAAGTATGTAAAGCGTCTATGACAGATTCTTTTGCTGAAGGTGAAGCAAAACAGTTTGCTGTTATGAAAGAAAACGTTGAGAAACGTGGCGTTAAGATCATGCAGTGGAACGATACCATGCTAGATGCATTTGAGAATGCCTGGGGTGAAGTTGTAGCAGAGCAAGTGGCTGCAGATCCTATGTTCAAGAAAATCTGGATGGATATGAGTGCTTTCCGTGAAGACTACAAGCTGTGGGGCCAAAACGCCTTCCTACCACGTAAGTAGTTTTAGAATAAGCTGCCTATGAGTCGTTTCTAAAGCTGTTCCTGAGAGAGGAGCTTTTAAGGAAACGGTGCTTATGGGCAGTTGTTTCGGTCGCTGGGCGGATTGGATGATTTATCCAGTCCTCACCCAAAAGAGGGGAGTGCTGAACGGCTTTTCCTCTGTTTGAATGACCAAGCCTGAATATACAGGCAACACGTCTGGGCCCTAGGGTCTTACTTTCCCCCAATAATGATTCAGGAGCGTGGCTGTGTCCCACACAACGTCCTCTCCCAAGGTTGCGTCCCCTATTGCCGATTTTCTCGACAATATTGTTTTCGCCGCCGGTAAAATTTTTGCCTGGTCTTACGTACTACTGATGGTGGTGATTATCATCCAGGTGGTCTTACGTTATGGCTTTAATAGTGGCATGGTCGTTCTGGAAGAACTGCAGTGGCATCTGTATGCGGTCGGTGTAATGTTTGGTGTGTCATATGCTCAGTCCACCAACTCCCATATTCGGGTCGACCTTATTCACATGCGCCTAAGTAAACGGACTCAACACCTGCTGGAAATTTTTGGCATTCTGTTTTTGATGTTCCCGTTTGTTTTTGTGGTACTTGAATCCAGTATTCCTTTTGTTTACGACGCTTGGCGTATTGGTGAAAGCTCCGCATCACCAACAGGTTTACCCTTCCGCTGGCTGATTAAAGCGGTGATTCCTTTAAGTTTTGGTTTGTTATTTATTGCTGGGTTGTCGCGTCTGATTCGTGATGTAACCGGTTTGGTTAAAGGCGAGTAAGGGGGCTTACCTGATGGAAGTTAATGAGATTCTTGTTGTCGCGATGTTCTGTAGTTTCATCGTGCTGCTATTTACCGGTTTCCCGGTAGCCTATGTTTTAGGCGGTGTAGGCGTTGCGTTTGCCTTTATTGGTTATCTATCGGATATCTACTTAGACAGTTTTACTGGTCTGGACTATCTAACCCTAACCCTAGTGGTTAACCGGATCTATAAGATCATGGATAACTGGGTCATGGTGGCCCTGCCCATGTTTATCTTTATGGGCATTATGTTAGATCGTTCTGGTGTGGCAGAACGTCTGATGAACTCTATTCAACAGCTGTTTGGTCGTGTCCGTGGTGGTCTGGCTATTACAGTAACCTTGATTGGTATTATCTTGGCCGCTTCTACCGGTATCGTGGGGGCTTCCGTGGTGCTGCTAGGCTTGATGTCACTGCCTGCCATGTTGGAACAGAAGTATTCTAAAACCTTAGCGTTGGGCACCGTTGCCAGTGCCGGTACTTTGGGTATTTTGATTCCACCTTCGATCATGTTAGTGATCATGGCGGATCAGCTGGCGCTATCCGTAGGCGATCTGTTTATGGGTGCGGTATTTCCAGGCCTGCTGTTAGGGTCTATGTACATTATCTTTATTCTGGCTATGGGCGTCTTTAAGCCAAGCTCTGCACCGCTTCCGGTTGATGCTAAGCCCGTTGAATGGCAGATGATTGTTGCGGTATTTAAAAGTATTTTGCCGCCAATTGCGCTGATCTTTGCCGTACTGGGTTCTATCTTTGCGGGTATTGCTACAGCAACGGAAGCCTCTGGTGTAGGTGCTTTGGGTGCCACCCTGTTGGCTTGGCACAACAAAAAGCTGAACTTCAAAGTCTTTAAAGAAGTAGCGACAGGTACTTATAACACCACGGCTTATATCTTTGCGGTATTCCTAGGTGCGACCTGTTTTGCTCTGGTACTGCGTGAGCTGGGTGGCGATGAGCTGATTGAACATTGGTTGACCGGCCTGCCATTTGGCCCTTACGGCATTATTGCTTGTGTACTGGCGATTATCTTCCTGCTGGGTTTCTTCTTGGATTGGATCGAGATTACTCTGATCGCTCTGCCTCTATTAGCCCCTGTTATCTCGGCTCTGGGTCTGGATATTAATGGTTACGGTGTGGTGGATAATCCTGAGCTGGTTTGGTTCGTAATGCTGGTGGCCATGGCCTTACAGACCTCCTTCTTAACACCTCCGGTGGGCTTCTCACTCTTCTACCTTAAAGGGGTGTGTCCTCCTGATGTGAAGTTGGTCGATATCTATAAGGGTGTTGTTCCATTTATCGGTCTGCAGTTGTTAGCGCTGTTAGCTCTAGTGGTTTGGCCAGAATTAGTACTTTGGTTACCGGCTAAAGCATACGGTGGTTAATACCTGAATAAGAAATACGATTAGAAAAACGATTTATAAAAAAATAATTATAAAGGGACACGGTGTTAGGGCGGCTTTTAGTACAAGCCGCGCCTAATACTGATTTCGTGCAGGATAGTCCTGAAATAATGCGAGCGTGATTAGTGATGAGCAGTATCAAACTTTATCCCCCAAAACCGAGCAAGGTGTATTTTTACGGCACCTGTCTGGTGGACATGTTTTATCCCGACGCTGGTATGGCAGGTATTCAATTGCTTGAGCGTGAAGGCATCGAAGTGATTTATCCACAGGATCAAACCTGTTGCGGTCAGCCTGCGTATACCTCTGGTTATCATGATCAAGCCCGTGAAGTAGCAGCGGCTCAGCTGACACTGTTTCCTCAGGATTATCTAATTGTTCTCCCCTCCGGTTCTTGCGCAGGCATGATGCGCGAACATTACCCTGAGCTATTTGCCGGACACCCGGAAGAAGCATTAGCTAAAAATGTCGCCGGTCGTATTTTTGAGTTAACCGAATTTTTAATGCATATCTGCCATATCAAATTGGAAGATAAGGGCGAACCTATGAAGGTTGCCATGCATACGTCTTGTACTGCTCGCCGTGAAATGGGTTTGGGCGATGTGGGGCCCGCGCTGTTAAATCAGCTGGATAATGTCGAGCTGGTTGAGCAGGCTAGGATCAAAGAATGCTGTGGTTTTGGCGGTGCTTTTTCTGTGCGTCATCCGGAAATCTCAGAAGCCATGGTGACGGATAAAGTAGAAGCGATTGATGCCACTGGTGCTAAGGCCATGATCTCCAGCGATTGCGGTTGCATGATGAATATTACCGGTGCTGCAGAGCATCAGAAAAAAGAGTTTGAAGGTGAGCATATCGCCAGTTTCCTGTGGAGACGTTGCAATGAGTCATAATTCTCATAACGGTCAGGTTAAAGAGCATCATCCGCAGGATAAAGGGTTCCATCCACGGGTCCATGATGCAATTACCAATCCTCAGATTCGGGCTAATTTCCGTAAGGCGATGGATGGCTTGATGGATAAACGTCTGGCAGCCTTTCCAGACGATGATGATCTGCAAACCATGCGTACCTTAGCGGCAGCCATACGTTTACGAGCTTTATCTAAGCTGCCTGAGTTATTGGAAAAACTGGAAGAAAACCTGACAGCTAACGGTGTCAAAGTCCACTGGGCAGAAGATGGGGATCAGGCCTGTCAGATTATTCTGGATATCTGTCAGCAGAAAAATGCTAAAAGCGTGATCAAGGGTAAATCCATGGTCAGCGAAGAGATGGAGCTGAACCATTATCTGGAAGAGCATGGCATCGAGGCTCTTGAATCGGATCTGGGTGAATATATTGTCCAGTTAGCAGAAGAAACGCCCTCTCATATCATCATGCCCGCGATCCATAAGAATACCGATGAGATCTCGGATCTGATGCATGACAAGACTGGGACAAAAAAATCTCGGGATGTAGAGTATCTGACCGCAGAGGCTCGTCAGCAGCTGCGTGAGCGTTTTGAAAAAGCCGATATTGGTGTTTCTGGTGTTAACTTCGCCGTGGCGGAAACCGGTACTCTGTGTCTGGTAGAAAATGAAGGTAACGGTCGTTTAACCACCACGGTTCCTCCTGTTCATATCGCGGTCACCGGTATTGAAAAGGTGGTGGAGAATTTAGAAGACGTTGCGCCTCTGTTATCGCTTTTGACCCGTTCCGCTACGGGGCAGCATATCACCACCTATTTCAATATGATTTCCAGTCCTCGCAAAGCCGGTGAGCTGGATGGGCCAGAAGAGGTACACCTAGTTCTGGTGGATAGTGGACGTTCCAATATCTACCAAGACGATGAACTATTAGACACTCTACGTTGCATCCGTTGCGGTGCTTGTATGAACCATTGCCCGGTTTATACCAAAATTGGTGGTCATGCCTACGGTTATACCTATCCAGGTCCTATCGGTAAGATTCTGATGCCCCATATGGTAGGTCTGGATGATGCAAAAGATCTGCCTAGCGCGTCTTCCTTATGCGGTGCCTGTGGTGAGGTTTGTCCGGTTAAAATCCCTATTCCTAAGCTTTTGATCCGTCTACGGGAAGAGTCTGTGGCCGGTGATTCCGATCATGAGGATTCTGTAGTCAAAGGCCGGGGTAGCAAGCGTACCAAAACAGAAAGCATTATCTGGAACGGTTGGGCCAAGATGCATAAAAGCGGTGGTCTGTATCGTACCGGTACTGGGGCTGCAACCGTCTTTCGTTTTCTGATGCCCAATAAAATAGGTGCTTGGACTAAGTGCCGTACCGCGCCCAAATTAGCGGCGAATACGTTGCATCAGCAAGTGAAAGCCCGTGGTAAAAATAAGGGGGAGAAATAATCATGACCAGTGCCCGTGATGCGATTTTAGGTCGTCTTCGTCATCGTCGTGATGGCGCATTAACTGCCCCTGTCAGCGATTTTTCTGTGGTGCAATCCAAGCAGTGGCCTGCTGAAGAGAAAGTTGATCTGTTTCAGCAAAAGATTGAGTCTGTTCATGCAGAAGTACACAGAGTCAGTCAAGATAACTGGCTGGATAAGTTAAAAGAGTTGGTACAAGTCAAGGGCATGAAAAATATGCTGGCGCCCCAGCTTGCACAAGTGGGTGTGGATGTTCGAGCGGCTTGGTCTGCTGATACCTTATCTGCGGAGCTGCCTGAGTTACTGAGTTATGACCGGCCCATTGATGGTTGGAAGTCTGAGCTTTTTTCGGATGTCGACGGCGCTGTAACGGATGTGCGTTGTGCCATTGCGGAAACCGGTTCTCTAGTGCTTTGGCCCAATAATGATCAACCCCGATTGATGACGTTGGTACCGCCCATTCACTTTGCCATTCTGGATGCGGATCAGATCAAGAATACCTTTCATGAGGTTATCGTATCTGAGGACTGGGTACAGGAAGGGCTGCCAACGAATGCCTTGTTGATCTCAGGGCCCTCTAAAACGGCAGATATTGAACAAACTCTAGCCTATGGCGTTCATGGGCCAAAAGAGCTGATTGTTCTGATCCGGCAGTAATACTTTTAAAAAGTCGCCTTTGTGGATTAAAAGCATCAGCTCTGACAAAGGCGCAGTATTTTAACCATTAATTGTGATTAAAAAATAACCCGCAGGGATGCCAAAGTATCTCTGTAGGCTAGTTGCACCTTGAGTTCAGTGTTTTCTACGAAAATCACAGTAACGATTAGGAGCAATACTGTTGCAGTACAGGCGATAGGGTGAGGCAGAAGATGAAGCAGCAATACCAAGAACTTTACAATGAACTGCGCCAGTTCATGCCAGATGAGCGTTTGATTCATGATGAATTACGCACACTTGCTTATGGTACGGACGCCAGCTTTTATCGCCTGATTCCTCAGCTTGTGGTGCGAGTGGATAATGAAGATGAAGTGTCTCGGGTATTAAAGCTGACTCAGGCCCGTAAGCTACCGGTTACTTTTCGTGCGGCGGGTACCAGTTTGTCCGGTCAGGCCGTTACGGATTCTGTTCTGATTCAATTGAGCAGTCATTGGCGCGGTTATCAGGTTCATGATCTAGGGGATAAGGTATCTCTTCAACCCGGTGTCATAGGTGGCAAGGCCAATAATATCCTTGCACCTTATCAACGTAAAATTGGCCCAGACCCAGCGTCTATTAACGCTGCCATGATAGGTGGTATCGCGGCGAATAATGCCAGCGGTATGTGTTGTGGTACGGCGCAAAACAGTTACAACACTGTTGAACATATGCGAGTGACCCTAGCCGACGGTACCTTATTGGATACTGCTGATCCTAAGAGCCGGAAAGCCTTTGAACAATCCCACGGTGAATTGCTGGCCAAGCTGAAACAGCTAGGGGAAGAAACCCGAGCCAATACCGAATTGGCCGAACTTATTCGACATAAATACCGCCTGAAAAATACCACAGGTTATAGCCTGAACAGCCTGGTGGATTACAGCGATCCATTCGATATTTTGCTGCACCTGATGATAGGTTCAGAGGGTACTCTAGGTTTTATCAGTGAAGTGACCTATCGCACGGTGGTTGAACATCCGTTAAAAGCGGCTGCCATGATTTTCTTCCCAGATATGGCATCCACTTGTCGTGCTGTTGTGGCGATGAAGCCTACGCCTGTGGCTGCAGTAGAGCTGATAGACCGTGCCGGTTTAAAAGCGGTAGAAGATAATGTGGGCATGCCTGAGATTCTGAAAACCTTAGGAGATGATGCTGCGGCATTACTGGTGGATGTTCGGGCCGGTGATCGTGATGAGTTGGATCAGAAGCTATCAGAAGTCACCGCCGCTATTACTGGTATCGAAACGGTTAGCCCCATTGAATTTACCGAAGATCCAGAGACCTATGCTTTGTACTGGAAAATCCGTAAAGGGTTATTTCCCGCTGTTGGTGCGGTGCGCCTGACAGGCACTACGGTGATTATTGAAGATGTGGCCTTTCCGATTGAGCAATTGGCAGAGGGTGTCTTAGAGCTACAGCAGGTGTTTCGAAAATACGGCTATGATGAGGCCTTGTTATTTGGTCATGCCCTGGAAGGTAATCTGCACTTTGTTTTCACCCAGGGCTTTGATGATGAAAAAGAGGTTGAGCGTTACAAGTTATTGATGGATGACGTGGCACAACTGGTGGCGGTGAAATACAAGGGATCATTAAAAGCAGAGCATGGCACTGGACGTAATATGGCGCCCTTTGTTGAGTTGGAATGGGGCAAAGATGCTTACAATCTGATGTGGCAGCTAAAAGCCATTTTTGACCCAGAAAACCTGCTCAATCCTGACGTTATTTTAACTCGTAACGAAAATTTACATTTAGAAAATTTGAAGCCATTACCACCGGCCAGTGAGCTGATCGATAAGTGTATCGAGTGTGGTTTTTGTGAGTCATCCTGCCCGTCCAGAAACCTGAGCTTGAGCCCTCGTCAGCGCATTGTTATCTGGCGGGAAATTAATCGCTTGGAAGCCAGTGGTAGCGACGCTAGCAGGCTATCCGAGATGGTAAAAGAGTATGATTATCAAGGCATTGATACCTGCGCTGGTTGTGGCCTTTGTGAGATGAATTGTCCGGTCAATATCAACACCGGAGACCTGACTCGTAGCCTGCGTCAGGAACGTAATAAAAAGCACTCGGGGGTATCTGAATGGCTGGGTAGTCATTTTGAAGGCGTTGCCAATACCTCACGTACCATGTTAAAGATAGCCGACGGAATGCATGCTGCCGTTGGCAGTAAGGCGATGTCTGCTGTCACCGGAACGGCACGTAAAGTGTCGGGTAATCGAGTACAGCAATGGACACCGTCCATGCCAAAAGCTGCACCTAAGATGGACACCATTATTAAGCAATACCCGCCACGTCTGCAGGGGGACAAGGTGGTGTACTTGCCAAGTTGTGCTACCCGAATTATGGGGGCCGCACGTAATCAGGGTGAAGATCGATCCACACCGGAAGTCGCCATGAGTTTGCTAAATAAAGCAGGCTTTAGTGTGCTCTTTCCCGATGGATTAGGGGCACAATGTTGTGGCATGCCATTCCAAAGTAAAGGTCAATTCGAAACTGCTGATGCAAAAGCGGAAGAATTGAACCAAGCTTTATTAAAAGCGACCGACAATGGGCTTTATCCGGTGTTTTGCGACACCAGTCCCTGCCTGATGCGAATGCGTGACAAACTGGATAGCCGT
Organism: Oceanospirillum sp.; assembly: GCA_047518265.1. Taxonomy (GTDB): domain Bacteria; phylum Pseudomonadota; class Gammaproteobacteria; order Pseudomonadales; family Halomonadaceae; genus Oceanospirillum. The sequence continues at coordinate 86,631 of JAKZRG010000001.1, forward strand.
CTGCGATTGTATGAACAAGTTGAATTTATTCATGACTTTGTTCTGCCACGTCTGACTCTCTCTTCTCAAGTAGAGCGTATTGCTCTGCATGTCACTTGCAGTACCACCAAAATGGGACTGGCTGACAAATTTGTTGCTTTGGCCAAAGCATGTGCCAAAGAAGTGGTTATACCACCGGATATTACCTGTTGCGGTTTTGCAGGTGATAAGGGATTCACCCATCCTGAATTAAACGCAGCGGCGTTAAACGATCTACCTAAAGCGGTATCTGGATGTAATGAGGGTTACTCCAATAGCCGTACTTGTGAGATAGGTTTAAGCGAATACAGTGGTATTCCTTATCAATCGATCATTTATCTGGTAGATCGCCTGACTGAAGCTGAGTCAGTTTAATCTGATCAGTGAACAGTTAGGGCTTCAGGATATTGCAAGGCTACGGACAGATCACGGCTCGGTTCATCCTATTTATTATGTGGCTAATTTAGTGTTTATCTAATCTAGTGTGCAGCTGATAGGGCGAACCCTTTATATCCTATATAACTACAAAAAATTCGCCTCGGAAGAGGTTTGAGGAGCCCTGGCAATGAGTCTTAATCTCTCATTACGTCATAAGTTAATAGCAATTGTATTTGTGGTAGTCCTTGGTTTTGGTGCCATGGGACTGTATGCGGTTCAAAGTTTAAATGGTTTGGTGTCGGCCTCTGAACATGTGACTCAGTTAGGACATGTGGCTCAGGTGGTGGGGAATCTGGAAGTGCGCTTATTGCAGTTTTCAAAACAGCGAGATAGCGCAACACCTGAAAATATCACTCAGATCGATGCTGCTCTAGCAGAGTTACAGCAAAATGCAGTAAACCAACTGGCTGAAATTGAAGATCATGCCGGTGATAGCAAAGCCAAAGGCCTGCTGATGGATAGTCGGGAGGCTCTGGGGCCTTATCTGACGCAATTGTCTAATTGGCTTGAGGTAAGAAAAAAACTGGGGCTGAGTGCTGATACCGGTAGTCTGGGCCTTATTGAAAAAGATGCCGCAACCTTATTAAGTGAAATTGAGGTATTTGGCTCTTTTGCAGCACGTTTGCGGGAAGTGAGAGCAAAAGAAAAAGATTTTCTGATCTACCCCAATGATGAGCAGAAAGAAGTTGTACAGGCCAGTTTGAGGCAGCTACGTACGGATATTCAGGCCATGGCCTTTGACGATATCTTTTTTCCTTTTGTGGATAAGTATGAAGCCTCTTTAAACGATGTGATTAGTCTGAGACAGCAATTGGCCACTTTGGATCAGCAGTTAGCGGATTCTCGCCAGCAAGTTTCTGGATTAATGCAAAACAGTGCTCATTATCTACAAAAGACCCTGTTGGTGGCTGCCCAGAAACATGCGACACAGGAAGCCTCTTCCTCTCGTTTATCGATCCTGATTGGCAGCATGGTATTAGCGGTTGTGGTGGGTTTGATTGTGGCATCTGTGGCGATGTCCATTGCTCGCAATATGAAACAAGCCTTGCTGGCATTAAACGATGTGGCTCATGGTAATTTGACTACCAGTTGCGCCGATAATGGCAATGCTCAGGATGAATTCAATCAGTTAGCTAAAGCCACAAATACAATGACCTCAGGTTTGTGTGATGTGATTGGACATGTGAAACAGAGTAATGAGGATCTGAAGCAGACTGCGGATGGCATGGATAAGTCGGTACAGCAGATTGTCAGTGGCAGTCAGTCCATTAGTGAGCGCAGTAACTCATTGGTTGCGGCGACAGAAGAGATTAGCGCCACAGCAGATCAGGTTGCTGAAACAACGCAGCATGTGAGTGATTCGGCTAAAGGCGCGTTTGAAACGGCCCACCAAGGTGCACAGGTGATCAGTCAGGCGATTCAAGCGTTGGCAGATGTGGCTGAGGTAGTGGAAGAAACCAGTCAATCCGTTGAACAGCTAGGCGCTCGTTCAAAAGAGATTGATATGGTGATCGATCTTATTGTTGGTGTCGCAGAACAAACAAACCTCTTAGCGTTGAATGCGGCTATTGAGGCAGCCCGTGCCGGTGAAGCCGGACGTGGTTTTGCTGTGGTAGCGGATGAAGTGCGTACATTGGCTTCTCAAACCGTTAAAGCAACCACAGATATTACTGAGAAGGTTGAGGCGATTCAGGAGGATACCCGTAAGGTGATCGATTCCATGCAACGCAGTAAAGATCGCGTTAAGCAAGGTCGAGAGCTGGGTGATCAAGCGGTGACGGCTGTACGGGATATTGAGCAACAGACCCGTGAGGCAGCAGACCAAACTCAAGAAATTATGAATGCGGTGCGAGAAGTGGCTCAAACAACCCGTCAGATGGCTCAGGATATGGATCAGATCTCTCAGGAGATTGACCATAATCATATGGCTACGGAACAGATTGTTTCAGGCAGTCGGGCGGTACATGACCGAGCGGCCCAGTTAGAAGAGCTCACCACTCGCTTTAAAATTTAACGGTAATACTCATGCTTGCTGACGCTATCAACTGAACACAAGCAGAACAAAAGGTGAACTATGCTTCCGGAAATTAACACCATCGTCTATGCCACGACTCTGGGTAAAAATACCCGCCCGGTATTTCGCCATGCGGTGAACTTGGCGCGTACCTACAATGCACGAATTATTATGGTGCATGCGTTGGAGCCAGTTAGTGAATTTGGTCATGCGATTATTGAACACTATCTACCAAAAGAAGTGCTCGATGAGATCCATGATACGGGCATGGTACGTATTCGGGATAGCATGCAAGAGCGTGTTCAGGCTTTTCGTGATGAGGAGTTAAAGGATCTACCAGATGGTGATCAGCTAACCGTGGATATTGTAGTGACGGAAGCTAATCCTGATGAATTGATTCTGAAAACAGCTCAAGCAGAGCAAGCGGATATGATTGTGATTGGTTCGCATAGTCATCATGGTGTGTTTGGCCAAAAGCTGTTGGGTGATACTGCTCAGCAGGTTAGCCTACACAGCAAGATTCCTGTGCTTTTGGTGCCTAATAATTGATTGTTAATCGTTAATTTTTTCCTGTGCTATTTGGGGGAGCTTCGGCTCCCCCTATTTTTATCTGAAAAATCTCGGCTTTTTTCAATCTTATTTCTTGTTCCCACGTGCGCTTGCATAGGAACCGATAATCTACTGGTGAACCATCAAGGGATGTAAGTGATGTTGGTAGAAAAACTATTATTAACGGTATTTCCTCTATTTGCCGTTGTGGCAGTGGGGGCCTTATATGGTCGCTGGAAGCATACGGATATTGCTATTGCCAATCGTCTGAATATGGATGTATTTGTACCTGCTCTTGTTTTTTCTGTTCTGGCAGATAAATCGTTTGATCTGTTTGCTTATCAAGATTTGGCGTTAGCGGCCGGTGTCATTGTATTAGGTTCCGGTGTGGTGCTTTATCCGCTTGTTAAATTGATGGGATGGAATGCAAAGACCTTCTTGCCACCTATGATGTTTAACAATACCGGTAATATGGGTATCCCTCTGATTGTTTTGGCTTTTGGTGAAGCCGCTTTACCGGCCGCGGTCATTGTTTTTATTGTAGAGATGTTACTGCATTTTAGTGTGGGTCTTTACATTTTGGATCATAAAACCAAGCTGTCTGCTATGCTAAAAATGCCTGTGGTGCAGGCAACACTACTTGGTTTTGTCTTCAGTCTTATGGGTTGGTCGTTGCCAGAACCTTTAGCTATTCCTATGGATATGCTGGGACAGATTTCTATCCCTTTGATGTTATTCACTTTAGGGGTTCGGCTGTTATCTGTGGATCTATCGGATTGGCACATTGGCGTTACAGGCGCTTTGCTCTGTCCCCTTTCAGGGTTACTAATGGCGGCCGTTGCGGGAATGATTTGGCAGTTTGATCATCAGCAATGGGCTATCTTGTTAGTTTTCAGTGTTCTACCACCTGCGGTGTTAAATTATATGGTGGCTGAACAATATACTCAGGAGCCTGCTCGTGTCGCTTCTATCGTCTTATTAGGCAATTTTGCCAGTGTACTGACACTGCCACTAGTATTGGCTTTTGTCCTGTAAGAAGAGTAGGTTAGAGTGGCAAGACTTGATGTTCTGAGTTATACGTTTATATAAGTATTGTATAAGTGAAACGCCGAAATAAAAGTGTCTCTACAACAGATCGTCATTTTCTCTGGCTACTAGCCAAAGAATATCGAAATACTTTTATTTAGGTGTCTATGCCAGTTTGAGGACGTAATCCATGCTGTTTAAACAGGACGATGCTGTGGCGGTGACGGATACATTGCCACCTTGGAAAGTACTGATTGTGGATGATGAGCCTGATATCCACTCAGTGACTAAAATGGCACTGCGTAAGTTTCGTCTTAATGGACGGGGGCTTAGCTTTCTGCACGCTTATTCTGGCGCAGAAGCCAAGGAGATGATGGCGGATAATAAAGATATCGCCATTATATTTCTGGATGTCGTAATGGAGACGGATGATGCAGGTCTTCAAGTCGCGAAATACGTTCGGGAAGAGCTAGGCAATCAGTTCAGTCGTATCGTTTTGCGTACGGGGCAGCCGGGGCAGGCACCAGAAAGCCGAGTGATTGTTGAATACGATATTAACGATTACAAAGAAAAAACTGAATTAGATAATAACAAGCTCTTTACCACCACCTATGCGGCGCTGAGAGCTTATCGAGATATCGAGCTGGTAGATGAAGCGCGTCGCTATCAAGAGCGCAGCCGTAAAGGTTTAGAGAGAGTGTTACATGCCTCTGCCAGTCTATTTGAACAACGTTCCCTAAAAGAATTTGCCAGTGGCTTATTGCTGCAAATTGCTTCCTTACTGCATGTGAGTGAAGACAGTGTCTTACTCCAAGTGGATGGCCTATCAGGGTTGCAAGATCTTGTGGCTAATGAGTTAGATATTTTAGCCGCCAGTGGTTGTATGCAAGGCTTAACGGAGATGCCGCAGGAAGTGGTCGATGGCATCCAAGCCGTGATGACCTCTCAACGCAGCCAGGTAATTAATGGCAGCTTTATCGGTTATTTCCCTAGTAAACAAGACAAGGTTACCCTGCTCTATATTAAAGGCATTAAGGATATGGATGAGCTGGATCAGCAGCTTGTGGATATCTTTTCCACCAATGTCAGCATTGCCTTTGAAAACCTGCTGTTAGATAAGGAGATCGAAGATACTCAGGCTGAATTGATTCACCGTTTAGGTGATGTGGTTGAAAACCGCTCAAAAGAGGCGGCTAATCATGTGGTACGCATGTCTGAGTTCAGTTATGTCTTAGGCAAGGTAGCGGGCTTAACGGATAAGGATGCTGATCTTTTAAGAAAAGCCTCTCCGATGCATGATTTGGGCAAGATTGCGATTCCTGACTCTGTGCTGTTAAAACCCGGTAAATTGGATGGCGATGAATGGGAGTTGATGAAGTCCCATGCTCAGCTAGGCGCTGAGATATTATCCGGTTCAGAGCGTCCGTTATTGTATGCGGCATCAATCATAGCTGAGCAGCATCACGAGAAGTTTGATGGCAGTGGTTATCCTGAAGGGCGTAAGGGGAGTGATATCCATCTCTATGCACGTATCGTCGCTATTGCGGATGTCTTTGATGCTCTGATCCACAAACGTTGTTACAAGGAGCCTTGGCCATTAGAGGAAGTATTAGAGCTGATTAAATCAGAAAAGGGCAAGCATTTTGATCCTGAGCTGGTGGATCTGTTTATTGATAATATTGATCAAGTACTAGAAGTGAATAATAAATTTCCCGATCAGAGTTAAAACTTATTATAGCTTCAGAGCCGATAATCTATGGCTCTGAAGCCTATATATTTACTGTACCTACCTATCTCATCGTTCACCAAAGGATTCTGATAGTGTTTTACGTAACGGTTTAAGAAGGTATTCCATCACAGTGCGTTCACCCGTTTTAATATCCAGCTGAGCTGTCATGCCAGGTAATATGTCTAGTTCTTTTCCGGTAGTTGTCACAACGGGATGGGTTGTTGTTGTAATATGCACACGATAATAAATCTCCTCTCCTTTACTGCTATCCTCCTTTAATGTATCAGCACTGACATAGATAACTTCACCTTTTACACCACCAAAAATCGTATAGTCAAAGGGATCAAAGCGGATCGTGGCCTCAAGTCCTGGTCGAACTAGAGCGATATCGGTTGGACTTACCTTTGCTTCAATAATGAGATCATCATCAATGGGGATAATTTGCATAAGCTCTTCACCTGCTCTTAATACCCCGCCAACAGTGGTAACACGGATATTTTTTACAATGCCACGTACCTGAGCTTTAAATACACTGTCTTTAAGTTGTTGCTTTCTTTGAGTTAAAATTTGTTCATTTTGTGCTATCTCATTCTCTACCTGCGTAAGTTCAGTGCTTGCTTCTTCCAGATATCTATTCTTTCGTACGATATATCTTGATTCGGCCTCATTTAATGCACGCTCGGTACGAATAACTTCAGAGCGATTAGCATCACCTGATCGAGCTAATTTTTTTACTAGATCAGTATCTTCTTTTGCCAGTTTGATGGCAGAACTAAGAACTCTGAGCTCTTCAGTCAGTCCATTACGCCTTTGTTTGAATAAAGATTTTTCAACCCTTACCTGATCAGAAAACTTTAGGAGATCTTTAGAAAACGTAAGCTTCTTTTCTCCAGTAACTTCTGCACGTAAGCGTATTGCTTTGGTTTTTAGTGCTGATAGACGCGCTTCAATTTCTTTAACGGAAGCGCCAACACGAGTCTGATCGAGCAATGCTAAGACTTGTCCTTCTTCGACAGAGTCACCCTCTCGGACATTGAGTTTGGATAATACACCCCCATCGACAGATTGAATGACTTGAACTCGGCTACTGGCAATGACTTCTCCAGACGCTTTTGCAACTTGATCGATATAATATTCCATCGCCCAGAATACAAAGCTAATAAAACCTGCTAGCAAGACAATAAGCACTAAGGAGTAATGTCTTTGATGGTAGGTTTCTAAGCTGGTGTCTTTCTTATTATCGAGGTCATCGTCAGAAAAATAGCTATCAAATAACATTATTTGGCCCCTTATTAGCGCCAGATTGCATAAAGCTCGGTATGTTTTTAGCGACAGGGTTTGCGGTTTGTTTAGGTTTACGGTTGATCATCTGGCCCATGACTTGTTCGGGCTTACCGTCTGCAATGATTTCACCGCGTTGCATCATAATGACTCGATTTGAAAATTGAGCGGCAAGAGCGGGACGATGAGTTGCTACCAATAATATATCGTCAGGCTGTACGTACTTTTGGATCGCTTTTAGTACTTGTTTTTCACTCTCGTTATCCAGTGATGCGGTGGGTTCATCCAGTAGCCATATCTTGGGTTGTGCTAAGAAAACTCGCCCTAAGCCTACTAACTGACGTTGACCTCCTGATAGCCCTTCCCCACCCTCGCTAATTGAAAGATCCATTCCGTGAGGGTTATCGGCTGCGATATGATCGATGCCTAGATCGTTGGATACATTCAAGAGGTGTGAATCTCTAACCGCACCAGATAATGCTAAATTACTGCGCAGAGTACCCTTAAAGAGATGGACACTCTGAGGCAAATAACTGACTTGATCAGCGATGATATTTGGATCTATTTCCCATAAATCAGCCTGACCAAGGCGAATACGACCTTCAGAGGGACGGTATAGCCCAGCCAATACTTTTAATAGGGTTGATTTACCTGAACCTATACTGCCCAAAAGAGCGACACGGTCACCTGATTTAAAACTCAATTGGTTAATATTCAGTTGTTGAATCGGGGATTCTGGGTAGCTAAAGCGTACACTCTGTAGTTCGATAGATTCTGGTGTTTCGTCCGGCATGAGAAGATTTTGGTCAGGTCTACGTTCTGTTTCGAGTTGTAATACTTGGTTGACCATTTGTAGGGATTGGGAAACATTTTGCCATTGAGTCATGTACTGTACGCTTTGCGCAACAGGGGCAATGACCCGGCCGCCCAAAATACTACAGGCTATTAAAGCTCCCATGGTGAGGTTACCGGCTTCAATCTGATGCACACCAACAACAATCGCTGCAATATAGGCACAGGTGGCCATACTACCAGTGGACAGTGTTGCAATATTACTAATCGCTTTTTGGCGTACATTGTGACTGGATATCGTATCACTAACATCTTGCCATTCTTCAGAGAAGCGCCAGGTAGCATTATTGGTACGAATAGACTCTGTCCCTTGAATTGCATCAACCAGAAAGCCCTGGCGTTCATTAGAGCGTATCATTTGATGTTTCAATAAATGACGCAGACGACGTTGCGTTATTAATCCTAAAATAACAGCTATAGGCAAGAGAGTAAGGTAGACGAAGCTAATAGGCCCACCAATAATGGCAATGACACCAATAAATACTAAGGTGAAGGGCATATCCACCAAGGCAAATACAACACTGGAGGAGAAAAACTGGCGAACAGAATCCAAGCCTCGGATCTGAGCCGCTAAAGTACCTAAACTTCTTGGGCGGCTATCCAGCTGCAAGCGCATCACATGATCAAAAACCCGTTGAGAAATGGCTTTATCTACAGAGCAAGCCACGCTGTCTAGGATTCTTGCTCGGACGGTTTTTAATAGCCAATCAAGAATGACTAAAATCCCCATTCCCATAACCAGCGTCCATAGGGTGGCATAGGCGAGAGTGGGTACAACCCTATCATAGACTTGCATGGCGAAGAGAGAGGTGCCCACGGCGAGTATATTGATAATGACCGTGGCTATTATGACGTCCATTACCCAGCGCTTACTGCGGAATATTTCACTCCAAACCATGCGGGCGGCAATATTATCTTTTAACGACGTAAAACTCGGTTTTCTTTTTGCTTTAGGGGCCTGTAACCAGAGCACGAGGCCTTCTTCCAGCATGGTCTCATTGAACTCATTTTGTTCACCCTCAGCATTGGTTAAGACGAGAGTATCCTGATTGATTCGTTCGATGAGCTGCCATTGTTCTTGATAAAACAAAATCGCGGGTAGTTTACGTTGATCAAAACGACTCCAGCGTAACTGAGCTACCCGAATATCTTTGATTTGTAGGGTATTAAAGATAGCACTAATACGTTGTGTTGGACTCGCGCTTTCTAAATTCTCTTGTGCTTGCTGGCACGCGATATTTAAGGCGCCAGCCTGTATAGATATTTTAAGCTTATCCAGTAATTGTTTGAGTACTGTCGCAGGTATCGGTTGCTGCAGAAAAGAGGTATCTAATTGATCCTGACCGCTCTGAGTTTGATTATTTTCGCCCTTAGCACTGCTTGATTGTGGGGCTGAGTTTTGTGTTGTGCTCATGGAGTCTGAATACCTGCCAGAGAATCTAGGCGTCCAGCCATTGCAGCCAAACGTAGGGATAGTATTAGCCAATCATTTTCAATTTGAGCTAATTGTATACGCTGTTCATTTAACTCTCGATGAGTATTTAAAACTTCCATCCAGGTTTTACGCCCACTTTCGTACTGACGTAAAAAAGAGGCCCGAGTATTATCAATAGCAGCAACCGCTTCTTTTTGAGACTTCACAAGGCGGCTTTGCAGATTCAAATTAATTTTTAACGAGTTAATTTGCCTTTGAATATCATTGACGCTGCTATCAAGCGCCCGTTGAGATACATCGAGCCTTGCAGTTGCCGCTTTAATACGACCTTGCGTTGCAAACCCCAATCCCTCTAGCGTGCTTTCAATTACAATACCTGCGCGAGTTCGGTCAACATTATCGCCGACTTCAAGAAACTCCTGCTCTACTTGAAAAGAGATTGTTGGATAAAGGGATATTTTTTCTTGTTTAACGTCCAGCTCAACAACCTTAAGCCGCTCTCTTTGGTAAAGCACATTAGGGTTAGAGGCCAGAACGCTTGCCGTTACTATGGGCTGATCAGTGAATAATTGTGGGTTGACGGGCTGTTGGGTATCCACAGAGATTTGAGTGAAGGCCTCTAATTCTGTTAAAACAACTTGCAGCTCGCCAATAATTTTTTCACGTGTCGTCTTAGCTTGGATCAATCGGGTGTTGGCAAGGTTAACATCCGCTTCGGAAGAAAGCTGTCCCCGTTGACGGCGGCTAATTCTTTGATACAAGTGTTCATGTTCAGTAATATTTTCTTCGCTGATCTTAAGCTTTTTTTGAATACCTTCTACTCGACCGTAAGCGACAGCTGTATTCTCTATGAGCTGGCGCTGTACCTTCAATAGAGAAAATTTTTCAGTTTGATAATTCACTTCCGTTTGTTCAATAGCGCTATCAATTTTACCGAAAGCCCAAAGAGGTTGTTTCACTCTTAAAGTACCCTGAGTGACATCCTTATCTAAGGTGTTAGCTTGAGCGCTGATGGTCGGATAGCGAGACGCTTTTGCGCTATCAATCGCATATTCATGTACTTGCAACTCATTTTTGGCACCCTCAATCTCTGGGTGATATTGAATCATTGCTTGCAATGCAGCACTCAGTCCCTGATCTAGTCCGGATGAATTTGCCTGACTATTAATGCTAAAAATACTAGCAGATGACCATAAAAGAACAGAGAGATAAGCCTTTAATTTGTGTTGGAAATCAATGTGTTTCTCTTTCATGATATTTATTCTTTTTGTGTTATTTTCAGATCCGGTTATCAAAAATTACGGATCTATAAGGTAGTTTTCTCAACTGTATCAGAAATAACCTACAAGCTATGTTGCTTTGGTTATTCATCTTATTGTGTATTTACTGCTGTTTTTTTGTAAGGCGTAGTGTTTCTAGCCCGCGGAAAAAGGAATTGGTTCGCCAATTTGCTGTGGAATCTACTCGTTTCCATTCCATAAGATGAGGTATGAGTTTACTAAAAGCTGCTTTGGCCTCTTCGCGGGCTAATATTTTACCTAGACAATTATGAATGCCAAAGCCAAATGCTAGGTGCTGATTGGGCTCTCGTTCAATGTTGAATTGATCAGGATTTTCGAATTGATTTTCATCTCGATTGGCTGCTCCAATGATAACACCTACTTGTTGTCCTTCTTCCAGATCTATTCCTCCTATGGTTAGGGCCTCTGTGGTGATTCGAAATGAAGTTCTTTGTTCAGGACTTTCATAGCGGAGGATTTCCTCTATAGCTTGAGGTAAGAGTTCCGGTTGGTTGACCAGTTTATTAAGCTGTTCAGGGTGCTGGAGTAAAAGATAAGCACCATTGCCTAAGAGATTGATCGTTGTTTCATGACCAGAAAATAATAAAAAACCAACCATACCAATGAGTTCTGCCGGCTGTATTTTATTCTCTTTTTCAGAGCTTATGAGGAAACTAAGCAAATCATCCGTGAGGTGTTGGCGCTTAGCTGCAATCAGCTGCTCCACATAAGACATAAACTCTGTTAACGCCCTTTTTTGTTGTAATAAAATATCTTCAGTAATGCGAACAGAATCAAAACCCTCGCCAATTAGGAGGGACCAGCTTCTTATTTTAGGTATATCTGTTTCATTAATACCCACCATATGAGCAACAATATGAAGGGGGAGTGGTTCTGCAAAATCAGCCATAAAATCGATTTGGCTTTTCCCTGCCATCTTATCAATCAGCTTATCGATGGTGGTATCAAGAATCGGGGCGAGTTGTTTGATGTAGTTTTGCGAATAATAGTGGGCGACCAGGCGGCGTAAACGTAAATGATCAGCACCATCCCTGTGCAACATATGTAGATCAAATGGGCTATTCGATCCTTTGGGGCGAATGGCCTGAATGCTTTTTGAAATAGTAGTGGTTTGCTTAAATAACTCTAGAGCTTCATGATAATTTGCAAATAGCCACACACCATCACTTGAACTATCTTGACGATGACCCAGCCACAAAGGTTGACCGGATGCTCGTATATCGGCATAAAAGGGGTACGGGTTTTGAAAAAACTCTGGGCAATTTAGCTCTAATCCGATTGTCTTCATGATAAAAAGCCCTTTAAAGTAACTTCAAATAAACCATCCTGATCATCGGTTACTTTATAGTTAGCAATACAGTAGAGGTTGTCTCCGCGTTGCTTCATTCTGGTCACGTCCATCTCAATCTGAATATTTTCTGGGTTTCTGATCACCCGAACACTTTTAGTTTTACTTTCAATCATCCAGCCTTCTCGGGTTTTTTCTGGAAAACCGGCCCATACATGGGCATAAATAATCATCAATTGGGAGAGGAACTCTAAAGTAGAGAAAATAGTTAAATGAAAGCCGCCTTGATCTGTTCCAGAAACATAGGTGGAGGTCATCATCACTTTAGCTGTTAATCTCTTATCTTCTACTTGAATCTGTTCAATCTCCCAAGACTCCTGTTTTCTTCCTTGGTATAGGTAGTCGGAAAGCAAGCCTTTAATATCATCATGACTTAATGTAATGGCTTCTGTTTTATTGTTCATTTAAAACTCGTTCTATAATGGTTGGAGTCTCATCTGGAGAGATACAGATTACTTTAACTTCAGTGGGGAAGTTAGACTCTTTTAGAGTGGAGTAGCCAAATATGGGCCCTTGGCACATGTTGGTAAGCATGTTTGCTGTGCTAGAAAATAAGGATTTCTGAGTCATTTCAGAGATGAATAACAGATCAAAATGATCGGTAGGAAAGCCCGTTTCTAGAATACTATTATCCGTGATAAAAATAATAGCTAACTCAACGGATGGATCATTTAATATATTCTGTGCTGAGCTGTAGATATTATCTTTTGGTGTAGATATAACTCTGTTATTAATCATAATTGAGTTGTTACTAATAATACCTACACATAAATTAAGTTGAGTGTGAATTTTATGATGCCATGGGTTATCACTCAATTCACCTTGAATAACAATGATAGGGATGCGACCATTCTTTTCTATTAACTGATTTAATAGATATTCGGGTAAATGAGGGGATAACTGAGGTTGAGCGTTTACTTCGCAGATCACCGCCCCACTTTCTAACCACGAGTGTCTAATATCAGGAATAAGTAAATCAATACCAGCAAGATCTAATCGTAAAACCTTAGCGGCCCGTTCTGCTAGCGCAATATTATCTGGATGGGCTTGATCCAATACAGGAACCGGCCTGCCACCGGATGCTACGTTGGCAGCTCTGCGCAGAGGAACAAAAACATCCTTATTTGGTATCGAGCCCAAAGTGAGGTTCTGTTCTGCTAATAATTCGTTGGCAATATTATCCACTTCAATCACTTTAAGTAGTGAATTACTGCCCACAGGGCCTCGCTTGGGATCTGAATTGGTTATGGTCAGTAGTTCTTCAACTGTATGTTGCCCATCACCGGTTACACCGCCAGGAACCCGATGAACGGCCCAGAAAACCTCTCCATGGAAGACCTGTAAGCGGTAGTCGTTGCCATAGAAGTGCTTTTCAACAAGGATTTTTTGAGAAATCTTTTGGACACTTTCAAATGCATCTTTAACCGCTTGGCTATTGGTCAGTTCTGTAAAAACGCCAAGGCCGCCATCTTTATCCGCAGGCTTAACAACAACTGGAAAGCGCAATGCTTCAGCAAGCTGAATTGCCGTTTCAGCACTATTGACTAAAGCATGTTTAGGAACAGGTAAGCCAAACTGACTTAAAACCTGAGCAGTGGTTACTTTATTACGGGAGAGAGTAATTGAAATACCGGGGGTTTCATCGGTAAATGAACTATCTAATAGGCGAGAATTTTTCCCCCAGCCGTACTGATAGACATTGCCAGAAAAGCGCTTCCAGGGAATGTTTTTTGCATCCGCCGCTTTAATAAAATACTTACTATTAAGTCCAGATGGCGTGTAGTTTTTTAATTGTTTGATGAGTAACGGTAGATCCCTTTCGACTCTTGCTGTGCTTTTCTTCTCACAGATGAGATTAATAGATTGAATAATCCACTGAATGATATTAACGCAAGGTGTATAAGTAGCATGTATCGTTGGTAATATAAGAGTGTACTGATGCTTTTTATGCTGTTCTTCAATACTTGCCTGGCTGAAGGTTGGCATATCCCCTGCCTCAAGTATTCCTTGGCTAGCATAAGCGATAAGGTCAATGATACTTTCAGCTTCGATCTCATTAGCCGGGAAGTTAGGTATGGTGTTGTTAAAGAAAAGAGAAACCGCTTTTATATGTTTTTTATTATGCCCTTGCCTAGATGATAGCTGAGCTATTACGCAGGGTTGCTGCCTGCCTGGAAGATAGCCTGGGATATACTTGGTACTTGATATCGTAATCGCAGGACTAGTTTTTTTGGACGCAACAATTGTCTTCAAACCGATGACCCTTCGTTATTTGATTTACATCTTTCAGTTTTTAAAACTAAAGCACTCTCTAAGACGGTTTGCCAAGGTTTTGGTATCTCTACATCTTGGACATCTAGGCTATCTATTTGATCAACAGGTAAACCAAACTGCATAATTTCTTTTAGACTACAAATTATAGTCAGAGATTGTAATATTTTATTACGGAGTAAAGACTTTACGGCAGGCCAGGCTTCATTGTCACTAATCTGTAAAGCGGTTTCCGCAATACAGGCCTTTCCGGCACATGCCCAGCCTGCACCCGATGGCCACTCTTGTTGCTGTAACGCCTCTAAATATCGAGGTAATTGCTTGTTCTCGGTTATTGTCAGGTTAATAGGGATACGTGCAGGTTGGTCACCCAGAATATGTTGACCGACTTTGATTGGGTCTGCACCGGCGGCGATCATAGCGTCTAAACCCGGTGTAGTATTGAGCTCGATAAAAGCACCGTTGACTTCTGTCCAGCTACGACTGATATCTGTGGTGATATAGTCTAAACCCAATGTTTTTATACCGGTACTTTGCGCCAGCATCTCTGCTATTTGACGGATATCAGGATGAAGCTTTGAGCTAAAATCTGTACAAAGGCCGCCTTGTGATAGGTTTGCAACACTGCGCAGCGTCACCTTTTTCTGTTTAGGTAGTATGGTATCCAATGTGACTTGTTGTTGGTTCAACTGCTCGGTAAGTATTTGATCAAAGGCGATGGGGCGCAAGTAACGGCTTTTTACTATATTAGAGGATCGTCCAATATTAAGTCGGTGAATGAGCTGAGTAATGGTTTGCTGTCCATCACCAATGATATAAGAAGGTTCTCGACGTATTGTTGCTATTAATTGACCGTTAACGACTAATAAACGGTAATCATCACCAGGAACAAAGGCTTCAACCATAATAGCATCTTGGCTAAATTGACGGGCAGAATTAAAACCAGATTGTAAACCCTCATGAGAATTAATATTCGCCGTAACACCTTTTCCACCTCCTAAGCTGACGGGTTTGGTCACGCAGGGCCAACCAATTTTTTCAGCTGCTTGCTTTAATTCACTAGAATCTTTGATTAATACATGAGGCGGGTAAGGTACTCCAAGAGCACGAAATAATGATTTGCTAAGAGGCTTAGAACTAGACACCTTACTACCATAATGACCATCGTCATTTGATGCAGATTCCATAAACACTCGGCTTTTACTGCCCCAGCCAAACTGCCATAAACGGGCTTCAGGTAGAAAGGGTAGAAAGGGGATATTGTGAGCCCGTGCAGCCTGCATCAGAATCTGGGCCTGGTAATCAGGGTGCCTTTGCCGACATTGAATCCAGAGTTTATTTAAGGCTTTCTGTGTCTGTTGCGCCTGCTTTTGGTTGATTAAGGTGTTAAGCGCTAGTTCTAGAGCGTGTCGTGCAATGCTTGGATCATGAAACTCCAACCATAATTGGGTCTTTCCCTTTCTGTTTACTACACCAGCGTAATGTAAAAAACCACGTACTTCATTGAGAGCCGCTAAAGCCCATTGTGACGCTGTTTCTAGTAACCGCTCTTGACCTTCAGAGTGCGAAGATTTTTCATTGATAAACCACTCAGGGAACTGAGCTTTCAAGTGAAGACATAAGTCATCCGCTTTTTGTATCAGTACTTCTGGCAATGCTATTTCCGCAACAATTACTGGAGCGGGAGCATAGGTATTTGGTCCATAATAAATCGAAAGATAATTTATGTTTATCATGCTTTAGCAGGTCTCAATCCTTTAGTGCTATACAAGAAAAGTGTTGTCTTTTTATAAAGCCGTTTCCAGTAGAGGGAATTTATCTAAATCGGTTAGGCTAACCAATAAGTCTCCGGGCTGGCTTATGTTAATGGCTTCTTGTACCGCTGCTTCCAGATTATCCTGAATAATGATCTGTTTGTCGGATACGCCATGTTCAATAAGAGTTTTATGATAAAAATTTAGCATTTCAGCAACAGGTTCATCACTTGTATATTCATTGCTTTTTATCAAAACGGGGGACTGGCAGCTTAAAATAAATTCATCAAAGAGTTCTGCCAGTAAAGGGGCGACTTGCTCTATATGTTTATGAGAACGATTACCGATACTGGTGCTTAGTAGGCGACATTTTCCAGTAACAGGCAGTTGTGCTACTGATTGGCAGAGTGTACTGACACTGTCAGGGTTATGGGCAAAGTCTAATAATACTTGAAAAGGGTAGCCTTCAATAAAGTTATAGCGGCCGGGGCTCTGTTCAATCGTATTATGGAAGCTTGTTAAGGATTGAGTAATACACTCTGTTGTTATGCCCATTGCCCAAGCAAGAGCTGCTGAAAATAAGCCATTAATTTCATTGACTTGGAATATACCCTTGCATGTTGCCGGTATGTCATCTATTGGCATAATAGGGGTTTGTTGAGCGCTTTCGGCAAAGACCATCCAGTTTATGCCTTTATGCTGCTGCATAAAGACGGCTTTTCCCCCTTGATATAAGTGCTGACGTAATGAGATAGATGAAGCGTTACGAGCAACCATTATTAGCTCTGGGGCATTAGTTTTTTTTGCAATACGTAGAGCAACACGGAGGCAGCGAGGGTCTTCAGCATTAATAACAATTGCTTTACGGGTGCGTTCTAAAACATTGGCTTTGACTTGTGCCATTTTGTCTAGGCTGTTGATTCCATATTCACCAATATGGTCATCCTGAATATTAAGTAGGGCGGATACATCATAATAATCACAGGGATGACCAAAAATAATAAGACCCTTTCGAGGCATTTCGATAACAGCGGCCTCTATTGCGGGATCCTGTAATATGATCTTACCGCCAGGTTGTCCTGACAGATTATCATGACTGATTTTATTGTGACCTAACCACACGCCACTGGTTGTTGTTAGTCCGGTATTTTTGCCGCTTTGCATCAGGATATGATGCAGCATATGGGATACGGTACTTTTACCATTGCTGCCAGTAATAGCCGCTGTAGGAATTCGGCTGGGTTGATTAGCAAAAAATTGATCTAAAATCTCACCGTTAATATCCCTATGGGGAGCCCCTAACCAGTGGGGCCGGAAACCTGGTTGAGCATTGATTTCACAAATGGCTCCGCCTACCTCATGCCAGGAACGGGTAATATCAGGGCAAAGAAAATCAACACCCGCTATATCTAGACCAATGATACGTGCCGCACGTTCTGCGAGAGCTTTATTATCGGGATGAACCTTATCACTGAAATCAATTGCTGTACCTCCAGTACTAATATTGGCCGTTCTGCGTAAAGGTACAGATTGATTCTCAGAGGGGATGCTATCTGGTGTCAGAGCTTGTTCGGATAGGCAAGTTAAGGCTTCATCATCAAGAGAAAGAGCGATTAACATACTTCGCTTATTATTACTTCTGCGGGGATCTTTGTTCGTTTGATCTATGAGCTGTTTTACCGTTTGCACTCCATCTCCAGTAATACAGCCGGGAATACGTTGAGTGCACATAATCAGCTGACCTTTAACAACCAGCATACGATAGTCGTGCCCCGGAACATGTTTCTCGATAATGACATGGCCTTTACTGTATTTTTCGGCCTCATCATAAGCCTGCTTTAACAATGCTTCATTTTGAATATTAGGAACAACCGCAAAGCCCTGATCTTGATTACCTGGTTTAATCACTACAGGCCAACCCCATTTTTCAGCCTGTTTAACGGCAGACGGCCAATTAACAGCAACCGCTGACGTCGGTACAGGCAGAGCAGAGCTCTGTAATAGCTGGTTTGTTTGTGATTTGTTGCGAGCAATACGTGTTGCTATATTGCCTGTTTGGCTGGTAAAACTGCTATCAAAAGAGATACGGTGGCAGCCCCAGCCTAAGTGCAGAAATCCATGTGAAAAGTTCACTGGAATATTACGTTGATAAGCCGCTTGTGCAAAACGTAGTCCATTCGGTGCGAGGCCTCCCAGTGATTTCTTCTCAATCCAACGTACTCGCTCTTTGGTTAAGCCGGTAACCATTTTTTCCTCAGGCTCTGTTTGTGTCCATAATAATAGATGCCGCAATGCCAGCGACAAGGCCTCCTTAAAGACTTCTTCTCTCTGCCAGGGAAGTACGAGGGTGATATGGTTTTTCCCCTGAGATAATACCCTCCCCTGAAATACGGGATCTCTTGCCCAACGTTGAAAGGCGATAGTCAGGGCTATTGTCCAGTGCGCAAAGGTATTGTTTGGCATCTGTTTGTATAAAAAAGCCCCTGGCCAATCTGCTATTTCGATTTGCCAAAGTGGATCCGCAGGATTTAAAGTCGGTATTTTTTCAACCAAATTTTCTGGCTGTATCCAACTTTGGATCTCATCGTCAGTTACGAGCGTAACAACGGCACTATTTTGTAAAAGACCAGAATGATTGCCGGGAAAAAAGCGCAGCTCTTTAATATCTATGCGGGAGATCATATCGTTACCTGTACCATAAAAAGTGCCTTTTTTTTAAACTATACTGGCGGTGTTATACTTTTCAGTCTGTTGCTATGACTTGGACTTAAAGTGATGCTGAGTCATTACTGGTCATAAATTGCAGCATTTTGTCATCAAAATCGAATAACTCTTTTTGTGTTTCGTCTGATGCCTCTTTGACTTTGGATACTTTATGTTTTTTATCCAACTTGGATTGTAAAGCTTGCGCTTTATTAACTTCACCTGTGAACTCATAGGCTTTTAACAGGTTTTGTTTCCATTCCTGATGCCAGGGGGCTTTCTCTACTGCTTTTTCGATAAACTCAATACCGGCCTGAGTATGCTCTTTTTGAAGGTATATCAGTCCGATCATGTAGGTACAGGCAGCATGATTTGGGTTGTGATGTAACATCTTCTTAAAACTGAGTTCGGCTCCATCTAAGTCTCCTTGGCGATACAGATCAACCCCTTTTGTCAAAAAACCTGGTTCAGGTAAGGAGAGCATATCGCTAATAGGGTTGGACTCAATTTTGGCGTTAGTGCCCTTAATCAGTGGCGCGAGGTACTGCTGATAGCGCATCCACTTGGCTTTTGATGTTTTGTAAATAGGCTGACGGACTTGCCAGACGCTGGCAGTTTTAACGGTACGTTCCAATTCATTAAATTTCAGCACTTCAGGCTGCCAATCAACACCAATATAGTTCAGCATCTTACGGGCCGAGCCTTCTAGGTCTTCTACTACATCTTCGTAATTGATTTCCAAGATCTCACCGGGGAAGGTTTGATGCCAGTGATGCATTAACAGATTGTGATCAGCCAATTGTTGACCAATATCTTCAAGGTCATAGGCAAAACCCATACCGCCATGTTTAGCCTGATAGTCGGTAAAGAAATTCGACATGGCAATATCCCTTGGATCACGCCGTACGGAGATTATTTTGGCCTTAGGGAATAAAAACTTAATCAGTCCAATATTTTCAAAATTGTGCGGTAACTTATCCACAACGTGTTTCGCATCAGGAGCGTATTCCTGCAGCTCTTTTAACACATTATTGGCGATGCCTTGAGTGATATGAGGCGTAAGATCATCAACGCAGTCGGGGTAAGATCTGCCAGAGCCTGCATGTTTCTCCCAGCGACGTAAACCTTGCGCAACTTGGGGTATAACACCCAGTTCACCGGCACCAAAAATGTCGCTATGTCCTGAAAGGATCTGTTCTATCAAAGTGGTGCCTGAGCGAGGCATGCCTAGGACATAGACGGGAAGTGTGGAGTTCACGCCGCATGCTGTTCTGTGTTCATACAGCGCCTTACTGAAACGGGCTCGGATACGTGCACAGTTATTGCGATGTTTCTGGCCATCGTAGGGTAAAAATTTACGGCTGGCTCTATTGGCCTGCTGTGCCAGCTCAAAGGCTTTGTCGTAGTTTTTGCGTTTTTCCCAGGCAGAGGCTAACTGAAACAAGATACCGGAACGCATTTTTCCTTCTAAACTGGGACGTTGCGCAGCAAACTCCATCTTATGCAGCGTTTCTTCATCTTCAGGAAATTGCCGGGCATTAATCAGTGCCGAGTAACCTCGTAATGGATCAACTTCCTTTATACGTTCAAATAAGCCTATAGCGTCGTCAATTTTTCCCTGATGCATATATTGTTGGGCAAGGCTTTGAAGTGCCGGGGTAAAATAAGGGAAATCAATCAGTATTTCTTTGAACAGTTTTTCAGACTGCTCAACGTTTTCTTCATGGTTTTCTACTTGTGCTAACGCATTTTTTGCCTGAGCGCGCAGATGAGCAACTGTTTGTGCAGAATAGTCATCGTTTTCTTCCAATTGATGGGTTAATGCGACGGCTTTTTCTGCGGCTTTACGGGCCTGTTTATCAAGGCGACGCAGAGAGGCACCGGAGAGCTGTATCCAAAGTGAAGGGTTATCCTTATCCCATCGAACGGCTCGACGCAGCAAGTTGATAGCCTGCATGAAGTGTCCCTGCACGAGCTGAAGCTCAGCAAGTAATATGCACAGAGAGCTGTTCTCTTGATGGCTTTTTAGTTGTTCTCGCAAATACTCGGTGGCAGATATGTGTTGGTCAATTTCGGCTAGTTGATTCACATATTGTTTAACCCAAGGAAACCAGTTGCTTTCTTCTGATTGATCTTGCTGCAATCTTAACCAACCTTCGGCTAATTCCGATTGCTCCGTCACTATCCAAAGTCGCAGTTGTACTGAGCGTATTAAATTAAGGTAGAGGTTTTCTTGTGCTTCGCTCAGGTCGATAGGTTGTTGTTCTAGCTGTTGTGCCGCATTTTCCAATATCTGTTCTACCAGATCATAATTCTGGTTATTAAGATGCAGTAAAGCCAGATTAACCAGAATAGAAACCCGATAAGGTTCGAGCATGAGGGCTTGCTCATAATACTGTTGAGCTTTTTCCGGCTCTCCTAACATCATGGCACAGTAACCCTGGCGAGCGATGGCTAGGGTATGATTGGGCTGCATTTCCAGTGCTTTTATGAGTAGCTCTTCTGCAGCTTCAAAGCGCATCATTAATATTAATACTGCAGCCAAATCCGTTAACGCATAAGCATCAAACTTAGCTTGCTGCTGCTGTGCCAGTTGTAACCAATTTTCCGCAATGGCTTTATGGTCTAGATGGGCATGGGCCAGAGCAATTAGAGGGAGGTAGGCAACATCACGTTCATTAAACCAAGCCTCCTCCGCTTGAGCTTGAAGGGCTAAGAATTGTTGCTGTTCTGCCAATTGGCGAAGGAGTACTAATAAAGGTGACATATTTACAATCTGATTGTTGAGGGTTGGATCTAGGACAATATCTATCGATAAGAAGGGCAAGAGTCATAGAATCTTATCAGGATACAAATAAATGGGCAGAAAGACTGCCCATTCGGTTGTAGTGATAGAATTATTATTTGACTAAAAATAATAAGAGCTTCTGGTTTGAATTAAATTCTTACCAGAAGACCTTGATTATCAGTAGATTAGATAGGAACGTTAACTGCCTGCCAGCTTAGAGCCGTTATAAAGGCCGTAGAAACGGAACTAACAACCCCGTTGGGTGTTGAGCTACTCCAAGATCCTGTCCAGAGTTGAGAGCCCGAATCAGGGCCAGTGAGAGCGCGAGTAAAGGATCCTCCATTGTACAGGGCAGCAACAGCATCACTGGTAGAGGCCATACCCACAGAACCAAAGTTAATGTTTGAGGAGCTTTTTAACGTTTTGGCTATGGCAGCTCCTGTATTACCGTCAGGTATTGCACCAATAGACACAAGATGAACCGTATCGTCCGAGCCTAGATTTTCTCCACCATCCCATTGATAGGAATCATCGAATGAAAAGGTATTCCCCGATGTTGCGGCTTGGTCAACCACGATATAAATATCGTAGGTTATCGAACTGTCAAATGTTGTGCTGTTAGCATTGATACCGTTCCCTTCGGTGGAATGGCGTCCTATTGAGGTTAAATCAAAGGCTACGACGGTTGGTGGAACATAGCTGTCAAAGGCGTCATCTTCACCTACGTTATCGAAGCTGTCACCGACAAAGCCCGCCGTGATTTCAATGCTGTCATTGTCTGACATATCATCAAAATCATCTTCACCTTCTAGTGCGGTGGCTTTTTCATCCGTCAGAGTAATGGTGAGAGTATCATCCGCATTGGTCGTTACGCTGGCAATATCGTTTTGGGTAAAGCTGATATTATCGGTATTGTCGCTGTCTATATCCCACTGCAGCTTACTCCAATCGAAGTTGGCTTGTAGATCTTCTCCCGTTGTTTCTTCTGCGCTTAATAGGTCATCCATATTGAGGCCGGTTAATGTCAGAGTGTTATCTGTCGCATCGTAGGCGGCACTGCTAAATGAAGTATCAGGAGCCGTTGTATCGGCAAAGAAGGATTCCCCTTTATTACCCGCATCATCAATGATTTGGGCAAAGAACTCCACTTCCTCGCCTACAGTATTTTCAAAGCCAGAAAAGGTAATGCTTTCCCTATTATCGGAGTATTGGTAAAAATAATCCTCCTCCCCCTCTCCAAAGGCATCATCTAGGATGGAAAATAAAGCGGGGTTGTAACCCATGCTATTGATTAGATCGCCATTATGATCTTTATAGCCAATCACAACCGTTTCATCCTCTGCTAGAGCGGAGGCGAAATTTAGGGTGATGGTATCTTCGCCACCCAAGGAATAACTTGTCACTGTGTTGCTTGGTGCTGAGGTATCAATTTCATAATCGAGACTGGACTCTTCTCCCTCATTACCGGCGGCATCCACAACTTTAAAGACGATACTGTCTGTGCCATCTTCACCATTGTTTAGGCTGATATCTTCGCCAAGCCAGCTTACACCATCTTCGCCTATGCCATCGGTGACATCCTGCCAGCTGGTACCGTTATCTGTGGATAGATATAGGCTTTCATCATCAGCGAGAGCATTGCTTAGGGTCGCGGTTAAATCTTGTTCGGCATCATTGGTAAGGTTATCAAAGTGTAAAGAAAACTCATGATTAAGGCTGTCTATAATATCGTCGGATACATCTTCTCCATCGAGAGAGTTCATAAAGTCCTCTACGAACTCCTCTGTAAGATCCTCTCCTCCCAGTACCATAGCTTGTATGAAGTTTGATGTGCCAAGAGTTACATCTTCCCCTAAAAGCACATCCTCGCCCTGATCATCTTCACCCCATACAAAATCTTCACCATAAGGGGTGCTGTCATTGCTTAAGGTAATTTGATCAATAGTGACAAAAGGATCTGTCGTATCCAGAGTATAGGTAAAGGTATCCGTAGACGAGGTATTACCTGCGATATCGGTAATCGTTGAACTGAACTGATAATCACCGTCTTCACCCAGATCGCCTTCGCCAAGAGTGAAGTCAACATAGCCATTACTAATATCATCAGCATCTAAGACAACTGTTTTTGATATAGTATCTTCGCCCACCTGAGAGCCCACTTGTGGCGCATTGGGCTCAGGGATATTAATAAATTCACCTGTTAGGGTCAGGGTGTCCCCCACTTCTGCGGCACCGTCTTCACCATCTAAGGTGTTAAAGGCGACATTAAAGGTTGGAGTAATGTCGTAACTGATCCCATCTTCACCGTAGGCTGCATCATCTGAAGGTGCTGGGCTGGTATCGGAGTCTTCGCCAAGACTAATAACGGGGGCATCGGGATCTACTTGATCGAAACGGATAGAGAAACTGTTTTCTTCACCCTCGTTACCTGCAATGTCAACAACCTTTAAATGCATATTATGGTTGTAATCATCGTCATTAGCGTAGTCCCATATGAATCCAAAGGTCACGCTCTCACGATCATCAGAGATAGTATAAAGCTCTTCACTGAGAGGGGCAAAATAACTGGCATCTAACCAAAATGTGCCTTCTTCTTCGCCATTGGAATAGTCCTCTCCTACGAGAAGGATCTCATCATCGCCTAGCGCGCTGTCCAGAGTAACGGTGAATTCTGTCCAGTCGGCATTAGTAATCAGGTCGCTATCGCTGCTACCGCTGTCTTCGCCTATGGTGAGGTCTGTAATCGTTGTGGTCGGGGCGGTGGTGTCAAGTTCATAGCCGAAGATTTCAGAGTCTTCTCCGGTAGCGCTATTTCCTGCTCTATCCTCAACTTTGAAGGTAATTTCATTGCTGCCATCTTCACCGCCGTTCAGGATGGCGTCATCCCAGGTGATTTCAGTGCCGTCTTCACCGCCAACGTTATCGGTGATATCAATCCACTCATTGCCACCGTCTGTTGAACCATATAAAACATCGCCGTCATCCAGGGCGCTGTTCAGTGTTGCAGTGATGGTTTGTTCCGCAGCATTTGTTAGATGATCATCACCATAAGGGTTATCTTCACCCACTACAGTGTCATTCTCGTCTTCGCCAAACGGTGTGCTGTCATGGCTTAATGACAGGTTATCGACAAAATTATCGGCCAGAGTATCCAGAGTATACGTCAGATGGCCTTCGTCTGAGATATTACCGGCGCTGTCTTCTACTGTGGCAATAAGCTCATAGTCACCGTCTTCGCCTAGGTCATCTTCACCCAGCGTGACTTCAACAGCACCGGCGTTAATATGATCTTGGGTCAGGGTGATGCTATCAATAACGTGGTCACCATCTTCACCTGACAGGCTTAGCGTTAGAGTATCACCGACTTCCGCCGGTTCGTCATCTTCACCATTCAGGCTAACCGTAATGGTCGGAGTAAGTTCGTTACTGATATCATCTGTATCGCTGATGCCGCTATCGGAGGCGGTATTCAGATCGATTGAAGGAGCTTGTGATGGTGTAATGTCCAGCTCGTAACCAAAGGTGGCTGTCGTGCCTTCATTACCGGCTTCGTCAATGACTTTGAATGCCAGTTGATAATCACCGTCTTCACCGTTGTTTAGACCGGAGTCTTCACCCAGCCAAGTGACCTCTGTCATATCACCAGACGCATCTTCACCGATGGTGTTGGTGATATTTGTCCAGTTTGTACCGCCATCAATGGAGGCATACAGCATCTCATCGTCAGCCAATTCATTGCTTAAATTGGCGTAGATGGTTTGCTCTTCGCTGTTGGTGACATTGTCTTCACCATCGTTACCCGTGTCTTCGCCGAGCTGGATGTTCTCAATAGTTTGGGTAGGTGCCGCGGTGTCGAGGGTATAGCTCAGACCACCAAAGTCGGAGCTATTGCCCGCAATATCGGTAATCTGCGCGGTGATCTCTTTGCCGCCGTCTTCACCAAGGTCGCCTTCACTCAGAGTGACTTCAACCTGACCTGCGTTGATGTGATCTTGCGTTAATGTGATGCTCGTTAATTCATCTTCACCGGATAGACTCAGGGTTAAGGTGTCGCCCTCTTCAGGGGCATTATCACCTTCTCCCATCAGTTCAATCATCAGCGTCGGTGTGCTGTCGTTGCTGAGACTGTCTTCACCATATTCTGGGTTGTCATCAACCAGTGGAACGCTATCAGAGTCAGGGGATAAAGTGATTACGGGTGTGTCAGGAGTAATATTATCTATGCGTGTATCAAATGCAGAGGTTTCACCTGAATTGCCCGCGGCATCAACGACTTTAAAAGAAAGAGTGTTCGCGTCGTCCATTTCAACAGGAATAGGCGATATTTCAACGGTGACGCTGTCACCTGAGTCAGACCATACTAACTCGTCACTCATCAAACTTAAGTTGTACCAGTCGCTGTCACCACTGTTAAACAGTAGAGCATCTCCTGCAGCGAGTGGAGTACTGAGTTGTAGAATGATGCTTTGAGGGTCGTTGGTGATCAGGTCGTCATCTTCACCACCGGAGTCATTACCGTAAGTCATACCGGTAATGGTTGTCGTTGGGGCGGTGGTATCCAGCTCATAAGCATGAATGGAGTCTTCCCCTTCATTGCCTGCGATATCGACTACTTTAAAAACAAGCTCATTTTGGCCATCGATACCGTTGTTTAATGCCGGTGCAGCCCATGAGACAGAACTGCCGTCAACGCTATCGGTAATGTTGTACCAAGTGTCACCACCATCAAGAGAAGCGAGCAGTGTGTCGCCTTCTTCTAGTTCGTCACTTAAGCTTGCAGAGATGGTCTGGATTGCTTCGTCGGTGATAAGGTCTTCGCCTAGAGGATTATCCTCTCCTAGGCTATCGTTTTCATCCCAGGTAAGTGCATCACCATCTTCACCATAGGGCTGACTGTCGGTGCTGAAGGTCACTTGATCAACGCTGATCTCTGAGGCCGTGCTATCCAGTGTATAGGTTAATTCACCTGCTTCAGAGGTATTGCCTGCGATATCTTCAATGGTAGCTGACAATACCTTTTCGCCATCTTCACCTAGGTTTTCAGTGGTGACTAAAGCATAACCTTGATCGATATCGTTTTGTGTCAGGGTTGCAGAGCCAACGTCCTCCCCATCAAGTGTCAGGGTAACAGTATCGCCAGCTTCTGCTGCGCTATCGTCTTCACCGTTTAGGCTGACAGTCAGCGTCGGTGCGCTATTATGACTGATGGCATCGTCGTCTTCGTTGCCGCTGTCAGACTCGGGGTAAACGGTTAGACTTGGAGCTGATACTGGGGTGGTGTCCAGAGTATAGGTAAAGATACTCTCTTCGCCAGAATTTCCGGCAGCATCGGTAATGCGATAGGTGAAGGATGTGTCTTCGCCTGCAGGCAGTAAGGTATTCAGGCTGGTACGATCATCGCTTAGATCTTCGGTAATATCGACCCATACATCATCGAGTAAAAGAAAGACCTTTTCATCGTCAGCCAAAGCCGCGCTCAGGGCTAGAGTAATACCAGTATCACTGTTATTGGTGATTAAATCACTGTCATCACGGCCACTGTCGTTATTGAGGACGGAGTTCTCAATATCAATAACAGTCGTTGGAGCTTGAGTGTCCAGGTTGTAGTCTTGGCTGAAGGCTTCCGTTTCATTGCCTGCTAAATCGGTCACTTTGAACTGGATGCTGTTCTCGCCATTTTGTAGCGTAGCATTGTCCCAGTTAATCTCGGTTTTTAATCCTGTACTGGCATCTTCACCTAGGCTATCGGTGATATCGGTCCAGGTTGTGCCATTATCAACGGAACCATACAAAATATCGCTATCCAGTAGTTCACTGGATAAAGAGGCGGTAATGGTTTGTGCCGCCTCGTTTGTCAGTAAATCGTCCGCACTAAAGCCAGTATCGTCACCGATAGTCACATTGTCGATGGTAACGTCCGATGGGGTGGTATCTAAGGTATAGATGAAGCTGCCCAGATCAGAAGGGTTGCCGGGTTGATCTGTCACAATAGCGCTGAAGGTTTTTTCTCCATCGTCACCTAGATCTGTACCTGTTGTATCCACTTGCGCGTAGCCATTGGCGATGTCTTCAGCCGTTAGGATAACGGTAGAGACTTCCTCTTCTCCTGTTGGGCTGACAAACGTCAATGTTAGGCTGTCACCAGCTACAGGCGCTTCTCTGTCCTCACCCTGAAGGTTAACTTGAATAATGGGATTGGTTTCGTTACTGATGTTGTCGTCATCAAAAGTGCCGCTGTCAGACTCCGATGCTGTTTCCAGTGTTGGGGCGGCTGGTGGTGTTTCGTCAACAAAGACTAGAGTGGCAGGACTCTCATCCAGATCCAATAATACTGGTTCATTACGGGCAATGGTGTAGCTTACAGATAGGGTGCCATCAGGTAGGGAGGCCAGAAAATCGGTCGGTAACTCAATCTGAGCGACACCTTCATTGGTCAGCGCATCAATGGTGACCTCAAAGCTTTCGCCGCTGACGACAGACGTCACTAATACTTTATCCGTAATTTCGGTGTCATCCAGCAGGATCAGTGTGTCTGTACCCTCAACAACCAAGTTGGTTTGTAGGGTTTCTTGCGCGACATAGTTGGGAAACTCACGGCTTAAGGTATACGTGACACCAACGCGTTCATCACCAGAGGTTTCAACGATATCGTTAGGGAGTAGTATATTCGCTTGGCCGTCATCGTCCAGTTCGTCGATGGTGGTGCTGTACTCTTGCTCACCCCAACGAATCAGTACTAAGTCACCCTCTTGAGCATCAGATATGCTGACGGTAACGCCTGCCTCTTTTTCTACTTTATTGATGCCCTTGCTTGCCACTTCAATGATGGGGGGTTTAATGATGATATCTTTTAGATCGGCCAGATCTTGGTTGACCCCTGATTCAAAAACGTCGACCGCTTGCTCCAGAAACTCAACACCCTCTTGCGTCATGGCCAGAGAACCGTCGTCCTGAGTGACAATCTCTTGCTCTAACTGTGCCAAAGTCGCTTCAATGCCGCCGCCATCTTCATGGCTGTTGTCAGCACCGGATAACTGAGCCAGTACTTCACCGTAACGTGCAGCATCGGCCTTTTGCTCTTCATCAAGTTCAGTTAAGGAGTCATTATCATCATCGGTATCAAAAATGGTATCAACCGGAGCGGTGATGCTATCTAGGCCAAATAAGGTGGCGACCTCATCGTTAACGGCCACATCTTCTTCAGAAACCTCATTGTCGTCGCTAATACCTGCTTTACGGGCAGCCAGCTCTGTTAGAGGGGTTACACTGATACGGACATCGCCATTACCGAAGGACTCGCCCATAGCACGTAATGAGGTACCTAAGCTGACTTCCGCATTGGTGGTTTCGTCAATATAGTCAGGATCATCGCCGTTAGCGTCTGACACTTCGACTAAGAAAGGCCCGACATACGAGCCGATGCTTAGGACAAATTGACCGGTTGCGACATCATAATCACCACTGCCAATCTCATTACCGTTGCCATTGTATACGGTGACATCCACTTCAGAGATAAAAGGACCCGCAGCGGCTTCGACAATCACATTGAAGTCGACAGGGGTCTGGTCATTACCGTGATCGAGATTGATGATGATAATGCGTTCAGCATTGCTGGCAATATCACTGGTTATACCGGAACTATTCTGTTGATAAGCCTGAATTTGACCCGCTTTATAAGTGGTTATATTGTCTAGATCAAAGTTATCGCTAGAGCCTTGCGTCCAGGTTGCGCCAAAATCAGTGCTGTAAAACCAGTCATTACCTTCTTCCAAGCCTAATACAAGCATTTCACCATCTTGGGAAACATTGTCCTGTAAGCCTGTGTCATCCTCTAGTTGCAGCGTTAATGTTGCCGGAGGTACTGAAACTTCGCTGTTATCATCAGGTGCATCTGGTGTGTCGGACGCGCCGCCGCCTGCTTCACCGCCGCCTGTTTCACCGCCGCCTGTTTCACTGCCGCCTGTTTCGCTTCCGCCTGTTTCGCTTCCGCCTGTTTCACCGTTACCGGAGCTTGCATCATCGCTACTATCTTTACTAGAGCTTCCGCCCCCACCTGCACTACCCGCTAATGCTGTTGCTCCCAACGCGCCCGCGAGATAGCCCCATGCACCAATTCCTCCAGCTTCCGCTAAGGCTGCGCCTTCATCGGCACTCCAGACGATTCCATCACTAACGGCCGTATCATGACTGGCTAGGATAATATTTTCTGCAGAGGTATCACTGGACGCACTGAATGCTGCTACGGCCCCTTCGACATAAAAGTCGTCAATTTGAGCGACAAGCTCATTGTCAACTTCGATCTCCAAGTGATCGCCGTTACGTTTCAGTACTAAATTATCAGGTAGCTGCCCCGTTTCTTTATCAACGACGGTGTAAACGGCACCGGATTTGATATTAATGGATAGAGAATCTAATGGGATTGTTTTAGGTGCCTGCTCGGGCAGTATTTCCAGTAATTGTAACGTGCGCATGAATGTTCCTTTATATTGCCCTGTAAGGGGAGGCATACCATAATATGTAGGTTGCAAAATATTCGATCATCAATGTAACAGGCTATAGAGTAAAATAAAATAGAGTAAACAGCTAAAAAAATATCGTGCATATGGGGTTTTCATAACCTTTTGATATAAAAGAACTATATTAAGTATGGCTGTCATTGTTTTTAAGGTCGGGGTGTAAAAGAATGCGAATTATACTGTCTCTATTAATAAAGATCGTTTGAGTGATACTTTATTGATACTGAGTACCTGTATCGAAAGAATATTGAATAAAAGCGTGACTATTTATACCTAATTGCACTTTTTAATGATTGCTTATATGGAATGTGAGGTTAGTCTGAGACATCATTTATGTTGATGTATCAGAGGGGGCAGATGGGGGCATTTTCATGCGTGGGGCTAGATCAAAAATAAAGGGGGATAAACCACAGTCGGGTAGGTTTGATCTTATCTGTTCTGCATCAGAAACGATGTGGCATTTCGGTGTTGTACAAAGCGCTCAATCTGTGTTGTGAATCTTTTGCGTGATAGGTGTAATACTTTATTTGTATCATATCTTGATAGTGCTTGTTGTGTTACGTAGCGAGCGGCTTTCTCAGAGAAAAAGTATTTAATATCACCTTCTGTATGATTCGAGTATATCGCTTGGATAAAACCAATGCCATGGAGTTGGGTAGAAGAGTTTTCCCGTTACTAAATAGATGGGAGGGTCTACTTTTGGGTATAAAGCTCAGAATGGAATGAGTAATAATGAGATTAAGAGTTTTATCCGAGTTCAACTTGAGGATGTGTTCTTGATATATGTCGATTTTTAGGTCAAGTTTACTTGAGTACGATTGATTTATTTTCAGTAATATTCTTCATCTACATATCTAATAACGTTAGTTCCATTGTTTCGCTAAAAAAACCACATGCCAAGTTAAGTGGTGACATGCGGTTTTTATAGATCGGTATAAACTGCTTAGTCTTCGTAACGCTGCATAATCAATGTTGCGTTGGTGCCACCAAAGCCGAAGCTATTGGACATAACACGATCCAGCTTCACGCCTTCCTGAGTTTCTGTCACGATGTTCAGACCTTGTGCTTGCTCGTCCAGTGCTTCTACGTTAGCAGAAGCTGTGATGAAGTCATTTTCCATCATTAGCAGGCTATAGATCGCTTCTTGTACGCCGGTTGCACCTAAAGAGTGGCCGGTTAAAGATTTGGTTGAGCTCATGGCAGGGGACTTGTCACCAAAAACGGCACGTACAGCTTTCAGCTCAGCCACATCACCCACAGGTGTTGATGTACCGTGAGTGTTGATATAGTCAACATCACCTTCAACGGTAGACAGAGCTTGCTCCATACAGCGCTGAGCGCCTTCACCGGAAGGTGCTACCATGTCATAGCCGTCAGATGTCGCACCATAACCTACCACCTCGGCGTAGATCTTGGCACCACGAGCTTTAGCGTGTTCTAGCTCTTCTAGAACCAGCATGCCGCCACCGCCAGCAATAACAAAACCATCACGGTTAGCGTCGTATGCACGAGAAGCTTGATCCGGTGTTTCATTATATTTGGTTGATAGAGCACCCATAGCATCAAATAGACAGCTTAGAGTCCAATGCTCTTCCTCACCACCGCCAGCAAAGATAATATCTTGTTTGCCTAGCTGGATCTGCTCAACACCAGCACCAATACAATGAGCACTAGTGGCACAAGCAGAAGAGATCGAGTAGTTCACGCCCTTGATCTTAAACGGTGTGGCCAAACAAGCGGATACAGTGCTACCCATAGTACGGGTTACACGGTATGGGCCGACACGACGCAGGCCTTTATTGCGCAGGATATCAGCGGCTTCAACCTGATCCGCAGAAGATGCACCACCGGAACCGGCGATTAGGCCTGTGCGAACATTAGAAACCTGATCTTCCGCTAAACCTGAATCATCAATGGCTTGTTGCATGGACAGGTAAGCATAACCGGCAGCATCACCCATAAAACGTTTCAGTTTACGGTCGATCAATTCGTCTAGATTGATATCGACTGAGCCGGATACATGGCTACGGAAACCGCGCTCTTTGTATTCTTCGTTAAACTTAATACCGGAGCGTCCCTGACGCAGGGAGTCCAGAACGGAGGCAATGTCATTACCTAAGCAGGATACAATGCCCATGCCGGTTACAACTACACGTCTCATGATATGTCCTCTGAATTAGAAACTTTCTGTTGAGGTGAACAAACCTACTCGCAGATCTTTAGCGGTGTAGATTTCACGACCATCAACGGAAACGGAACCATCGGCAATACCCAAACACAG
Organism: Oceanospirillum sp.; assembly: GCA_047518265.1. Classification (GTDB taxonomy): domain Bacteria; phylum Pseudomonadota; class Gammaproteobacteria; order Pseudomonadales; family Halomonadaceae; genus Oceanospirillum. The sequence goes on from JAKZRG010000001.1 coordinate 118,935, forward strand.
TTTGCGCGAGATCACACGTTTTAGAGTGATTTTATAGGTCACTTTTTTAGCCGTTGGCAGGATCTGCCCAGTGAATTTTACTTCACCACAGCCTAGTGCCCGTCCCTTACCTGGATTTCCAACCCAGCCAAGGAAAAAACCAACCAGCTGCCACATAGCATCCAGACCCAAACAACCCGGCATTACAGGGTCACCAGGGAAATGGCAGTCAAAAAACCACAGGTCAGGTGTAATATCCAGTTCGGCAATAATTTCGCCTTTACCATGTTCGCCACCATCAATAGTGATGTTGGCAATACGATCGAGCATTAGCATATTTGGTGCAGGCAACTGAGCGTTACCAGGACCAAATAACTCCCCTTGGCTGCATTGCAGCAATTCTTCACGAGTGTATGAATTTTGCTTGGTCACAGAAAAAATCCAGTGGTTGTTATTCGATTTCTGTTAGAAATTATCCGGCATAGTCTAAAACTTGTGGGCTGATTTTGCACGTTTGGCAGGTCAATAAATGCTTGAAAAGGCCGATATTAGGCATTGAAGGCTTTGTGATGTCGGTTTAAGTCGTTGGCTTTGATATAATTTCGTCCCAAGACTTGTTGTGTTAGCCCTCGGTTTCTATTGACGGTTTTAGGTTTTAGATCATGGTTTGGGTGGTAATCTTGACTGGATAATGGAGATATTGTGGTAAATAGTGGGCATGTCATTCAAAAAATTTTAGTAAAAATGCATCTTTAGGTAATTCAGAAATATCAGCACAGGGCACACTATGAGCAATAATCGACCCGATACTCAAACTCAGAAACATGGCAGCGCTTTTACTACAATCTTAGCGACTACTCTGCTGATGACGTTGTTATCTCTGCTGTGTGTCTTTTTCATTGAAGACCGCAATCTCTTAGCATTCTTAATTGGTGCATTGGGTTTTATTGTTTTGGCATTGCAGAATATTAAATTACAGCCACTGAAGAAGCTTTATTGTCGAGGATTATCTGTGATTGATCGTGGGGCTGTTGCGCCAACTAACAACAGTAGTCGTGACGAGATCAGTACCATTGATCAGGCTATGAGCCAACAAGAGGCACAATTAAAATCTTTTTTGGCTCGTGTTGATACCTCAACCGGTAGTTTATTACATCACTTGGAGCAGTCTCAGCAGCAGGTTAGAGTTTTCTCCGGCTGTGTGTTGCAACAAAAGGAGGATGTGGCGGGCCTAAATTCTAATGTCAGCACTGCTTGTATGGATATCAGTCGGTTAGAAAGTGACCTAGAGGGGCTTAATCAACGAATATGCGCCATGGAGTCTCAGGTCAAGCAAGGCTGTGTGGCGCTTCAGGAGGGGCTGTTGCAAGTTAATGCCGTCAGTGAATCTGTTATGCAGGCTGGTGATTCTATACAAAAACTGCAGAATGAATCCAATCAAGTAACTCAAACCGTTCAGGTGATTACCGATATAGCAGAACAAACTAACCTATTGGCTCTAAATGCAGCGATTGAAGCGGCTAGAGCTGGTGAGCAAGGTCGAGGGTTTGCGGTAGTGGCCGATGAAGTGCGTCAATTAGCGACTCGAACCCAAGAATCTACGGTAGATATTATTGAACGCATTGAATCTATTCGTAATTTAGTCAATTCATCTATGGAGTATATGCAATCGAGCCAGGCTGCAGTTACTAATAATGTTGAGGTTGTAGTTGAGGCTGGAGAAAATTTAGATGGAATAGTGACAGCTTTGGCAGATGCGATGGCACAGGGGGAGCAGCTAAATTATCAGGCATCAGAGCAGATAAAGACGATGCAGGGCATTGATCAGACCGTCAATCAACTGATGGCTTCAACAGAAGCCTGTTATAAGGTATCAGAGGAGACCGCAACGTCTCATCATCAATTGATCGAAGAAGCCGATAAATTGGATTCTTTATTAAAATAATTATCACTTATCGGGCTCGAGTATGCGCTGCCCTACAGCGGTTTTTTTTCTATATGAAGATTTCCTGCCACCTCAATTAAAGCCTGGGTCATTATCGGATGCAGACCCACAGGTTCCCCTAGATTAATTTTCAGTTGTGGATAGAGTTGTTCCAGATCCTTAATCTGATTTGGCACATCAACTCTAAGATGTCGGCCAGCAGCAAAAAACAGCGGCAAAATTTCTACTCGCTTATATTGTTCTTGGGCAATTTCTTCGATGACGTCATTAAGAGAGGGTGTGCACAGCTCCATATAAGCGAGTTTCACAGGATTCTCTTGGGCTAAAGCAATCTGTTCAGATAATGTCTCAAAAGGCTTTTGCCAGTGGGGATCGCGACTACCATGAGCCAATAAAACCAAATAAGTACTGTTTTCTCTCATCATTAATCCCACTAAAAATTAAGTAAAAAGTTATACAAGAAAACGATTCTGAATAATACTGAATTAAGGTTCAGGTTATGTCGCCATGATGACGATTGTTGCGAGATTTTGAAGAACATTGCCGAGGTGAGTAAACAATGAATATTTTGATCACAGGCGGTACTGGTTTTATTGGCAAGGCGCTTTGCCAACAACTTCTCAATATGGGGCATACACCATACGTTATTAGCCGTCGTCCCGATCAGGTGAGTAGTATTGTAGGCCATACGATTAACGCGGCAAAAGACCCTTTTTCTTGGTTAGACCTTCCCATGGATGCTGTTGTTAACTTGGCTGGAGCACCTATCGCCGATGCTCGGTGGAGTCATGAGCGTAAAGATCTTCTGCTTAATAGTCGACTTGGGCCAACCCGCCAGTTGATTAATTATATTGATCAGGCTTCCCATAAACCAAGAGTCTTGATTAGTGGCTCTGCTATAGGGATATATGGGGCCCATCAGGATGATGTCGTGACCGAGGCAGCCCATTGTCATGATGAATTTACCCATCAATTGTGTTTGGCTTGGGAAGCGGAAGCTATGGGGGCAGAAGTTCATGGTGTTCGTGTCTGTATCTTACGAACGGGTATCGTGCTTGGGGCTGATGGTGGAATATTGGCTCGTTTACTTCCTCCGTTTAAAATGGGGTTGGGTGGCAGATTAGGCAGCGGGAAACACTATATGCCTTGGATACATCGAGAAGATCTTCTAAATATTATTCTATTTTTGATCCGTCGAGATGATCTTAATGGTGCTTTTAATGGCACGGCACCGACTCCCGTACGTAATGATACCTTCAGTCGTATCCTAGCGGGTGTTTTACAGCGCCCCTTATTGATGCCCTTACCGGCTTTTGCCTTGCGTTTTACCCTGGGTGAAATGTCAAATGTATTACTTACGGGGGCTAAAGTAGTACCTAACCGTTTACAGGAAGGCGGTTTTGAGTTTAAGTACAATACCTTACGGCCTGCCTTACAACAGATATTGTAATACTTTGTAATTTCCAGCCTGTAGATAAAACAGCACATTTGAAAAAACATAGTTTTTGTTATTATGCTGCTAATGCTAATAACAAGATGATTCACTGAACCCTGTTCAGTGCACAAGGGCGCTTGAATGTCGGAAGAGACGACGGAATACCAACCGAATCAAACGGATGAATATGTTAACCATATTGCCAAGGTAGAGGATACTAATCCCACTAAGGCAGTGGAAGACATTTATAATGACCAAGGTATTCTCCTGCTAAGCAAGGGCTCTGTTATTACCAAAAAGGTAGCAGGGATATTGGTGCAGCATCAGCTGAAAAAAGAGCTGGATCAGTCGATACATGTATCCAATACGCTGACGGTGTACGATATTCTTAACCAGACCTTAGAGTTGATCGAAAAAGAATCAGAGCTGGCATTGTTGCATCAGCACCTGGATTTTGAGGTTACACTGCGTCAGGTTTTATTTGAAAAGCCGATTCCTTCACAAGTATTACAACGCTTAACTGTGATGAGCAGGGTGATGCCCGAAGCATACGAGCGGAGTTTGTTTTGTAGCTGGCTTGTACCTCTGATATGTAAACATTTTAAGCTTCCCTATCAAGTCTATTTTTCAGCCCACTCTGCTGGGCTTGCTCATGATATTGGCTTGATGCATATCTCAGAGGAAGCGGCGACCGCTAAACATAGCCTGACTTATCAGCAATGGCGTGCCCTAAAAACGCACCCTATTGTGGCGCGAATGATTTTAGAGAGTCGTAATATTTACGATGAAGATATGCTTAATGCGGTGGCTGATCATCATGAAAGAAGTGATCGATCCGGTTATCCTACAGGGAAGCCTGCCAGCCAGTTAAATACTTTAAGCCAGTTGTTAGGTTTGGCAGATCAACTCTATGGGCTTTATTTTGTTCCTGAAGAGGGTCGACGAAGCATCTTAGCTTGGGTGCCTTTTTTAGAGGTTAATATTTCGACGTTTGGTGCAAATAACAGCGAGGCGTTGCTAGCACTGCTTAAAGTGCCAGAGATAACAAACCATTTGAATCATGAAGTATCAACCGAAACCAATGCTGAACAGGTACTGGAACAGAACAAGCAGGTTTTTGAGCTGTTTTCTTTAGCCGAAAAGTTAAATGATATTGCTAGCCAGTACCCTAGATCCAAGCCCGCTAGAGGCATAATAGAGCTGATGATTCAGTTGCGCTGGGTGCAAGATTCAGCTGGCTTTGGTTCAGATCATTTAAATGAATGGCTGGAGTGGAGTAAAGAGAACCCTGATGATAGCAGTAATGCTGAATTGGTCGAAATTCAAGATTTGTTAAGCGATTTACGTTGGCGTTTCCGACGTTTATGGCGAGTAGCTGTTGAGTTTTACTGGGGAGATAAAGTGGAGGCGAAACATCAAAAACAGGTGAAAAAACTGTTTGATCAGATGACGCCTTTATTACCTTGCCTTGGCCGTGTTGATGATGATCGATCTAAAGGTAATGAAGAAACGGCTGGACCCGCTGCTCAATAATTCTCTCTTTTTATAAGTATGCTCCTTATTCCCCCAGCAGACATGGGAATAAGGAGTACTCAAAGTGTAAAAATGTCCTATTATGTTGTCACAATGACTCGAATGCCTTCGATATTTATTCGGGCGTTTTCAATAGCGTCTGCTACGGCCAGATATTCCATCTCTAGGGCTTTAACTTCAATATCGCGAACGGCAGGGTTCACTTCTTTTAAGGCTTTCATCCGTTGTAGTTCAGGATATAACAAGGCCTGCATTTTCAGTTGGGCTTCTTCGATGAGTGTCGGTAAATGATCGTTGGCCAGTACATCGGCTTTGTCGACTAGTGTACGGATCTGATCCTGACGCAGTTTTACCACTTCGCGAGCGGTGGCTTTTTTCAGTTTGCTCAGTTTCGGGGCTAAACCGTTAAAGCTCACTTTTGAAGCCAGATTATTGCCTCTCTCATCCAGCAGGAAACGAAGAGTACTTGGCGGAAGGTAGCGACCAATATGCAGGTGTTTTGGAGCACTACAATGGACGCTGGCCATAATCTCCAGTAAGAGAGTACCTTCAGGTAATGCTTTGGTTTTAAACAGGCTAACAGAACTATTCCCTAGACTGCTGGAGATGATTTGCTCTTGCAGGGCCAGAATAAACGGGTGTTCATGGCTAAAGAATTGCAGCTCCTCTCGTACCAATGCCACATCTCTGTGGGTGGTCATGGAGAAACCTTCTTCGTTATCCAGTCCTGGCAGGTCGCTGTTCATCATGTGTTCGCCAGGGGTTAGGTGCCAGCTCGTAGGACTGGTTTCTTCGCAGTTTACGCCAAAGATATCCAGAGCATCTTCCAGCCATTTTTGCAGCTCTTCTGGTTTATCCTGAGTCTCAATACTGGATACCAGTTTTTCTGCTACCTGTGGACGACAGGCGTTGCGCTCCAGTAGGCGATCACGACCGGCCTGCATGGCGGTGTTTAATTCATCCTTACGCTGCTGTGTTTGTTCGATTAACGCATCCAGTGCCTCATCATCATTACCGATAATGCCGTCTTCTAGGTCTGTACCAAATTCTGCAAACAGAGCAGAGGCAGCGGGGCAAGGGGCGTCAAAAGCGTTTAAGCCTTGGTTGTACCAATCCAGTAATACCTCTTGGCCCGTACCTTCAAAATAAGGCACATGAATCTGGATATCGTGTTGCTGACCGATACGGTCCAAACGACCGATACGTTGCTCCAGAAGATCTGGGTTGGCTGGCAGATCAAACAGTACCAAGTGACGGGCAAACTGGAAGTTACGGCCTTCACTGCCAATCTCTGAGCAGATCAGTACTGGAGGGCCTGAGTCGTGATCAGCAAACCAAGCGGCTGCACGGTCACGCTCTAAAATGCTTAAACCTTCATGGAAAGCGGGAGCATGAATGCCTGTGGCTGTTTTTAGAGCTTCAGATAACGCCATGGCTGATGCTGCGCTATGGCAGATCAGTAGTGTTTTATCGATATCATTTTCTTGCAGGTGATCCAGTAACCAAGCAAAACGACTATCAAATTCACACCAACTGTCTTGCAATAAGCCTTCTAAAGCACTTTCTGGTGCTAAGTGAGCCATGAGCTCTGGCATCGCCATTTGTGCTAGATATTGCTCCGGTAACTCTAGAGCATGGGTATGCAGTTGACGCTGTTTAAAGCCAGAAACCGTATCCCGGGTATTACGGAATAAAACGCGACCGGTACCGTGGCGATCCAGTAATTGATCTTGTAGCTGTTGGCGAGCGGATAATACCTGAGCGTCATCGGCTTCAGATTGAGCGCTTAATAGATCCAGCAGTGCTTGAGCATCGCTTTCCGGTAGTAACTCTCGAAGTTCTGATAGGGTTTTGGCTGAGATCTCTTCGCTGTCCAGAGCTTCAAGAGCACGAGCAATGGGCTGGTATTGCTGTTCTTCCTGTTCAAATTCGGAAAAATCATTATAACGTTCAGGGTCCAATAAACGCAGGCGTGCAAAGTGACTGCCCTTGCCCAGTTGTTCTGGCGTTGCTGTTAACAGTAAAAGTCCGGGGGTATCTTGGGCTAGGGCATCAATACAGCTATAAGCTTGGCTTGGTGCGTCTTCGCTCCACTCTAAGTGGTGGGCTTCATCGACCACAAGCAGATCCCATTCAGAGGCTACCGCTTGTTCTTGTAGCTCAGGGTGATCGGTGAGTAGTTCTAAACTACAGATCACCAGCTGCGCTTGTTCAAAAGCATTCTGCCCCGGATATTGGGCGCAGCGCTCATAGTCGTACAGGCTGAACTTCAGATTAAAGCGACGTAGCATCTCCACTAACCACTGATTCTGAAGAGACTCGGGTACTACAATCAACACCCGTTGCGCATGACCGGTCAGAAGTTGTTGATGCAGGATCAGACCCGCTTCTACGGTTTTACCCAAACCTACTTCATCGGCCAATAACACCCGAGGTGCATAACGGCTGGCTACTGAATGTGCGATATATAACTGATGAGGAATCAACGCCATGCGAGCACCGCTTAGGCCTTGGATCTCAGAGCGGCTCTGTTGGTCGTGGTTTTGTAGGGTGCGATATCTCAGGTTAAACCAATCATTACGATCAATTTGGCCGGTGAGTAAGCGATCCTTCGCTTTTTGGAAGCGAATATGGTTGCTGAGTAAGGATTCACTCATCTCTACCAGTGTACTATCGGCTTTTTCGCCAAAATAAACCAGTAGACCATTGTCATCTTCTACTTCGCTGACGGTCATCAGCCAGCCTTCATGGTGTTCAATTTGATCGCCTTCTGCAAAGGCAACTCGGGTCAGTGGTGCAGTGCGGGTTGAATAAACCCGGGTTTCGCCGGAGGCTGGGAACAGTACCGTAGCACTTCGCATGTCACAGGTTAGGATTGTTCCTAATCCTAAATCACTTTCAGCGTCACTGATCCAGCGTTGTCCGGGAATGTAGGGCAGCATGTACACCTCTGATTATGGCTTGGGGGTTATGACTAAGGTAAATAGGGCTTGGGCAAAAAAAGGGCGCTATCTTAGCGGATTTAAACCTTAATCCCTAGTGTCTGCTGGGGATTTTTGCGTTTGTCTTCCCACTTTGAAACCGTACAATGCAGTTTAAGCATAAATTAGCCAAACTGCTTGAATGTTAGTGGCTCAATTAATTAAGGAGTATGGGGATGAAGGTTAGTCAACTGGCGGGTATGGCAGGTCTGCTGGCATTGGTGGGTTGTTCATCCTTACCTGAGATTGATCAGCAGCAGTTGGCCGATGCCCAGCTGATACAAAAAGTCTTATTGCAGGATGCAACTCTCCGTCAGGTCAGCACTGAGTGTATGCGCTTATATCCAGAAACCATGGCCTTAGCTTATGAGGCTCATGCTCAATGGTGGCAATATAATAGCCGTTGGGTTATTCAGGCAGATCAGGGGTTAAATAAACAGGTTTTAGATTCAGTAGAACGGCATCAAAGTGTTAAGGGCACCACTCTTGGTTTGTCGATAAGTTTAAAGGTATCCCAGCAGGCGAGTATTAATCGAGATGAGCTCCTAACAAATAGCCCAGGCGCTGAGGGCTGTAAGACGTTGTTAGATGCTTATCAACAGGGTGATAGGGATTTGGATCGCGACTCTAAATTAGAATTAAGTCGTTTACCGATACTAGCCGCGGAGTATTTCCCGCCTCGTCAACTGGAGGCTAGTGTTCTATTGCAGAGCCACGATAGATCACAGTTTGTTGCTGAACGTATTGCACAAGGGGCCTTATGCCCACAGGCACAATTAACGGCCTTGGTGCGTCAATGGCCCAGAGAAGTCTATAACGTGGATTGTGGTCAAGAACGGCAATATCTGATTCGTTGTCGCTGGAGCGAATGCCAGATATTACCGTAATGATAAGGGGTCAATTGGAACCGATCTTTTTAGCCATCTCATGTAGGCGGGCCTGATTCAGTTCGCCGATATGGCTATCCACTAATAAGCCATTGTTAAATGCTAAAGTGACGGGTAAACCCGGTGCGTTAAAGTGCTGCATCAGGCTCTGATTGGGATCCAGTAGGATAAGATTATCTGGAATATTAGGTTCCATCTGCTTTAAGAAATGCTCCACAGTGATATTGGATTCTCCAACATTGACCAAGCGAACATCGATCCCTTTTTCTTTCAAACGTTGCTGTTGTGCAAACTGCACTAAACTTGGCATTTCCCGTCGACAAGGCCCGCACCAACTTGCCCATAAATTAATAATCATAGGTTGAGTTTGTTGACGTAAATCGAGAGCATCGCCATCCAGTTTTGGTAGATGGATTGCAGGTAGTGTTTGAACCGATTGTTGATTGTTAAAGGGCTGCCAGTATTGAAGACCAAACCAAATGATAACCGACAGACTTAAGGCACTACTTGCTGCGATTAAAAGCTTTTTATGATGTTTAAAGTGCATAAGGGTCACTGTTGTTGCGGTGATAAGGGCAGCAGGAATGGAGTAACCCGGTTGCCAGAAATAAAATGCACTGAGCCAATCACTGTTAAAACTGGATTGATTCAGAGCGACGTAAACCAGCCGGGCGGCAACGAGAGAATACCAGAAAGTCCGTTGTGCCCAGCTTGATAGCTTTTTCTCTGGATATCTCTTTTCTAATCCTTCGGAAAAAAGAAAAAACAGTATTACAGCGATTATCAGATACAACCGATCTGTTGCTAGCATAAAAGGGCCTAGGCTTATGGCGTCCATATCATGACCTGTTGGTTAAATAGTTGGCGCTTGTTAAGTGCAGATTATTTTTTCTAGGTGTTGATTATACGTGGCCCTATATTTTTTGGATGTTATATATCCAAACAACCTATCCAAATAAAACACAGTGCATTCAATGCAAGTGGTTTGTACTCAGAACATATGAATGGTAAAAAATTCCTTAGATGGCAGTATGTTTTAATTTCTACGGTTTTTATTCTCCGCCGCTTGCGGCGTAACTAACGTATTGTAACCAATCAATATACCGGCTCTTTGCGAAGCGAATTTGAGTTTAGGCAAGAAGACTTGCCGCGGGGTAATTGATTTTTTTGCAAGGTCGCTTTTAAAAAGAGGGATAGTGGGTGAGTGATTCGCTACGTTTATGGGCTATTTTCAGTCAGCTATTAGGTTTTATCGTCATTTTTTTACTAAGAACCTATGAGATAGCCGGGGTTTGGCAAGGCGTTGTATTAGCGCTTATGTTATCCAGTGCGTTACTGATTTGGTTAATACGCCTATATCGGAAAAATAAGGGCTTAAAAGACAGGCGTTAGTTTTCTATCTAATCCCTCGGTTGATAGAATTAACCCCATACAAGACTGTTCCCAGAGCATTAATTTTTATGGCGATAGCCAGTGACGCATGTGGAATAGAATAATAATGATTAAGTTTGATCCGGCTGGAAAGCAGCCTGCAGGAGTTAGCAATGAGTAACGACCATCTGGTGATTTTTGATACCACACTGCGTGATGGTGAACAGAGCCCTGGCGCTTCCATGACCAAGGACGAAAAAGTACGTATTGCCAAGCATCTGGAAAAGATGAAGGTAGACGTCATTGAAGCAGGCTTTGCTATCGCAAGTCCTGGGGACTTTGCTGCAGTAAAGGCGGTGGCTGATAGTGTAAAAGACAGTACTATTTGTAGTTTATCCCGTGCTCTAGATGCGGATATTGAACGTGCAGCAGAGGCCTTGGCTGGAGCAAACTCTGGTCGTATCCATACCTTTATTGCGACGTCTCCTATCCATATGCAGCACAAACTGCAGATGCAACCCGAGCAAGTGGTTGAGCAGGCCGTACGTGCAGTGAAAAAAGCCCGTAATTTGATGAGCGATGTTGAGTTTTCCTGTGAAGATGCGGGACGCTCAGAAATTGATTTCTTGTGTCGTATTATTGAGGCGGCCATTGATGCCGGTGCATCAACCATTAATATCCCGGATACAGTGGGTTATGCGATTCCTGGACAGTTTGCACAAACCATTGAACAACTGCTTAACCGCATTCCTAATGCGGATAAAGCAATTTTCTCGGTACATTGCCATAACGATCTGGGTTTAGCGGTGGCGAATTCTTTGGCAGCGGTTCAGGCCGGTGCTCGACAGGTCGAATGTACGATCAATGGTCTGGGTGAGAGAGCGGGTAATGCCTCTTTGGAAGAGGTTGTTATGGGGATTCGTACCCGCCCTGATATCTTTGATGTCACGACACGTATTGATCCTGTGCATATCGTACCGACCTCTCGTTTAGTTTCTACTGTGACCGGTTTCCCGGTGCAGCCTAACAAGGCGATTGTGGGTAAAAATGCCTTTGCCCATGAATCCGGCATTCATCAGGATGGTGTACTGAAACACCGTGAAACCTACGAGATTATGAAAGCTCAGGATGTGGGTTGGAATACCAATGCCATCGTTTTGGGTAAGCACTCCGGTCGTAATGCTTTTCGTACCCGTTTGGATGAGCTGGGTATCAGCTTTGATTCCGAGTCTGAACTAAACCATGCTTTTGCTTTGTTTAAGCAATTAGCGGATAAAAAACATGAGATCTACGACGAAGATCTTCAGGCACTGGTTTCAGATTCTCGTGTGACGGAAGCTGTTGAGAGATTCAAGCTGGAAACATTGGAAGTTCAGTCAAAAACCGGTGAGACACCGGTGGCCAAGCTAGTGCTGAGTGTTGATGGACAAGAGGTCTCAGCAGAATCCGAAGGCAGTGGCCCAGTGGATGCGGCCTTCAAAGCCATTGAACAAGTGGCTAACAGTGAAACGATTCTTGAATTGTACTCTGTTAATGCGATTACCAGTGGTACGGATTCTCAAGGTGAGGTTACCGTCCGGTTAGAGAAAGGTGGGCGTTTGATTACAGGTTTGGGAGCAGATACGGATATTGTTATCGCTTCAGCTAAGGCTTATATCCATGCATTAAATGCTTTCTTTGGTAATGCGGGTCGTACTCATCCTCAGGAAACTACCGTTTAAAGTCCCTTTAGACGAATATCGGTGATATCCAGAAAGAATGGCGGCAGGTATAATTCTGTCGCCATTTTTATTGCCTGCTTTTTCCATCGGTTTGTGGCCTAATTTTTACTATTGGCTTGTGGCCTAATATTGGCAACTCTATTTTGACCCTAGACAGCGGAATTTAGATGAACGAAGCATTACGAGTGGATTACCTTGAGCAGTTGGGTGTTGTCAGTTGGATGCCCAGACAGCCATTACCGGGTGCCTTGCCGTCTGAATTTTTTACCCCTGAAGTTATTGTTCCTAATACCGGTGAGATATCCGTAGAGACTTGCCTGACTGAAGGTGTGTTAGAAGCACCTGTCCACGGCCAGATAAATAATACAGAAGCTCACTCTGTTAGTCCCAGTAGTCCTATTGCGCAAAGTATGGGGCTTGGGGCGGATAACACTGCAGAGATTGAAGGCGTTGAGCCAGAAGAGGTTCCTATTAACGGGGTTAACCGCGTACCGGCGCAGCTTCGTTTGGGGCTGATTAGAACGTCTGGCCCTCTGATTATCAGTAATATTACCGCTCAGGATTGGCCGGATCATCAGGTATTGCCCCTGGTGAATAATATGCTGCACTTTATGCAGTTGCCTGCTTATCAAAGTAGCCTGCCCTTTGAGTGGCCATTTCCTGGTGCTGCTTCTGATTGCTCCGAATCTGAATTTTTATCGGTACTAAAAGCACTCTTGTCCGGCGCACGTCTGCAATGTAGGCCCGGTCAGAGCTGTTGGTGGTTTGGTGAACTGCCTGATGTAATTAAAGAGAGTGGTTTACTGCAGGTTGAGTTACATCATTCTGCGAGCTTAGTTACTTTATTGCAGCAGCCGGTTGGAAAGGCTCAATTGCTACATCAATTATTGCAGATTAAGCCAGTAGTTGATTAGAGAGAGATTAATACTGGTCTCTTGAATTGCATGCAGAAAAGAAAGTAGTAACGACTGAATTTACAAAGATAAAAGAGAGAACTGAGTGAAAAAAATTCGTGATGTTGGCATTCTAGAATTGGATGCGGTGATGCTAATTGAGCGGGAAGCACATATCACACCTTGGACACGTTTAATGTTTGAACTGGGTCTACAGCGTGGTGATCGTTTACTTGGGGTTTATATCGAGCAACGCCTATGTGGTTATGCCATTTTGCAAAAAATTGCAGATGAATGGCACCTGCATAATATAGCGGTTAATCCGGCTTTGCAGGGACAAGGGTTAGGAGGTTTCTTAATTGCTGAAATCAAGCAGCAAGCGAAAGATCAAGGTCTGAGTGTGATCTTACTAGAGGTACGGGAAAGTAATACGCAGGCACGAGACCTGTATCTTAAAATGGACTTTGTTGAGGATGGTGTTCGCCCAAAATACTACTTAGTACCCGGCGGTGATCGGGAGGATGCGGTTATGATGTCCTGCCCAATAGAGACTGGGCAGAACAACTAGGACACCAGAGGTACTTACATGCCTTGGTTTGTCCAATATATCGTTTACTTGAAGAGTTAGCTAAACTGGGATGGAGCCGTTTGCTCTTCCAGTAATGCATCTTCATCTTCTTCGGATAGCTCTTCTAGCAGAGTATCTTCATCATCTTCAGATGACAGCTCTTCAATAAGCGCTTCTTCTGCGCTTTCTTGTGGTTGCAAAGAACCCTCATCAGAAGCTGCAGCTTCTTCTTCGCTAGAATCCAGTAGGTCAAATTTGCCTAACAGATCCCCTAAACGAGACTGCCATGCTGCCTTTTCATCTTGCAGCTGAGCATTATCTTCCTTGAGTTGTTCAATCTCTAGCTTCATGGTTTCAATAGTATCAACCGCAGATTGAACACGTTTTTCTAATTCATTTAGCAAATCCAGGCTCATTTTAGAACACTCCTAAGTGTCTTGCTTTGCAAAGTGGCTTTCCTACTGTCCATTATAGAGCTATCTGGCTTGTGAAAAAAAGTGGGATTTACACGCTAATGGACTTAGGTGCTAATCCCACTGCATTAGACAGAATTAAACTTTGAACTGACGTACCATGGATTGCAGACCACCAGATAGTTGAGACAGCTCTTCACTGGCAGCAGCGGTTTGATTCGCAGCTGCGGTCGAGTCACGGGTTACCTCTGCGATATTAACAATGCTTTGGTTCATCTCCTCTGCAGTAGCGCTTTGCTGCTCTACGGCAGCGGCGATCTGGCTGTTCATATCGCTTATCATAGTAACGTGATGAGTCACCTGAGCGAGAGCCTCACTAGTTTTACTACTTTGTTCTAGGCCTTGTTGTGCACGTTCTTTACTGCGAGTCATAACTTGGGCTGCATTTCGACTGCCCTGTTGAACGCGCTGGATCACATCTTCAATCTCTTGCGTTGAGTTTTGAGTTTGTTGAGCCAAGCTGCGTACTTCGTCAGCCACTACTGCAAAACCACGACCTTGTTCACCGGCACGGGCTGCTTCAATGGCAGCATTAAGCGCCAGTAAGTTGGTTTGTTCGGCAATACCTTTAATAACATCGATAACCAAGGCAATATTCTGTGCTTCTTGTTCTAGTGAACCGACAACGTCTGTAGCATTGTCCACTTCACTTGCCAGAGTTTGAATAATCTGGTTATTTTCCTGCAATACTTTATCACCGGATTCAGATTCTGCACGGGTGGTTTGTGCCGCTGTTTCAGCTTCTGCTGCGTGACGGGCAACTTCTTGAATCGTAGCGACCATCTCATTCATAGCCGTTGCTACGTGATCTGTTTCCGCTTGCTGCCGCTGCATGCCGTCATTGGTATGTTGGCTCGCACGAGATAGGTTTTCTGCTTCTTGAGAGAGATGACCAACGGAAGAACTTACCTGAGTGACCAGTTTCTGGAACTGATTCAACATAGTATTAAAGGCTGTCCCAATGGCTGCAATCTCATCTTTACCTGAAACATCCAGACGTGTGGTCAGATCATGATTTTGTTCAATATGACTGATCGTTGAACGCATTTTATCTAACGGGCTGGTAATGGCTTTTGCTACCAAATAGCCGATCATGACAACTAAAAACAATATGATAAGAATACTCGTAATCAGCAATACCGTCATAGAGTCATAGGAAGCCTGCATTTCAGAGCGGACTTCGGCAGCAACGTCTAATTGCAGTGTTAATAGCTCAGCAACTTTATCGCTAATAGGATCAATGGTGGCGTAAAGAGGGCCGTCGAATTGATCTAACTTACCTTTTTGCAACCCACTCATTTTTGCCAGTACGGGTAGCATGTTTTCGATGGATTTATCGGCATTGATAAAGAGGGCTTGGGCTTCGTTAGCCAATTGAGCTTCTTTTGGCGTTAGCTCTGTCGCCATATATTTTTTCCAGGTTTTATGGATGCGATCCTGAGCCTCCTGAATACCTGTATAGGCTTCTTCTGCCTTCATTTGTCCAGCATTGGTTTTATTGACTGCATCAATGATAAGTACAGCGTAATCTGTACCGATATTGTAAAGATCTTTTAGAGGCACAACGCGATCATTGTAGATGGTATTAACACCATCATTGAACATCTCTAATTCTGCTTTTGCTACAAAAAAGGTGGCGATCAAACCGATGACCGGCATAACCATCATTAAAGCGAGCTTCCTGCCCACTGAAAGTTGACTAAGCATGTTAATATCCCCCAACGCTCAGATTCTTATTAGAATATCTGCACTAAATCAGTGCATGTAAATAATTGTATCCTGTTAGGAATGCCCTTGAATAGGGCATTGCTCTAATAAAGAGCATTTTAGTTGAACTTTTAACTGTGACTGTTGAGTCATGTTTGATTTTAATGGCTTAATGATGTTTAACAGTTGGAAAAGATTGATTTTTTGATTTTTCAGTTGATAGGTCTATGTTTGAAATTGCATTGTACGAACCTGAGATAGCACCCAATACCGGTAATATTATCCGCTTGTGTGCGAATACGGGCTGCTGGCTCCACTTGATCGAACCCTTGGGTTTTGATCTAGAAGAAAAGAAGTTACGTCGAGCAGGGTTGGATTACCATGATTTGGCCAGAATGACTCGCCATAAAGACTTTGCTAGTTTTCAGGAGGCTGTTGCAGGTAAGCGGGTGTTTCCCTGTACCACTAAGGCTGAGGGTTATGCGGCTGATATGAAATTTCAGGAGGGCGATGTTTTATTATTTGGCCCAGAGACCCGAGGTTTACCCGCGGATGTCTTAAAGCAGTTTGCTAAAGAGCAATGGCTACGTATTCCTATGATGCCGACTAGTCGTAGCCTAAATCTGTCTAATGCCGTATCTATTATTACTTACGAGGCCTGGCGTCAGTTGGGTTTTGAAGGTGCTGTTTAGCCCTTTAAATAGAAAGCCTTCAAGATTAACACCTCACCATACTCCGGATTGCTCTTATGTATTGGTGAGGTGGATAGTAAGCTCCTGCGTCGGGTTATTATTCTTATATCTGGTCCCTACCCTTGTGTTTTACTCATAGGAGGCTTATAGCTCTTTATTCGTCGTCTTCATTGACCGTTTCCAGATTAAGTTCTTTGATTTTTCGGGTTAGGGTATTTCGTCCCCAACCCAATAACTCCGCAGCATCTCGACGGCGTCCTGCGGTATGTTTCAGTGCGACTTCAATCATCACCTTTTCAAACTCAGGTACCGCAGTGTCTAGAATGCTTTTTTGACCTTGGGAGAGGGCTTGATCGGCCCAATTATTTAATGCGGACTGCCAGCGACTATTACCGGTTTGCTCGGATTGTTTTTGTTCCATTAATTCTGGCGGTAGGTCATCCAGATGGACTTCTCGACCGGAGGCCATGACGGTAATCCAGCGACAGGTATTTTCTAACTGTCGCACGTTGCCGGGCCAGCTGAGATCTTGCATATAATCAACGGTTTTCTGCAGTAAAATCTTAGGCTCGACATCTAATTCTTTTGCTGCTTTACCCAAGAAAAACTCGGCTAAACGAGGAATATCTTCTCGTCTTTCGCTCAGTTTAGGCAGGTGTACGCGAATCACATTGAGGCGATGAAAAAGGTCTTCTCGGAAACGACCTTCTTGCACTAAATTTTCTAGATCTTGGTGGGTCGCTGCGATAATGCGCACATCTACCTGTACCGGTGTATGGCCACCGACACGATAAAACTCACCATCAGCTAATACTCGTAATAAACGTGTTTGAGTGTCCGCTGGCATATCACCTATTTCATCGAGAAATAGAGTACCACCATCGGCCTGTTCAAAGCGGCCACGGCGTAAGGTATTAGCTCCGGTGAAGGCCCCTTTTTCATGACCAAACAGTTCTGATTCAATCAGATCTTTTGGAATCGCTGCCATATTAAGGGGGATAAAGGGGTTTTGTACCCGAGGGCTATGTTGATGCAATGCATGGGCGACTAACTCTTTACCGGTACCGGATTCACCGTTAATTAAAACGGTGATATTGGAATGTGATAACCGGCCAATTGCCCGGAAAACCTCCTGCATGGCCGGTGCTTCACCGATAATTTCCGTGCTGGGCAAAGGTGGGGCTTCCACATGATGTGAGGCTTGTTCTTGGGCGTGACTGATGGCTCGTTTTACCAGAGCAACGGCTTCGTCCACATCAAAAGGTTTGGGGAGATATTCAAAGGCTCCGCCTTGGTACGAAGCTACAGCGCTTTCCAGATCAGAGTGAGCTGTCATCACAATAACCGGTAGGTCTGGGTGTTGATCTTGGATTTTGGCCAGAAGCTCTAAGCCATCCATACCCGGCATACGAATATCGGTAATCAAAGCATCAGGGCAGTCTGAAACAAAGGCTTTAAGCACGGACTCTGCGTGTTCAAAAACATTAACAGCCATGCCTTCCTGTTCCATGGAGCGCTCCAATACCCAGCGGATAGAACGGTCATCATCGACAATCCATACAGTGTAGGGCTTGTTCATTTTTTATGCTCCAATGGAATCAATAAGCGGAAAACGGTTTTTCCGGGTTCGGATTTACACTCAATTAGCCCATGATGTTGATGCATAATGGTTTGGGCGATGGATAGTCCTAAGCCTGTGCCTGAAGCACGGCCAGTAACGAGAGGGTAGAAAATAGTTTCCATTAACTCTTTTGGGATGCCGGGGCCATTGTCGATAATATCTACTTGGCATAATAATCGGTGACGTTCAGATCCCAGAGTAAACTGACGCTTGGCTCGGGTACGAACGGTGATTTGGCCGTTATCTTGCCCACTTTCCTGTAACGCTTGCATGGCATTGCGTACGATATTTAAGACGGCTTGGATAAGCTGTTCTTGGTCACCGGTCAGATCGGGGAGGCTAGGATCATAGTCCCGTACTAGCTTAATCTGATTGGGTGTTTCGGCCGTGACTAGGGCAAACACATGTTCTAAAACTTTGTGAATATTCAGCGCACTGATATTGGGCATTTTTCTTGGCCCTAACATGCGATCCACTAGATTACGTAAACGGTCTGCTTCGCTGATAATGACTTCGGTGTAGTCTTTCAGGCTCTCATCGGGCAAGGCTCGCTCTAACAGTTGTGCCGCCCCACGAATACCGCCTAAAGGGTTTTTAATTTCATGGGCCATACCGCGTACTAAAGTGCGTAGGGTTTCTTGTTGAGCCAGCAATTCTTCTTCTTTGCTAATACGTAATAAGCGATCACGGGCTTGTAGCTCAACCACCAAAGAGTAGCCGGTAGGGTTCAATACAGGGCTTACGGTGTAATCCACAATCATATGATTGCCATTGGGTAAGCTGATATTGGTTTCTCGTTTGGTAAAAGGGTGGCCTGCTTTAGCTGCTTGCTGCCATGCGGCTGTTGTATCGCTGCCCTCTGTAAACAAATGATTTAGAGGTTGGCCTATGGCTCGGTTGGCTCCACAGGCAAATAGCATTTCAGCTGCGGGATTGAGATAAATTAACTCAAGTTCACCATTTAGCTGGATAACGGCTGTACTCAGATTGTCCAGCAGCAGCTTGTGATTATCGATTTTACCCACGGAACTCCCTCCTTCTTTGTACTAGAAAAGCAAAAAATGAACCATAAATAGATAAGTGCCTTAAAAAGAGCCTAAATAAGCTGAAAAGGGTGAAAATCAAAGAATTTATCAGGTTGATTTAGTTTTTAGGGTGAAATGCATCGCTTATTAAAAAGGCTCTCATCATTTTTATATTACCTGTGCACTATTGTAGTGCATTAGGCTGCCTGATGTTGATGCATTACGATTTAGAGGGTGCGCGAATACCTGCTTAGCGATATCGGTAGGTTATTTCTAAGTGCGGAGAGTTGTTAAGGAATATTTAAAGTTGATGGACGGCTGGTATGCAGTAAGGTTTTATTTTGATTACGGATCAATGCCCTGATTTTATGGTGCCCTCTGGGCAAGTGATGCAGTAAGAAATATTGGCTATGGAGGGCGCTTTGATAGGTGCCACGATTGAGCTGTAACTCTATGGTGTGGCCTTTTTGTAGTTTAGGTTGGCTATAGACTCGAATAATACGTTGATTCGGTGTTTCGGTGTGGTAACTGACTAAGCGAACTTGTTGATACTTTATTGGGTATAGACTGGCCTTTTCTCCTTCATTCCATACTCTTCTTTCCCCCTTGGGTTGATCAGAGAATACAGGATTACCCTGTTGATCTAGCCAACGATAGATGGGTTTATTTGCCAGTACCAGAGTGGGCAAGAGCAATATGCATAAGGTCGGTAATAGGAGGAGTCTTTTCATATATGAGCCTAAGTCATCAGGCAAAAATAATACCTGTCTTAAATCTAAATAAGAATCGTAATCTTAAATGATAATAGCACTCTATAATTTCCTATATGCGAAAAAAAACCCCTGCCGAAGCAGGGGTCTCGTCTCTTCCGAAGAAGAGAATAAGCTTAAAGCTTATACGCTGTAGTACAAGTCAAACTCAATTGGGTGAGTTGTCATGTTTACGCGTGCAACGTCTTCTTCCGCCAGACCGATATAAGCATCGATCATGTCGTCAGTGAATACGTTACCTTTAGTCAGGAACTCACGGTCAGCATTCAGAGCAACCAGAGCTTCTTCCAGAGAGCTTGCTACAGTTGGGATCTCAGCTGCTTCTTCTGCTGGCAGGTCATACAGATCTTTATCTGCTGGGTCGCCAGGGTGCATCTTGTTCTGTACGCCATCCAGTGCTGCCATCAACAGAGCAGAGAATGCTAGGTATGGGTTAGCAATTGGATCAGGGAAACGAGCCTCTACACGCTTAGCTTTAGGGCTAGAAGTGTAAGGAATACGCAGAGAAGCAGAACGGTTGCGAGCAGAGTAAGCCAGCATTACTGGGGCTTCATAGCCTGGAACCAGACGCTTATAAGAGTTAGTACCTGGGTTACAGAAAGCGTTCAGTGCTTTAGCGTGCTTGATGATACCGCCAATCGCAAACAGAGCGTCTTCAGACAGACCAGCATACTGGTCACCAGCGAATTGGTTTACGCCATCTTTCCAGTAAGACAGGTGAACGTGCATACCAGAACCGTTATCACCTACAACAGGCTTAGGCATAAAGGTCGCTGTTTTGCCATATGCGTGAGCAACGTTGTGTACAACGTATTTCAGCATTTGAACTTCGTCAGCTTTCTTAACCAGAGTGTTGAACTCAACACCGATTTCGTTCTGACAAGCCGTCGCCACTTCGTGGTGGTGAACTTCAACTTTCAGACCGATCTCTTCCATCACGTTACACATAGTGGCACGGATGTCGTGTACAGAGTCTACTGGTGGTACTGGGAAGTAACCGCCTTTAACGCGTGGACGGTGACCCATGTTGCCACCTTCCATTGATTTTTCGGAGTTCCATGCGGCTTCTTCGGAATCAATTTTCACGAAGCTACCAGACATGTTGGAATCCCAACGTACATCGTCAAAGATGAAGAATTCTGGCTCAGGACCGAAGAATGCGGTATCACCCAGACCAGTAGACTTCAGGTACTCTTCTGCACGACGCGCAACAGAGCGTGGGTCACGCTCATAACCTTGCATAGTAGCAGGCTCAATAATGTCGCAACGCAGAACCAGAGTTTTGTCTTCGAAGAACGGGTCCAGGAAGGAAGAGTTATCATCTGGCATTAGAATCATGTCGGATTCGTTAATGCCTTTCCAGCCTGCGATAGAAGAACCGTCAAACATTTGACCGTTTTCGAAGAATTCTTCGTCAACGTAACGCGATGGGATGGAAACGTGCTGTTCTTTACCTTTAGTGTCGGTAAAACGCAGGTCAACCCATTTGATGTCATGTTCTTTAATCAGACCTAGAGTGTTCTCTGACATTGCTTGTCCTCCAATGGAGCTTTGGCTTGGTTGTCAATATCGTGTTAAAGCTTCTTATATGAGCTTTGTTATCACGATGTCAGCAAGTTGAATCCAACTGCTGTCGGAATTATCTCTTCATAAAGCAATAACGATGCCACTTGGTGAAAAATCGCGGATAACCAAGAGGTTGAATTACATTTGAAGAATTCTGTTGTGCTCTTGTGCTTCAAAATGGTGCGCCGTTCTTTTGCGGTGCATCTTTTTGGTGCTTATTTCTAAGCTCAGTCTTTTACGACTTCGATCTCTATTATAATCTCATCGGAATTTTCTTCCGCTGAGACCAAAGTATGACCGTGTACGCGACACCAAGCAGGAATATCATGCAGGGTGCCAGGGTCAGTACAATACACCACCAGATGATCTCCTGCATCAAGAGATGCGATCTTGTTCTGAGCGCGGATTACAGGCAAGGGACAAAGAAGGTTTCGGGCGTTTAATTCATGTTTGCTCATCAGGGCTACCTTAATATAAGTGCGCTATTGTTGTGCGATGGGCTAAATAAGAGTGAATCAAGGGGGTGGAGCGCACCAGACAAGTATCGAAATAGCTGGGCGAACCCAAGGCAGATACTTGTCCGGTAGATCTAATCGCTGTCTAGGTAAAACTAATCACTGGGATTAGTGGATATACCAGCTTTCAGGGATCTCTTCCGCAGGCATGGGTTTGACCTGTACCACTTGAGCCGGTTGATTATGCTGACGCACGATCTCAAGGGTTACTTGATCGGCATTACGACCCTGGCTGAAGCGCGCGACAATACGAGCGGCCAGTTCCAAGTCTTCATCTGAAGGGGTGCCGTCAATTAAGGTCAGAGGGCCGCCGTGGCTCGTTGGATATACATAGGTGAACTGCGGGCGGTAACCGCGCATAAAGTTATTTTCACCTTCTTCTCGGCTGACAATCAGTTTAAAGTTTTTCGCCGGTCGGATATGACGGCCTACTTTTAATAACATGATGTCGTCTAGCTCGTAGTTACGTTCACCACGAGAATCCCACATATCTTGCAATTTGTTACTGTAGCTTTCATCGGTTAGGAAGCAGCAACCACCGGCAGGTTGTGACCATTCGTCAAAACCGAGCTCTTTTGCCAATGCTAATTGAGGCTTGCGGTTACGACCGTGGAAATCAAACATCTCTTCCCGGTTAACCCAGCCTTCACGCTCTGGTAGAGTTTCTGTGAGCTGTTTTGCACATAAAGGACGCAGAAGGCGATCTTCAATCTTGGATTCCCGTGCAATAATTGGCATGGTTTCTTTACGCTGAGATTTTGGACGCTGACCAACCACTTCGCCAGTAATGACAAAATCAAAGTCATTATCCATGCACCATTGCCATGCGCGGGTCACCATATCAATCTTACAATCCAGACACGGATTTAGGTTTTTACCGTAACCGTGTTTTGGGTTGAGCACGATATCTTTATATTCTTCCGAGATATCGATGATGTGCAGTTTAATGCCCAGTTGCTCAGCCACCCATAAGGAACTGTTTTTCTTCTGCTTTTCTTTGTCCTTTTTCCGAATGGCATGAGTATGCCCCTCGACGCAGAATCCTGTGTAGAAGTTAATGCCTTCAACAAGAACGCCTTGATCCTGAATAACCTTTGTAGCCAGCATGGAATCCAGTCCGCCGGAAATCAGAGAAACGGCTTTACGTTGTTTACTCATGTCTCACCCGTTTGAAACGACAAAAACGCAGGATTTTACCCGAACTCTGGCAGATAGAAAGCCAATTTAAGCATTTTCCTGCATTTTAACTGTAAATAAGACTCTTAATTGTAGTCTTTAATCGCTATAATCCCGCCTCTTCAAGAACGGGGAATCCACCAGTGATCGAAAAACTACGTAATATCGCGATTATCGCGCACGTTGACCATGGTAAAACTACTTTGGTTGATAAACTGCTTCAGCAATCCGGTACTTTGGACCGTAGAGATGAAGGTTCTGAGCGAGTCATGGACTCTAATGACCAGGAGCGTGAGCGCGGTATTACCATCCTGGCTAAAAACACGGCTATTACTTGGAATGACTACCGGATCAACATTGTTGATACACCGGGTCACGCCGATTTCGGTGGTGAAGTAGAGCGTGTTCTATCCATGGTAGATTCGGTTCTGCTGTTGGTTGACGCTGTTGACGGCCCTATGCCGCAAACTCGTTTTGTAACGTCTAAAGCGTTCGAACGTGGTCTGAAGCCAATTGTTGTTGTGAACAAGGTTGACCGTCCGGGTTCTCGCCCTGACTGGGTTGTAGATCAAGTATTTGATCTGTTTGATAGCCTGGGTGCAACGGATGAGCAGCTGGACTTCCCAGTGATCTATGCGTCTGCAATCAACGGTATTGCCGGTGATGAGCCTGACGCACTGGCAGAAGACATGACGCCACTGTTCCAAATGGTTGTGGATCGTGTACCTGCGCCAGAAGTTGATCCTGAAGGTTCGTTCCAGATGCAGGTATCTGCACTGGACTATGATAGCTATGTGGGTGTTATCGGTGTCGGTCGTATCACTCGTGGTACTCTGAAGCCGAACCAACAGGTTGTTATTAAAGATATCGATGGTAAAGAGCGTAAAGGTAAGGTTCTGAACGTTAAAGGCTATATGGGCCTTGATCGTGTAGAAACTGATCTGGCCTCTGCCGGTGATATCGTTTGTATTAACGGTATTGATGGTCTGAGTATCTCTGACACTCTGTGTGATCCGGAGAACGTTGAATCATTACCTGCACTGACGGTTGACGAACCAACCGTAAGCATGACCTTTATCGTAAACGATTCTCCGTTTGCGGGTCTGGAAGGTAAGTTCGTAACGACTCGTAATATTAAAGAGCGTTTAGACCAGGAACTGATTCACAACGTTGCACTGCGTGTGCAACAAGGTGAAACTCCGGATAAATTTATCGTATCCGGTCGTGGTGAACTTCACCTGTCTGTATTGATCGAAACCATGCGTCGTGAAGGTTTTGAGATGGGTGTATCTCGTCCAGAAGTTATCGAGAAAGAAATCGATGGCGTCATGATGGAACCGTATGAAAACGTGGTGATCGATGTTGAGGATCCGCATCAGGGTTCTATCATGGAAGAGATGGGCTTACGTAAAGGTGAGCTGACCAATATGGAGCCAGACGGTAAAGGCCGTACTAAACTGGAATTCTCTGTACCGTCTCGTGGTCTGATCGGTTTCCGTGGTCATTTCCTGACCCTGACATCCGGTTCTGGCATCATGACCAGTGTCTTTGATCGTTATGACACGGTTAAAGTGGGTGAAGTTGCCAAGCGTCAGAACGGTGTTCTGGTGTCTATGGTTAAAGGTAAGACGTTGTCTTACGGCCTGTTCAACCTGCAGAGCCGTGGTCGTTTATTCCTGGGTCACGGTGCGGAAGTTTATGAAGGCCAGGTTATTGGTATTCACTCCCGTAGCAACGATCTGGTGGTTAACCCGACTAAAGCGAAGCAGCTGACTAACGTACGTGCCTCTGGTACGGATGAAGCGCTGACTCTGAGTCCGCCAATCAAGCACACGCTGGAGCAGGCTTTGGAATTCATCGAAAACGATGAACTAGTTGAAGTTACACCAAAATCTGTCCGTATTCGTAAGAAGCTGTTATCTGAAAATGCGCGTAAACGCGCTAAATAAGATGTAGCCTTAAGCGATACCAAAAAAGCCGACAGAGATGTCGGCTTTTTTTGTTTTTAAGGGCGCTAAAGCAGGTTAAAGTGAGTCTAATGACATCAGATATAGAAGCTGGCAGATGAAAAAAATCCCTGTAGACTATGAATCAGGCCTAAAAATAAATGATTCACCGCCTGTATATCTGTTTGAAGACTTTTTATCGGAAGATGATGCTGGCAGTATTATTAAATTGGCCAAGTCAAAAATGAAGCGGGCGACGGTTAGCTCGGATAAGGTTGGGGTCGAGAGTCAAGGGCGTACAGGGGATAATTGTTGGCTTGCCCATGAGCAAAGCCCTCCGTTATTGGGTTTGGCACAGAGGATCAGCGAGATAGTTGGTATCAATCTTATTAATGCCGAGTCTTTTCAGGTCATTCATTATGATGAATCGCAGGAATATGCGGCTCATTTTGATGGTTGGGATGGGAGCACTGATAGAGGTGTCCGTTGTATGCAGCGTGGAGGGCAGCGTCTCGTGACCTGTCTTATTTACCTGAATAATGTTGATGAAGGAGGGGGGACTGGCTTTCCTAAACTGGATGTTGAAGTCAGTGCTAAACTGGGGCGTATGGTCATTTTTCATAACTGTTATAGTGGCACTAATCAGCGTCACCCTGATAGCCTTCATAGGGGGAGTACTGTTATTAAGGGAGAAAAATGGGCTATGAATCTTTGGTTCAGGGAAAGCTCTTATCAGCGGCAACCCCCCGTACAGAAAAAGTTCAGTAAGGTATTTTAATCATCCTCAACAGGAAGGGGTCATAGAAATAAGATATTCAAAGTTCTGCTCAAATCCGTTGGCTTATATCAACATCGATAGTAATGGAGCTGTAGAACTTGGCCTATGTTGTAAAAACAAAAAATGGGCGCGTATCAAAGATAGGCACCCATTTTTATAAGAGAGAATAAGGATTAACCTTTTTTCTCTTCTTTAGCTTCCGGGTTGATCTCCAGCAGCTCAACTTCAAATACTAAGGCTTCGTTAGGGCCTATAGCACCACCTGCGCCACCAGGGCCATAGGCCAGCTCTGCAGGGATAAACAACTTCCACTTGCTGCCCACGCTCATCAGTTGTAGACCTTCCTGCCAGCCGCGAATCACTTGATTCAGAGTGAAGGTTACCGGCTCACCACGTTGGTAAGAGCTATCAAAGACTTTGCCGCCAATCAGCTTACCTTCGTAATGGACTTTAACCTGATCGGTCGCCGCTGGTTTATCGCCCTTGCCTGCGGTCAGTACTTGGTACTGAAGGCCGGACTCAGTGGTTTTAACGCCAGACTTTTTAGCATTGGCGGCCATGAAATCTTGACCTTTTTTCAGGTTGCCTTCAGCTGCTTTAGCTTGAGCTTCCTGTTGTTCTAGCATCTTTTTCTGCTGGAAAGCCTGCATGGTTTGACCTACTTCAGCTTCGGTCATTTTCAGCTCACCACCGGCATACAGGTCTTTAATCGCTTGTGCCATGATATCGACGTTCAGATCTTTAACGTCTTGTGTCAGGCGCTGACCCATAATCAGACCCAGGCTATAGCTCAGCTTGTCTTCGTCAGTTTTTAACTGTGTTTCAGCCATAACTGGTGCAGCCAGCAGACTGCCAAGAGCTAGAGTCAGTAATGCTTTTTTCATGAAAACTCCTTAAATAGGATCTGAGTGGTTCAGTCCGTTTACTGCTGTGATTTCATCAGGGCGTCAATTTCTGCTTGGCGCGCCTGAATAATTCGTTGTGTTTCCTGTACCTGTTTGATCAATTCATCAGGATTAGACAGGGATATGTTCTCCGGAAGCTTTATTTCCGGTGCCTTCCCCGGTGACATTAAGGGGGTTGGCGTATTCTGCAGTGTATCAGGCGCAGAGATTTGATTAACCGGCTTTAGCGTGACCGTTTCAGCGGCCTGAGCGTTGGGTGCTTTATCCGAATAGTGCCATTGACCATGCTCATCTTGCCAGCGGTAGACCGATCTGTTTACGTCTGACTCTGACTGTGGGTTAGAGTTCAGTTTTTTACTCGGTGTTTGCTCAGTGGTATTGCCGGTAGGGGCAAGTAGCCGAGATAACAGCTGTTGGGTATCGAGTTTTTCTAGCTTTTCTAAATTAAGTACTGACTGGCCTATTGGGGTTTCCATGAGAAAAGGAGCAGCTAAAGCCAGTAGCGTAATAACAACAATCAGCTTCAGTAATCTCTTCACATTAATACCCAATTAGACTATTTGCCGTTTACTTCGATTAAAGAAGAGGTGGGGTTAAAAATCATTAATCACCTCTTTGGCAATATCGTCATCCACAACAGTGCTAATGATTTCCAATAGCTGTTCTTGAGACGTGAGGGTGAGTTGGCTGTCTTTCAAGACGAAGCGTAAATTTTTCTTTAAAGCCTCTGCTCTGTTATCGCAGCTTTTAAGCCCTTTTTTCAGGGAATAAAGTAAATATAGTAGGGCTTGTTCGTGCTGTTCAGCCAGTAACTCCGCCTCTAAGAGGTGTTCGCGCATGCTTTTTAGATGAGGCTCGACACTGGCCATAGGTTTCAAATGGCGGCGTTGTTTGCGTAAAGGGACAACAAACTGATTGTGCCAGCCCAGAACAGGTTCTACTTGGGATAGCCAATCATCGTCAAAACGGGTGTTCTGGGTACTTAGCCAGCAAGAGAATAAAAGCTGGTTGACCATGATGCCGTGATGCTCTTGTAAGTAGAGGCATGCTGCTTCTACGGAATCTAATCGGTAGAGTTTCGTAGAAAAACGCCAGAATGGGTTATCATACTCCAATGAAAGATCTGACATACGCGCCTGCCTCCGGGCTCATTATTATTTAGCGATAAACATTTTCGCTGCAAAAACATTAGCAGTTAAAAACACATGATTACATTAGAACGCCTGAGCCTGCAACGGGGAACCTTAACCCTACTGCAAAATACCTCCCTGATTATCCACCGTGGACAACGTATTGGCGTTGTAGGTGCCAATGGTGCCGGTAAATCCAGTCTATTTAAACTGCTATTGGGTGAGCTGCACCCGGATAGCGGTGATCTGTTTATGCCGGGGAATCTACGTATTGCCCATATGGCTCAGGAAGTCCACGCGCTGGATAAGTCAGCGTTAGAATATGTTTTGGATGGCGATAAAGATCTGCGTCGTATTCAGAATGCGTTAGCTGAAGCAGAGGCTGCAGAAGACAACCATCGTATGGCAGCTTTGCATGCACAGATGGAAGAGATCCACGGTTATACCGCGAATAATCGGGCAGAGCAGCTGTTGCTTGGTTTGGGTTTTTCTATGGCCCAGACTCAGTTGCCGGTTAAATCTTTCTCTGGTGGTTGGCGTATTCGTCTTAATTTGGCCCAGGCACTGCTGATGCCGTCGGATCTGTTACTGCTTGATGAGCCAACCAACCACTTGGATCTGGATGCAACGCTTTGGTTGGAAAGCTGGTTAAAGCAGTATCCCGGTACTCTGTTACTGATCTCTCACGATAGGGATTTTCTGGACAGTGTCGCCAGCCATATCGCCCACTTTGATCAACAGAATATTAATCTGTATCGCGGTAACTATTCGGCTTTTGAAGTATTGCGTGCAGAGCGTTTGGCTCAGCAGCAAGTGCAGTATGAGAAGCAACAGGTTCGTGTGGCTCAGATTGAAGACTTTGTCCGCCGTTTTAAGGCGAAGGCTTCCAAGGCAAAACAAGCACAGAGTAGGGTAAAAGAGCTGGAGCGTATGGAAAAAATTGCTCCGGCCCACGTGGATTCGCCCTTTGAATTTACCATACCTTGTACTGATAAAACCTCTTCACCTCTGTTAGTTTTTAATGAAGCCAGTATCGGTTATGGCGACAAGGTAATCTTAGGTGATATCAATCTGAGTTTGTTACCGGGTATGCGTATTGGTTTACTGGGGCCAAACGGGGCGGGTAAATCTACGCTGATTAAAACCATGGTGGGTGATGTTAAGCCTCAATCGGGTATTTATACGGCGGGAGAAAACCTAAAAGTAGGCTATTTTGCCCAGCATCAGTTAGAAGAGCTGGATATGAATGCCTCACCGTTATTACATGTGCAGCGGTTATCGCCTAAGGTCTCGGAGCAGGAGATTCGTAATTATGTCGGCGGTTTTGGCTTTAAAGGGGATGATGCGGATAAACAGGTAAGTCAGTTCTCCGGCGGTGAAAAGGCGCGTTTAGCTCTGTCCTTAATTGCGTGGCAAAAACCGAATCTTTTGCTATTGGATGAGCCCACCAACCACTTGGATCTTGAGATGCGTCTGGCGTTGACCATGGCACTGCAAGCATTTCCAGGTGTGGTCATTATGGTTTCTCACGATCGCCATATGCTGCGTAATACCGTGGATGAGTTTTGGTTAGTGTGTGACGGTCAGGTGCAGCCTTTTGATGGTGATCTGGATGATTACCATCAGTGGCTTAAAGTGCGTGCTCAGGCGCAAGGGAAGAGTGCTGAGTCCGAATCTGATAGTAATGAGCCGAAACGTGACCGTAAAGAAGAGCGTCGCCTAGCTGCTCAACGACGTGAGCAGTTACGTCCTTTGAAAAAGCAGCTGGATAAGCTGGAAAAATCGTTGGATAAGGTTCAAGGGGAGTTGACGGATATAGAGCAGGCGATGGCAGAACCTGAAATCTATGAGGCGGAAAATAAGGACAAGCTACAGACCTTATTG
Source organism: Oceanospirillum sp. (assembly GCA_047518265.1). Classification (GTDB taxonomy): domain Bacteria; phylum Pseudomonadota; class Gammaproteobacteria; order Pseudomonadales; family Halomonadaceae; genus Oceanospirillum. The sequence continues at coordinate 148,436 of JAKZRG010000001.1, forward strand.
CGCAAGCAGGGGGAGTTAAGTCAGCAAGCTGAAACGATTGAAGAAGAGTGGATGCTGATTCAGGAAGAGCTGGAAGTATTGGAAGCTGAGTTGGAAGAAAGCTGATCTATCTTAATCCGTTTAGACTGTTCCTAAGAGGTTTTTAGGAACAGTCTGATTTGCCTCTACTCGCTATCGTTATAGGCCATCTTAATATTCATGCCGCCATCGATCACAAAATTTTGCCCCGTAATAAATCCGGCAACATCACTGGCTAAGTAACACACCATATAAGCAATATCATCGGGCTGACCGATACGGCCAACAGGGTGTTGTGCTAAATCAGCAGGGGAGTGAATAGGTTCGATACGGGTACGAGACTTTTGCCAGTCACCAACCTCGATCCAGCCTGGGCTGATACAATTGACCCGAATGTCGCCGCTTAAGCTAATGGCTAGGGAGTGTGTTAGAGATAAAACGCCTCCCTTACTTGCCGCGTAGGCTTCGGTGTCTCTCTCAGACTGCTGAGCTCGGCTAGAAGCAATATTAATAATGTTACCCTTTTGCTCCCGTAAATAAGGAATGGCATGTTTGCTCGCCAGAAAAACACCGGTTAGATTCACATCCATATAGCGCTGCCACTCGTCCAGTGACAAATCTTCGATAGGATCATTAAATGCTGTGGATAGCCCTGCATTATTGATCAACACATCTAGGCGGCCAAATGTTTCGATAACCTCTTGAATACAGTTTTGAACGCTAGGTTCATCCGCAACATCCAGATTGATGGCTTTGATATTACCCAGTGAACTGTAGTTTTCTACGGTCTCTTCGGCGGCTTCCATATCAATATCTGCACAAATAACAGTCATGCCTTGATTTAATAAACTCTGGCAAACGGCTCGTCCTATACCTTGAGCTCCACCGGTCACCAGAGCCACTTTACTTTCTGTGTTTTTTTGACTCATTGATCACACCTTAAACACTTTATTCGATCCCTGTTTTTAAGGAACCCGCTCTTAGGTTTCTAATAGAAAGGTAACTGGGCCGTCATTTAATAGCTGAACTTTCATATCAGCGCCAAAGCGACCTGTAGCAACCTGATGGTGTAGGTTACGAGCTTGATCAACTACATAGTTATACAAGGTTTCACCTTCGGCAGGAGGTGCTGCAGAAGAGAAGCTAGGGCGTAGGCCCTTTTGTGTATTTGCTGCTAGGGTAAACTGTGACACCAATAGTAGGCCACCATTAACATCTTTAACGCTGAGGTTCATTTTGTCATCTGCGTCAGAGAAAACCCGATAAGCCAATATCTTTTTTAGTAAGCGGTCGGCATCTTCAGTGCGGTCGCCCTTTTCCACGCCAATAAATACCAGCAGGCCCTGATCGATTTCACCAATACATTGCTGGTCTACTTCAACCTTAGCATGGGTCACCCTTTGGATGAGTGCTCGCACTTTTGACTCCTTTGTCTCTTAAAATGGGTGCCCTATATTACCGCATAGTGCTGAAATAGAGACAGAGAAGATGTATGAAAAAACGTTCTATCGATTAAACAGGGCTTTTACTTCTGCAATTTGTTCACGGGTATTATCCAGTATCTCCAGTGTCATCTGATTGCTAAGTTGGCCAGGAGCTACCTTTTGAAAGGCTGGAACTTGGCTGATTTCTGGTATTAATGGGCTTCGAGGTTCCAGAGATAGGCTGTGTAATCGGGCGAGGACTAAAATATCCGTCAGAGTGGCTGTATTGGATAGGGAGTCATAAAACCAGCTATCTACGTGCTGTACTGCTGTAACGAGAGGTGTCGCTAGGTTCCACTTGTGCAGAATCATAGCCCCTGCCTGACCGCGTGCCTCCATTAGGATCTGTTCCAGATAATCGGGGTCATTATGCAGCTCTGGATAATGGGCGGCAAATTCTAATAAGGGCAGCTCACCGACGTTGTGTAATAAGCCTGCGAGCATAGCCTCTTCTGGGGGAATCTTAGTACAGTGTTTGGCTAGGACGAAACAGAGTGCTCCAAGCTGGATACTTTTTTTCCAACTTTTCAGTAGTTGTTTTTTTACCCAGGGGTGATTGGTTTTATGCTGCTGTTTTAAGCTAAAGGCCAAGACGAGGTGTCGTGTGGTTTTCATGCCGAGCCGATTAATGGCTTCGTGCAGTTGGGTGATAGGGTTTAATCCCCGATAAATAGGACTGTTGGCCATACGCAGTAGTCTAGCGGTCATGGCTGCATCGACGGATATTAAGGCGGCAATACGCTGGGCATCCAGCTCTTCATCGATAATGATCTGGCTGATGCGTTGAGAGACCTCAGGCAGTGTGGGTAGATCAAGCCGGTTATTCATTAATGCTTTATAGAATTCCAGAACAATAGGGTGGCTATTAGAACCTGTCATCAGTTCTGGATCATCAAAGTCGTAAGTAATGTTTTCTGATTGCAGGGACTGCATCAATTCGGCATCAATGGTGAAATATTGAGTATCAGAGCGAGCTGTTATTGTGACATTGCTAGGACGTAAACTTAGCAGGCTATATCGGCTACGATCATCGCCCGCAGTGACTTTGATGGTGTTAATCTCTGTCCCGGTAACATCTACAGAGCCTTGTAATAAAAAAAATTCATCGTTGCTATTATCGCCAACAACGCTCAATACCTGATGTTGAGAGGCTTGATGAATTTCCAGTTGATGGCTGAGTAAAATGCGCTGCTCATCTGCCAGCCGAGAAAAGGGCAGGAAGACAGCTAAACGTTCGGGGGATACTTTCGTTGAAAACATGTATTTTTAAAACCGGTTATTACGAAGCATCACCAGTGTACAGTCTTCCAACCAAGGAATACCGGCATGGGTCAATGCCGACTGTACTTTTTCTGATTCCGTTCCTGGATTAAATAAAACCCTACGTGGTTTTAGCGCCAATATAGCTTCCAGCTGTTCCTCTAGGCGCTCTGGGTCCATATATAAGGTAAGGGTGTCTATGGGAGGGGATATGTTCTGAAGTGCTTTTTTACACTCCCAGCCTTCAATCTCATTAAAGGCTGGGTTCACAGGTATAACCTGGTGTTGATTGTGACTTAGCAGGCGAATAGCTTGATTCGAGTAACGTTGCTTCTTGTTACTGGCTCCTAATACGGCAACGATTTGATTCATGCTTCTCTCCGCCTAGCCTCTAGATCGATTGATTATCGTCACTACTGGGTTCTTGTTTTAGCTGGTTTTTAGCCGACGAACGCAGATTGGAAACTGTTTTTGTTTTGGCTTCAGGAGTAGGTGTTATATTTTTCTCTTCCTGTTTGTGTTGCTTAGCCTGTGTTTCTTCTTCGTTTTCTGATTCATCGTTATTATCAGCCAGATCCGCGTCTAGATTTTCGACGTCGGGATCAATACCCTCATCCTCTAAGAGCTTGTCTTCTGCCTGTTTTAAGAAATACTCTTGGGCGCCTTTTTTAGCTTCCTCAAGATATTCATTGAAAAGGGCTACATCCTGCAATGTTTTCATGTTGCTGATAATGGTGTGCTCTTTGGACATTAGGGCGATACGTCGGAACTTTCTCGCTCTGAGTCTTGGGTTGTGATGCACTAAGGGGTAGACGCGATGTATATAGCCTCGTTTGCCTTCAATATGTTGAATATATTCCGTCACTTGGTTTTTAATACGGCGGCGCCTAGCCAATAGTTCAGGGTGGCTGGACAAACCTGGTAAAATGGTCAACATGCCTGTGCCATGGCTGAGCCATAGTACAAAGGCGATACCGCCAGCAATACCGCCGATCCAGGTATGGATAAGGTTCAATAGAGAGCTGGTAAAAAGAAATACCGCAATACCTAAACCAAAGAACCATGCCATGCGCGCACGGCGAGCATTCTCTATCTCAAAATCAGAAGGATAATCTTGTAAAGACAGGAGCTCATAATCAAAGCTTTCTAAATCCTTATAGAGACGCTCACGATCAAGTCGTTGTCGTTCTTCTTCTGCTTGTTTTCGCTCATCTTGTTTGTTCTGAGCTTTTTGAGCTTCCCACTGGGTTTTAATGCGCTCACGTTCATGTTTTGCATCCTGCTCAGCCACTTCTTCAGCCGTCATTTTATGTTGGGCAGGGTAAACCCCAGGCACAGAAGGCATGTTAGGTGCGTTTTTGTCGTCTGATTCGCTGTCTTCAGCGGAATTTATTTTTTTATCATCCATTATGGCAAATTCTAACTGAGCTTCAGTTTGTGACTTTGTGAGGTATATAGAACAATATTAGCCTTGATAAGAGGTCTGATGTTGTTTCAACCTGTAACAGTGCGCAGATTTTTTATCTGACTGATTTTAGTTGGAATATCAGATGGCTCTGTAATCTTGGCCTATGGCCCTAATTTAGCGTGGAGAGCGACAGGATAAAAGAAAAAATGAAGTTCTAGTGTAATTTCTGTTATCTAGCTCTCACTTGTTAACACTTTAATTTTACGGGTATCCATCTGGATGGGTTATTTATCGTTATTTTTTTCTGCTTTTATGTCGGCTACTTTATTGCCAGGGTCGTCGGAGGCCTTGTTATTGTATCTTTTGCAGAATGAGGCGTTGTCATTACCTTATTTATGGTTGGCGGCCACTAGCGGTAACGTTTTGGGTTCTGTGGGGAATTGGGGGTTGGGGCGCTATGGCTATCACCTGCGTCACCATAGCTGGTTTCCTATTTCAGAAGAGCAGCTGGAAAAAGCGCGATTCAAATTTTCTCGCTGGGGGGCTGCAAGCCTATTGTTAGCTTGGGTGCCTATTATTGGTGATCCCTTAACCTTATTAGCCGGCTTGTTAAGGGTTCGTTTCGGATTGTTCCTGTTGTTAGTTGCTTTAGGGAAGGGACTGCGGTACGGGCTTTTGCTATGGTTTTTTTAGGGGGTTAAAAGAGCTGTGCTTATTTACTGCTAAGAAGATTTGGTAAGTTAAATTGCTTACTCCATTGTAATAGCTCGATTTCGGGCATGGGTTTCGCCAGTAAGTAGCCCTGGCCTTCATTGCAACCCAAATCCTTGATGATCTGAAGCTGTTGAGAGGTTTCTATGCCTTCTGCTGTTACGTTGAGCTTTAAGCTATGAGCAAGCTGTGTAATTGCTCGTACAATATCGATATCGGTGCCGTCTTGATCCAGTTCACAGATAAAGGCACGGTCAATTTTTAACGTATTGACTGGTAGGCGCTTTAGGTAGGCTAAGGATGAATAGCCTGTACCGAAATCATCAATGGCGATACGAATCCCCATGGCTTGTAGTTTTTTAAGTTGCTCAATGGAGTGCTCTACGTCCTCTAACATACTGGTTTCGGTGAGTTCCAATTCCAGTAGTTCGGCAGGTAATCCGGTGAGCTCTAAGCAGCGGCTGACAACCTCGTCAATATTGGCTTGCAGCAGTTGCCGTGCAGATAGGTTGACGGATATGCATAAACGCTGGCCCTGTTTTAACCATTGGCTAGCGTAGTTGCAGGCGCGTAATAAGGCCCATTCCCCTACGGAGGTAATTAATCCCATCTCTTCCAGAACAGGGATAAATACAGCGGGTGAAATACTGCTGCCATCACTGCGTGTCCAACGCAATAATGCTTCTGCACCTTGAACAAGACCGGTTTGTAGATCCACACGAGGTTGAAAGACTAGGCTAAACTCTCGGTGTAATAGCGCTTGGCGTAACTGGTTTTCTAGGCGTACTCGGTTCTGAGTTTGTATGGTCAGGTCTTCGGTAAAAAAGCCAAAGCCTTGATCGCTGTCCTTATTACGATGCATAGCCGTATCGGCTTTGTTGATCAGTTCATCAAACTGATCGCCATCATAAGGATAAAGAGTAATACCGAGGCTAATGCTCATAAATAGCTCTGCTTGAGTTAGTTCAAACGGTAGAGCCATAACTTGTTGTATTTTTTGTGCCAGTTGAGCGGCCTGATCCGGTGTTTGAATCCCTTCTGCCATCAACAAGAAGGCATCGCTGCCCAGGCGGCCGATAAAATGTTCAGGGTGCTGTTGCTTCAAGCGAGAGCTGAATAGCTTTAATAGTTCGTCACCTGCACTGCGCCCTAAGCTATCATTGATACGACTTAATCGATCTAGGTCGACTAAGAATAAGGCCATAGGGGCACGTTTACGTTGTAGAACATGTTGTTCGAACTGTTCTGATAAGCGTTGTCGATTCGGTAGGCCGGTCAAGGGGTCGAAACGACGTAGATAATCTAATCGTTGTTCGCTATTGATTAGATCGGTGATATCTCTGCCTGTGGATACAAAGTGGCAGATTTGACCAAACTCATCACGAATAGGCGTGATGGTTTTTTCTTCATGGTAGCGTTCGCCATTTTGGCGGCGATTAATAAAAATATCACGAAAGCTGTGACCTGCTTTCAGTGTTTGCCACATTTCTAGATAAAAGCTGTCTTCATGCTCACCAGAGCTGAGTAGTCTAGGGGTTTGCCCCAATATATCAGGCTCTATATATCCCGTTTGACTTAAGAATGCAGGATTAACGTACTCAATACGGCCATGGCTATCCGTGACCATTACCATATCTTCTGTCTGCTGCATTGCTTGGTGGAAGTGCACAGGGAGGCGGCTAGCGGCCTTATACAGGGACATATCTTTGATGATAGCCTGTAATTCTCCAGAGCTATCTTTCACTGGTTGCAGTTGTAATTGGATATAACGAGGAGAGGCTTTTTTAAACTCTAGGGTCAAAGATAACTGATAAGGTTTACCTTGCTGGCAAGCTGCTTTAAGGCTCACTTGTTCTTCTTCATTAAGAAGTTGGATTAAGCCTGTATCAGTGTTTTCACCGTTTTTTGAATCAAGGGCCAGTAGTTGTTGAGCGGCTTTGTTGGCGTAGCGTAGTAAAGCTTGAGAGGTAAGCACAATTGTCGCAACGGCAAGTTCATCTAGCACCGTTACTAAAGATTGTTGCTCGGTGTTTAGCTCAGTTTTAAGTACGTTCATGCAATCAGAAATCTCAATAAAGCCATTTGTCTCAGGTCAAATACACTTCCCTCATTCCATTCTTTCCTATCTACATACTCAAACAAAATGATGTTGATAATTCCTCGGTGAAGATCAAAGAATATAGATGTTATTTGTAGACAATCTTTTGTTTGAGTGCTTATAAAATATCAGGCTTCTAGCCAGTGTCATAGGGTCTTGTTACAGGTATTTTATAATCGGGTTCTTTTCTTATGGGCGGTTCGCTGTGTTTGAAGAGCTTCAAAAGGAAAAATGAGAGTTGGAGCGTTATATAGAAAAGCCGCACTAGGCGGCTTTGATCTTTTGTTATGTTGTTAAGCCTGACGTTTGACTGCCATATCTGCAAATTGAGCTAAGCGCTCTTTGTAGATGGAATCGGGTAGGCAATCTAGAGCTTCTTTGGCTTTGTCGGCCATCTCATAGGCTCTTTGCTCGGTGTAATCCAAGGCGCCGGTGCGATTGATGATGGCTAATACCTCATCTAAATATTCTAGGCCGCCTTTACGTATAGCTGTACGAACCAGTTTGGCATCTTCGTCAGTGCCGACTTCCATTGCTCGAATCAAAGGTAGGGTGGGTTTACCTTCGGCTAGATCATCGCCAACATTTTTTCCCATGGCACTGGCATCACCTTTGTAATCCAGTAGGTCATCCTGTAATTGGAAGGCAAGGCCCAGATAGTTGCCATAATCAGCCAGCTTTTGTTGTTGTTCTGCGCTGGCTCCAGACAGAATTGCTGCCGATTGAGTAGCGGCTTCAAACAGCATGGCCGTTTTAGCTTTGATCACCGTCATATACTGGTCTTCGGTGATTTTAGGGTTACGTATATTAGTGAGCTGCAGTACTTCGCCTTCGGAGATGACATTGGTGGCGTTGGCGTAGATTTGCAATATCGGCATATCACCAATATTCACCATAAGCTCAAAGGCACGGGTATAAAGAAAGTCTCCCACTAAAACGCTGGGCGCATTACCCCATTTGTTATTGGCGGTATCTCGACCGCGACGCATATCTGATTCATCCACAACATCGTCATGGAGTAGTGTGGCTGTATGGATAAACTCGACAAGAGCGGCTAGCGGGATGCGCTCTTCTTTTTTGCAGTCAAATGCTCGGCAGACCAGTAGAACCAGTAGAGGGCGCATGCGCTTACCGCCACTGTCCACAATATACTCGGCAATTTTCTCGACAAGGGGCACACGGGAGTGCAGTTGATCAAGAATGTTTTGGTTTAAAGCGGAAAAATCGTCCGCAACAATATCGTGGATCGCGCTCTTAGGCTGCATATTCGTGGCTTTTCTGCTGTTAAATGGCTCAAAAATCGATGTCTGCATGCTATTGGGCGGGACATAGGGTGTCAAGTTGAGGCGATATTTTATCCCTAGGTTTTTAGTGTTAAAGGTATTTTTTAAAGAAAAAGAATAGCTTGCGCTGGAAAGTTAAAATTAGGCAGTGGCTGTTAAAATTCAGTATGAACCTACAGTCTTTAAATTAGCGGCCAAGAGCGGGGGATAGAGGTTGCTGTTCAGGTGGGCTTCATATAAAATGCGCCGCCTGCTTAGCTATACCCTTTGCTCCCTGTCCGATGGTTGCCAGAGTGCCTCCATTCACAACAGGTTAGTAAGTAGCATTCATCCCGGCTAAGCACTGCTGTATTTTGGAGACAAGCATGTACGCAGTTATTAAGAGCGGCGGTAAGCAGTACCGTGTTAAAGAAGGCGACGTCCTGAAAGTTGAAAAACTGGAGCTGGAAACCGGTTCTACAGTTGATTTCGACCAGGTTCTACTGGTTGCTAACGACGAAGACGTTAAAGTTGGTGCTCCTCTAGTTGAGGGTGCTAAGGTTTCTGCTGAGGTTGTTACTCACGGTCGTGGTGATAAAGTGACTATCATCAAATTCCGTCGTCGTAAGCACAGCATGAAGCGTCAGGGCCACCGTCAGTGGTTTACTGAAGTGAAAATTACCGGTATTACTGGTTAATTCACGCTTTACTCTAGGTTTCGCTTTAGCCCATTATGGCAACAGAGCCGGGTTAATAGCGGCAAGATTAATTCAACGAGGATGCACTGATGGCTCACAAAAAAGCTGGTGGTAGTACCCGTAACGGTCGCGATTCAGAATCAAAACGCCTTGGTGTCAAGCGCTTTGGTGGTCAAGTAGTTAAAGCTGGTAACATTATTGTTCGTCAGCGTGGTACTAAGTTCCACCCTGGTGTAAATATTGGTATGGGCAAAGATCATACTCTGTTTGCTACTGCAGACGGTGTTGTGAAATTTGAAGTGCGCGGACCGAAGAAACGTAAAACCGTTACTATCGTTCCTGTTGCATAAACCAATCTTTGATTGGTTTAAAAAGCCTCGCCTTGTGCGGGGCTTTTTCGTATCAGTTCAACAGGCTTTTTCTGAGTAAGTTGCTGGTGCGTTTTTATTGCGTTTTATCGAGATTAATTTTCCGGCGATGCTGATAGATCTGGGGTGTCGCTTGCCTGACTATGTCGGGGCTTTCCAATGGCTGAGTGCAGAATCGGGATGTTCTGTCTGATAAGGGCTGGGCTATACTTGTCCGTTATACGTCAGATGGGCAGCGGCCGGTGAGAAGCTGGGAAAACAGGCCAGATTGAAGAGCAAAGAATCATGCAGTTTGTAGATGAGGCAAGTATTCACGTTGCTGCCGGTAAAGGTGGTAACGGTTGTCTGAGTTTTCGTCGGGAAAAATATATCGCCAAAGGCGGCCCGGACGGCGGTGATGGTGGTGATGGTGGTGACGTTATTCTGGTGGGTGATGATTCCCTGAATACGTTAATCGATTTTCGCTATCAGCGTCGTTATCGTGCGCAGACTGGAGAAGGTGGTCAGGGGCGTCAGTGTTCTGGTGCGGCCGGAGAGCATCTTCATATCCAGGTGCCTGTGGGTACGACGGTAATTGATGAAGATACCCTGGAGGTTTTAGGGGATATTACGGCTATTGGCCAAGAGTTGATTGTCGCTCAGGGCGGGCGTCGTGGTTTGGGTAATACCCGTTTTAAAACCAGTACTAACCGAGCGCCTCGTAAGATCACTACGGGCAAGCTGGGTGAAGAGCGTAATCTGCGTTTTGAAATGAAGGTTATGGCAGACGTCGGACTGTTAGGTTTGCCTAACGCCGGTAAGTCTACCTTGATTCGCGCAGTATCTGCCGCCAAGCCTAAAGTGGCTAACTATCCTTTTACCACGCTGGTGCCAAACCTGGGTGTGGTCAAGCTGGAGCAGCATAAGCACTTTGTGATGGCTGATATTCCTGGTTTGATCGAGGGAGCTTCAGAAGGTGCTGGTCTGGGGTTTCGTTTTCTAAAGCATTTAACCCGTGCTCGTCTATTGTTGCATCTGGTTGATGTGGCGCCATTTGATGAGTCCGATCCGGTTGAATCTGCGCAAGCGATTATTCGTGAGCTGGAGCAGTACAGTCCGACCTTGTCTGAGCGTCCCCGTTGGTTGGTATTGAATAAGCTGGACTTGGTGCCAGAAGATGAGCGTGAAGCACTTTGTCAACGAATTGTCTCTGAGCTGAATTGGCAGGGGCCTGTGTTCCAGGTTTCAGCTTTGAGCAGTGAAGGTACAAAGGATGTTTGTTGGCAGATTATGCGCTGGTTAGATGAGCAGCGTGAAATGCAGACAGAGAATCCAGAGCTGGCGGAGGAAGAGGCTGAAATTCGTGAGCGGATGGAAGCTGAGGCTGTGTTGCGGGTAGAGGCTTATCTGGAGCGTCGTCATGGTGGTAAGCGTCCTGTCGTCGTGTCTGATGACAGTGATTTGGAAGATGATCTGGATGATGACGATGACTTTGACGATGATGATTACGACGTTGAAGTAGAATACGCGCCTTAAATTTTTAAGGTGTTTTATCAAGACTGAATAAACTAGGTGGATGGATAATGTCACAGCGTGACAGGCTGGAGCGCGCAAAACGAGTCGTCGTTAAGATCGGTAGTGCCCTATTGACCAATGATGGTAAAGGGTTGGATCTACCGGCGATTGCGGGTTGGGTTGATCAGATGGCGGCCTTGCACAAGCAGGGTGTTGAGTTAATTCTAGTATCTTCTGGCTCTGTAGCTGAAGGTATGAGTCGTCTGGGCTTAGTTGAACGACCCTCCACCTTGCACGATCTTCAAGCTGCCGCAGCAGTTGGGCAGATGGGGTTGGTGCAAGCCTATGAAAGCCAGTTTATTGCGCATGATATTCGAGCAGCACAGATTCTGTTGACTCATGATGATCTGTCTAATCGAAAGCGTTATCTAAATGCCAGAAGTACGGTGAAATCACTGCTTGGCTTGAACGTGATTCCTATCATTAATGAAAATGATACGGTGGTCACAGACGAGATTCGCTTTGGTGATAACGATACCCTAGGTGCCTTGGTGGCCAATTTATTGGAAGCTGATGTGCTGATTATCTTGACGGATCAAGAGGGTTTGTTTACTGCTGATCCGCGCTCTAACCCTGATGCTACTCTGATTACTGAGGCTTGGGCTGATGATCCTGAGTTGACCGGTATGGCTGGTGACGGCGGGCGTTTGGGGCGTGGCGGTATGATCACTAAAGTACGTGCAGCCGGTTTAGCTGCTCGATCAGGTGCCACAACGTTGGTGGCCAGTGGTCGTCAGCCTAATGTGCTTGTCCGTGCGATTCAGGGAGAATCCTTAGGGACTCTGTTTCTGCCCAAGGATACGCCGTGGGCTGCCCGTAAGCGTTGGTTGGCAGGGCATCTGCAGACCCGTGGTACGCTGGTGCTGGATGATGGTGCCGTGCGTGTCTTACGAGAGAAAAGTACCAGCTTGCTCTCGGTAGGGGTTAAGCAAACCACGGGGCGTTTTCGACGTGGGGATATGGTGCAATGTGTCAGTGAGCAAGGGGTTTTGATTGCTAAAGGTTTGGTGAATTATGATCATGAGGATGTGCAAAAGATCCTGGGTCAGCCAAGCCATAAAATCGAATCCCTGTTAGGTTATGTTGCCGATCCAGAGCTGGTGAATCGAGATAATTTAGTCTTGGTTTAGCTTTCTGAAAAAAAAATGTTTTAGGGGCTATTCATCGGTTTAAATTTGCCGTAGAATTCGCACCCCTAATGATACTTTGAATTTAATTTATGATGTGTGCCTATTGCATATGTCTTTAACATATTTCTCCAAGGAGCTTAACAGTGGCGAATATCGCATCTGCTAAAAAACGTGCACGCCAGGCTGAAAAGCGCCGCAACCACAATGCTAGCCTGCGCTCCATGGTGCGCACTTATATCAAGCGCGTTGTAGCGGCAGTTGAAGCGGGTGACCACGCTAAAGCTATGGCTGAGTTCAATCTGACTCAACCAGTCATTGATCGTGTTGCTGACAAAGGCATCTACTCTAAGAATAAGGCAGCTCGTACTAAGAGCCGCCTGAATGCACGAGTTAAAGCTCTTGCTTCTTAATCAGAGATGATTCTTTGATAAAAAACCAGCTTAGGCTGGTTTTTTTTCGTCTGCTATTTGTGCCTCTCGTCTTTTGTCTTTCGCTGTTTTATTACCTTTAGGGTTCTCTCTAGGGTTAAAATCTGCCTTTTGCTTTTGATGTTCAGTGTGCTTGATCTCTGGCATCGTGACTAAGGATGTTTCATGTCTGCGCCAGAAGACCCATCGAAAAATAAGCCGTCATCAAAAAATGACTCGTCATTAGAGGAATCTGCTGAAAAGCAGGTGGCCAAGCGGGGGTTGTTGCGTTCTGGTTTGATTGTCAGTGTTATGACAATGATCTCTCGTGTTTTAGGTTTGGCGAGAGATATTGTGATTGCAGGGCTTTTTGGTGCGGGTAGTGGTGCCGATGCCTTTTTTGTTGCTTTTAAAATCCCTAATTTCTTACGTCGCTTATTTGCTGAAGGTGCGTTCAATCAGGCTTTTGTACCTGTGTTGTCAGAGTATCGGAGCCAAAGGGATCAGTTGGCTGTTAAAGGTTTAATTAATTATGTGGCGGGTACGCTAGGGGTTGTTCTTTTTGGGATTACGCTCTTGGCTATTTTGGCCTCCCCGCTTTTAGTTTGGGTCTTTGCGCCAGGGTTTAGCCAGATGCCAGAAAAGCAGGCATTAACAGCAGAGATGCTTCGGCTCACGTTTCCCTATTTGCTGTTGATCTCCATGACGGCATTTTCCGGTAGCATCTTAAATAGCTACGATCGTTTTGCAGTGCCTGCTTTTACACCTGTCTTGCTTAACCTTTCCTTGATCGGTTCTGCTATTTGGTTAACGCCTCATATGGCAGAGCCTGTTATGGCTCTGGCTTGGGGGGTGTTGATTGCGGGCAGTGTTCAGTTGCTTTTTCAGTTGCCGTTTTTGGCGCGCATTGGCTTGCTGCCTAAACCTAGGGTGGGTTGGAAAGATGAGGGGGTGCGTCGCATAATGAAGCTGATGGCACCGGCCTTGTTTGGTGTCTCTGTCAGCCAGATTAATCTATTGTTAGATACCGTTTTGGCCTCTTTTCTTGTCAGTGGCAGTGTCTCTTGGTTGTATTATTCGGATCGTCTAGTGGAGTTGCCATTAGGGGTTTTTGCTATTGCTATTGCCACGGTTATTTTGCCGAGTCTCTCGACTAAGCATGCGGAAAAAACACCTGAAGCCTTCGCTAAAACCCTAGATTGGGCTGTTCGTATGGTGCTCTTAATTGCGGTACCGGCTGCTTTAGCGTTAATTATATTGGCGGAACCTCTATTGTTTACGTTGTTCCAATATGGCGCTATGACGGTTCATGATGTGGATATGGCGGCCCTGAGTCTTAGGGCCTATGCCGTAGGTCTCATGGCCTTTATGTTGATAAAGGTCTTGGCGCCGGGTTATTACGCCCGTCAGGATACCAAGACACCGGTAAAAATCGGTATAAAGGCCATGGTCGCTAATATGGCTTTTAACCTGATGCTGGTTTTTTGGTTGGATCATGCGGGTTTGGCTTTGGCGACGTCGCTATCGGCCTTTTTAAATGCAGGTCTATTGTGGTTAGGGTTGAGAAGGTCCGGTGTGTTTGTTTGGCAGGACGGTTGGTTGAAGTATTTGCTACAACTTGTTTTATCCACAGGGGTGCTGTTAGTTATTTTATTAATGTTAAACCCCTCTCTTGAGCAATGGGTAGCAGCTGATTGGTTACAGCGGGCTTTATGGATGGGGGTATTGGTTGTTGGAGGTGGTGTGGGTTATCTATTGACCTTGGTGCTTACGGGTTTGCGTTTGCGTCATATCCGCCACTGATTTATCAGAAACTAAGCATAAATCAGTCTTGCTAAGTGGGATATTCAGTCGAAAAGGTGCAGTAAGCTTTTATTTCGCTATAATCAGACTCTTTTTATTTTTTTGCTGGCGGTGAATTGACGTTATTTAAGCCGCCGGTACTGGCTATTGGTCAGACTATTAACAAAACACACTTGTGACTGGGGCAAAATGGAACTGATTCGAGGTTTGCACAATTTACGGCCTGAACACCTAGGCTGTGTCGCCACTATTGGTAACTTTGATGGTGTACACCTAGGGCATCAGGCGATTTTGCGTCAGGTAAAGGCAAAAGCAGAGGAGCTTAATTTACCTTCTGTTGTTGTTGTTTTTGAGCCGCAGCCAAGAGAGTTTTTTGCCGGTAATCAAGCGCCTGCCCGTTTAACTCGTTTTCGTGATAAGACAGATCGTTTGGCGGCTCAGGGTGTTGACCGTATTCTATGTTTGCCCTTTAACCGGCGTTTAGCCAGCTTGTCGGCAAAAGCTTTTGTTGAGCAGGTTTTGCTGGATGGCTTGGGTGTGCGTTATTTGGTGGTGGGTGATGATTTTCGTTTTGGTTGTGATCGCTCCGGTGATTTTGCCTTGTTAGAACAGGTGGGCGCTAAACACGGTTTCGATGTGGTTAATACGGAAACCTTTGAGGTTGAGGCGGAACGAGTCAGTAGTACACGTTTAAGACAAGTGCTGGCCGATGCAAACTTCACTCTTGCAGAGAGTTTATTGGGTAAGCCCTATGAGATCGCGGGGCGAGTAATTCATGGGCGCCAGTTAGGCCGTCAATTGGGTGTTCCTACGGCTAATCTATCTTTGAAGGATAAGCAGCCAGCACTGCAAGGGGTTTATACTGTTTTGTTAACGGGTGCTGATGGTGTGGCACGTCAGGGTGTAGCGAATATCGGTAATCGCCCGACAGTTGACGGTGTAAGACCTGCACTTGAAGTGCATTTATTTGATTTTAATGGCGACCTGTATGGCCAAAGAGTACAGGTAGTCTTTTGTTGTAAATTACGTGATGAAATACGTTTCCAGGATGTGGCAGCGTTACGTCAGCAGATCGGTATCGATCTGCAAACCGCCCGAAATTATTTTGATGGACATGCGGATCAGGGCATTCCGCTGGCTCATACCATGTTAAGCCTTTAATTGGCTGAAGTCAGTGGTCAACCAGTAGCTATTGTCTAAAAACCCCTATTACTAAAGAACCTGAGCAGCGATTTTGAGCCATGAGCGACTATAAAAGCACATTAAATCTTCCAGAAACTGATTTTCCAATGCGCGGCAATCTGCCTAACCGTGAGCCTTCTCGTTTGGCTCGCTGGGATGAAATTGGCCTATACGACAAACTGCGTAAAGCTGGTGAAGGTCGTCCAAAGTTTGTTTTGCACGATGGCCCTCCGTACGCCAATGGCGATATTCATATCGGCCATGCGGTTAATAAAATTCTGAAAGATATGATTGTTAAGTCCCGTACGCTATCAGGCTTTGATGCGCCATACGTACCGGGTTGGGATTGTCATGGTCTGCCTATTGAGCACAAAGTTGAAACCATGATTGGTCGTGCTGGCGACAAAGTGCCTTTCCGTGAATTCCGTCAGAAATGTCGTGAATATGCGGCTAAACAGGTTAATGGCCAGAAGGCAGGTTTTGTTCGCTTAGGTATTCTGGGTGACTGGGATAAACCATACCTGACGATGAACTACGAAACAGAGGCAAACATTGTTCGCGCTCTGGGGCGTATTCAGGATAATGGTCATCTAGTCAAAGGTTATAAGCCTGTTTACTGGAGTGTTGTGGGGCAGTCTGCTTTGGCTGAAGCGGAAGTTGAGTATCAGGATAAGACCTCCATTGCTCTGGATGTGGCGTTTACCTTTACGGATCAAGCTAAAGTGCTTGAGTTGTTTGGTAATCCTGCGGGCTCAGGTGATGTGTCTGTAGTGATCTGGACGACGACTGCTTGGACGCTTCCTGTAAACCAAGCAGTATCTTTGAATGCTGATTTGGATTATGCGCTAGTACAGCTACGTGATCAGCGTTTTGTTCTGGCGGCATCCATGGTCGATGACATCATGTCTCGTTGGGGTGAAGAACCTTATGAAGTACTGGCAACAGCTTCTGGTCAAGCGCTAGAAAACCTCCTGTTAAAACATCCGTTTTTTGATAAGCAGGTTCCCGTTATTTTGGGTGATCACGTGACCACGGATGCGGGTACTGGTGCGGTGCATACTGCTCCTGATCACGGTTTGGAAGATTTCAATGTAGGTAAAGCCTATGGTCTAGGCACTATTAACCTAGTTCAGGCTAATGGCGTTTATACCGAAGATGCTGGCGAGTTTGCAGGTGTGCACGTTTATAAGGCAGATAAGCCGGTGATGGATGCTCTGCAACGTGAAGGCAAGCTAGTGCATCACAAAGCTTTTGAGCATAGCTATCCTCATTGCTGGCGTACTAAAACTCCACTGATCTACCGTGCAACGCCTCAGTGGTTTATCTCAATGGAAGAGAAAGGCCTGAAAAATGATGCGTTAGAAGCGATCAAGGGTGTGCAATGGTTTCCTGGTTGGGGCCAAAGCCGCATTGAGTCCATGGTCGATCAGAGTCCCGATTGGTGTGTTTCCCGTCAGCGTACTTGGGGCGTGCCGATTACTCTGTTCATCAATAAAGCGACAGACGAACTGCACCCAAATACTTCAGAGTTGTTTGAAAAAGTCGCAGCACTGATCGAAAAAGACGGTATTGATGCTTGGTTCGAGTTGGATGCGGCTGAGTTGTTAGGTGACGATGCAGATCAGTACTATAAGGTAACGGATACACTGGATGTATGGTTTGATTCTGGTGTGACTCATCACTCTGTACTGCGTACCCGTGATGAGCTGACCTTCCCGGCAGATTTATACCTAGAAGGTTCGGATCAACACCGTGGTTGGTTCCAGTCCTCTCTGAAAACCTCTATTGCTATTAATGGTTGTGCGCCTTACAAGCAGGTTCTGACACACGGCTTTACCGTGGATGAGAAGGGCTACAAGATGTCCAAGTCCTTAGGCAACGTGATTGCTCCTAAGGAAGTAACGGATACTCTGGGTGGTGATATCCTGCGCCTTTGGGTTGCAGCAACCGATTATTCTGGTGAGATGGCGGTTTCTAAACAGATTCTGCAGCGTACTTCAGATTCCTATCGTCGTATTCGTAATACTGCGCGTTTCTTATTGGCAAACCTGAACGGCTTCAATCCAGAAACGGATATGGTGAAGCCAGATGAGATGTTATCTCTGGATCAGTGGGCGGTTGATCGTACTTTACAGCTACAAAATGAGTTGCTGGAAGCTTATGAGGAGTATCATTTCCTGAGTATCTATCAGAAAGTGCATAACTTCTGTGCTCAGGATCTGGGTGGTTTCTATCTGGATATTATTAAAGATCGTCAGTATACGGCTCAACCTAATAGCTTGGCTCGCCGCTCTTGTCAGACGGCTCTGTATCATATTGCCGAAGCTTTGGTTCGTTGGGTTGCACCGATTCTGACCTTTACTGCAGAAGAGATTTACGAAAATATCCCAGGTAAGCGTGAAGAGTCTATCTATCTAACGACTTGGTATGACGGCTTATTTGAGATGCAGGAAAGCGGTGAGATGAACCGTGATTACTGGAACCGCGTAATGGACGTTAAAGAAGCGGTGAATAAGGCATTAGAAGATGCCCGTAGTGCGGGTCAGATCAAAGGTTCTCTGGCAACAGAAGTTACTCTGTTCGCAGATGAAGAGCTAGAAGGTCTGATTAATCGCTTGGGGAATGAGTTGCGCTTTGTACTGTTAACTTCGGCAGCAGAGGTTAAACCTCTAGCTGAGGCAGGCGATGCAGCTGAAACAGAGCTTAAAGGGTTGAAAGTGGCAGTGTCGGGTTCTGAGCATGCTAAGTGTGGTCGCTGTTGGCACCTCAACGAAGAAGTTGGCAAGCATGAAGAGCATCCTGAACTTTGCGGTCGCTGCGTGTCTAACTTGGAAGATGGTGTAGGTGAGCAGCGTCAGTTTGCCTAAGCTTTGAACCGCTGATGTTTCTGGCTGTCGATGTTGGTGTTATGTCAATCGACATCGATGGCTACGGATCTCTAGTCAATAAACGGTTAACTGATGACAAGCAACGATATGATAAACAAGGATGAAAACCGAAACGGGTCAGCTAATGCTGGCCCGTCTCTGTCTAGTAACCCTCAGTCAGGGCGTTATGGTAATAACTCTCCTTTGTTGGATGAGCAAAAAGTTAGCAAATGGGGGCAACTAAAATGGCTGTGGTTAACGGTCTTTGTGGTTGTAATCGACCTGGTTACTAAAGCTTGGGTTTCAAATACATTTCGTTATGGTGAAATGTTAGAAGTTTTGCCAATCTTCGATCTGACCTTGCTGCATAATAAGGGTGCTGCTTTTAGCTTTTTAGCCAATGAAGGTGGTTGGCAGCGTTGGTTTTTTGCTGTAATCGCTATCGTGGTTAGCGGTGTTTTATTGGTGTGGCTAAAACGCTTGAAACCTAATGAAACTTGGCTGGCTATTGCTTTGGCCATGGTGCTGGGTGGCGCTTTAGGGAATCTGCACGATAGAGTACTGCTGGGTTATGTAGTGGATTTTCTGTTTTTCCATTGGGAGAATAATTACTTTCCAGCATTTAATCTGGCGGACAGTGCTATTAGCTTGGGTGCCGGCATGTTGATTGTAGATATGATTCGCAATCCAGAGAGCAAAAAATCCTGATCTTTATTTGATCTGGATTTATCAAATATTTTTCTTTCTCGTTCTTGTTCTCATCTATAGAGGTGAGGCGAGATGAGAGTATTAGACAAACTCAAGATAAGCCCACAAGAGTGGAAGGTAGTGATGATGAGCGAGCAACAAATCGGGCCAGGGACACAGGTAACGTTACATTTTTCCCTTAAGCTGGAAGAAGGTGCAGTGGTCGATAGCACATTTGATAAAGCTCCTGCTAGCTTTGCTGTTGGTGATGGTAATCTGCCAGAAGGCTTTGAAGAGTTATTGCACGGTTTGACTGCTGGGAGTAAGCAGACCTTTACCGTAGGGCCAGAAAAAGCGTTTGGTCAACATAACCCAAGTAATGTACAGGCCATAGCGCGTAGCCAGTTTTCCGATGATATGCAGTTGGAAGAAGGTATGATGATTAGTTTTTCTGATAAAGCCAATGGTGAGCTGCCCGGTGTGGTTGCAAGCTTTGATGAAAAGAATGTTCAGGTGGACTTTAATCACCCTCTGGCAGGCCGTACGCTAATTTTTGATGTTGAAGTGATCTCGGTTGTTGATGCTCCAGAAAATGTATCTGCAGAATAAGTTAGTTGATAAAGAAGATAAAAAGCGAGTCCCTTGATGATAAGTGAGCAGCCTATGCAGATTTTGTTAGCCAATCCTCGAGGGTTTTGTGCCGGCGTTGATAGAGCAATTGAGATTGTTAATCGAGCATTAGAGATGTTCGAACCGCCAATCTATGTGCGTCATGAAGTGGTGCATAATAAGTTTGTGGTTAATGATCTGCGTAACCGAGGGGCGGTGTTTGTTGATGAGTTGGATGAAGTGCCAGACGATACTATTGTGATCTTTAGTGCCCATGGAGTATCTAAAGCGGTTCAGGATGAAGCAGATCGTAGAGGGTTAAAGGTCTTTGATGCGACGTGTCCTTTGGTGACCAAGGTGCACCTAGAGGTATTAAGATACAGCAAGCAGGGTCATGAATGTGTCCTGATTGGTCATGCCGGTCACCCTGAAGTAGAAGGTACTATGGGGCGTTATGATGCCTCTTCAGGCGGTGCTATCTATTTGGTAGAAAATGAGTCCGATGTAAAGCAATTGCAAGTAAAGAACCCATCTAAGCTGGCTTACGTCACCCAGACTACGCTTTCTATGGATGATACAGCTCGGGTTATCGATGCTTTACGACAAACATTTCCGCTAATCGAGGGGCCGAAGAAAGATGATATTTGTTATGCCACCCAAAATCGGCAGGATGCAGTAAAGCAGTTGGCAGAAGAGGTTGATCTTGTCTTGGTTGTTGGCTCGCCTAATAGCTCTAACTCTAATCGTTTGCGGGAACTGTCGGAGCGTATAGGTACTCAGGCTTATTTAATCGATAATGCTGATGAGATTCAAACGGATTGGTTGCAGGCTGCAGGTCAGATCGGAATTACAGCGGGAGCATCGGCGCCTGCTGTTCTAGTGGAGCAAGTCATTGGGCGCTTAAAAGAGTTAGGTGCGGATCATCCCAGAGAGCTATCTGGTCGAGAAGAAAATATTGTTTTTTCTATTCCGAAAGAGCTGCGTTTAACCGAAATTGATTAGTCTGAGTATTATACCAATCCCGATAATTTCTTATAGATGAAGAATAAGGAAAAACTGGATCACTCTAAATGTATTCGAAGAGTGTTGCCACTAACAACTTATCGGGAATGGTGTTAAGTGTCTGTAGTCAGTTGATATTCCTTGGTCTCTACTGCTTAAAGTAATCCTCTAAATGCCCGCGTTAGCGGGCATTTGGGCATTTGCTTCATTGCTTTTTGTGTGCTTTTATCTTTATTGGCTTTGAAAAGCCTATTCTGTCGTTGCCTCTCCCTGTCTTTTGAAGAATATCCTCTTTTCTTCTTTTTAACCCT
>JAKZRG010000002.1:0-230092 GCA_047518265.1 Oceanospirillum sp.
CCGGTAACCCAGATAATGGTCGTATCATAGTCCGGCACGGAGTGTGGCAATTAAGTTAGGCAGTAGAGATAAAGCCTGATCGGAGGGTACTTCAAGGCGAATACCATCCGGAAGAACAACAGCGATGGTTGATGATGTGGCGGGCAAAGGTAATGCTGTTGCAATAGGGACTAATGAGGGTTCCATTTTAGGCGTTAAGATGAGGCCTTTATAGTAGTTGAACTGATGAGGTTTAAGGCTGTGTTTACGGCAATAGTTCACTTGAGACAAACCGCTATCCTGCCAGTCGAGGATAATGTCCTTCCAATATTGACGCTGTTGGACGAGATTACGTTTAGACATCATGACTTCCTTTTAAACGAGAAGTCATGACGGTAAATGATGGAGATCGGCATTAGTAGGTGGGGAGAAAAGACCGCTTACATCTCACTCGCCAGCATTGCAGTAATCAAATAGCCGCTGATGACAAAAAAAACATCTACCCCGATAAATCCACCAGGTAACCAACTAACCTGTAAATGAGCAAAAACAACCGCAAGTACCGCAACGGCTCTCAAGCCCTGTATTTCCCGATTTAGTTTCATAGACAGAGACACTTCATTAGAATGAGTTGAACATGATTAAGTGGATGTTTACTCTTGGGTGAATTCACTACCGATAGATGTGCCCCCATACGGCTTGCTAGGATGCAATAAGCTAAGCGCTAAGATCTACGTCAGCTGCAGAATATTTCTATACAGCCTAACGAGGTAACGTTCCTGTTCTTCCCAATTAAGCTCTTGGCCGCCTTTAACGGCATTGACGCCATAACGCTGTCGAAGATCATCATCCTCAACCAACTGGTTAATAGCTTGTGCCAGAGCATCTGTATCGGCAGGGGGGACGGTTAAACCAAAATCAAATTGATGTACCACCTTACGTATTTCAGGCAGGCTGGTGGCCACTATGGGTAGACCGGCCATCATATATTCAAACAGTTTATTGCTGTCCGTGGAGTAATGGTTCAGGCAGGTGTTTTCTATCGCCTGCACACCGATATCTGCAGAAGAAGAATAATGAGGCAAGCTATCCAAAGACACCGTATCGATAAAGTGCACCTGCTCTTCTAAACCCAAGCGTACGACCTGTTCTTTTAATGGTAACTCTAAGCGACCACCGCCGATAAAAACAAAGTAAGCGTTGCCGACCTGTTGAGCCGCATCGACAATACGTTCCAGGCCACGACCCTGCTGCAAGCCCCCTTGATAGAGAACTATAGGCCAAGGCTGCTCTAAGCCCAGCTCTTCACGGATCTTTTCGCTTCTAGGTACTTGTATCAATCGTGGACGGTTCTGCAATACCAGCGGGCGGGGCACCTTATAAGCCAGAGCAAAAAACTTAGCGCGGATATCCGTGGTGGTAATAGTGCCTGCTGCACGGGGCATCAGTTTTTTTTCAACCCAACCCACCAGCTTGCGAAAACCAGCATAACCTTCCCGATCCGTACTGATTTCATGGGCATCATACACCAGCGGTACTCGGGCAATGACCGAAGCCAACCAGGCCGTAGGCAGTGTATTCACATCATGGCCATGCACTACATCAGGTTTAGAACGCACTAATTGCCATAACAAACCAAGATGGGTCCAGCTTCGTGTTGCGATACGCAGTAACTGCACAAAATGAGTCTGTTTACCTTTCAAGCGCCACAAGGACATTCGAGAAACGCGAACCACCCGAATCCCTTCATCTAGCACCTCTTTCTTCTTTGTAATCCCTGGGGCATGTAAGGCAAAAACAGTTACTTGATATCCAGCTCTTTGTAACGTTTGAGCCTCTTTTAATACCCGGGCGTCATTACGAAAATCATTCCAAACAATCATGCTCACTTTTAAGTCATTACTCATGCATTAACGCCTGATTGCTCATGACTTAATAAACGATCATAGGTGTCTGTGATTACTTTCGAGGTATTGACCCAATTTCTTTCAGTTTCAACCCAGTGGCGGGCATTATGACCTATACGCTCCCTAGTATCCTGATCTTCAATCAAAGCTTTCAGGTTAAGATATAAGCTTTCAACATTATCTTTTTCAAAAACCAGACCATTTTCACCGGGCTGAATAAATTCAGACAGAGCCCCGACACTGGAAACAACAATCGGTTTACCCATAGCCAGTGCTTCAAAAGGCTTAAGTGGCGACACCATTTCACACACTCGCCACCCTTTTCGAGGGAAAGGACAGATATCGATAGTTTTGTAGTACTCCACCACTTCAGCCTGAGAAACACGCCCAGTAAACTCAACGCTATCGCCCAATTCTAAGGTGTCGGCCAGCTTCACTAAGCCATCAAATTCAGCACCATCCCCCACCATCAAAAGCTTAAAATCCAGACCTTCTTTTTTCAGTAACTCTGCAGCCTGTAATAAATAATCTAAGCCTTCATAATCAACAAAAGATCCTACATAACCTATCGTGACCTGTTTATTTTTCTCTTTAATCTGATTTTCCGTTTCTTCTTGGAAAGAGGAGAAGTGTTCTGGATCAACACTGTTCGGGCATAACAAGATTTTATCCACATCCACACCACGGCTGGCAATTTCGTCCTTCATCGCCTGAGTCAGGGTGAAGACTTGCTGGGCTTTTGAAGCTATTAAAGCTTCTAGGTATTTAATACGATTGATACGCCCCAGCTCTTTGGGGTTTGGCTCTTGCATTCGGGATTCAAACGTAATTTCCCATAGCCCTGACATCTCATAAACAAAAGGAATACCCTTGCGTACGGATGCAATTAACGCAGGCAAAGCAATCAAATAAGTAGAACGCCCCTGCACTACGGCAGAGCCTAATTGATCAATGGCCTCTTCATAATGGCTGATCGACTGATACATATATTCCGCTTCACAGCGACCACGGCGTAAATCTTGATCCAACTTCTGATAGGTCACACCATCAATCACCTCAGATTGAGGCAGATCCATCTCTCTATAGACTTTTTTCACATCCGATGGGAACCCAGGACGCGTAACAGGGGTCACTTTCCAGCCATTCTTTTGCATGCCCTTAATGAGTCCATGGCCACGCTGGGCATAACCACCTGAAAGATACGGCGAACAACTATGCAGCACATACATAGAGCCATTTGGCACTTTATTTTTATCTATTACCGAGGGCAGTGAGTTCCAGGATTCCACCTCAGTGATCATCTTGTGATAATAAAGAATGTCGTTAAACATCACCTTATTATTCCAACTTGGCTCACCAAAGAGGTCTAGGTATTTTTGTCTGAGTTCATAACCTTGCTTAAAATCAGCCCGGAAATAAGCAATCTCGATTAAGAGTAGCAGCCCTCTCTTACTGGCTCGTTCTTTAAAAGTTTGTTCTGCCAGTGCGTGGGCTTTTTCAACCTTCAACTCGTCGAACAAAGAAATTGCCTGATTAATACGAGAGCGAATGACTTTATTTTTACGGGCGATAAGGTTACGTTTAAAGCTAATAATCTTTTTCTTGAGCCCCTGCACAAAGTAGGTTTTTGGCCGTAACTTATAGGACAGACGTCTCCACACCAGTTTTAGACAGTAAGCAGCTAACGCAAAAATGCCATATTTAGAATTAAGCGCATTCGCCATATTATTGGCTAAACGAAAGCGGCGAGATTTTTTAAATGTCTTCAAACGTCGCTTCTCAGAATTGGCCTTTGCTTCAAAATAAGTTACTTTTCTAGCAAGTAAACTGCTTTGCTCTTCTAACTCAGCAACTCTCTTTTGTTGATCTATAGCCTGTTGGCCTGCAGATAGCTGGGCATCTAGATGAACCGCTTCTTCTAGTTGCAATACAGCAACCGTACTATTCAGCTCCTCAACAGTCCCATTCAACTCCTCAATAGTCTTATTCCGCTCTTCAACAGTTCCATTCAGCTCCTCAGCTCTTACTGCATTGAGCCGTTCTCTATCTGCGGTATCTGCAACAAACTGCCGATGAGTCTTTTTACTCACCTCTAACTCATCCTTTAATAAACAGCTTTCCTGCATAGCCTGCTGAAAATCAGCCTGTATTTCAATAAATTGATTATGGCTTTCTTGAGAGTCTGTTTTATGTTTTTGAGTCAACAACTGAATATCTTTTTCCAGAGTCCCCCTAATAAGATGGGCCTGCTCCAGTTGTTCTTTCAATACTTGGCCTTGCAGTGACTTCTCTGAAATAAGTGATTGTAGGTCGTTCTGCAGATGAGCAAACTGCTGTTGCTCATAATATTTATCTCCCAGCAGCTCATGACAACTCTTCTCACTTAATAGCCACAATGCCTTTGTTTTTTCCTGATCACTCAGAATATTCTTAGACTGGACTACATTTAATAACTCTCGTGTTTCCGTTACACTTTTTGTCAACTTCTGAGTTAACTCAGAAAGCACTTTTCCATATGCATGCTTTAGCAAATAACGCTGTTCTGATACGGGAGCCTCCTGACCCAGCAGTTTTTCCACTGTTGATTTCAAAAGCTGAAGTCCATCAGAGCGCATTTGATTTAAAAGCGCCTCTCGACCAACCAGTGTTTGTTGCTGTTTCTGTCTACTACTAATAAAACGATTTAAGTTAGACTCGCCGCCTAAGGTTCGGCCGTCTATATAATCCGCGCTATTTAACATATCAAACAAACCAGGAATTTTATTACCATGTTCTTTGAAATATACGCCGAATACAGGAAGGTCTAGTAACATACAGAAAATACAGGCGTGGAATCGCATTGCAACAACTGCCTGACACTCTGCTAAAGCAGAAAAGTATTCCGTTAAGTGCTTTGGATAATTAATTTCAACAATAGAGAAATCTTCAGCCAATTGCAGGGCCAGTTTTTTATCTGCTAATGTCTGAACAAATACCCTCACATGGCTATAACCGTCAGTCATTGCCTGTTCTATTATCTGACAACAAGACTGATAACTTGGTGAATTTTTAAACTGACTTAGAGCCTGTACCCGAGAATACTCAGAGCTCTTTCTTGCTCCAGCTCTTAAGCCAAATTTTTCCAATCGGGGCACCAAACCCAACACTCTACCCTCAGGCTGAGACCGTCCCTTCTCAACAGGCATATAAAATGCGGGGTCTAAACTAAGCATACTACGCTCTAACCATTCAGAGCCTTTAACTTCATCTTCCCAAGTGGCTTTATCACGAATAAGAACAGCACCAAGAGATTGATTGAATACCTGCTTTACTTTTGCACCAACAGAGCCCTCAAAAGGTCCCAGTGTAGAAGGCAGGCAAAGTGTCTTTTTACCTAATCGACTCAATGTGACTAAAAAAGTCAAACGCCATAACAGATCGACATTGACATCGGCAGTAGAGTAGTGAAATACATGTTCACCGGAATTAAAGAAAATAACATCGCAATCTATTAGTGTTTTACCCGAAAAAAAAACCTCCGGGTTTTCAACTAGCTGTTGCATTTGATCTACTTCGAACAGTTTATGGGAGATGCTCTCTTCACCATAAAATTCAAAATCGACCTGATCAAAACTCTTAAAACAGTGTTTAGCTTCTTGCAATAAATCAATATTAGGCTTAAGTAAAGCAACCGTTAACCTTGCACCTGGATAGGTTTTTGAAAGAATTTCCGCAACCCCAACATTAATCGCCAAGTCACCCAGATTTGTTGCTACATGACCGAAAACAAGACCAATACGCATTTTTCACCTAATAATTGAGCTTCAAATATTCATGTCTTTTACAGCGACTGATCGACAAAAGCTCGAATTAATCCAAAGCAAAGACAGGTTAATACACCCGAAAATAAGCTTCTCTAGTTAAAAAGAGAATTCTAAAATAAAAACTACACTACCGTCGTAAAGAGAGCGATAACTGATGATAGCTAGATAACAGGTCTGGTATTTTAGTAATGACCATTCGATAACGGCTAGCTTTTAAGTCCTGCTGTATCTTCTCCGCTCTAGACACTAACATTAAATGTTCCGGACTTAGTTTTTTACCAGACTTCGTTTGCCGTTCAAAAAAATCTCCCGGTATGTCCATAAGAAATTTCTCTGGTTCCATTAACATATTAAGCCTAATGCCAATAGGTGCAGGCCTCCAACCTTTCCAGTCGACTATAACAGGCTCACCGTTATTCCTAATATAAATATTAGATCCAGGCAAATTAAAACTCGCCAACCCAAGAGGAACATCTAGAATCATCTCTTTTATGTCTAGAATATTCTTCTCAAAGTCCTTTAATACACTCTGCTCAGTCTGATCTTCCGCAACGATACGTAGTATTTTCCAATCCCATTTTGAAAGCTCTAGATCAACTAAAGAGTAAGCATTATTCTTATTATAAAGAGAGTCCATTCCTTTCAAATCAATTGACCACATATTTACAAGCAATATCTTTAATGCCCGCTCACGCATAGACATATCTATTGCAAACTCACCTTCTCCAATTTCTTGTATCTTTTGGACTAGACCATCATCCAGTTGACGAAACTGAATGTTATCAGGGCAAGGTAAAGCCAACTGATCACTGTATGATATTAGCTTTTTTTCATTTTCAATTGCATCTGTATCCGTTGAAAAGTCCAATCTTTCATGAAAGACCCGTGCATGACCAGACCCTCCAAAATCGACATCATAAAGAAACTCAAGAACATTATGTCGAGGAGGATCTATCCACCGACTAGCAATTTCCGTACTATCTTGTCCTATAAACAAAGGTTTAACCGAATCAAGAAAGCGTTTATGCCGACGAGACTTAGGAGCAAAATGTTGAATCCTCTGAAATGAATTCAACATTTTCTTAGATACAACACTTATCTTATCGTTTTCATCGGCTGAATTACTTTTTTGATCTATAACACTATAAACTTTCTCTTTATTCTCCCAAAGCCAAAGACCATGATCGCCATAGGACTTCATAACACCAAAATTCTGACGTAAGGCAACAATAGAAACAATGGCATAAAAAGCATTATCAAATTCAAAGTAAGCAAACTGGAATAATAAAAAAATGAAACCTAATAAAAAATTAACTGAAGGAAAAGCACTACCCCATTTACGCCAAATCCCAGATATAGTTTCTCCTTTTTTATATACAGCTATTTTTGAAAACCTAACCCAAAGACCAAAAAAAGCAATTTCTATAAATACGCAGAAAAGCATACTTGCAAACAGCATTGCATTAACCGCAAGACCTACACCAAAAACAATAAAGAAATAAAATAGGTCGCCATAGGCCTTTGCTATACGCGAATATATTTTTTCAGTTTCTATTACACTCTCTACCACCGATGATTCATCGCTAGTGATGATTACAGCCATACGCCTAGAGAATGCCCCCTTAAATGCATCAAATACAAACGTCGACAAATACATAAAGATCGTCGCACAGACCAAGCCGACAACCCAATACTGTTTGCTTTCAATAGTAATAAAAGAACTAAAATATGAAGGGACCTCTGGGCTCGATAGTAGTAAAATTATCTTCAGAGGCAACAGAACAGAAATAAACTTCATAAACTTTGAAAGTGTATGAAATACGACATAGCTTATACTAATGATTTTACTTTTTTTAAAGAAAAAACCCTGTACACTATGGTGCCAAAGAATGATACCTGGTAATTTAGTAAGCACAGAACCCCTCAACAGTCATATCACACCTATAGCTCAATACATGCTAAAATATTAACATATTGATATTTTCCGATTATAATCGAAAGATATCGCCGTTTTTATAGAAACCTTGATTTCAGCACTTAATCACTTACAGCTATCGCACATAAAAACAAAGGTTTCTGATAAAAATCACTGCAATTAAAAAATCAAATCAATGATCATCTATAGTACTCATTATACGTTCAATAACATGTGCCGGTTGAATATGAAAATGAAATGCCCCAGGGTTCTTTGTAAGTTCTCCAAAATATAATTTTCCATCAGAGTAAAAGAAATCGATGCTGAGAAACCATGAATATTCAGCAGCCTCAAAAAACCTCACCGCTGTTTCATAAATTTCTTTTATAACATCCTCAGACATAAACTGTTTATATTTATTAGACAATTCATAATCAGGTTCACTAAATCGGGTCTGATCATTTAGAAAAAATGGTGTAACCTGCTCTCCCGTTCTAATATCGAAAGCAGTCGTATAGACTACACCCTTTTCCTTTTTATAATTTCTATCAATAAAAACAACAAACTCTGGAGTTCCATGATTACAATAAACTTTTAGATCGTAAGGAATAAAACCTTCCCCCCCAATTTTTTCCTCTACGATACAAGAAGAGTCAGATTCAATCTCTTGAATAATATCTGAAAAGTCATACACTCTATCAGTATTAGTAAGAAGATCTTGATACTCAGATCCCTCAGTCTTCTTAAAAATATTAACGGCCATTCCACTACAGCCACGATCAGACTTTTTCACAAAGGATTTCGGCAATTCATCTAATCGATCAACAACAACTTCACCTTCTTTCTTTACATAAAACATTTCAGGCGTTAGAAAACCTAATTGTTTTAAATATCTCCACGTATCAATTTTTCTTCCACTAAACTTCATTATTGGATGGTTAGGGCGACCATGAAATAATTTTTTCTTTTCTATATTTGCAAAAATATCTTCAGGCGTTATATCGCCACGGCATATTGCCTCTGCATTTTTAGCCACCATAAGAAATAAAACATCAAACTGTTTTTTTTCTTCTAGAGAAAAATTAAATCTTTTTTCTCCTTGGATAAGCACTAATCCACTCTCTTTATACAACAAAAAAAGTCCTGAAAAGTCACTTTCAATCAGACTTTCATCCTCAATCACAAAAACATTTAACTTTGATAGAGGGAAAACTAAATACTTATCCATATAATCAATCAGGGGGCCATCTGTTTTATTTACCCCGATACAATTAAATCCACTAACACCTTTAAATCGTTCAATATCAAAGCTAGAAATATTACAAAAAATCAAAAAGCTCTTATTAAATTTCTTTCTGTAGAAATCAGCATCATGAGCACCATGATTTGATAAATATCTCTCCCCCTTATCTATTTTCGTTTTAAAAAATGAAAGATCGATACGCTTCTTCATGTTACCTCTCCAGATCACTGGTCCTACCCACCATTTACAATCACGCAAAAATCGAGATGATATACACCTAAATAAAAGCACTTTGGTATTCTCCCGCCAGTAGCAGGAGAATACGGCAACTTATTGCAGAGCAGCTTTTGTTTAATTGTTTCATGCCAGAGTTAAGCTAAAATACCTACGGCATCGACCAGACTCTTTCCAGAACTTACCTGCTCTGCTATATCAAAGAACTCTTTGTGCTTAACCAACACAACAATAACATCTGCACTGTTTATAGCCTGCTCTACCGAGACCTGTTCTACACCCGATAGAGATTCTGGCAAGCACTCAATATTTGGTTCCACCGCCATTACTTGGCCAGGGTAAGTTGTTGCTAAGGTTTTGGTAATTTCAAGCGCAGGGCTTTCTCTTAAATCATCGATATCTGGCTTAAAGGCCAAACCAAGACAGGCAATTTTTGCAGTATTACCATCATGAGCCTGTACCGCCTCAGCCACTTTATTAATCACCCACAACGGTTTGGATTCGTTGACCTGACGCGCCTTATGAATCAACTGAGCTTCATCTGGAGACTGGCTAACAATAAACCATGGATCTACAGCGATACAGTGTCCACCAACACCAGCCCCCGGTTGCAGAATATTTACCCGCGGGTGATGATTAGCCAACTTAATCAGCTCCCATACATCAATATCCAACTTGTCACAAACAATCGACAATTCATTGGCAAAGGCAATATTCACATCACGAAAGCTATTCTCTGTCAGCTTCGCCATTTCAGCGGTGCGTACGCTAGTTTCAATACACTGCCCTTGAACAAAAATCTTATATAGTTCAACCGCTGCTTTTGAACACGCCTCAGTCATACCACCGACCACGCGATCATTTTCCACCAACTCATGCACCACATGACCTGGTAGAACACGTTCTGGACAATGAGCAATACGAATATCCGAATCTTCGCCATGGCTTTGCGGAAAGGATAAATCACTTCTAGCTTCCGCTAACCAAGCCGCCATTTGTTCTGTTGCACCAACCGGAGAAGTGGACTCCAGTATGACTAAATCCCCCTGTTTTAAAACCGGTGCAATGGCTTTAGAGGCAGACTCGATATAAGACAGATCCGGTTCATGATCGCCTTTAAAAGGTGTAGGTACAGCAATCAGGAAAGCATCGGCTGGTTCAGGAGTCGTGGTCGCTTTTAGATAATCTTCTTTAACCGCCGCATGAACCACAATATCCAATTCAGGCTCAACAATATGAATTTTACCTTCGTTGATGGTATCCACTGCATATTGACTGATATCAACGCCAATCACCTTTTTACGGCGGGAAGCGATAACTGCAGCAGTGGGCAAACCAATATAGCCTAGCCCAACAACAGAGATGGTATTAAAAGTCATATCTAAAACCTTTTGAAATATTTATACGCTAAATGCCACAATTTGTGACTTGGGCTTACTTAATTATTTATCTAGGGAAGCGACTGACAATTTATTCTGAGTCACTTAATAAGGCATTCAAAATACGCTGACAAGCCTGACCATCACCATAGGGGTTATGAGCTTCACTCATCGCCGTATAGTGATCATCGTCGATTAATAATCGATCAACTGCAGTAACAATAGTGTCTATATCTGTCCCGACTAACTTAACCGTGCCTGCTTGTACTGCTTCAGGTCGCTCTGTGGTTTCGCGCATTACCAGAACGGGCTTGCCCAGAGAAGGCGCTTCTTCCTGAATACCGCCAGAATCCGTCAGAATCAAATGGGCCCGAGTCATTAAATAAACAAAGGGCAGGTAATCTTGCGGTTCAATTAAGTGAATATTATCGACAGACTGCAGCAACCGATTGACCGGTTCCTGAACATTAGGGTTTAAATGTACTGGATATAAAATCTGACAATCAGGATGGGCGACAGCAATTTGACGTAGCGCTTCACAGATGCGTTCAAAACCACCGCCAAAGCTCTCCCGTCGATGACCTGTCACTAGCACAAGCTTCTTATCTTCATCCAAGAAAGGATAGGCAGAAGCTAGCTGGCTCGACAGATTGATATCTTGAGAAATTTTATCTCGAACCCAAAACAGAGCATCAATCACCGTATTACCGGTAATACTGATATCGGTCGCTTCAACGGCTTCTGTCAGCAAATTATTACGGGATATTTCAGTTGGCGCAAAGTGAAAGCGGGTAATCGCACCGGTTAATTTACGGTTCCCTTCTTCCGGCCAAGGAGAGTACAGGTTGCCTGTCCGTAAACCCGCCTCAACATGTCCTACAGGAATTTGCAGATAATAAGCTGCCAAAGCCGCAGCAAAAGTAGTCGAGGTATCACCATGCACCAACACCACATCCGGCTGAAACGACTCCAATACAGACTTCAACCCCTGAAGTATTCGAGCTGTAATCTCAAACAGGCTTTGCCCCGGGCTCATGATGTCCAAGTCAAAATCCGGTTGGATATCAAACAGATCCAAAACCTGATCTAACATTTCTCGATGCTGCGCTGTCACGCAAACCTTTGCCTCAAAACGAGCATCTTGTTCAAGTGCAAGTACGAGTGGGGCCATTTTAATAGCTTCGGGACGGGTTCCAAAAACGGTAAGAACTTTCACACTTGCCTACTTCTGCTTTAGTTAGATCAGGATTAAATGAGACAGTAAGAATCGCTGCCACAGGTCATAAAATGGCCCGCATTGTAGCTTTTTTGTTATGGGAGCTCAATGACCTCAAGACTAGGCGGCCAGAGATAGGCAGCCTACTCTGCCAGCATTTTGAGACAGAGTACAAACCGGCTACAAACAGGGTACAAATTAAAAACAGACCAAACACTGACAAATCAAATATTATGGTCAAGAGTCAAACTAGAGTAATCAAACTAACGATAATTACCTTTGGCCTGCTATTTTTGATTTCATCATTAATTTTTCTGATAATGATCTTAGCTATACATGAAAAAATAATGCCCATTCCCCCTGATTTGAATAAATCAGGTACTATCACCAGCACCTGTTTTGAACACTGAGCACCTAAACAAAAGCTTCTCTACAGAAGACCGTCATTTCCTCTAACGGCCAGCAGGATAATATCGGAATAGTTTTGTTTAGGCATATACAATAAATACCCTAAGTTTAGGCAATCAAAAATTGGCACCTCATATTACTCCACTGAATATCTTAATACTTTCGCAACACGCTGGCGGTGAAAAATACGGTATGGTCTATCGTAATTTTGCTTTTGCTAAACAGTGGGTTGCCATGGGGCATAGGGTTACGATTATGGCTGCTTCATATTCCCATACCCGACATACGCAACCAGATAGTCAAGAACGTTTTAATCAAGAAGAGATCGATGGTGTCAATTTTATCTGGTGCCGGGGCAATCGCTATCCTGCCAGTTCACAAATTGGCCGCGTATTGGCCATGTTTTTATTTACCCTGCAAACTTGGTTTTCAAGCTCAGTGACAGGCCCTAAAAGCAAAAGAACAAACCGGAAGACAAACGATGGCCAATGTAATTACGATATCGTTATTGCCTCAGGCCCCAGCCCTTTTTGTATCTTTCCTGCGTACCGTATTGCTAAAAAGCACCGGGCAAAATTAGTGTTTGAGGTACGGGATCTTTGGCCTAAGGCCTTGATCGAATTGGGAGGAGTATCAAAATACCATCCCTTTATCAGATTAATGCAATACGCAGAAGATTTTGCCTGCAAAAAAGCCGATCAAGTGATGTCGGTTTCAGCCAATAGCCGGGATTATTTAACCCGCCGCGGTATGTCCGACGATAAATTCTGCTGTATACCCAACGGTACGCTCATCACCTCAGGCCCAGGAAAGCCATTACCCGAAAAACATCAAAAGACCTTGCGGGTACTAAAACAAAACTACCCCCGTATTATTGGCTACTGTGGCGCCGTAGGATTAGCCAATGGCCTACATATTCTGCTGGAAGCTCTAAAACACAGCGATAGCAGAATCGGTATTGCAATTATGGGACAGGGTGAATATTTAGAGCAACTGGCGGAACAGATCAAGAGACTGCATCTAGAACAACAAGTGGTTCTCTTGCCCGCTGTCAAAAGGGATCAAGTGGCGGATTTTTTACGGCAGGTCGATATTGCCTACCTAGGACTGCTACAATCCGGTACGTTTACCTCAGGCGTAAGCCCGACCAAGCTCGCCGACTACCTAAATGCCGAAAAACCATTATTATATGCCATTGGTGATGACAATAATGCCGTTAGCCAAAGCGGCTGCGGCATTGAATGCCAACCAGGGAATTACCAAGATATTGCAACAGCAATTTCTCGGTTATCATCGCAATCTGATGATGAATTAAAACAACAGGGAATCGCAGGAAAATTGTGGATGAAAGAAAATCTTGATCTTGAGAAGCTGGCCCAAGAAGCGTCAGAGCATTTTTATCGGCTACACACTCTCTCTCAACACATTACAGCCTGCGGTCAATAACCTCTATGCCCACACCACAACATTATCAGCGTCGCCATTCTCGCTGGTATGAACAAGTTCTGTTAAATCCTTTTTTCCAGCTATTATCTGGTCTGGTGATTGTCGTTGGCATACCGGGCCTGCAACGCTGGGGAAATATTTTCTCCATTGATCTTAATTCAGTGCAGATGAATACCATGCTGGTCAATGCCAGTTGTTTCTTACTGATTTTTATTTTAGGTAAGCGCTTTCGTCAATTTCCAGGGGCCCAGTCTCTAGCCTATATTTTACCTACCGTCTATATCATCTACCTACTCGGTTTCAGCAGCTTATTTTTCTTACGGGAACCCTATAGTCGCCAGGTATTGTTTTTATCCTTTATCAGCGCACAAATCTGGTTTTTTGCCGGTCATTTTATCAGTTTAAAAATTCGTCGCCCCAAGCTTGCGATTGTGCCCTTCGGAAAACAGTTACAGGTGGCGGATATTCATAGCGCCGACATACGCCCTTTAACGGAGCCCAGCTTAAATAAGCAGCGTTTTGATGCCGTAGTCGCCGACCTACATACCAAGGAACTGCCTGCAGAATGGGAACGTTTTTTAGCTAATTGTACTCTGGCTCAAATACCCGTTTATCATTTCCGTCCCATTCAGGAATCGTTAACCGGCCAGGTACGCATCAATCATCTTTCTGAGAATGAAGTCGGCAGTCTGATCCCTCCTCAAGGTTACGCCCTTGTTAAACGAACACTGGATATTCTGGCTGCCT
This sequence comes from Oceanospirillum sp., assembly GCA_047518265.1. Lineage (GTDB taxonomy): Bacteria > Pseudomonadota > Gammaproteobacteria > Pseudomonadales > Halomonadaceae > Oceanospirillum. The sequence continues at coordinate 14,278 of JAKZRG010000002.1, forward strand.
TAATCCTGATTCCTCTTTGCTTGCCTCTGCTATGCCTTGTCGCTCTGGCCATTAAGCTGGATTCTTCTGGGTCAGTATTTTTTGTCCAACGGCGTATGGGATATCGGGGAAAGCCTTTTATGCTTTATAAATTACGCAGTATGCAGACCAGTGAACAAGGAAAAAATTACACCCAAAAAGGCTATGACCCTCGTATTACACGTGTTGGTCGCATACTGCGTAAATACCGTATCGATGAATTCCCCCAATTTCTTAATGTATTAAAAGGGGATATGAGCTTTATTGGCCCAAGACCCGAGTCTATGCAGCTCACCGAGTCCTATGAAAAAGATGTACCTTTTTTCAGTTATCGCCATATTGTCCGCCCCGGTATATCCGGCTGGGCCCAAGTGAAGCACGGTTATGCCGCAGAAGTTAAAGGGATGACTGAAAAATTAGGTTACGATTTTTATTACATCAAACACTTCTCTTTTTGGCTGGATTGTCTGATTTTCATTAAAACCCTACGTACCGTTTTGACGGGGTTTGGCGCACGTTAATACCTCATTCACTGCCGTTGAACTACGACTATAAATGACTGTTGTTATAAGAATAATGGTTAATCTCTAGCAATGAAAAAAGCCAGTGACAGTGCACTGGCTTTTTTGCGTCCGTTCATAATATAAAAATCATGATATAAAAATAATAGTATAAAAGGCGCTCAGACTAGCCTAAAAAATCCCAAGCCGAAGCCTCAAGGTACAAGGCCTGCATCTCTTCGGATAAGGCCACTGCTTCTGCAATATTTTCAATCGATTTGCCAGCATCCATCTGAGCTAACAATTCGGCTTGATCACTATCGGACAGATCCCGCCCCAATAGGGTTTCATACAGGGTATCCAGCTGAGCAGCATCCGATTGCTCAATCACAAGAGACTCATGGGTAGAGCGATACTCCGTAGAATCCAAAAAGGACATCACCAGCTTACCAATGGATACCCCTTGATCCAATTGATCAGCCCACCACTGCAAACCGTTAGTATCAGCCTGACGATCAAAGACCTGCTGGTAGAGCCCCGTCAACATTTTATGATCATCGTGGTAATCCACCGTGATCATTTGATCTGCAAACCGCAACAGCTCCACATTAACAAGCGTGGCATTATCGCTGCTGTTTTCCAGATGCTGCACTGTTAATACCGTATTTTCTTGTTCAATACGATAGTCAGAATACCGACCCGAAAATACAGCGGTATCGGTATCCAGGCCGCCATGGATCATATCGCTACCCAATGCGACCAGCATCTCATCATTACCAGCGCCAGCATGTAACTGATCATCGCCTTGACCTAACAAAAACTCCTGAGCACCGCCATCACCGTACAGAATGTGATCCTGATGCCCCGTATTGAGCGTCATCTGATCACCTAAAACAAAAGCCAGATCAATACTGTCCATATTCAATCGACTATTCTCTGGCAAAGCGCTTAAATCCAGCAAGACCACTTCGGTTTCACTGTCCGAGCCCTGCAACGCCAACGCATTGTCCGAATCGGCACCGTCTTCACTAAAGGTCAGGTGATTCAACCAGACTGCTCCAGCATCACTGTCAAACATCTGATAAAAATCAGCCGCTTGTCGTAACATACCTTCGGTATCAACAGCATCGCCCTGAAGATTCAACGTACTCTCCAGCATCGCTGCTAGACTATCCAAACCATTAATGCTTTCAGCGGTATCACTATCTCGGGCGGTTAAACCGACACCGTCCTGTAGACTGACCCAAGCGAGAGGGCTATCGCCATCGATATGCAACACAATATCGGCTAAATCACTGGTATTATCCGTATCGACCCGCGTTGACGAAATAGGTTCTAGAGTGACTCGACCTAACTGATTGCCCAAGCCATCAGAGAGCACACTAAAAGAAATGTCCACCCCGTCCATAACAGCAGAGCCGGTATCGACTTCGCCGAATTCGCTGTTCATCTCCGACATCAGGAACACAGCGGCATACTGCTCCGTTGAAAAGGTTGTGCCATCTCCGACCTGAAAATCAAGATTAGGATAGACCAACTCCTTAACCGTGCCAGAGGTATAAACCAACAGTCCTGCTTCTATATCAGCAATGCTAATAACATCACCATCCTGAACCAGCTCTGAGTTCAACGTCACCGCACCGCTAACAGGTAACTGACTTAATTTTACTTCTTGTAATTGATCCCCTGTATCCAGATCACCGAAGGAGAAATCAGCCATATCAAAGGTATAAGTGCTACCATAACTCAGCTTGATAAACAGGTGCTCACTGACAGGAGCATCATTAACATTAACCACATCAATAACGTAGCTTGCTTCCTGACTCTCGCTAGTACCATCACTTACGGTATAACTGAACGTAGCGTACCCCTCACCAAAGGCATTACTCTCTGCCCGAAAACTTAAGCGGGATAAGTCTTCAACCTGCACCTCTTGGTTCAAAGTCACCGCACTTTCAGTAGCATCCAGTAAACCATTACCATTGTCATCCAGCCAAAAGTCACCCACATTCGGTAGAGCCGTTATCTGGATATGACTTAAGCTATCACCCGCATCAGGGTCCACAAAGTTAAAATCATCACTGCCAAAGGTGTGCGTTGTATCTTCCTCAATGCTAACCCTTACATCATCCTCAACCCGAGGAAATAGATTATCATTGGCATTCACCGCCTCCCCCTCTGAGAGATACAAACGGTAGGCGCCTTCACCGGCAAAAGAGGGCTCCCTCAGGGTCGTGGCAGACAAAATATAGCCAGGCTGATAGGTAAACTGCACAAAGGCATCATGAGGACTCCCTCTTACAGAACCATTATCAAAGCCGCCTAACTCATCATTGTAGTCATCATCCCAAGCAACCTCATTGCCGTTGGCATCTAATACTTGCAAATAAGGATCAACTAAATGACCAGCGAGACCTGCCATATAAACAGATACGGTATCACCCGCATTAACGCCGGTAATTTCATACAGATCCTGCTTAGTGGGCCCACCCAAACCTAATGCATTATCAGGATCACTTGCGTCCAAACTGCCTTCAATCAAAAACCAGTTTGCAATATTATTATCTGCCATCGGTCATCTGCCTTACTAAAGCATTGTGCTTTAAAGTTAAAATGAATGCTAAGCCCCTAAACACAAGCTTCTCTGCAGAAAACCTGCGGTATTCTCTGACCGTTGGCCAGAGAGTCTCGAAACACTTCTGTTTAGGTCTATAAGAAAGCGAAATTAATATTGAGTATAGCAATGGATAACCCATGCTCCATTGAATTAATGGCAATAATCTCAATCCTACTCATCATGTGACATCCTCAAAAAATGCACATCAAAAGATAGGACAATTTTCTGATTTTATTACACTATTTAATATCAACCTCACGATATTAATACCGCTCCACTATGATCGGATAACATTATCCGGTAAATAAACGTGTATAGGACACTGGGACTGCTGTGCCAGTTGTTCAATCTTGTGTTTCAGACTCAGTCTTGCAGATTGATCCCCGTGTACCAAGCGAACCTCTTTGGGCCAATAACGCATACGTTTAATAAAGTTCACCAGATCCTTCTGATCTGCATGGGCCGAATAGCCAGAGATCGTATTCACTTGCGCTGCCACCGTATACTTATCGCCGTCCAGCTCAACCCATCCGCCCTGAGGGCCATACTTTTGAATAGCATAACCCGGTGTCCCCTTAGCTTGGTAGCCCACAAATAACACTTGATGCCGAGCATCCCCCAATAAAGCCTTTAAATAATTGACCACCCGCCCACCACTGCACATACCACTTGCCGCAATAACTACCGCCGGACGAGCTGTTTTAGCCAGATAATTCACCGTATCAAGGTGCTCTTTATGCTCTCCTACCGTATAGATATTCTCAAACCCCAGAGGCAAACGTCCCTTACTCAGCTTGCGATGAGCCTCCTTATCCCAATAGGGTTTTAACTGGCGATACAGATCGGTAAAGCGTGATGCCAAGGGGGAATCCACAATCACATCCAACATCTGCCAATCTCTATCTCCCTGATGAGTTAAACCCTCCAGCTCGTATAACAACTCTTGAGTCCGCCCCATACTGAACGCAGGAATCACCACAGTGCCTTTATTGTTAATGGCCTGATCGATGGCTTGTTTTAACCCTTTTGATCGCTGTTTTCTATTACCATGTAGGCGGTCACCATAGGTACTTTCCAAGACCAGATAATCCGCTTTATACGGGGATTTTGGTGCCGGTAACAAGGGTGCATAAGGGGCCCCTAAATCACCGGAAAAGATCACCCGTTGTTTATTGCTAAAGGTTAGCTTCTCTCCTTTAACGTGAGATTTTTGAACGCTTTTGTATAGAGAAGACTGAGATTGCACTGAGGAAGAGTCTTTATAATTTAATGCCACCTCCACATAGCTAGAACCCAATATATGACCGGCCCTGTGCAACTTAACCTTGACCGATAAGTGATCTTTCGTCACCAGCGGATACCAGCATTGGTAATCCAATGGCACCAGCTGATCTGCCACCACAGATAAAAACTGCTGGATCAACCGACGGTTACGGGTAAAACCGATTTTAAGGGCATCTTCTAAGACCAGAGGCAATAGCTCTGCAGAAGGGCGGGAACAGATAATAGGGCCTTTAAAACCGGCCGCTAAGAGATAAGGTAGACGACCAATATGGTCGATATGAACATGAGTGATAATAAGGGCTTGTAGCGTACTCAGATCAAAAGTAACAGCAAGTTGGGGGTCTATACTATTATCATCATCGTATAACGCTCCCTCGCCCTGAATCTCACTCCCTTGAACCTCAGTCCCTTGAACCTCAGTCCCTTGAAAGAGCCCACAATCCACTAACAGACCATGTTCCGCATCAACCTGCAGGCGGTGACAACTGCCAGTGACACCCTCAGCACCACCGTAATGGATAAATTCCGGGCATCTATTTTCATTAATGCTCATTCGGCCGCTCCTTTTGCCAAGTGATTAACTCAATAATAAAGCTTACATTAGCGCTTCATATCGCGATAAAAATTTTCATGGGGGCCAACGGCTTCAAGATAAATTAAATGCACCTCTTCGTCGGCGCTGTAACCCAATAAATACAACTGAGTACCACTGCGAAACTTATAGACTCGCAGATCACGTAAATCCCCTTTTTTCTGTTCTCCCAACATAGGGTTTTGAGCAATCATCTCAACCGCCTGATCCACATCAGAGGCTAAATGATTCTGCAGTTTTTTATATTGCCGTGAAAAGCGTCTCGTCTGTAAAACAGACCAAATCATGATTGCCGACTTCTAGGTATAAAAGGCTCTGCCTCTTCTCTAGGCTCAGCCATAGAAGCCAATGACTCAGCAACAAAACTAACCGGCAAATCAGGGTTATCCAAAGCAGCGCGTCCGACTCTTGCCCAATATTCAACCTGGCCCGCAATACTACGGTGCTCAATATTGGCATCTAATTTCGCTTGCTCGTACAGATCCTGCTTGATACGAATGGATGTGGTTGGCATATTATTGCCCCCTATCTATGATGAAAGCACTCAATTTACTACATTTGTAGTAAAAATAGCACCCCACCACCTCTCACGCAATGGCTATTGAGCCACCTGAAAACTCACAATACCGCAATAAAAAAGAGATAAAAAGAATCATTAGCGACATAAATACGACCCCACCCTCAATGCAGCTGACGGGGTTTACTGACCTCTTTCTGCTCCGCCTGCATAAACCAATCTGGCCACACCGTCATCGGCCAATCACCTGCCATATAGCCTTTATGCACAATAGCCAACCACTGACGCACAACGGCCTTGCTTAGCAAGAGATGGGCTTGATGGTTTTGTTGGCTTTTAAAGTTCAGATAGATCGCCTCAGGTTCCGGGATCATCTTCACATCCACCGCCGTTGCCAACCACTGCTCCGTATCCGTGTGCACCTCAACGGACTTTTGCGGCTTAATGGCCGCACTGGCCGATTGCTGAGCCATCAGCTGATCCATGGGAGAGGCTTTTTTCTGAGCTTGCTTCGCCTTCTCCTCTGGGGATTGATCCGAGTTGACCAATTGAGGACCAGCCTCCAACCATTTAAACAGCTCCAAAACCAACCGTTGAGCCAAACGTTGGCTTACCCAAATAATACATGGGCCATTTTCCGTATCGCCTGATATACGAATACGGTCTTCCACGGCGTTATATTCCGTGGTCATACGATTTAAACGAACAGACACATTCCATCCCTAATATTCATCGTGCCGCGATTAACCATTAAAATAATCGAGCACCTAAAAAGCGAACACACTTGGTTTTTTAATCGTTATTTCGGATAAGTCACTGTAATCGTGTTTGCCAGCATAAATCAGCCCCAGTAGAATAGCGGCTTGCTCTCTATCGTAATATTTAAATAATGACGTTTAAATATTACCGATGCAGGCTTAAGCGAAATACCGCAAATCAATAAAGACTACAAGCCTAACGGATAGGAAACAATAGATTATGGCTCAACAGCAGATTGAAAAAGTAAACATCGACGGCGTTGAACACAAAGTAGAAGACCTGAGCGATAACGCAAAAACCCAAATCAACAACCTGCGCGTTGCAGAAGGCGAAATCAACCGCCTGCAAGTACAACTGGGCCTAGCACAAACCGCTAAAATTGCTTACACCCAAGCGCTGAAAGCGGCTATGGAAGAAAGCAAGACTGCTGAAGCCTAATCTCATTGCTTAAAACATAAGCAAGAGATACAAGCGCCAGACAAAATAAAGGCTGAAGGAATACTCCATCAGCCTTTATTTTTGCACGAGCCATAAGCAGCAGCTAATACCCTTCACGATAAGTTTCTTGATATACAAAACAGGTAGGTCGGATAAGCGAAGCGCCATCCGACGCTGGTCTCCATTGTCGGAAGGCGCCTTGCGGTTTTTCCAACCTACGATAATTTATCGGGATTGGTATAACCCCATCAGAACTTAAAGATATCCTCATCGGCTCCAAACAACTGATCCAGATCAACCTCACCCTTTTCATCTACGGGCACCACTTTATTCGCTTTTGGACGAGCCTGAGACAACATACGTAATACACGCATATGGTGTGTTGAAAACAACTGGGCATAAGCCAATGACAAAGCCCCGCTTCCTGCCAGCTCCTTTAGTGTCTCTGCGGCTAAGTTCTTCAGCTTAATCTCATCAATACGATACAACCCCTGCACCTGTTGTACCTGAGACGCCTTATCCGCTTGCCACTTAATATTCCAAGGCACTATCAGCTCAGCCGCACTTAACTGATCCACCCATTGCTGGGTCAGCACCCGATTATCCTCACATTTTTGCAAAAATGTTAATACTTGAGCCAGCTCTTCACTCAGCTCAGCCTCCTCATTAAATACCGGAGAGAAAGCGAGTTTTTCATCTTCAGACCAACACTCACTGCTCGTATCAGCGCATAGGACTTTAGATTCGGGTTTATCGGCCTGAGCAGATAACAACCGAAAAGGATGGCCACGATAGATCGCTGGAATATAACCATCAAGCCAACGACCATTAGGCCGAACAAACCAATTCTCTCCCGGTTTTAAACCTTGGAGCGTCACTAACAAGAAGCTGCTATCAGGTTGAGGCACAAACACCAGTACCTTACTGGATTGCAGATGAGGCACCTCTTCCACTAAAACCGGAGCCACATGATCCTGTAGAGCAAAGCCATAGTTTTCCGGCTTTTGCCAACTCGCTTTCTGATGCCTCTGACGGCTGATGGCTACCCAATTAGACATAACATCCTCTCTGTTAACATTAATAATCCTTTCAACTTCTGTTTATTTTTCAAATCAAATATAACGATGCTGTTGTAGATAACGTTCCACTATTCGAGCGGCATCTTCAACGGTTATGCCATCATTATGAATGCGAATTTCTGGAGACTCAGGCGCTTCATAGGGTGAATCAATACCCGTAAAGTCCTTGATCTCACCGGCACGGGCTTTTTTATACAACCCCTTCGGATCTCGCTGTTCACAAACCTCTAACGGAGCATCTACAAAGATTTCAATAAAATCGCCATCCGGCATACGCTCCCGCACCATGGCCCTATCCTGAGCAAAAGGTGAGATAAACGCCGTTAAGACAATAAGCCCCGCATCGGTGAATAGCTTAGCAGCCTCTCCTACACGGCGGATATTTTCAATCCGGTCTTCTTCTGAAAACCCCAAGCCTTTATTTAAACCGTGGCGAACATTATCACCGTCTAACAGGTAAGTATGTTTATTATGCTCAAATAAAAGCCGTTCAACAGCATTCGCCAAGGTCGACTTACCGCTGCCACTTAAACCCGTAAACCATAAGATACAGGGCCGCTGTTGCTTGTGCTCCGCCCTTTCCTGTTGGGACACCTGATGTTGGTGCCAGACAATGTTTTGTTGATCAGTCATAGTTAATCTATTTGTTTTAAAAAGGAAAAATCCAAGGGGTTAAAAATAATACTGTAAGAGAATATACCAAAGATAATGGCCAACCCATACGAACATAGTCACGAAAACAGTACTGACCTGGGGTATAAACCATTAAATTGGTTTGATAACCGTAAGGCGTGAGAAAACTGGCGCTGGCACCATAGGCCACCACCAAAATAAAAGGCGTAATACTGACATCAAAACCGTTAGCCGTGGCTAAAGCGATGGGAAAAGCCAGAGCCGCAGCAGCACTATTGGTAATGGTTTCCGTCATAAGCATTGTCAACAAATAAATACCGACAAAAGCCCCCCAAACACCGGTACCGGCAAACAAACTCATGACAAAATCAGCGACTATATCCGCCGCCCCAGAACTTAACATCACCTCTGCAATCACTAATGCCGAACCCAGAGTCAGAATCAGATCCAGCGGAAATCGGCGCTTTAACTCATCAAAAGGCAGCCATTGCCGCTGCACAAAGCCTGCAAGTAACAGCAAGAGCCCCGAAAACAGCGGGATAAACGCCAGAGCACTCAACGCCATCACCAGAAAAAAAGCCAGACCCGCCCAAAGGCTCTGTTGACGGTTCAAAGGGTTATGCACCTGCATCGGCGAGACAAAATAGAAATTTTTACTCAAGTTTTCCCGTTGATGAAAGTCATGGCCCGTCACAAGCACCAACTTATCCCCCACCTGCAAAGAAACATCGCCCAAGCGGCCGGTTAAACGCTCCTGTCCTCGATTAATAGCCACCACCGCTGCATCAAACTTATTGCGGAAATTGGCTTTTTTTAAACGCCGTCCGACCAGAGTCGATTGATGAGAGATCACCACCTCAGAGAGCTTTTGTTCACCCAACTGATTCAAATCTGTTTTTAAACCCGGCAGCGTTAAACCCGCCATGGCCTTAAGTAATAAAGCCCCTTCCGGCTGACCAGAAAACAGCAAACGATCATTGGCCTCTAACACCGTATCCGGTGAAACCGGAGCGATCAGGCTTTTCCCCCGGATCAACTCCACCAGAAAAATCTGCTTTAGATGACGCAACTGAGCGGCCTGAACCGACTGTCCTACTAAAACACCCTCAGCGGCCACCTGAACCTCAATAAAGTAGTCCTCTGCCGGTGTTTCATTAGGCGTATATTGAGGTAATAAACGCCCCCCCAATAACATCAACAGACCCGTGCCAATAATAAGCAGTGGCAGACCGATATAAAGAAAATCAAAAAAGGCCAACGGCGGATAACCGGCCTGAACCAGTAAACCATTAATAATCAGATGGGTTGACGTGCCTATCAGCGTCAGCGTACCGCCCAAAATGGCAATATAGGACATGGGCAGCAATACCCGAGAAGGCAGGTGGATACCGTTATTACGGGCAGCGGATAACAGACTGGCCACCACCGCCGTATTATTCAACAAAGCAGAACTTAAACCGACCCATAACCCCATACGGCCATAAGTCCGCGACAGACTGGCGTGAAATAAACGCTGAGGAAGCAGCCGTAACCAAGTGGTTTTCTCCAGCACCAAACTCACCTGCAATAGCAGGATCAGCGTCATGACCGAAGGATTCACATAGCTCTGTAAAAAGTGGGGTAAATCGATAAAACCCAACAGGTAAAAAACCGCAGCAAGAGAGACAAACACCTTAACCGGTAAAATTCGATTACTGGCCAGCAAAGCAAATAAAACCAGCACACAGAACAAAACAAACCAAGGTAGCCCATCAGCAGAGCCCAATAGCGAGAGCAACATCAGAATCCTTTTGGGCGAATAGAACCAATCAATAGCCTGATCAATCCATAAATGACAGCACACCGGCACAGGCCAAAATATTGAACCCGTGCCCAATCGCTTTTCTTAGAAATTAAAGGAAAGATCATCCTCATCATCAAACAGCTGAGAGACCAGATCCTCATCCATTTGCGGCGCTTTTGACTGCATCATATTCTCAAAGTGCCCCAGAACTCCCAAGCGTAACAAAGAGAGAATATGAATATACACTAACTTAAAACCATCCAGCTGGTGCAAACGTAGAACTGCCTCATCCGGTAACTGACTCAACTTAGATTCATCAACCCGCATTAAGCCCTCCGTTGGCATATTAAAGCCTTGAGCCACTTTGGAAAAATCTGGCTGCCAAGGAATCAGAGCACCCGCTTGTTGTAAAATCTGTAAGCTTTCAGCATCTGCCTCATAGGTATTTTCAAAACGAGTCAGGCGCTTTTGCATTTTTTGACCAAACTCTGTCAGCTCACCTTGACCATCCAGTATGATATTTTTAGCCTGAAAGCTATCCTCTGATCGCTCAACAAACCCCTCTGCATCGTCGGCAACACAAAATAGTCGATGAGTAGCATCTAGAGCAGGTTTCCGTAAAGCATATGGGTAGCTTCGCAGAAAAAAGGGTATCTTTTTACCCAACCAACGTCCCTTATCTGAAGTCACCATAATACTAGGGGCTCGATCCGTTTTCACTGGCATCCCTAGCTGTAAACGCCCATTAAACTGACGAATAACCAAAGGATGCCAACCCGCAAACTGACCACCTTCTCGACTCGCCACTGGTATAAAGTCCCAATCCTTAGCAAAAGCCAAAGGGTGTTCAGGTGGTGTATAGGATTTAAATTTATCCAGCTCTTTGCCCAAAGGTCGATAATTAATCATTGGTTTGATCCCATTTTGCCGTCACTTCCGGGTTTAAGCCTGTTAAAAAGGGTTGTAAGCTGCTTTCATAATTACGCCACTTTTGTTTCGATGTTTGGTATATAGGCTGGCGAACCTGAGAGACCGACGCCGTACGTACGGCCCGATCCGTTTTATGGAAGTCTTTTACACTGTCATCCCACTCCACACCAACAAAACTCAGCAGTTCACGAGTAATGCCTTCCTGATTGGCCACCATCTCTTCATAAGTCAGCTCGAACATACGGTCCGGTAGCACTTCTCGCCAATGATTCATCATTCGATGATAATCGTTAAACTGTTCTGCCATTTTTTCCTGATTAAAGCTATAACCCAAGCCACCGTGTTTGGCCTTAAAGTTCTGTTGAAAATTAGACAGTGCCGTATCTCTTGGATCCCGTTGAATATGAATAATTTTCGCCGATGGAAAAATCATAGCCATCAAGCCCACGTGCATAAAATTGTGGGGCATTTTATCCACTACATACGAATGCTCTGTATCCAACTTGTGAATACCATTCAGATAAAAACGCGCCGCCTCTTCTCTAAGATGCGGTGTCATCTGAGACACACAGGGCGGGTAAAGCTTTTTGGTTTTTAGTACCGCAGGCATCAAACGTGTCAGACGACTCATTAGATCCAATTCACCGGCTCCAAAAATATCCGGGTGAGAGCATAAAATCTGCTCGGTCAAGGTTGTGCCAGAACGCGGCATGCCAACAATAAAAATCGGTGTACGATCACTGGTGCGAATATTCGGGGCAGACTCAAGAAACTCCCGAGTAAACACCTGTTTTTCCACATCAACCTGACGTCTAAAACTCTCAACCGAGTAATCCAGACCTTTATCGGTCAATTGGTTAGCTAAAGCTAAATAGTGGAAGGCCTTGGCAAAATCTTTTTTCTTATCGTAGATCTCCGCTAGAGCAAAGCCCATATTGATTCGCCCAGGATCCGCCATTAAGGGGTTATCGGCAATATCTTCCATTTTCCGCAAAGAGGCTTCATCTTCAGGCATTCGCTTGGCATTAACCATCTGCACCAAAGCCATAGGGTTAATGGCACTGGCTTCTTTAAACAATTCTGCTGCTTCGTCCAGCTTTCCACGCCATAGCAGGGTTTGTCCTAGCTGGGATTTTAGGTTGGCATCACCAGGATAGGTTTCCATCAGATCCCGCTGCAATGCTTCTGCCTCGGCATAACGCTCGGTTTCACAATACAGAGAGGCTCTAGCCTGTTTAATGGGGTTAGCCTCTGGGTGTTCTGCTTCAGACTGATCCAATAACGTTTCGGCTTGCTCGAAATGTCCCCGCTCAACCAGAACATCAGACAACTGACGGATAAAAGGCACAGGGTATTTCGGCTCCAGTTCCAGCAACTGCTCCAAAGCTTTTTGTGCCCGCAAGTGTATCGATTTAGCTGAAAAAGTATTGGCCAGAAATGCCCTATAGTTTATTTGCTGCAACCAAGTCTCTTGCTCAGTGCTCTTTTCCTCATCAGCCTCAGCCAAGACTTCCGGTTTTTCCACCTCTTCAAGAGGCAGCAATACCTTACCGATCATGGAAAGTGCTTCCATATGACGGTTATCCTGCACCAGAGCATGGGCCAAGCGCATACGAGTCTCAAAATCCGTTGGATCTTTGGCTAACTCAACTTCCAGCTGTTGCACGACCTCGTCGGTACGATCCAGCGCCACCAATACGCGGGTACGAGCCTGTTGAGCCTGCTCAAGCTCGGGCTTCAGCTGAAGAGCAATATCAAAGTTTTCCAGTGCCGGTTCCAGTTTTTGCTGGCGTAATAAACTCCCCCCCAGATTGTTATGCCATTCAGCACGACCGGCCTCACGGTTAACGGCCTCTTGATAAGCTTGCTGTGCCGCTTCCAGATGGCCTAGCGCCAACTGAATAGCTCCCAAGCGACCGTAAGCCACCGCATGATCCGCACCCAGTTCAATAGCCTTTTCAATGGTAATCAGCGCATTACTCGTTAACCCCAATAACAGCTGACTCATGGCGAGGTTACAGTATTGTTCTGGTGTTTCAGGCTGAAAGGGACTTTGCAGATAATCCGTCACATGTTCTTTCTGATCGGTTAACATCAAACCGATACCTTTTAATTGAGAAACATACCCCTGCTTAGGCACCACTGCCTCCAGCAAAACAAGAGCCGATGCTTGATCGCCTTGATACAAATACTGCTCGACCTGATCGAGTTGTGCTGAACTCATTGTCATAACTATCTCTATTCTATTAAATGTGCACCAGATATAAGGCTAATTAAGCATCAACGTCTTCTGGGTAGGGGAAAAGCCTTCCTCTTGTTAGCGCCACATTATAACAAGCCTAACCACTAAGGACAGAACCCCTTAAACTGGAAAATTCTAGAATTAAACCAAATTTAACCGAGACTTATAATCTGCTATTAACTGTTGTGCTCGATTCACTAAAACCGACAGCATTTCTTGAGCTGAAGGCGTTAGCTCAGACGACGCTTGATTCAGATGATCGTCCAATGCCAACCAATAATTTTGATTATATTCCAACACCTGGGCCTCCAAATTCAGCACATAGGTTTGCAACCTATCTTGCGACAAGGGCAGAGAAACCATGCGTTGTATGGCAAAAGCCAGTGTACGGCGCAGGGCTCTCGGTGCTTTTTCTCCAGGAATGGTTAACTTGCTTAAACGAAAGTCACTGTCAGAGTCTTTAGTGATAACAGGTAAAAAGGCTCTTATATCCTTTATAGCAGGGGGCAAGGTGCCTTTGATCTTGGCATTACCGCCGATAACCTCAATGTGATAGTCCCCTAGGTTAAGCGACATTGGCACCGAATTTAGCCAAGGCGCCTGAGTATCAACAAAACCATAATACAGATAGGTATCAACAGCATCGTAAGTGTTATAGCGAATAAAAAGTTCCCCAGTGTCGTCATCAGGCCGACTAAACGTGCGCATAGAGGTCTGCTCCTGCGCTTGGAGATCAAATGGTTCTGCCGAGAAACGATGGTTTAAAAAATCAATTATCGGCAAAAGTACTGCCCCTCCCTCCACACACTCAGGGGATAAGCCTGCGGTCCATTGGGGCCTCAGGTTAAATGCTCTGGAACCAATAAAACTGTCCAATAACGCTTGATCATGGGCGCCCTCTTTTTGCAGTTCCAGATACTGCTTTAACTTAGGGCTTTGACTGCGCGACTTTAGCAGGTGATTCAGTAACTCAGGTGTCTTACGTAAAGTCTGTAAGGGCCAATGTTGCCGCCAAAAATCCAGTTTTCCCGTTTGATTATAAAGCGCTATGATCAAGGCCATCACGGCCTCAGCAGGATTGGCAACCAAGGTTTCACAGTCAATCATCAGATCATCTGTCACTGTTAACTGAAAATGCTTGAGCTGCGGCATAATGCTCACAGGTACCCGCATATAGTTTTTCACCTTATCGCTGGCACTGCCATAGACGCTCACCTCTCCCTGCTCAGTGATGGCCAGTGTTAAATCCTGATTAAACCATGCCCCAGCTTGGGTAAGATGCTCGATAAGTTGGCTAATATTAGCCGTTGCAGCAGGGTTGTCTCCTATTAAAGCGACCATAGCATCTCCTTTATTATCAATAATTCTGTTATTGAGCAACGGGTTAAATAGCCCAGTATAAATATTCTGATATTACCCAACCTTATGGCCGGGATGTATAGATTTTCTGTATACCCAGTAATGTTTGTACTACCACTTAAGCTGTTAAACAAAAGTTTTTCCATATTCTCATTCAGGAGTGATAGGGAATTCGCGGATGCGCCTCTGGCTTATCCACGCTACGTGTATCTTACTCCGTAGAAAACTTATGTCCTTGTGCTCAGCCCAATAGCTTAAAGCCATTAAGCTTGCACTCATAATAAAAAGCTAAAAAAATCAAAAAAAAAGCCCCATCCGAAGATGGGGCCTTAAAGCTTACAACTTAAGATCCGAGGATCTTAAGCTATTCACTCAATAGCGATTAAACCAGAACAATTACGCCGTCCTGATAGTTAGTCGCTGTTCCTAGATCAACAATCAGTTGAGCGCTAGCAACATTAACTTCAGCCGTTGCAATCGTAGTATTTGCGCCATTGGTCACATCTACCGCGTACAACTCACCGTTGTCTAACATTACAAAGGCACCGTAAGTGACATTGGATGCTAAACCAGTTTCGCCATTCATTGCAGCTGCGAATGCTGACAGACTAGCGTAACCAGAACCACCGTTATCAAATACCATTTGGTTTGTAACAGCGTTTGTTGCAGCAGTAGTAGTGAATGCCAGAGTCGTAACACCCGTAACACCTGTTACACCACCATCAGCTTTCAGCAAGTTCAACACACCACCGGTAGTTTTGGCACTCGCTGATGTCGTTGCCTTAACCGTAACGGCAACAGTAGGAGTCCCGTTAACAGTATTGCTAGAGGTATTACTACCCGTTGCAGTGTTAGCTACATAGACACCGGTACCAAACAGGCCAGAGATAGCACCTGTAGCGGTGGTTTTAGCAGTAGCCTTAGCTGTGATTGTGGTTGCAACACCGTCACCTGTTGCTGTGTCCGTAACAGTCGTTTTAGCTGTGCCAGTCGCCACATTGATATCAATGTGGATCAGGTCAACGCCTTGGTTAAAGCTTGTGATCTCATCACCCAGCTGGCTATCAGCCGTGAAGGAGAAGATATCAGAGCCACCAGACGCTTCTAGAGTACGTGCCGTGTCGTCCATTTCAACCGTTACAGTTTGACCTGTTAGAGCATCGTCAGAAGAATCCGACAATGTCAGATCAGCAAACTGCTCAGAGCTTAGCGTTACAGCAGCGTTACCGTTCAGATCCAGATCGGTTACTTCATCATCCAGATTTTCATCTGTCAGATCAGTATCACCAGCAGCAGCACCGTACTGAGCCGTTACAGAGTCAGCATCAGTAAAGTCAGTTGCCGCATCGGTTACGCCATTAGCCGCACCGTCAGTCAGGTTAGCCAGAGTATCCAGAATCGTGTAGGTCGCATCTGCAGCAAGTGTTGCTTCCAGCAGAGGATCTGCAGTCGCAGAGGTCAGAGCTAGATATGTATCAACATCCATCTCATTGTCAGTGCCTGTGATAACAAGCGCATCTGCTCCAGCAACCATCTGAGCAACAGTCGTCGTCGTACCGGCATCAACGTCAGTTGCATCTGTGCTTGCTGCAAACAGGTTCGCAGCAGTATCACCAATGCTGTAGCTAACAGTCGTTGTCGCAGGATCCATTGTGCCATCAAGGAAGGCAGCCAAAGCAATCGTTGCATTAGCTACTGTCACTTGACCGAAGTCAGCATCATCAGCTTCATCGATGGTGTAAATCAGACCACCAACAGAACCAATGGTCAGAGTCGCATCTTCATCCAGGCTCAGAGTCTGAACGACAGTTGAATCTACATCAGATACAACAACAATTACTTCACTGGCCGTTGCTGTTTCAGACGTGAATTCAGCATTGTTTGTTACCAGAGTAGCCAGCTGTGCCTGTGTCAGTATCAGCGAGGAGTTCAGAGTGATAGTGCCGGATACATCGAAGTTAGCACCCAGTAGACTTACATCAACTGTACCGTCATCAACAGTGAAGTCAGTGACAGTGATCATGCTTGCTGCGTCTAGTGTTAGTACACCTTCACCGCCAGCAAAATCGAAGGTATCCGCAAAGTCGAAGGTTACTGAACTTGCAGTTACATCGATCAGACGCGCTGCACTTAACAGAGCATCGTTTGCAGGAGTATCTTCAATGTCAACAACTAGGCTACGACCTGTCAGTACGATACCGGCTGCAGAATCATCGATTGCTTCAGTCAGTGTCAGAGTTGTAATGAAGGTTTCTTGCTGAGTTACCGTCAGAGCAGCAATTTGCTCGTCAGACAAAACCAGAACGGCACCTGCATCCCAATCTACGTCGAACTGAACACCAGTACCAATGCTGATTTCGAAGCCAGACAGATCGACTGTTTCACCATCTGGAATAGCCAGTGTACCAGTACCCGTCAGGTTCAGTTCACCATTGGTTAGAGTGATGTCATCAGACAATGTCAGGGTAGTGTTAGCACCCAACTCCAGATCCCAAGAAGGCTCGTACGTGGAAACAGCAGCTGTAGTCGTTGTATCGGCTGCAGAGATTGCCGCTGCATAAGCATCAACATCAGCATCCGTCAGATCAGTAAAGATGTTGTTGTTATCTGCATCCAGATAAGCCAACTCTCGCAGAGCTTCATAAGCCGCGTTCAGATCCGTTGCTTCAGTACCCAGTACAGGATCGTTCAGCACAATGGCCGCATCGTATACTGCCAGAGCCGCTTCGTAAGCCGTTACAGTGGCTTGGAAAGAAGCTGTTGTAGACGCTGCGCCAGTGGCTGCATCTGTTGCAGTAACGATTGCATCCGTACCGTCAGGACCCAGGTTGTAGATCTCTTCGGCAAGATCTTCACCCGCTACAAAACCAGCATCAAGAGTCGCTGAATCAGTCAGTGCACCCGCAGATGCTTCCGTCACGTAAGCAACAACCAGATCGTATGCATTAATCAGGGCATTCTGCAGTGCAGTCGGTACCTGATCAGGTGTATCGCCAGCACCATCATTGGTCAGCGCCAAGATAGTACCGTACTGATCCAACAAGGCATCCAGATTTTCGATAGCTTGTTCGAAACCAACACTTGGACCCGCATCATTAATCGTTGCAGAATCCAGCTCCAGTGTAACTGTCGCTGTATCACCAGTGATCAGCTCGAAGTCGGCACCGTCAACGTTCTCAATACGACCAAGATCCAGAGTACCGGTGAAGCCGGATACATCCAGAGAGGTCAGAGAGGATGCGTCGATACCAGGGTTAGTACCTTCAGGCAGACCGCCGTTAACACTACCACCCAGAACAACATCACCATCACCGATAATGGTCAAAGAGTAAGTAGTGGTATCACCTGCACCACCAAAACCAGCAGAACCACCTTGAACGGTCAGAGTACCTGCGTAGCCAGTCGTATCAATAGTGACACCCGTGACATCAGCATCGGTCGCAATCAGTTTGTCGATTGTAACGTCAGCAGTACCAGTGATAGTCAGAGTCGCTTCAGCCGTTGCATCTGGCGTATCAGAGTTAGCTGGTGAGGTATTAGCAACATAACCGAAGTGAATTTGCTCAATCGTGATGTCGTGATCAGCGTTGATCGTCACATCCGTCAAATTGTTATCTGTAGATGTACCACCATTCGTAACAGGCGTGATATTACCGGCGATGATGTTAGCATCGGCACCAGCGTCAGCGCTTGTGGAGTTAATGGTCAGAGTTTGCAGGTAAGCCTGGTATGCATCTGCTGCTAAAGGTGCAACCGTAGGCAGTTCCAGGTCACCTGTAATGGTAACGTTACCTTCCAGGTTCAGGATGATGTTCTCAACTTCAGAATCATCAGCCAACTGGTTAACCACTACGTTACCAGTCACATCAACATCAGCTTCAACCGTCAGAGTACGGTCATAAGCAGTAATCGCTTCCAGTACCAATATACCGTCAACAATAGCACCACCACCACCACCGGCAGTAAAGATAACAACCTCAGTGCTACCGCTCAGGCCGTCCAGAACCAACTCAATGTTGATCTCGTCGCCATCACCATAATCATTAATGAAGTCATCAACCAGATCATCCAGCAGGCGAACTTCAGTTAGATCAGTGTAGTTAGCCGCATCGATGATGCCGTCTTCATCTACAAAGCCCAGTATTACGATAGAACCATTGGTACCGTTCAGCGTCAGACCATCAGCTTGGTCATTACCAGACAGTGTCAGAGATTGATCATCCATACCGTAGGTGATCTCAAAGCCACCCAGAGTCGTGTTCGCAGGAACATCTAGGATAACCACTGCATCTTCAGTACTCAGCGTGATCGTACCTTGAGTATCAACAACAATTTGAGACTGATCAAATACTACAGGAGATGCGATACCGTCAGCTGTATTACCCAGCTCAGTGATATTCACCTGAGAGTTGGTTGCACCAGCAGCCACTTCTGTAACCTTAACGCCAGCAGCACCAACCAGCTCGTCCAGCTGTGCTTGGGTCAGATTCAGAGTAGTTTCGTCAGGCAGTAAGATCTGCTCAGCATTACCCGCTTCGCCAACCAGAGTTGTATCTTCGTGCAGCGTGCGAGTACCCGCAGCTACAGTGATAGTACCCAGATCCAGACCTACGACAGCACTTACGTCAAACGCAGTATCGCCCAGCTCAGTTACGTTCAGTACAGGTGGAAGGTCAACATCTGGATCATCAGCGATAACTTCAATACCGTCAGCCGCTTGCAGTGAATCAATCTGAGCTTGAGTCAGAGTAACTTCCGCACCGTCTTCCAGAATCAGCTTATCGATGTGAGTGATGTCATAACCGGTCAGATCCAGAACTGCATCATCTTCGATGTACAGTACATCTGCTGCGTCCAGAACGTTCTGTACGTTTTCAGCATCAGTTGCATCACCATCACCGAATACTAATTCCAGAGCTGCATTACTTGCATGATCCAGCTTTAGAGTGATATCGAAGACATCAACACCATCAGTTTTGATCAGATCAGTACCGAAAGATTCAACCGCTTCAGCATCATCATAGAACTCAACCAGTTGGTCGAAGTCGATGGTTGCATCGTCTGTCAGTTCCAGCTTGGTAGCACCTGTGATGTTTAGCTCGTCCAGTGCACCTTCACCAAAGATCTTAACAAAAGCATCTGTACCTGTAGTTAATACAACACCTGCATCAGTATGTAACTGATTCAGATCCGTTGCATCCAAGGTCAGAGAACTGTCGTCTTGAACATCAATAGCGGTAGTTGTACCGGTTACGTTGAAGTCAGCATCACGCAGATCAACCGCACCACTGATTTCGATTTCGCCATCATCACCGGCTGCAACGTTCACAGTACCTGCATTGAAGCTAGCGTTTTCGGTCAGTACCAGAATAGCACCGTTACCACCACCTACATCAGTTGCATCCAGATCGAAGTTCCAAATACCCAGGGCATTTAGAGTCACGTCATCCAGAGTGATTACACTTTCGTCGCCAGCACCATGAGTGAAGGTAAATGCATCGCCATTGATTTCGTCAAGAACGACATTAGCTTTACCAGCACCTGTTGTTGCTAACGCTTCCAGATTAGCGGCTTCAACACCGAAGAAGTCATTATCAACATCGTCTGCATCAACGCTACCGATAGTGATAGAACCAGTATCAGCATCGATTGTCAGGCTAGTCAGGTCGCCTGTGATCGCAGGGCTTGCACCAGTAACAGTCAGTGCACCAGCACCTGTGTTAGTAACGGTGAAGCTGTCAACGTTTGTACCCAGATCAATCTGGTCAACCGTAGTATCATCAGCACGAGTCAGCGTCAGAGAAGCAGCAGTAATAGCAACGTCAGTAGAGCTAAAGCTGATAACTTCTACGTCCAGTTCGCCAGTACCAGTACCCGCAATAGTCAGGGCATTAACTTCATCATCAGACAGATCGATATCGCCTACGGCAATATTCGCGTTACCTGTAGCGGTCAGCGTTGCAGCTGCATCACCAGTAAAGGTGATATCACCGGTTTGCAGAGTTGCGTCACCGCCAAGGTTAGCACCACCACCTATACCTGTGCTCAATGTCACATCGGTCAGAGGCAGTTCGTCAGTACCACTGATGTTACCTACGGTGTTAGCCGCAGTTGGTGCGACATGAACCTCAGGATCAAACGCTTCAGGCGTCAGGTTATAATACTGGTAACCACCGTCGCCTGTTGGATCAGTACCGTCGTGTGCTTGACGAGATTCAATGGTAATACCATTAAAGGTAATATCCGTTGCATCTGGAGACAGCAGGTTATCCAGGCTGATGTGACCGGTATTAACGTCACCACCCAGTTTCACTGTCAGGGAGTTCAGGTGAGTCAGCAGCTCGTCATCGCTGAAGGTCAGACCTGTTGCAGACGTATCAGAGAAAGAAACCAACTCGATAGTACGGGCGAAACCTTCAGATGCCAACAGCCCATCTTCTAGCTCAGCCAGAGTGGCAAAATCTACACGTAGCGTAGTGCTTGGCAGATCGGTAAACAGATCTTCAATGTTGCCACCGTTTGCAGTGACTAGGGCTTCACCGAACCACACACGACCAACAAAGTAGTTACCAGTAGAGGTATAACCTGTCGTATCGATTGAATCAGCCAGAACATCGTCAAACAACCAAACAACGTTAGAGCTATTGTCTGTATTGTTTTTATCACCACCGGTTACGATGATATCGCGCTCAGCCTGATCCGCAGTGTTAAAGCGGATAGTTTCGCCTACGTTATCTGTATCGAAGTCAAACACACTGCCAGCCGCCAGAGTGATGCTGAATTCGCCCAGATCAGACGCTGCATCAACTGTAACGTCGCTGTCTGCCAGAGTGATCGTACCGGCTACCGCGTCAAATGCGCTGAAGTCGTAAACTTCGTCGTCAGCCAGACCGTCGATGTTTACAGTACCGTCACCCACAACGGTCAGACCTGCTGCAGTGATTGCAGAAGCTTGAGCTGCAGTCAGTGTCAGGGTCATAGCGTCAGCAATAACAATCTCACCGGTACCTGTGATCGTTAGATCCAGATCAGTCAGATCAGTGTCTGCATTCACTTCCAGAGTCGCGTTATCGCCAAGAGCGATATTCAGGTCACCGCCAGCAGTCCAGGTTTGGGTACCCAGATCCAGAGTCGAACCTACTGCCGCTGCAGACAGATCGAAGCTCCAACCGCTTTCATCATCGTCGTTACCAGCGATATCATCAGCGCCATCAGCATCTGTGTTATTCAGAGTTTGACCGTTAGCCAGTGTCAGCGTAGAAACGCCTGTACCCGCTTCAAGGCTGAAGTTCTCAGCGTCTAGACCGCCCAATGAAACAATGCTCAGATCACCGGTTTGAGCGCTAGCATCAACATCCATCAGGGTAGTACCCGTGATAGCTGCAAAGCTGATTTCGCCGTCGCCAGAGATGTTCAGAGTAGTTACTGTGGTCAGATCAGATGCACCGATATCCAGAGCACCACCGCTGTTGCTTACGCTAACTTCGGTTACTTTAGCATCAGATGCGTCAATACCACCCAGAGTCACATCAGCAACACCAGATACAGCCAGGCTTGCACTGCTATCATCGTCAGCAATACCAGACAGGATCAGATCACCAGTAACATCGAAGTCTTGTGCTGCTTCAACAACCACGTCTAGCAGGTTGTTTTCGATGGTTGGATCGCCTGCAAATACACCGCCAGCAACAGGTTGACCGGTGATATCACCAGCAATGCTGTTAGCTTCGTCACCGTTAGATACGATGGTCAGGGTGTTGAAATTACGAGCAACCAGACCGCTTGGTAAATGATCAACAGTCGACAGGTTGAAGTCACCTGCAATTGTGGAATCACCTTCCAGTGTCAGAGACAGGTTCAGAACTTCTTGATCTTCTTGTACATCGTTGAAGACCAACCAATCAGCAACGGTTACACCAGCTTCTACTACAACGTCACGGTCATAGTTATCCAGGAAGCCTGCATCGATAGTGTCATCTTCGAAGATAACAACCGTTACAGTTCCGTCTAGATTCTGGAACAGTTCAACGTCACGACCGTCAACCAACTCATTCAATACACGCAAGCTATCAACAGACAGACCCGATGCATCGAAAGTATTGTCAACCAGTGCGCCGTTAACAAACTGCAGTTCAACCGCTGTACCGTCACCACCAGTAACTGTCAGGCCTGTGCCCTCAACAGAATTAGCTGGCAGGGTAGTAGTTGGGCTTAGCTGGTCGATATTAACCAGACCCAGAGTCGCACCATCTTCCAGCTCGATAGTCAGATCAGCAACGACATCCAGATCAGAAGCTACAGCAGGATCAGCAGAAGATTCCAGAGTAACATCACCTTCTACTTGTACAGTGATATTAGTAGAATCAACGTCAGCTAGACTAAAGCCTGCATCAGCATCTTCCTGGTTCAGACCTGTGATCGTCACGCTGAAGTCAGTGCTTACGTTACCGTCGGCATCAACACCAGTGATAGTACCGTTACCGTCCAGTTGTGCAAACTGATCAGCGGTCAGTATCAGGGTTTCGCCTTCTGGAACAATGATTTCACCAACGTCAGTCAGATCAGTCAGTGGGTTCAGCGTACCACCAGCAGACAGCTCAATGCTGGTCAGGGTAATATCTTCGTCCAGACCGGCTGCGTTAAATTCAACCGTAGGGTCGAAATCAACCAGTACCAGGTTACCTGCGTCAGTATCGGAATCGATAACAGACAGGTTAGCGGTAGTCAGTGTGTTGAACTGTGCTTGGCTCAGAGTCAGCGTTACGCCGTCGTCTAGGTCAATGCTGCTAACACCTGTGATCACGTCGTCAGACAGATCCAGATCACCAACAATGTTCAGTTCGATGTTGCTACCGGTGAAGCTCAGAGCATCATCTTCAGGATCGTTTCCGCCAGGGCCATCTGCATCAGACTGTAGGTTTGCACCATCAAGATCGATAGACAGGATACCCGTACCTGCGTTCTCAACGTTCAGACCATCGACATCAGCGTCAGATGTATCCAGTCCGCCCAGAGTAACGTCTGCAGTACCGTTAATGGTCAGCGTTGCAACCGCTTCGTCGTCATCGTTAACTACGAAGTCATCATCACCTGTAACAGAGTTAAAGATGATATCGCCATTCACAACCAGTGCTTGAGACGCGTTAATGGTTACGTCCAGCAGGTTGTTATCAGTGTTAGTACCACCAGTAGTCAGCGGCGAAATATCACCATCGATTACGTTATCTGTGGTATCTGTAACTGGGTTCAGATCAACGCCATCAGAGTTAATGGTCAGCGTTTTCAGCAGTTCACGCTGAAGATCAGCATCCGCGGCGTCATAGCCTGCAAGATCACCAGATTCTACAAACTTAGGCGTAGTATCTAGATTCAAACCACCAATCTGAGAACCACCTTCCAGATTCAACGTGAAGTTAGCGATTTCAGTATCATCAGCCAGCGTATTAAAGCTAATAGCACCATCAACAATTGTGATCGCTTCAACCGTAGCGGTTTGATCGATTGTTGCAGCATGGCCATAATCATCTGTGATGATCTTAGTCACATCACCAGGCAGACCGCCCAGGATTTGATCAACGTTTTCGCCAGAAACCAGTACGTTGGTCAGCTCAACATAGCTTACACCAAAGCCAGAAGCATCAATGTAATCACCAGCGTCAACGTCTGTATCTGTGAAGATCAGACCAGAGTCCGCACCGCCTACAAAGTCAACGCCATCTGCATCTGCAACTTCACCCAGAGTCAGACTCAGGTTGTCACCGATGTTAACCGTGTCGATTGCACCAGCCAGAGCTGCTTCGCTCAGATTAACGTCTTCTGCCAGTGTGATGGTTACTGTGCTGTCTGCACCCAGAGCGATACCGCTCAGATCCAGATCTTCACCGTTTTCACCCACTGCGTCTTGAGTCAGACCCGTAATGTGAACAGAACCGTCACCGGTCAGTACACCTACACCATTCAGCTGCTGGAATTGCTCAGCGGTCAGAACCAGAGTCGTACCTTCTGGGATTTCCAGAGATGCGATATCGGTCAGATCAGTGTCAGCGTGCAGAGTAACGGTTTCTTCTGCTGCCAGAGTTACAGACAGCGTCAGTTCATCTGCGTAGTCTGCTACAGCAAACTGCTGGTCGTTCAGACCTTGCAGAGTTAGATTCGCTGCGTCAGCTTCGTCAATCATGAAGTTAGCCGCACCAATCGCGTCAGCTTGCTCCATTGTTACTGTCAGATCAGCACCGTCTAGCAGAGTTACAGTCGTAACATCGGTCAGAGCCGCTTCTGTCAGATCAACGGTACCGTCGATAACCAGAGCAACACCGCCTGCACCTTCAATGCTGTCGATAGCATCAACACCAGTGTCGTCCAGAGTCAGCGTAGTTTCGCCTGCTGCACCTACGAAGGTGATACCTTCTGCAGTAGGAGCGTCCAGTTCAACCGTCAGAGAACCGGTTACGCCAGAAGCGTCAACGCTTGCTACGTTCGTTGGCAGAACAGTAACGATTTCCAGGTTAGCATCAGATGCCAGAGTCAGGCTTTCCAGATCAGCGCCTACCAGGCTTGTGATCTCAGTATTGCCGCCTTCAACATTGATCGTTGCAGTATCAGCGTTAACCAGTTCGATACCGGCTACCATCTGAGTTTCACCAGCAGGCAGATCCTGCAGACCGACAACGTTTACAACTGCATCAGCATCTTCACGGGCGAATTCACCGATCAGAGTACCTACAACGTAACCGTCAGACTTGGCATAGTCGACTTCCATCAGGAATTCAACGCCACGCTCGGTGTTAGCAAACGTGATGGTGCTGTCGTAGTTGCCTTGCAGACCTAGAACTTCCAGATCCTGTGTGGTTTCACAGGTGTAGAAAGTCGCTGTCAGGCTATCAACATCGCCATCATCATTAGCTTCATCGTCAATTTCAGTCACAACGTAAGTGGCAACACCAGAAGATACTAGGCCTTCGTCAGCAGTTGCTACGTCACCACCTAGTTCAACGTCGATACGAGTATTGGTGTTATTACCCATGACTTCGGTAACTTCGTCGAAGTCAGCCAGAGTCAGACCGGTCAGGTTACCCTGCAGCTCTGAGAAGTCGATGGTGTAATCACTGCCCAGAGAAACTGTACCGTCAACTGCCAGATCAACCACACCTTCAATTACTACGTAGTTGTACAGCGTAGTAGAGAAGCCTGAGATCGCACCGTTCTCTTCAGTAGAGTCGATGTTCAGAACAACAACACCGTCTGTATCGGTTGGACGGTTATAGCCGTTCAAAGAACCGATAACGGTAACATTGCTACCATCGAAGTCACCGGATACAGAACCACCGGAAGAGGCAGCATCGTTGTATTCAAATTCCAGACCGGCATCAGTAATAACAACAGTGCCAGGGGCTTCGTCATTATTATTGGTTTCGCCTGCAGTGATACCTTCGTTTTCGAAGTACTTGTGCAGTTCTTCAGCTGTCAGAGACAGTTGAACACCGTCATTCACTTCTAGCGTCAGGTTAACTGCTTTAGTCAGTTCAGACAGAACCAGCAGGTCGCCCAGTACCGTGTCTTCGTCAACGACAAGGTGCAGATTAGCCGTCTGACCGAACTTCTCGTTAACAACAGAGATGTTCTCAGTACCGATAGCCGCCAGCTGACTTACAGACAGTGTCAGTGTAATGCTGTCATTCAGAACAATACCGGTTACACCGGTGATTTCTGCCTGACATAGGTTCGCATCATTTTCAAGTACTTTTAAAGTGATGTCGGAACCCGTAATGGTAGAACCTTCTAAAGCAGACAAGCCATTAGAAGCGTCACCGATTACCAGAGTATTGTTACCCGCGCCCAGATCAATATTGATCAGTGCATCATCTGCATAGTCAACACCATAGTTGGTACCCAGGCCCGCGATAGTAACCGTGTCATCACCAGCACCCGTGCTAATAGCGATAGACGTATCAGCGGTTGCAGTGATCGTGTTCTCGCCATCACCTGCAGCAATTACAACAACTTCAGCTTCTTCAGCAGAAACAGTGTTGTCACCATTACCTAGTTCAACACCTACAGTGTCAGAAGTATCAGTCGTAACAGTGTTGTCACCGTCACCGGCTAATACTACAGCGGTGTCACCCACAGCAGAAATGGTGTTATCACCTTCACCAACCGCTACACCAACCGTGGCATTAGGCGTGCTGTTAGTCGCGTCAACGTGGTTATCACCATCACCCAGTGCAATAGTGATATCACCTTCAGCGTGGTCAGCCGTTGCCGTTACTTCGTTATCACCGTCGCCAGAAACGATCGTGATTTCACCCAGCGCCTCAGAACCCTGAGTATTAGCCACAAATTCGTTGTCGCCGTTACCACTTACGATATCAACAGACTTACCGCTGTATGCCGTGAAGTGATCGTCAGATTCTGCAGTGCCAACAAAAACGATTTCATCAGCATAGGCATCATCGTTACCGTCAGACAGATCCGCATCAGCCGCACCCACTTGCAGATCAACACCGGCAGTGTTTTCTGAAGCATTGATTGTTGCAGGATGGCCCGCAGCAAAAGAACCGCCAATGTCGCCGTCAATGTACAGTTTTGCTGTACCAGACACATTCAGGTTCATCAGAGATGAATCACCCAGACTTGCCGCATGCAGCGTATTACCGCCACCGGTAGAATCGATGTTCAGAGTCTCAGAATCATGCATCACGCTCAGTTTAGCGGTCGCAGATACTTCACCCAGGTTTAATACCAGGTTAACACCGTCAGTCAGACCTTGACCGAAGCTTACATTGATATCCTGAGTAAAACCGCCTTCCAGAGTAACGGTTGCATCAGCACGGATACCGGAAACAGTCAGACTGCCTAGCAGAGAGATCTCATCAGTAAGAACATCGCTGTCATGATCATAAGTCATGCCGGAATCACTTTCTGTGATTGTCAGCTGTTCCAGATCAGTAGCATGGTTCAGATCAAGGTGAGACTCAGCAATAAATCCTGCAGACAGATCTGGGTAGATGCTGTTGCCATCGCTATCCGTATAAACGTTAGCCATGTTTGTGATGTTAACGGTCTGGATATTTACCAGCGTATCCGGCTGAGCAAAGAAACCTTTTGCATCAACTTCCAGAGTATTGTTACCCGTACCGCCATCAATATAAGCGTTGTGCAACAGATCTAAACGGCCAGCAGTAATTGTGTTATCTGCATCACCAGTGAAGCCGTTTTCTTCTGTGCCACCGTTGTTTTCTTGAGGGGTCAGAACGATTCGGGTCGCTACATCAGTGGTTACTGTAGAAGCAGGGGTTTCAACCACTACTTCGTATAGACGAGAATTGCCTTCTTCGTCAAACAGTAGGTTGTCCATGTAGTCCAGAACAGATTGAGCCAGCTCAACTTCAGCCTGAGCCACTTCACCCGCATCGGTCTGAACCGTTACAGTAGACGTACCGTCTGCACCAGCACCAATTGTCAGATCAGTAACATTGGCAAAAGGGAAATCGGTAGGATTGGCAACATCAATATCGCCAAACATATCAGGGAAGACTTCAGATAGATCGAAAAGACCAGTACCAGCCAACTGAGTCAGCAGATCGGCCAATACAACACCGCCGTCAGCAGGACCTTCATTGGTCAGGTTGTTGTCGTTGCCACTTGGATCGTTGCCGTCCATGTTGTCAACGTCAGTTTCACCGTGGGCGTGTGGGTTGTAGCCCCAGTAAATAACCGTATCTGTAGACGCTGCAGTTGTTACTGTAACTTCTTCAGTGGTCTCTTCCAGGTTAAAGTCAACAACGGGCTCGTCGTTAGGCTTAGGGAAGTGAACAACAACGTTTTCAGCTGCATGTTCATCTGCTGGGTTATCAGCATCAACACTTCCAATAAACTCTACAGCTTCATCAATTTGATTTTCGCCGTAAGTTGCATCAGCGTCTGTGACGGCTTTCGTGAAATCATTCGCTGCTGCCAGCTTGTTTTCCAGAGCAGTAACGTCTGAGTTTTGCGCACCGTTCATTACAACGATAGCGATATCACCCAGCGAATATTCACCGCTTTCTAGTTTGCCAACGTAGAAGTTCAGACCTTCTTCTTCTGCGTCACGGTTGAACAGCTGTTGGTACAGATTGTTAACCAGTTCTGCGTTACTTTGTCCTTCGTAACGGCTCGTGTATTCCGCGGAGTTACCAAACGCATCGATAAGTGCAGACAGATCGCCATTCTCTTCATTTTCTAGGCGATCAGCCCAATATTCCAGACCTGCAGGATCTGCCGGACGTCCGTAATAACCAATATAGGCCTTTTGTACGGTGTCCATAGATTGTTGTGTTGCCATATGACTATATTCTCCTTGAATAGTAAAACATACATAGCCTTTGCAAAAACTATGTATGACTTGAGCGCTCGAGCTCGCTCCTACCTTGCAGTTAACAACTGCTGTAGATGGGGTTGCAATAAACAAAACGCCGCATAAAGCAAGCTTTTTATCTAACTAAAATGGCACTCGACACCACTTCTGCAACTAACTGATAAACCCATGGTAATCTACACTTACACCCGATTCTAAAGAGCTAGCAATTAGGGTGTCAACCGCTACACCCTTGTTTTGTGATTCAGGTTGTATTTTGTATTTGTTATCTAATGTCAAATTGTTAACACTATAAGAGGGTAATTAAGATGCAAAACAATTAACTGTTTCTGAAGGGCCCATTATTACTGGCCTTCGTTGATAAAGAGGGGATATTAGCTTGGGCTATTTTACTTTCCACAAAGGAATAAAGCCGATCATTGAAGTTTTTACGACTAAATTCCATTGCCCGCTTAAGACAGGCGTCAGAGGAAAAGTTTTTTTGTTCAAAATTGTTCACAGCCGCCATTAAAGACTTGACATCTGGCCGATTAAAAAAAACACCTGTCTCTTCTGTAATACTTTCCGCAACACCGCCTTTTCCAAAGGCAATAACCGGCGTACCGTTGGCCAATGCTTCGACGGGCAAAATACCAAAATCTTCTTCCGCAGCAAAAACGTACGCTTTAGCTTCGGCTAAATGACGCTGTAAACTTTGATCGTCTTGGTAACCTATATATTTAATATTATTTTGACCTTGCTGTTTTAATCGCTCAACCTGCTTTTCTATCTTCCGACGCTCAGGCCCGTCACCAATTACTATCAGTGTTTTATCTGGCATTTGAGCAAATGATTCGACAATCAAAGCAATACGCTTGTAAGGCACCAATCGTGAAGCCGCTAAATAGAAATCTTTTTTTTCTATTACGGCTTGTTCTGAACATTGTATATCAGCCCGACCTACCGGAGGGTAGATAACCTCTGCCGAACGGCGGTAACATTTATTAATTCGCCGGGCGATATATTCAGAGTTAGCAATAAAGTGATCAACACGAGCACTACTATTAGTGTCCCACTGACGTAATCTATGCAGTAAATAGCGGGTTAACTTTTCTTTTAAACCACTCATGCCACTTTCAGTGATATATTGCTGCTGTAAATCCCAAGCGTAACGCATAGGTGAGTGGCAATAACAAATATGCAGGCTATCAGGGCTGGTAATAACACCTTTAGCAACCGCATGACTGGACGAGATAATTAATTGATAACCCGATAGATCAAATTGCTCTACAGCTAAGGGCATTAAAGGCAAGTAATGACGATAGTGCTTACGAGCTGCCGGTAAACGCTGGATAAAGCTGGTGGTTACTTTATGTTGTTTTAACTGCGCAGACGCAGAGTCATCATCCATAAAATTAACCAGAGTAAACAGGTCAGCATTAGGAAATAAAGAGAGTAATTCGGCCAGTACTTTTTCTGCCCCAGCCCAAGTCACCAACCAATCGTGCACGATAGCCACTTTAATTTCAGGTGATATTAACTTTCCTGACGAGATCTCTTTATCCATATCACTCCCATCGACAACACGTGTACTCACAAGAACAACCCCGGAAAAATAATTAAAGCCCCTAAAATGCGCTACAAAAGTCGACGTATACTCTAAGAGCATTGCGTCTTTTTATAAAGAATATTTTATTTGACTGTTTATACGTTATGCATGTTTTATCATTGACCAAAGACGCTCTACCTGAACACACCAGTCAAATTGCGTTTCCGTGATATGACGTGCATTCAATGCGAGGCGCTGCAGCACTTGCTCATCCTCTGCCAACAGCTGTTCAATCTGAGAAATAAAGCCCTCTTGATCTGTAATCAGAATGCTTTCCCCTGCCTGAAAACCGATGCCTCGATTACCAAACCCTGTACTCAAAACCGGCAATCCATTGGCAGTATAATCCAGCATTTTCAGGTTTGATCCCGACCCCGAAGACATCGGATTCAACGCTAAACTCGCCGCACTCATCAGACGCGCCTTATCTCGCTCGCTAACCAAGCCCAAAAGATAAAGATTGTCTGGCAATATACCCGCGTCTTGTTTCTCTATGATGTCACTGTGTTGACCAACGCTACCCAGCACCCAGAAAAGTTGTTCAGGCAGCTGTTCAGCCAATGTAATAACATGCTTCAAGGCATCAACGTTGGGGCCATGAGCGCTACCCATAAAGAGCAAAGGCCGAGCGTCAGGAGATAAGCCTAATTGTTGTCGCACCTGACGCCGCTGGGACAGGTCCACAAAAGGTACCGACTGACAATCGACCCCATTACCCACAACACCTTGCAAACCTGCCCGTGTACCGTAAAGCTGCTCAAGATGCCCAAGGTCTTGTTCAGAGCAGGCATAGACCAGTGCCGTTTGACGATAACACGCATCCTCAACAATCCTAACCTGCTCCAGCGCAATATCAGCCAACGCGCCATTCCCTCGCAACGCCGACTGCTTTAACAATAGCTCCACATTATGGGCATCGTACAATATAGGCCCCTGCCAACACTGTTTGATCGCTTGATACAAATAGGGATGGGAGGCGATAACCCAATCGGCTTCGGCACATAACAAGGCCAATCGATCCATATAGAAACTGTTTTTCAGGATACCTTCAATCGCCGCGATATCTTCGACGCCCGTCTCAAAAGCACGATTTAAACGATCCAAATGCGCTCTATGGGCTGCATTGATCGGTACGATAATCTCCCTTAGCCCTGGAGCAATCACCCGATCCGTGCGCTCATAAGCAAAACTAAGCAAGGTGATATTGCAATACTTTGCCAGCCCCTTATACAAGTGGTACATCCGGGCCTGACCACCCCCCTGTACTGGAAAAATAGAAAAGGTGGACGGTATCACCACCTCAGGCCGCCAGCGCTTTACCGACCACAAGGGCTTCTGTAATACCGGAGGTGCCTCCCCGGCATCTAACAAGGGGGCCAGAGTATTATCCCAACGGATATGCGCCACAGCCTGTAGGGCATTCTTCCCCCAGCGTTGCGTCGTTTCTGGATTATCCAACATTACCTGCATACCCGCCGCCAAGTCATCGACGGTAGGCGCAACAGACAAACCATTTTGTTTATCTGGATCTGAATTCGGCTTTGAATGATCAACTACAAACTCATTGACTCCACCGGCATCACTTGTGGTTAAAACGGCCTTACCGGACATCATGGCTTCTATTGTAATCAAGCCATAATCTTCATCATAAGGAATAAAGGGAACAAAAAGGGCGCGACTATAACGCGCTATAATTTCTTGATCCGTTTGTCGCCCTAAAAAGACAATGCGTGAATCATCACCGGCCAGTGTTTTTAATTCTGTTTCATCTGGCCCTGTACCGGCAATATAAAACTTTCGATCCGTTTTAACTTGCTTAAAGGCTTCTATTAACAAGTGAATACGCTTAGCTTTATCCAATCGACTGACCGTAAATAGATCCACATACTCGGTATTATTAAAGCAGGTCAAATCGGACGGGTGATGAATCACCTCCACAGCCATATCAAGGGGAAAATAATCTTGACGCTGTTTTACATTTTCTGAAATAGCAAAGCAGCTTTTTATCTGATGTGCGTTAATAGCCACTCGGTCTAAAAAATGGATAATCCCACGAGTCATCGCCCCAGGAAAGCTTAGAGCCTGTTCTAGATGAGCGCAGTCTAACAGAGGCAATAAACCTTCAAATAATTCAGCAGCATCGGTACGTGTCGGTTGTTCTTTAGCTAATAACTTTTCTAACCAGTGGAGATCACCGTGTAATTCCTGCCAGTTAATCTCTGTCGGTAAACCGCTAAAATGGTAGGTATCGTATAAACCTCTGAGTCTATGTTGAAGATAACAGATATGGTTTTTATGCTGGATCATCCAAGCGGGATACTTGGTACTGATTACACAATCAAAATAACTCAAATCTAAATTAAAAAAAGCATGATAGCTTTTTATTAACTCAGAAAAACTCCGCTCTGCAGAAGGTAACTTAATAAGCTCTGCCTGATGATGGGTCGTTTGATTAATATGATGCAATAATCCCCACCAGAGTTTTTCCGCACCACCAATCGTAAAAGGTACAGGGCTAGGAGCTATCAGAGCAATTTTCATATTATTAATCTACCGCTATCAAACAAGGCTATTCTGTTATTTTTAACCAAAAAATCACGTCAGCCGTTAGGCCAAAAGCTTTTCTAAAACATTTTGCCAGCTGATATTGTGCTGCTGATAATCTTGCTTTCCCTGTAAGCCCATCTGTTTTGCTATCTGACGATTGCTATACAACCAATCTATCTTCTCAGCGATCTGCTCAGGAGAAGGCTCGCAAATAAAGCCATTACTGTTATCCACGACAAATTCTAATGGACCACCTGAGTCTGTACAGGTAATAACAGGCTTAGAGGACAACATAGATTCCAGTGTAATATAACCATAATCTTCATCAAACGGGCCAAAGAAAATACCTAACGCACGCGCATACAATTGATACTTTTCAGCCTCACTAAAACGGCCAATTAAACGCACCCGATCTGTCAGATCATATTTCTCGATCAGACTTTGATAGTAATCTTTCTTAGCACCATCGCCACCGATTAAAATAAGTGCTGGCGTTTTTAGATAACGGGCTGCTTCTATTAATAAATCTTGTCGTTTTAATGTTTCTAAACGGCTGGGATAAAAGATATAGCCGTAATCGTCTTCAGTGAAAAAGTGCTCTTCGCCATAAGGCGGATGATACAAGGGCTGAGCATCAAAATGATTAAAACGCTTTATTCGATCGGCAACTCTATGGGAGTTTGCATATAAAAGACGTGCCGTATCAAACGCTCTATTATCAAAAGCCTCTACATCAGGCTTTAGTGCTTTAAGACCTGCTGGCGCTTTATCTTCTTCATAAAGTTCATATACTGCTCGATGCTGATGCATCACCCAAACAATATGCTGTTCGTGGTTTATACCGTAACCCGGAAACTGCAAGCTAATGACGCGATCAATTTTATGGCCATTAAAGGCATTAAAATCCAGCTCTTGCAGATATTTCATCTGATACTGGATATCGCTTTCTGGCTGAAACTTAAAGGGAAAGAGCGTTAGCTCCACCTCATGTCCCGCTTGACGTAAGGCATTCACCGTACCGTTAATATGGTAGTTGGATCCCCCTTGAATAAAGGGTACCTGACAAGCGGTTACGAGAATCTTCACGGCATTATTTCCTTAATCATCAGACCCTATGGCAGAGCAACGGAGCTCACCAGAGTTAAAACAAACACAAACTAACTTGCCGGATACGGCTTACGTGCCAATAAAGCAAAATCCTGTGGACCACAGAGGTGGCCATTCACTCTATCGGCCAAAAGTCCCGTCTCGTCCACTCGCGCAGATGCTGGGTAAGGCGTCATACGCAAAATATCAATCTCAGACAAACCCACATACTCTGCGGTAAATTGCATCAGAGTGGGGGTCAAAGGGTTGTTATGGGTAGGATCATGATAGAAGGTGTGACTGCCTACCAAGATATTTTCCGGGTTAGGCGTTTCCAGAATCAAACAACCACCGGGCTGTAATACCCTGACAATGTCTTGTAGCAGATTTAACAGATAATCAAAGGGTAAATGCTCAGCGATATGAAAACCTGTAACGGCAGCAACAGAGTTATCCTTCTGTTGCGCTAACCATTGATGTAACGGTGTGCTTTCAACCGGCAAGCCTTTTCGTTGACAGGTTTCTAACATAAAGGCATTCGTATCCAACCCCAAGGCGTTATAACCCTTATCGGTTAAGATTTGCAGCCACTCTCCTCGACCACAGCCCATATCCACTACAATCCCCGTCGTCCGATTGCGCTCCGGTAAATATTGAATATAGCCTTCCAGCTTATGATGTATCTCTTCCTGACTGCCCCGGCAAGCATCTTCAAATGCCAGATAAAACTGTTGAAAGTCTTCTGAAACCTCTGGACGAGTTGATCCACTCACGGGGCTTTCCGGCAGGCTTGCAGACATTGACACGCCTTTATCTATCCCTTGGTAGTGCAAGGAACGGCTTAAACGGGACACTTTTTCATCCGTCAGAGAGAACTGTTCCGCCAGTACATCAGCGGTTAAAACCCCACGACTAATCTGCTGCTTAAGCTGGAAGAACTCTTTGCGCAATTCAGTAGAACGCTGCTGCTGTTTTTTGAGTAGGTAGACATCCGCTGCGACTTGCTGCTTTTCTGCCAGTTTTGATAGCAAGCCTAAACTACGCCCCAGCAATCTACGGGAGAAGCGATTAGGTGCCAACAACCATTTAGCCGCCCTGCGAAAAACACCGTTACCCACGAGCTGTACTTGGCGAGCCTGCCCTTCTTCGGACAGCAAAAGGCTGGCTAATACCAATGATTTAGGCCAGCCGTTATTTAATAGATTGAGATAACCTTCTTTCCCCCCCTCATCTGCAGGCCGCTTAAACAGACAAAGATAAGCATGGGATAAAAACAACTCATCATCCAGATAGAGAAACTCAGAGACATGGTATTTTTGCAGATGGGGATCAGGTAACAAGGAGGCTTGATAAGCCTCTTCCCAATCTCGCTCTTTTTGCTGTTCATCTTCAGCTAAATTAAAAGGTAAAGGTTTTGGCTGAAATGAAGTGTTTTGAACATCGCCATTATCCTGCCAAGCAGCTTCAGATTTCAGTGTTTCCAGCAGGCGATCCAGTGAAAGCGGCTGATCAGCCATGGAGAGGCTCCTTGTCTATTAACCATTTTTGGTTCATTGCGATTTTTAAGGTATTTAAAACAAATAAAAACGATTCATTCTATTATTATCTTGCAAGAGAAGATCAACGCTTACGATCTGCAGCCTTTAAGCAGGTAACCAATGCTTCTGCCGAGTGCTGCCAGCGTAACTGCTCTGCCCTGGCTCGCCCTTTAATTGCGAGTTCCTGGCGCAGATCAGAATCACTCAGCACCTGTAATAAACCTTGTTTTATGGACGCTTCCGACATGGGGTCAACCAAACAAGCGCTATTATTCGCAACCTCGGGCATAGAAGCTAACGCTGAGGTAATAACCGGTGTATTTGCCGCCATCGCTTCAGCAATGGGCATACCAAAACCTTCGTAGATAGAGACATAAGCCATCGCCGTTGCGCCTGCAAACAAGGCCGGCATATCCACTTGATCCACATACCCCAAATACTTAAGCTCACCATCAGCTTCTAAGCGCTGGATATTAGCTTGGATATCATCACTGTGCCAACCCCGACTACCCGCTAACACCAAAGGGTATTGCTGTCGTATTGCCTGCGGCAATTGCTCAAAAGCGTTAAACAAACGCAGAAAGTTTTTTCTCGGTTCTAATGTTGCGACAGACAAGAGATAATGCTCTGGCAAATCATTACGCTGCTTGAAAGATTGAATCTGCTGATCTGTAACGGTAAAAAAGCATTGCTCTACACCGGGATGCACTATATCGATCGCTTGCTTCGGCTGATAAGCCGCCTGCAGTTGACCACGAGTGAAATCTGATACGCAAATAATACGTTCTGCCTGCTCTAAGGTAACAGGCAACTGTTGCTCTAAATGCTGTACCAGCTCTACACGATGAGTTTCTGGGTGATGCAGGAAGGACAAATCATGAATCGTACTGACCGACGCCCCGCCTTTGTACTCTTGTAAGATAAAGTTAGGCTCCCAGTACACATAACCATCAGGCAGTAGGTGTTTTTGCTGAGACAACAACCAACGGGCTAACATCGCTATTGGCGGTATTCGTTTGAGTATTCTTTTCGCTAACGAAAACAGGCGTAAACTTAGAGCCGGTTTAACAGGCTTGGCGCTTCTGCTGTTAGGATCGTCCTCACCTGCGCCATCATCTGGTTCTTGAGCGTCAGGGGATTCAACCCAACGCGACAACTGTTCTGCAGAGAGAATACGCCCCGGCAAGATACCTTTAACATCCTCAACCTCGGGGTGCGCCAACAAAGCCTTTAAAAGATTCTGAGTATAATGACCAATACCCGTAAGCGGTGGGATCAAGGGTGTAACATTGACCAGGACTTTCATAAAATCTCTTTAAACTCTCTATTCACAGACTATTGAGCTTTTTCTTTAACAGCATTACTACATATTCCGCTAAGAGCTCTCACTGACAACAACAGGCAGATAACACACACCGCTAAACAAGCGATTGCGAAATCCGGCCACTTCAAATTGTAAATAACTGTCACACCACCAATAACAATCCTCCAAGTGATGCTCTTGACTATGTAGGGCCAAGGTAACCGTGTACTTGCCTGGGGCAATATTAGCCGGTAATTCCAATGAAATAGTGCGTTCGTCCCCAGCTTGAAATGTGAGAGGGTATTCCATTTGATGGGTATTAATACCAAAGACATCCTGCCCAAAACGATCCCGAATCATCATGCCCAGAGTCACATCAGATAAGGATTCTTTCGCCTTAACGTCGATACTGATTCGAAGTGACTCACCACTACTCAAGGTTTGACTTTCACTGTCAACGCCAACAGCCTTACCAGAGCTGACCACCACCTCTCCCGTGCCATAGGCCAGGTGCTCTCGATCCTGATAGCGATTTTCTTCCTCTTCAGCCTGATTGGACATAATGCGATTGTAATAATTAACCGCTAAATCAGACTCTCCATCAAAAACAACCTTACCATTTTCCAGTACAAGAGCACGATCACAAAGTATTTTTACCGCATTCAAGTCATGGGATACAAACAAAATAGAGCCGCCACCCTGCTTAAACTCGCGGATGCGCTTCATGCATTTTTGCTGGAAATAACCGTCGCCGACCGATAACGCCTCATCCACTAGAAAACAGGCCGGATTAGCATGGATGGCAATAGAAAAACCCAAACGCATGGTCATGCCCGACGAATAGGTTTTCAAGGGGGCATTGATATAATCGCCAAGTTCAGAAAAATCGATGATATCTTGCTCTTTTTCTGCCAACTCTTCTCGGCTCATACCCAGCATAATGCCGTTGCTGTATATATTCTTTAAACCGGACAGTTCAGGGTTAAAGCCAGTGCCCAACTCTAATAACCCCGTAATACGCCCATCAACCTCCATCTCACCACTGTCGGGTAATAATACGCCATTGAGTAGCTTTAATAACGTAGACTTACCGGCACCATTACGGCCTAGAACCCCTAAAACCTCTCCAGGCTGAACATCAAAACTAATGTTATCCAGCGCTAAATGCTCTCGATGCCGTGGCTTATGAGTAATCGCTTCTAATAATCGGTCTTTCGGTGTATCAAATAACTTAAAGCGCTTTGACAGCTGATGTACACGAATCATCTTATGTCCCTAACCCTATAACATGTCGCGTAAATCACGCTCTGTTTTTTTCAGCAACCAAGCTGATACAGCTAATAACATAACCGCTAAAAACAGCAGAGATAACAGATCCCCGCCGTTAGGCAGTTGTTTATAGAGCAAACAATCCCGATAGGTATTGATCAAGACAAAAACAGGGTTCAACTGCATCCACTCGATAGCCCATTGGGGCAATATTTCTAAAACATAAACAATAGGGGTACACCAAAAACCTAACTGCAAACCAATGGCAATGGTCTCTTTTACATCCTTGAGGTAGACCGCCAATACCGCCAGAAAAAGACCCAAGCCATAAGCAATAACCAGCTGTAACAGAAAGAGAGGCAGCACTAAAAACCAGGTTAAGGCTGGCTGAAAGTCAATCCACAGGAGAAACAGCATAAAAAAGAACATGCCAATTAGAAAAATAACGGTTTCTGCAAGCAGCACCGAACAGGGCAAAACCTTTAGTGATAAATTGATTTTACTGATCAATCCACGTTTTTCGTCAAATAGATTACTGATACGCTCAATGGATTTAGAAAAGGCCATCCAAGGTAAAATGCCACACACCAGATAGATGCTGTAAGAATACTGATCAATCTCTGCGCCAAAACCTTCCAGCTTGGCGCCCATAATCTTTGAAAAGACCAAAATAAAAATCATGATTTGAATAATGGGTGAAATCACCGTCCAGGTGCGCCCCAATAGTGAGCCAGAATGTCGCTCAATCAGCTCCTCCCGAGCCAGATGCATAATCAGATGAAGATTTGACATTGTCATCAACCTAATACTTTTCTACATAACTCAATACACACCAGAAATAGTCTGGTGTGCTATCACATTGTCAAATCTGTCAATCAGATCCGTTTATGGCGGTCAGTATTCGCTTCGTTGAAACGAGCATCACCGACCATAAAGATCTTCGAAACGGATAATATCGTCCTCGCCGAGATAGTCGCCGCTTTGCACTTCAATCAACACTAAGTCGATAACCCCTGGGTTTTCCAGTCGATGCTTATGGCCTGCGGGAATAAACGTGGATTCATTGGAGTTTAATAAAAATTCTTTTGTATCATTCACGACACGGGCCGTACCACTCACCACGACCCAGTGCTCGCTCCGGTGATGATGCAACTGCAAAGACAGGCTTTGCCCTGGCTTCACCACAATACGTTTAATCTTAAAACGCTCACCCTCTTCCAAAGTGGTATAACTGCCCCAGGGACGATAAACCGTACGATGCACCAGATGTGCATGGTGTCCCGTTTTGTCCAGCTGATTGACAACATCTTTTACCTGCTGGGCGCTATCTTTATGGGCAATCAACATGGCATCTGAGGTATGTACTACGACCAGATCCTGCACACCAATGGTTGCAGTCAAAATATTAGGACTGTGCACTGTGGTATTTTGCGTATCCAATGCGATCACATCGCCAACCAGTCGATTACCTGAGGCGTCAGCCGGTAACATTTCGCTATAGGCATTCCAAGAACCGATATCGCTCCAACCCGGATCACAAGGTACCACCGACACTTTATCGGATTTCTCCATGATGGCGTAATCAATAGAGATATCCGCCACCTGAGAAAAGAGCTCCCGATCCAACTCCAGTTGTTCTACTCCTGAGTTGGTCATTGAGCTAGAAGCTGCCAATGTTACTTTTACCTGAGCCAATAGCTCAGGTTCATGCTCTGCCATCTCTCTCAGCAAACTACCGGCCGTTAAACAAAAAATACCGGCATTCCAGTAATAATCACCGCTTTCGACATAAGACTCTGCTGTCACCAGATCCGGCTTTTCGACAAAGCAGCTGACAGGATAACCTCCAGAAACACTGGTTTCATGTTTAGCGGCCTTAATATAACCAAACCCCGTTTCCGGGTGGGTAGGCTGGATACCAAAAGTGACAATACTACCTTTCTGGGCCAAGGCTACAGCATTCTCAACGGCCTTTTTAAACGCCGATTGCTCCGTCACTAAATGGTCTGCTGGCATAACCAATAAACAAACATCTGGGCCATATTGTTTTTCTAGCTGGAGGGCCGCTAAAGCCATGGCCGGAGCAGTATTTCGACCCACAGGTTCTAATAAATAATGCTGTTTAATATCACCACGTTCTAGCTGATCAAACTCGTCACGGGTTCTAAAATACAAATCCCGATTGGTTACCGTTAGGACATCACTAACCCCCTCTAGATCTACGGCTCTTAGATAGGTTTTACCCATCAAAGTATCGCCATCAGGCAGACGCATAAAAGGCTTAGGGTGCAGTTTTCTGGAAACGGGCCATAAACGGCTACCGGAACCACCAGATAAGATAACGGGAACGAGCTTTGCTTCTACCGATGACATGTTCAATTTCTACTCAATTTATGGCTGTTTATTGATAAAACCGTGCACAACGGTCAATACCATAATTTTCAGATCAAATAAGAATGACCATTTATTAATATAATAAAAGTCATATTCGACCCGTTTGCGCATATCGTCATCCCTGTCCGTTAAACCTCTTAATCCATTAATTTGTGCCCAACCGGTTATACCGGGTTTTACTCTGTGTCGTTGCATATAACCATCAATAACACCGGAGTAATAGGAGTTTTGCTCCGGTACGTGCGGTCTGGGGCCAACAATAGACATACGCCCTTGCAATACATTCAAAAACTGCGGCAGTTCATCAAGACTGGTTTTCCTTAACCAGAGGCCCAAACGGGTCACCCTAGGGTCCACATGTTGCGCCTGTTCAAAACCCTCTTCTGGGTTATAGGTCATACTGCGAAATTTATAAATTTTGAAAGGCTTACCATCCAAACCTGCTCTGTACTGCTTAAAAATCACAGGCCCCGGTGAAGTGATCTTAATGGCGATAGCAATCACAAACATCACAGGTAGGCTGATCAGAAAAAAGAACAGCCCAAACAGATAATCTTCAACGGCCTTAATTATCCTTGCGCCACCTTCAAAAGGTGTTTTCGATAAATCAACCGCCAATAAGGGCCCCAACTGAGTCACCTGATGATTAAACAAACGAAAATCAGACAGGTCAGGAATATAGCGAATATTCACGGTGCTTCGATTGAGGCTTTCATGAATATCACGCACCAGATGCCCTGAACTTAGCGGAAAAGCGATCCAGGTTTCCTCGGGGGGCTGATTCTCAATGCGCTCAACCAAGGGGCCACAATCATAACCTTCTGAAGCCTGTGTTGGATCAATTAAAAAATCAGCTTCAAAGGCAAAACCAAAATGTGGGCTTTGTTCTAGCTTTTGACGAATACGCTGGCAGGATTCTTCCGTTCCCACTAGCAATACTTTTTTCTGGTTAACACCTTTTGTTCTTAAACGATGGGCAACGCTATAAAACAGCATGCGCAAGCACGCACTAATCAGATACCCGCTGCTGATCCAGAGCAACAACCACATGCGAGATAAATCAGGCACAGCCTTAGAAAGCGTCATTGCGTAAGTAAAAAACAGACTGGTTAAAAACCAAGTAAATGCCAGATATAGCAGCAACTCAATTTTACCGATACCCCGCCAAGAACCGTATAAACGTGAAAAGTACGCCGCGAGGAAAAAGGTAAATAACAGCAAAGGGAGTTGCTGCAGATATGTCATCTGAAGATCAACAGGAATCACGAGAAGAGTCGCCAAGCCCCCCGCAAACAAAACCGCAACTGAATCAACCAGTTGCGGCAAAAAGTGCTGTATACCATGCGAATTAATGGTTCTAAACATAACGTATTTCTATATAACCTACTCGCATATTTTTACTTACCTGCATGTTGACTCTCTATTTGAATTTTTGCGCCGCACAGTGGCTATCAATTTTATACTCAAAATAGAAAAATCAATAGACTAGGCTTCAAACTAAAACATTTCTATAACGAATTATCATGCCCTTTGGCGATTGCCTGTAAATGTTGAAATGATTTTGCTGGAGGATGTTGCGGTGTATCGGCCTTAAACGCCGAATACACCGCTGCATTTCTATTGGTTTAGTGCTGCCTGGGCGTTCTCACTAAACATTTCATCGTATTCGCTTAGACGCTGAGCGGATAAAGAACCGCTTTCAAAGTGCAAACGAATATCGGCCAGCAAGTACTCATTTAACGTTTCAGCAAAACGTAGCTGTGTATCAACCAGACGCGTTCGGGCATCAAGCACTTCTACCTGACTGCGCAGATTCAGTTTTTGCCCTCGCTCAGCCGCTTCCAAATAGCGCAAACTGGATTCACTGGATTGATTCAGAGCGTCCAAGCGCTCTTTGAATCCTTCTAAACGGGAATAAGCCAACTTAACCTGCTGCTGAGCATCCGTTAAGGTTTTTTCTTTTTGTGCTTCCTCTAGACTTAAACGGGCACTGCCTTGTCGAATGGCTGCTTGAGTTTTGCCGCCTTGATAAAGCGGTAAACTCAGGTCAATGGTTATTCTGGCATCTTTTCGGCTTCGCTGAGGATCTTCTGAGTCACGGTCTTGATAACTTAATCCTAAAGCCACCGTTGGATAGTGCCCCGCCTCACGGGACTTCAGTGCCAGCCTTGACTGCTTGATGCGGGCCTCACCCTCTTTCACCATTAGATTATCATTGGCTTTTGCCAACCACTCCTCTTCGCTACCCATCAGCAATTCAGGGGTCACCTGATAACCGGTTTGTACCCAGCTTTCAGGAATGGTCGTGGTTTGGCCGGTAATATTTTGCAAACGGGTTTGCTCATCCCTTAACGCACTTTCAGCTTGCAGAAGATCAGCCCGAGCCAAATCATGACGAGCGGTCACTTCTAGCAAGTTAAGCTGATCACCGACACCAAGAGAAACCTCACGTTCAACCTGAGTCTGTTTTAACTCCAGAGCCACCAGTTTTTGTTGATTCAGGTAAACCTGCTGAGCACTCAATAGTACCGCTAGGTAGCGCTCGGCTACGCGAAAGACTAATTCTTGCTCCGCTCTTAAAAAGCGATACCGGGCCTGATCGACAAAGGCGATAACACTTTTATAGTTTTCATAACGGCCTTTGTCGTACAAAGGCTGACGTAAGCGCACCATCCAGTTAGTATCAGCAATTGTACCGCTGGAGCGCTCTAACTCATCATCATAATAATTGCTGTCAGGATCGGTATAAATATTGTCCGAATCCTCATAGCTATAACCGGCAGTAAAGCTTATATCCGGTAATAGAGCACTTTTAGACAGTACCTCTTCTTCCTTATCAGCCTGGTACTGCATTTGTGCTGCGCGCAGCTCTGGATCATGACTGGCCGCAGCAGCAAACGCCTCGTTTAAGCCCCCTTGAATCGCCGCTAATTGAGCACTGCTCATAGTCGGCAGCGCCTGATTCTCACCGGTTTGATTTGCCAAAGCCAAACCTGACACCGTCAAACAAAGAGAGGCTGCCAAAGGGAGGAAAATAGCTTTCTTTTTAAAACGATTAATAACGGACATCTATTTTTCCTTTAAGCTGCGAGCAAAACTATCGGTAATCGGTTTTAGCAGATAACTAAACAAGGTACGTTCGCCCCGTTTAATCATGACCTCTGCAGGCATTCCCGGCTTTAATTCCATGCCATCGCCCATATCCACAATACCCTGCTCAGTCACCCGCATACGGGTCAAATAGTAAGGCATGCCATCACGTTCATCCGTTAGACGATCCGCCGAGATATTAACCACTTCACCTTCAATCACCTTGGTCACACGCTGGTTAAAGGCAGAAAAGCGAATATCCGCTTTTTGTCCCAGATAAACATCATTGATGTCTTGAATCATTACCCGGGACTCCACAACAAACTTATCCTTTTCTGGCACCAGATCCAGAATAGTTTCCCCTGATGAAATCACACTGCCTAAAGTATGCACCTGCAAACCCACCACGATGCCACGCTCTGGCGCTCGTACCGTGGAACGCTCTACACGGTCTTCCGCCACACGGAAACGCTCTTGCAGATCAAAGTATTCGGCTTGTAACTGTTTTAGACGCTCACCCACTTCTTTCAGGAAATCTTGACGACGGGTGGCTTGCTGTAGATTGGTTTCCGTAATCTGAATCTTTAATCGCGCCATCTCTGATTCCAAGCGAGCACGATCGTTTTTATTTTGCAGGACTTGACGGTTCAGCTCA
This sequence comes from Oceanospirillum sp., assembly GCA_047518265.1. Classification (GTDB taxonomy): domain Bacteria; phylum Pseudomonadota; class Gammaproteobacteria; order Pseudomonadales; family Halomonadaceae; genus Oceanospirillum. The sequence goes on from JAKZRG010000002.1 coordinate 58,852, forward strand.
CGAGCACGCTGACCATCACCTAATCCTTCTTTAAACAGGGTATCAAACGCATCCTGTTCTTCTTGTAAGGAATCGATCTGCTGATTCAGAATGCTGTGCTGGGCTTCCATACCGACAATTTGTTGCTCAATCTGTTCTATTCGAGAACCCAAAGCCTGCTGTTCCTGCATAAAAGCACTCATACGGGCTTTATGCAGCTGCTTCTGTTGTTTTAGTACTTCACGAATATCGTCATCTTCTTTAGCACTGTCTAACAAACGCTGGCTATAGGTTAGCGTATTGCTAAAAGTCTGCTCTGTTCGCAGACGTTCTAGCTCCGCCTGAGAGGACAGCAATCGTTTAACATAGCCGTCTCGTTCCGAATTAAACTGCGTCGTCTCCAATTGTAATAACGGCTCACCTTTTTTCACCAGATCGCCATTACGTACCAGAATATTTTCGACAATACCGCCTTCATAATGCTGAATAGATTTACGGTAACTATCCACCATCACTTCACCCTGTGAAACAATAGCGCTACCTAAAGGTGCAAGGGCCGCCCAAGCAGCAAAGCCACCAAAAGCGATCAATAAGAAAATCAAACCGCCCCGGATATATTTTTTGTCATCCGTGGGCACTTCTTCAGCAGCACCACTGGTATCAACAGGTGCTTGAGACTCTTGAGGCTTAGGGTCAGCCTCGTCTGCAAGTATGACCTGCTTTTCATCCACTTCAATTACATCTTTCTGACTCATGGTTGTTCTCTACTCACCAATCCCGCTATGCGGGTTCTACCGGCAGGCTGACCTGCCAATATCAATTTATTTTGATCAATCCCAGATCCGGATCAGACCTAAGCATAGGTCTGCATAGGCTCCGGCCTATTATCCTTTAGGCATTTTGCTGTTGAGCTTGCTGGGCTTGTTGCGCCTGCTGCATCTGCTGAGCCTGTTGCGCTAATTTCTGCAACACTTCATCTCGGTCACCGTATTGTTCAACCTGACCATCACGCAAGACCATCAGTTTATCGATATTACGTAAAACCGATTGACGATGACTCACAACCAACAGAGTCGTTTGCTCTACCTTCAGTTGTTTAATGGCACGAGCCAAAGCCTGCTCACCTACATCATCCAGATTCGAGTTAGGTTCATCCAAAACAATGATTTTAGGATTACCATACAAAGCACGGGCCAAACCAATACGCTGCCTTTGACCACCCGATAGAGCACCAGCGGTTCCGCCAATGACCGTATCGTAGGCATTTGGCAGCTGTAGGATCATCTCATGTACACCGGCTTTTTTAGCGGCAGCTACCACGGCTTCCGCATTAACCTCACCAAAACGGGCAATATTCTCACTCACGGTGCCATCAAACAGCTCAATATCCTGTGGTAGATAACCCAGATGAGGGCCTAATTGGGTACGGTTATAATGCTGAACATCCGCAGCATCAATACGAACCGCACCATTAGCCGCCGGCCAGATACCCAACAAAGCCCTTGCCAGAGTGGATTTACCTGCGGCACTTGGCCCAACAATCCCCACATGGTCCCCAGGTGCGACTTCTATTTGCAAACCTTTTAGCGCTGGTTTCTTCGCTCCTGGCGGTACCACAACCAGGTTTTCCAGTGTTACTCGACCCTCTGGATCCGGCAATGCCATTTTTTCGGTATCGGCAGGAATCGCACTTAATAATTCATTGAGTCGTTTATAGGCAGAACGAGCACCGTTAAAGCCAGCCCAAGAGCCAATCATCAGATCAATCGGCGCCAAAGCACGGCCCATCAGGATGGAGCCCGCAATCATCATACCCGGAGACATTTCGTTGATTACCACATAGTATGCACCCACACCCAGAATCAACGACTGGAAGATCATACGCAGGATTTTACTCAGATTAGAAAAAACACCGGCTTTATCGCTGGCATTGGTCTGCTTGGCCAGAAAGTCCTGATACTCTTTATGCCAGCGCCCCATAATGCCGGGCAACATACCCATGGCGTGCAGTACTTCTGAATTACGTAAATTGCTATTGGCCAGATCCTGAGCTTTAACACTTTGCGAGTTAGCCGCCATCAAGCCTTTTCGTGTGGTACGCTCGTTAAACACCGCCACACAAGACAGGATCACCGCTGCACCCACTGCAAACCAACCGAAAGCGGGATGGAACATAAACAGCAAGCCGATGTAAATAGGTGCCCAAGGCGCATCAAAAAAAGCAAACAGACCATTACCCGTCATAAATTGACGCAATGTGGTTAGATCGCTCAAAGGCTGGGCCGTACGTTGACCGGGGTTTCTTACCCCCATGGTGAACATGGCGCTATAAACCCTTTCGCTCAAATGTGCATCCAGCTGATTACTCACTCGTACCAGAATACGGGAACGCACCCACTCCATAACCCCCATAATACTAAACATGAAGACCATGATTACGGATAAAAACAGTAATGTTTCTAAGCTACGGGAGGTCACAACTCGATCATAGACCTGCAGCATATAGAAAGGGGCGGTTAACATTAGCAAGTTAATAAACAGGCTAAAAAAACCAGTGGCGACAAAACCGCGCTTACTGGCTTGCAGTGCTGACCTCAGATCGTCAGCTACGTTGGAATCACTCATGATTTGCTCAGTGTGTTAAATTCAATTATTTATCGCTCAGACTGATGCAATCCCTGTCTCAAACCATAAGATTGCTCTATTTCGGCAAATATCAGATATGGAAGGCATGAAGAAATATCACATTCACTTCTGTCCGAAGCCGTCATAAGGGGCAAGATGCTAGCATCCCTGAACACCGAGGTTCAATATTGGGATGATAAAAGCTAAAAACAAGTCACAGTTTTCAAATACCTAGGCCGTGTTTCCCTACCTAACGCCCGTTATTGATCTTAATCAGGAGAACGCGAAAGAAAGCGTCCTCCCGATAACATCAGTTACAAAATAAAACAGATTAGTCCAATTGAGAAAGATCTCTTACTGCACCCTTATCCGCAGATGTCGCCAGCTTGGCATAAGCTTTCAGAGCTGCGGACACTTTACGTGGACGCTCCTCCACCGGCTTCCAACCCTGCTTATCTTGCTCAGCACGACGAATCGCCAACTCTTCATCAGACAACAGCACATCAATAGTACGATTGGGGATATCAATACGAATCTTATCGCCATTACGCACCAGACCAATGGCACCACCTGCCGCTGCTTCTGGTGAAACATGACCAATAGATAGACCTGAGGTACCGCCAGAGAAGCGACCATCCGTCAATAAGGCACAGGCCTTACCCAGACCTTTGGATTTAATGTAAGAGGTTGGATACAGCATTTCCTGCATACCCGGGCCACCTTGTGGACCTTCGTAACGCACGATTACGACATCACCGGCACTTACCTTGTCATCCAGGATATTAGCCACCGCTTCATCTTGAGATTCTGTGATATGCGCTGGGCCTTCAAATACCAGAATCGACTCATCAACACCGGCAGATTTCACCACACAACCGTCTAAAGCAATATTACCGAATAATACCGCTAGACCACCTTCTAGGGAGAAAGCATTCTCTAATGAACGGATACAACCATTGGCACGATCGCCATCTAAGGTCGGCCAGCGAGTGGCTTGACTGAAGGCTACCTGAGTCGGAATACCTCCAGGGCCCGCTTTATAAAACTCAACCACCTCTGGTGATGGGTTACGCATAATATCCCATTCATCCAGTGCATCCTTCATGGTGGCACTGTAGACGGTTGGCGTATCGGTATGCAGTTTACCGGCGCGATCCAACTCACCCAAAATCCCCATAATACCGCCAGCACGGTGCACATCTTCAATATGGTATTGCTGAGTATTAGGTGCCACCTTACACAGCTGAGGCACCACACGAGACATGCGATCAATATCCTTCAGGGTGAAGTCAATTTCCGCTTCCTGTGCAATAGCCAACAGGTGCAAAATGGTATTAGTAGAACCGCCCATAGCAATATCCAGCGTAATGGCGTTCTCAAAAGCTTTAAAACCAACAGAACGAGGTAAAACACCCTCGTTGTCCTGCTCATAGTAGTCTTTCGTCATATCAACAATACGACGACCTGCACGCAGGAACAGTTGCTCACGATCCGCATGGGTCGCTACAACCGTACCGTTACCCGGTAATGCCAGACCCAGTGCTTCGGCCAGACAGTTCATAGAGTTCGCAGTGAACATACCGGAACAAGAACCACAGGTCGGACAGGCAGAACGTTCAACGGCATCAACTAGCTCATCAGAGGCATCGGGATCAACGGCCAGCACCATGGCGTCCACCAGATCCAGCTTATGTTCAGACAGCTTGGTTTTACCGGCTTCCATTGGGCCACCGGAGACAAAAATAACCGGAATATTCAGGCGCATAGCAGCCATCAGCATTCCCGGCGTGATCTTGTCACAGTTAGAGATACACACCATGGCATCCGCACAGTGACCATTCACCATATACTCAACAGAGTCTGCGATAATGTCGCGCGATGGCAGGCTATACAGCATGCCGTCGTGGCCCATGGCAATACCATCATCAATGGCAATGGTATTAAACTCTTTTGCCACACCACCGGCTTTTTCGATCTCACGAGCGACCAGCTGCCCCATATCCTTCAGGTGAACATGACCCGGTACAAACTGAGTAAAAGAGTTCACCACGGCAATAATCGGCTTTTGAAAGTCATCATCTTTCATACCGGTAGCGCGCCATAGGGCACGGGCACCCGCCATATTACGGCCTGCGGTGGAGGTTTTCGAACGGTACTCAGGCATGGGTATTCCTCTGCAGCTTTTTCAAATAGGGTAACTCTTATTGACCAGAAATAGTTTTTACTAGAACGAGCATCAATAGAGTCAGCATATCGTTATCAATTAGGTATTAGCACTTGCGAGGGGACTTTTTACCATTCCAGCGCGCTTATGGCTAGACGGAGCTCTCTTGTAACTGAAACTTGCCGTGGTTTTTTATCTCACTTACTGGTGGGCAGGTCGCACTGAGCATGCTTGGGTACGGGAAATGCCACTGGCTTTCTGGATAATCAGCATAATACTGACCACGATAGCCTTTTCTTATCTTATCTATAGATTTGTAGAAAAACCCTCTATCCGACTAGGAAAAAAACTAAGCCAAGCAAAAACAGAAAACACCACGTCAGAAATCGCCTAATACAAACCTTTACCTCGGCCTGACTAATGGGGCTGAGTTAACCTAAGCACAGGGACATAATTTTTTCTACGGAGTAACCGATACATGTAGCGTGGATAAGCCTAAGGCGCATCCGCGAATGCTCGGTCACTTCACAATGAGAGTATGGGAAAGCTTTTGTTTCACTGCTTAGCAAGACCACTATTTTAACAAATTCAAAAAACCTGCCATTAGCCTTACCAGGGAAAATTACAACCCTGTAATACCATAGTTAGTCCTAACCAATATAACCTTGTTCGTTTTTGCATCCACATGCATAACGATAATCCAGTGCTGGTATGCAAAAAACATCCACCAGCGAGAGCTTTTATAATCATACCTATAGCTCGAAGTATTTTTATCCCTCGTATCAACCGACCTATAGACTCCTTCAACAGTTAAGATTTCATTCACTTTCTCAAAATCCATACCGGGCAAAACCAAATTATTCACTGCATCTCTGAATGTTATGGCATCATCATATTTTTCATAATCAAACTTCTGATCAGAAAGAGCAATTCCAGAGAAAAACAATAAGATAAAAACACATTTTTTTATCTTAGCTACATAACAATCAGCCCCAGCACACATACGTCACCTATACATATCGCAATCGGATTAAGATACATAAGCAAACAATTAAACAAAAGTTTTCTCAGATTTTCATTCAGGAGTGACGGAACATTCGCGGATGCGCCTCTGGCTTATCCACGCTACATGTATCAGTTACTCCGTAGAAAAACTTATATCCAGCCAAGCAAAAACAGAAAACACCACTACAGAGGTGGTCTAACATAGACCTTTCCTCCAACTCCGCTGATCTATACTCAGCTTAAGCAGCAATAAATAGCATCAAAGTGATCATTGCGATTGGCTAGAGGACTATTTTAAGGAGTGGCTTATGCTGATTGGTATCCCCAAAGAGATCAAAAACCAAGAGTACCGGGTTGGTATGACTCCAGCAGGCGTGGCGGAGTTAACACAAAGAGGCCATCAGGTACTGGTACAAAGAGAGGCGGGCAGTGCTATTGGCTTTAACGATCTAAACTATCAGGCGGCTGGGGCGGAGATTATTGACGATGTACAAACCCTATTTCAAAAAGCGGGCTTGATTGTAAAGGTTAAGGAACCTCAACCCGAAGAATATCAACGCCTGAGATCCGGCCAATTGTTATTTACTTATCTACACCTGGCCCCAGACCCTAATCAAACCAAGGGCCTGATTGACTCTGGCTGTACGGCTATTGCCTACGAGACGGTCACAGATAATCAAGGTGGCTTACCCTTATTAGCTCCCATGAGTGAAGTCGCAGGACGCTTATCCGTACAAGCCGGTGCTCGTTGTCTTGAAAAGGTAATGGGAGGTCGAGGGGTTTTATTAGGCGGTGTGCCCGGTGTCGAAGCCGCTCATGTCACCGTTATTGGTGGTGGCGTCGTAGGAGAGAATGCCGCTCGTGTTGCTATGGGCATGGGGGCTGACGTGACCATTTTAGACCGTTCAATCCCTCGCTTAAGGCAACTGGATGCTCTCTATCAGGGGCAGTTAAAAACCCTGTTTTCCACGACGGAATCCGTATTGCATTGCATTCGCCGTAGCGACCTAGTCATAGGCGCCGTCTTAGTGCCTGGCGCTGCAGCTCCTAAACTTATTAATCGACCCATGCTAAAACAGATGATGCCCGGCAGTGTTCTAGTCGATGTAGCCATTGATCAAGGCGGCTGTTTTGAAACCAGTCGTGCTACAACGCACGATAATCCAACGTATATGGAAGAGGGTATCGTGCATTACTGTGTCGCCAATATGCCGGGAGCCGTGGCCCGCACCTCAACATTGGCTCTCACCAATGCTACTTTACCCTTTATTTTGGCCCTTGCTGACAAAGGTTGGCAACATGCATTAAAAGACGATAAGCATTTGATGAATGGGCTAAATATTCATGCAGGGAAGGTAACAAATCAGGCGGTGGCAGAAAGTCTGGACTATGCTTACATTAATCCGACAAAGATCGTCGGATGATACAGGTCTTTTGCTTAAGTTGTTGGCGGGAATGAAAAATTCCCGCTTTTTTTGTGCTTACAGCCTTCCAGACTTACAAACGTTTAACAAAAATCTTAGAGTTACGCTGCCAGTTATACAGCTGCTTTCGGCTCTGTGGCAGCGTATCGACATCGGCTGGTTCAAACCCTCTCTCCCTAAACCAATGAGCCGTATGGGTGGTCAACACAAACAGAGCATTCAGATCCAATCGCCGGGAACGCTTTTCAATATGCTGCAGGATCAGATCACCTCGATCTCCACCTCGGTATTGAGGATGAACGGCAACACAAGCTAACTCTCCGATCTTTTCATCTGAGGTATCATCAATATAGGGGTACAAGGCTGCACAGGCGACGATCATGCCGTCCAGCTCTACAACTGTGAATTGATCGATTTCGTTCTCTAATCGCTCGCGTGAGCGTCTGACTAGGACACCTTGCTCTTCTAAAGGCTGAATCAGCTCCAGAATGCCGCCCACATCATCAATACTGGCATCTCTAACCTGCTCGTACAGCTCCTGAGTAATCATGGTTCCGCCGCCACTGCGTGTGAACAGCTCTTCCAATAATGCTCCGTCCTGCTGGTAACTAATCAAATGCGCTCGGTTAACACCGAAACGACTGGCCTGCCACGCCGCCTGTAACGAGGCCATCTCTGGCTGATTATCCGTAAACCGCTCCATATGACGCCCCGCTTGTTTGGGCGACATATCACGAATTACTTCGCCTAAATCGTCCAGCAAGCCTTTTTGCTCGCCAAAAACGATCAGTTTATCAGCTTTAAGCTCAATGGCCGCACGAGTCGCCACTTCCTCAACCGTTAAGGAAAACACTTCCCCCGTAGGTGAGAAGCCTATAGGCGGCAGCAAAACAATGGCACCATCATCAAGCTGTCGATTAATGGCATTACAATCGACGCTGCGCACCAACCCTGTATGACCAAAATCATGGCCATCGATGACACCCAGAGGACGAGCGGTAATCATATTGCCACTGGTCACTCGAATAGCCGCTCCGTGCATGGGTGAGTTAGGTAATCCCATAGACAACCGGGATTGAATTTCAATGCCCGCAGAGCCCGCCGCATCCTTAATGCACTCCATCACTTCCGTACTGATCACAGGTCGCTGACCGCGATAATCCAGCGCCAAATCACGTAATGCCAAACGCTGCATAATTTGTGGTCGGGCACCAAAGGCTAATACCAAACGCACCCCTAGGCTATTTAACAACCCCAGATCGTTCACAATATTCGTGAAGTTTTGATGCTGTAACGCATACCCATCCAATAGCAATACAAATGTGCGGCCACGATGGGCATTAATATAGGGTGATGAATTACGAAACCAGTGTACGTAGCTTTGTAAATTGTCCAATGTCGTCCAGTCCAGAAAGCAACCCTAGCGGCAGTTTGGCGAAGGGTTTACAGATAAAGGTTAAACAGATGCGGGTAAATGATGAATATACTAGAGATTGTAGACGGCTGCTGAAAGAGAGGGAAGTCAGGAGAGATAGATAAACATCTTTTTAGGATACGAATAACCTAAACAAAGGTTATATCGGATCAAACATAATCTTCTATAGATCAAATTATCGGTATACAAAAAGCAAAATGGCGACCCTAAGCCGCCATTTTAATCGTCACGCTATTGCGATCGCTTTGGATTAACCAAAGATACCTTTCAACACGAAGAAGAATAGAATCGATAGAGCAGCACCGGCTGGCAGGGTAATAATCCAAGACATAAAGATTGTTTTAACAATATTCATGTTCAGCGCAGCAATACCACGGGCCAAACCCACACCCAATACCGCACCTACCAGAGTATGGGTAGTCGAGATTGGCAAACCAGTACCGGAAGCAATAACCACCGTTGTTGCTGCAGCAAGAGTTGCGGCAAAACCACGACTTGGCGTCAGTTCTGTAATATTGGTACCAATCGTTGCAATCACCTTGTGACCATACATCACCAGACCCACAACGATACCACCACCACCAAGCAGTAAAATCCAAGCTGGCATAACCGACTTACCAGCAATCTCACCACCGGATTGTACGATACCCACAACCGCTGCCAAAGGACCTACTGCATTTGCCACATCGTTAGAACCATGGGCAAAGGCCATAGCACAAGCCGTAAACATCATCAGTACGCCAAAGACTTTCTCTACACTGGAGAAATGGAATTCAGCATCGGCTTTTTCGTCACGCTTAACTTTTTTCAGCAAGACCACACCAACAGCCATGACGATAGCACCCACGACGAGAGAGTATAGGATTGCTTCGGTGTAACTCAGGTGTAGACCTACATGCTTCAGACCTTTCAGCATGGTTACCATGGCGATGATAAAGCCCACCAGGAACATATAGAAAGGTACATAACGCTTAGCGTTAGCAAAAGGATCGTCTTTTTCCAGAATCAGATTCTGTACACTGCGGAACAACATAAAAGCGATGGTACCGGCCAATAATGGCGAGACAATCCAGCTAGCGGCAATCTTACCGACCTTGCCCCAGCTAACCGCATCAACCGAGATACCTACGGCAGCAAAACCAACAATGGCACCCACAATAGAGTGTGTCGTCGATACAGGCCAACCCAAGTGAGTCGCGACCAGCAGCCAGATACCAGCCGCCAACAAAGAGGCCAACATACCAAACACCAACAGCTCCGGTGTACCTGATAACATAGCTGGATCGATAATACCTTTACGGATGGTGGACGTTACCTCACCACCGGCCAAATAAGCACCGGCAAATTCAAACAAAATAGCGATTACAATCGCCTGTTTGATGGTGATCGCCTTAGAACCTACCGAGGTTCCCATGGCATTGGCCACATCGTTGGCACCCACACCCCAAGCCATGAAAAAACCAAATACACAGGCTAGGATAATAAATACATCGGCGTACTGAGCAATAATTGACATAAAATAACCGTTATATAATTGTGCTTATTCGTTTCAGCGATACAACATCATTTCGCTAATAGGATCTGTAGACGGCTGCCTACACGTTCTGCACGATCGGATACATCCCCGATCCAATCGATGATCTGATACATAAACATCACATCAACCGGTGGTAACTCGCTTTCCAATGCAAACAATTTTGCGCGAATAGCCACCTGCAGTTTGTCTGCTTCATGCTCATATTTATCAATCAGAGCAATTTTCTTTTTCACAACTTCAGACTCATGACGACCAAAACCGGTTTCCAACAGCTCATCAATCTCGCTCATCGCTAAGCGAGCCTGATCTGCGGCAGATACGGCTTTTTTCACATAAGCCACCATGTCTTCTGCCATCGCTGCTGGAACGGTCATTTTCCGCCCTAACATAATACCGGCAATATCCTTGGTCTTATTGGCAATCTTGTCCTGAACCGTTAACAGCTCCAAAAGATCGGAACGAGGCACAGGCATGAACAGGCTTTCTGGCAAATTAGCCCGAATTTGGCCCTTCATTTCATCCGCTTCGTTCTCCAGGACAGCGATTCCTTGCTGCAACTTTTCTGCCTGTTCCCAATCTTCTGCTAAAACCGCAGAGAAAAACGGAATCAACTGTTCCGCACAGGCATATGATTTGGACATGTGATCCTGCATTGGGCCAAATGGTGAACGCCCAAAAAGCTTGGAAAATGTATTACTCATGATTTCTGCCTTGGAGTCTTAAGTTTGGGGCGAGAGTATAAAAGCAGACCTTCACCCTGTCATAAAAATTTGTCCATTTAGTCATCTTTTTTTGATCTAAATGTCATATTCTTTTGCTAAGTAGGTTTATATGTCAGTTAGGTTTCAGTTTTATTACAACGCTGAAATTTTTCAACACTTTAGCGAATGCCATCTGCGCAGTAGAATAGAAAGCACCTTCTTTAAATTAACGCATATAACGAGGATGTCATGGCCAAGGAAATAGAACTTAAGCTGGCGATACCCAGCCAAGCCGCTGACCTGCTTAAACAGCACCGCGTGCTGCAACACGCCAGTAGCTATGACAGTAAAGAACTAAGAAACATCTATTTTGATACGGAAAACTTAGATCTCAATCGAGCCAAAGTCGCTTTACGGGTACGAAAATCCGGTAATAATTATATTCAAACCCTAAAGACCAGCGGCAGCGGCAGCGGTGGTTTACACAAAAGAGGGGAGTGGGAATGGCCCGTTAGCGGCCCAGAACTGGAGTTAGACAAAATTGCTCCTGACTTATGGCCCAGCCCACTTAATGCTGAAATGCTAAAACAAGCCTTAAAGCCCGTATTTGAAACTAATTTTAGCCGCAAGACCTGGCACCTTAATGTGAGCCATCAGGATATTCAGGCAGAAATTGAACTGGTGCTGGACAATGGAATAGCAACGGCCAACGACCAACAGGACCCTATCAGCGAGATTGAATTAGAGCTCCAATCCGGTGATCCCGATATGCTATTTAAGGTTGCTCACGATCTAAGCGATGAAGTGCCCTTAATGATTAGCAATGTCAGCAAAGCTCAACGAGGCTTTCGCCTATATTCACCTGAGCATGCAGGTACTTGGGCGCCACGTGTCCCACCCTTTGAAAACTATTCAGGTTTAATCAAGGCGGCTCAAATTGAACTGGATAGCTTTATCGCGGCACGGGATAGGCTAGCCTTTGATCGTAATTGGCTCAATTTAGAGGCCTTGTACGAGTCTCTGCTTCAGCTACGCTGGTGTTGCTTCCATCTTAATCGAATGACAACGCCTAAACACCTGAAAGCGCCGAGCTACCTCACCTATAAATTAAGAATGCTCAGTTTTTCGCTGGAGCATTTGGTCAATTTATATCGTCAAAACCAAAGCTGGCAGAGGCTACACAACTGTCCCGAAGCGCTACAAAAACAGGCTAATTTTACATTATTGAATAGCCAGTACCATACAATCACATCGGAAGCCTGGACAGGTCAGAGCTTACTGGAAGTTATGCAATGGCTTTATATCCTGGATAAAGAAGGTGATAAAAAAGCATTCACCCATAGTGAAGATATTTTTCAAGCCCTACTAAGATGTGTACAGCTACCATCACACCCTACCGACAAGCTTTTCTGGTTACGTCAGGCCGCGCCTTTACTGCACTTAATTCGCTGGGTAAATTATCAATTCCCTCAACCAGGACTGGGCATTAAACATCTCAATCATGAGGCAAACCAACTGGTAGACTTGATATCCGAACTCGGAGGATTAATGTCTGAAGAACTCAGCCTAAAATCATTGGCAGAAGAAAATGTATTAAATGATCCTGCATTAGTGGAAAGGAATCAGAAGGATCAATACCAAAAGGTTTTAGAGTTGGGACGTATCGGTTTGAGCTTTAACAGCTTAAGACAGAACCTACTTAGCCATTGAACTCTAAATATTTCACTTAGGATATTGATTAGTAATGAGCACACCGGACTCGGATTCAGTTAAACGTTCTGGCCATAGGGAGTGGTTGTATCACGTAATTTTTGAGGCAAACACGCCAATTGCCAGAGCATTTGATCTGAGCCTGATTGTTTTTATCATCTTAAGCGTTATCTTGGTAATGCTCGATAGCGTTCAAGCCATTCATTCCGTTTGGCATCGAGAACTTTATATCGCCGAGTGGATCTTTACGCTGTTTTTCACTGTAGAGTATCTTTTACGTCTGTATTGCATTGGAAAACCCATAAAGTACGCCACCAGTTTTTTTGGCATTATCGATTTACTCTGCATCATTCCCACCTATCTCAGCCTGTTCTTTGTTGGCACACAGGTAATGCTGGTCGTCCGTTTAGTGCGAGTTTTAAGAATTTTCCGAATATTAAAACTCTTTCAGTATGTTGGAGAAGCTGCCGCATTAAGTAAGGCGATGAAGGCCAGCCGTCGGAAGATCACCGTCTTTTTGATGACAGTACTCACCATGGTCACTGTCTTTGGCTCCATTATGTATGCGGTAGAAGGACCAGAAAACGGTTTTACCAGCATTCCACGCAGCATTTACTGGGCAGTGGTTACCCTGACAACGGTGGGCTATGGCGATATCACGCCTCAAACCAACTTTGGTCAGCTTCTGTCATCCATTGTGATGATTATGGGGTACGGTGTCATTGCCGTTCCTACCGGTATTGTCACCGTTGAACTCTCGCAGGCTATGCGGCGACATATGACACTGGTTTGCCATGGTTGCGGGGAAGAAGGCCACGAAGTGGATGCCAACTTTTGCAAGGATTGCGGCACTGAGCTTTCCAGAAGAGATGGCCGTAAACGCCAAGTACAGCCCAAACCTCTTCCAGATAGGAATATCAAACAAGATAAAAAAGAGCCTGATATCTAGGCAGCCGCTAAAGAAATCCTTTCTGGTTCAGGCTACAGGCTATAAGAACGCCCTATAAAGCCTGCTTTGCGGCTTGTTCGATCATTTCAGGCTGCATAGTAGGTAAAGGACGGTTCAATAGCTCATCATCCAGCTTATCTAAAAATGCCTGCTGCTCTTTTTCCAACTCGGCGTGGCCATATTCATTACTGTCCAAATGATAAACCTGCAACAACCCCTCGTAATAAAAGCGCAGGATAATCTGGGCCTGCTCATTATTCTGTTCTGACAGTTTCTTCAGGTTATGCATGCGATTAGTCACACGGGCTAACATCCGCTTCAAACGAAAAACATACAAAAGATCGGTCAAACGTGGATCTGATCGATAGACAGTAAACAATAAACTGGTGCTTAAAATACCCAGTATCACTCCCGCTAAATTCAAATAGAAATTACCACCCTCAGGATTACCCACGGTATATACGAGAGCCTGCCCACTGATCATCGCCGTTAAAGCAAAACAGATAATCAGTACAATACTGACCAATCGACTGCGTTTTAGGTATTCGGTTTTATCCACATCTTTTAACTGCATATCCCCCCCTTTAAGGAATTGCCTGTGATTGGCATAGCAAGTGCCATTTTATCCACTCAGACCACTCAAAGGCAGATTTATTCATTATTATTTTAATTTTAGAAAATGGTCCATTAATGACAGGGTCTAAAAATAATGGATGAATGTCTCAAAATACAGACACCCACAATAAAAACTCTTAGACACAATGTCTCAAAAATAAGACTTATATTTTATAGGCACAAACAAAAAATACAGCAACCGGCTGTTTTAAAAGAACTTTTATATAATGGCTCGAAAATTGTAACAGTACACGTCAGATATCTTCCTATATAGCCTCGTTGCATTAAAGAATGTCGGTTTTAAAAAACAGTGTTACAGAGTATCTTGATTAAAGTTAAGACTCTAAAACAACAACAATCTGAGAGCTCTCTTATGGACAAACTGATCACAGCTGAGCAGGCAGCACAGCTTATTGATGCCAACAGTACTCTGGCCACTGGTGGCTTTATCGGTATTGGTTTCGCTGAAAGCCTAGCTAAGGCCATTGAGAAACGCTTTATTACAACGGCACAACCTGCTGGCTTGACCCTAGTGTATGCCGCAGGTCAGGGAGATGCCAAAGCAAGAGGTCTGAATCATTTCGCTCATAAAGGCATGGTACATAAAGTGATTGGGGGTCACTGGGGCCTAGCTCCAGGTCTAGGAAAGATGGCCATCAATAACGATATCGAGGCCTATAATCTTCCCCAAGGCGTTATTTGTCAGCTTTATCGGGAAATCGCAGCCGGTCGTCCCGGCATTCTTTCCAAGGTGGGTTTACACACTTTTGTTGACCCTAGGTACGATGGGGGGAAAATCAATTCATGCTCCCAAGAAGATCATGTACAGCTGATGTCAATCAGCAACGAAGAGTACCTATTTTACAAAAGCTTCCCCATTGATGTCGCTTTATTACGCGGCACGACTGCGGACAAAGATGGCAATATCTCCATGGAGAAAGAAGCTCTTCCGTTGGATGCCCTTGCAATAGCGCAAGCCGTTAAAAATAGTGGCGGTAAAGTATTGGTTCAGGTTGAGCGCCTCACAGAACAGCACCAGCTCACACCAGATCGTATTCGCATTCCCGGCATTCTAGTAGACCACATAATCCAAGCAGATCCAGAAGATCACCCCCAGACCTTTGCAGAGCAATACAATCCAGCCTATACCGGGGAGATTCGTCAATTTACCGAACAGGTACAGGTATCAGAGCTCAACGCTCGCAAAGTCATTGGTCGAAGAGCCCTGTTGGAATTAAAAAAGTCCGGTGTGATTAATCTGGGAATAGGTATGCCAGAAATGGTCTCGCAAATAGCGGCAGAGGAAGGCTTACTGGATAGCTTTACTCTAAGTGTTGAACCGGGTGGTATCGGTGGTCAGCCTGCCAGTGGGCTCAGTTTTGGTGCGGTTAGTAATGCCGACGCCATTATTGATCAACCGGCTCAATTTGATTTTTACGATGGTGGTGGCTTGGATCAAGCCTTTTTAGGCTTAGCCGAAACCTGCCCTCAAGGTCATGTAAATGTCAGCCGTTTTGGTAATAAGCTGGCTGGAGCTGGCGGCTTTATTAATATCACCCAAAATACTCAAGACGTATTTTTTCTGGGCACCTTCACCTCAGGCCTACAACAATTAAGTTTTGAGCAGGGCCAGTTGAATATCATTGAAAGCGGTCGCCAGAAAAAGTTCTGTAAAAGCGTACAACAGATTACCTTTAACGGGGATTATGCAGTAAAACAGGGCCAAAGAGTGACCTTTATTACCGAACGGGCTGTCTTTCGCTTAACGGATAAAGGCTTATGCCTGATAGAAATTGCCCCGGGGGCAGATCTCCAAAAAGATATTTTACAGCAAATGGATTTTGCCCCAGAGATTGCCCATGACCTTAAACTTATGGATTCTCGACTATTTCAAGCTGGGCCAATGAACCTGCGTTATGATCGCAGCGCACCGGTAAAGCACTTACGCTCGATGTATAAACAATTATCTAAACATCGAGCGCTTCATACCCTCTCTAGTAAAGACACAGAGATCGCTAGCTAGATAGTCTTTAAATAAGTACTTTCTGACGACTAGCCAAAGAATATCGAAATAATTTTATTTGGCTATCCGTCATTCCATTAAAGACTCGGTGCACTAAAAGAAAAAAACCGGAACCTACAAAGGTTTCCGGTTTTTTTGCACAAGGTAAGAGCTGCTACCTTAGTGACGTGTTTCATCTTTTTTGGGCTGGCTGGTCATCAGCTGAGTCACATATTCTGCTCGACTACTGCTATTAATACTGCGATCTCGTTCATTGCACCAAATAATTAAAGATTCAACATCGACAGGTACTTTATTGACACCAATACCCTTGCCTGCAAATGTTTGGATCATCTCTTCTGTTTTTTCTGCCCATTCATCCCACGTATCTTCCAGCATATCGGCATCGTCTGCCACATCCAGAAAACGCTGCCATTGCTCTTCTTTAATCCAGCAGATGCCGGCCTGATGTTCAAACGCCATAGAATCAATCCTGTTAATGCTTGTTTTAAATGGGGCCATTAGCACCCTAGCATATTATTCTAATTCTGGGCAGATCAAGAATAAGATCATCTAGAACAAAAAATGTGCATCAGTTCTCGATTAAAAGCTGATATTCAACCGGTTTTCTAGCTAGAATAGCGCCAGTCTTCGGATGGAATAATTATGAAACTGACCGATTCAGATCAACAGGAACTCAAGCAGCTATTGGCTCGCTGCACAGAAAAAGATGATAGAGCACTAAAAAAGCTCTATCAGCGCACTTCATCGCATCTATTTGCGGTTGTACTGCGTATCTTAAAAAATGAGAGCCATGCAGAAGACTGCCTTCAGCAAGTATTTATCAAAGTATGGAACAGTGCCGGACAGTACAATGCAGACATTGCACGCCCTATGACCTGGTTAAGTACTATCGCTCGCAACCAATCTCTGGATTGGTTACGGCGCTATAAAAACGATCAGCTCAATGATGGCGATGAGGTATTAACCGAGATGTCTGATACTCGTCAGGATACCGATAGCATTGCCCAACAATGGCAATCATCTGACGCAGTACACCATTGTTTGAGCACGCTGAATAAAGATCAGCGCCAGTGTATCGAACTGGCTTACTTTGATGGTTATAGCCACCAGGAGCTGTCAAACCGGCTAATGGAGCCGTTAGGCACAGTCAAAACATGGATTCGTCGTGGTCTTGAGAGGTTAAAGTCATGTATGAATCAATCGATTTAACAGATCCAGAACAACGCAATCAGGCTGCGGGCGAATATGTACTAGGTACTTTATCCTCACAGGATAAAACAGCCTTTGAAGCATTACTGGCCTTTAGTCCTGATTTGCAACAAGAGGTTAGCCAGTGGCGGGAACACCTGCAAACACTGAACGACAGCTTGACACCGATCAACCCGCCAAAGCGAGTTTGGCAGGGCATTACGGAAGAATTACAGCCCAGGCGCTGGTTTGAAAGTTTAAAGCTATGGCAACTCACCACAGCGGTTTCTTTTTCTTTTATGCTAGCCTTTGGCAGTGTGCTCGTACTGCAACAACCCACTATGGACAATAGCAGTTCAGATCATGTTTATGTGGTGAATAGCAGCGAGCAAAAACCAGCCTGGCTCGTTAATACCAGTATGGATCGCAGCAATGTGATGGTACAAACCGTTAAAGCACCTCAGCTGGATTCCGGTTTGGTCTGCAAGCTTTGGCTAAAAGTAAACGGTGAGTATGTCATGCTGGGTACTCTGCCCCATACAGGCATGGATAAATACCCTGTGCCTGTGGCCTACCAAAAGCAATTGGTGAACGCGGAAGTGCTGGTCAGTATCGAACCAATGCACGGAAAGATAGACCCTGACGATATGGGGCCTGTTGTAGACAGAGGCGACTTTATGCCGCTGGAAGGTTCAACGCGCCGCTTCTAGCTTTAACCTGCAAGAGAAATGCTTATTAGAAATAAGCTATATCACCGTAAAATATCGGTTTCAGGGCAAACTTGAGACCGATTATTTCCTTCAACCTGTCCCCTCTCCAACCAATTCTTTTATCTTAGTGATGTGACTAATGATTCACATCAAAAACAAGCCTAAGGCGACACAAATTAACTCCTAAAAAGCAGAGCTAAACCAGCAGAAAGACTACATCTAGATAAAGAGCACATGCTACAATCGCCAGCTAGGCAATGGATGCCAACTCTCTTAATATCACGTTCAAGCATCCCTTGTTCCCCCACATCACTAATCGAGGGAGTGTTATGAACCTACAGGATTTTACCGTAAAAACCCGCCTTTATTTTCTCATTGCTTTTGCTGTGATAGCCATGGCGACGCTAGAACTACTCTCTTTGGTGGGCCATAGAGATTCTCTTTATCAAGACTCCAATGAAAAAGTAAAAGTGCTGGTAGAATCTGCCCACACTTTAGTCGCTGGCATTGCCAAAAAGGCAGATAACGGTGAACTCTCCGAGGCAGAAGCTAAAGCACTGGCAGTATCCTCATTACACTCCATGCGTTATGCCGATGGCGAGTATTTCTTTGTCTTTGATTACAATGCTACTGCCGTTGCCAACGGGGGAAACCCTTCTATAGTGGGCAAAAACCTTGCTAATAAGACTACAGATGATGGCACACCCGTATTTAAGCAAATGGCCAACTTAGGCAATCAAGGTAAAGCCGATGGTTTTTTTACCTATAAGTGGGCAAAAGCAGGTTATAACGAACCTAAAGAGAAAGTGTCTTATGTCAAAGTATTCCCCCAATGGGGTTGGGTAATTGGCTCTGGTGATTACATTTTCGAAATTGAAGAAATCTTTTGGGATGGCGTCACGCAAGCCATTATCCAGCTGGTTATTGTTCTCGTCATTCTGGTTGCTGTGGCTATGGCCATTACTCGCTCTATTATTCTTCCAATGGAGAAAGTCTCTGCCGTAATGGATCAGGTAGCAAAAGGGGATTTAAAGGTTCGAGTGAATCTAAAAGGCAAAGACGAACTCAGTGATATGTCTCGTTCTGTAGATCATACCCTTCAGGTCTTTCAGGATCTGGTCTTTATGCTAACGAGTTCTGCCAATCAATTACACGGTGCGGCAGAAGAACTCTCAGCCACAGCAGAGCAAACCAGTGCTGGCATTCGTCGTCAATCGGATGAAACCGACCTGTTATCCACCGCTATGAATGAGATGTCAGCGACAGTGCAAGAAGTTGCTCGCAACGCCAGCGCCAGCGCTGAAGCAACCCATGCCGCAGATGCTGAAGCAGATGAAGGCAATCATGAAGTGGAAGATACCGTTAATAAAATCACCCACCTAAGCGCTGCGGTAGAAGAAGCCTCTACTGTGATTCGAGCCTTAGAAAGAGATACAGAAGAAATTGGTACCGTACTGGAGGTTATTCAGGGGATTTCAGAACAAACCAATCTATTAGCCCTTAATGCTGCCATTGAAGCAGCACGAGCCGGAGAAAGTGGTCGAGGCTTTGCCGTCGTTGCGGATGAAGTACGTCAGTTAGCACAAAGAACTCAGGATTCTACCCAAGAAATTCGCAACATGAATGACCGTTTACGCAACAGCGCTCAAAGTGCTGTTGATGTGATGGAGCGTAGCCGAAAGTGGGCTGAAGAATCTGTTACGGCAGCCACTAAAGCTGGTCAAGAGTTAGGCATGATCGTCCAACAGATGCAGCAAATTCGAGATATGACCGACCAAGTCGCCACGGCAACAGAAGAACAAAGTGCCGTTGCAGAAGAGATGAACCGTAACCTGATTAATATTGTGGATGTATCAGCAGAAACAGCCAGCGGTTCAGATCAAGTCGCTGCAAGCAGTGAAGAGCTTTCACAACTAGCCGTTCAACTACAACAGAATGTCGCTCGGTTTAAGTGTTGAGAAGGCTGGAAGGCTGGAAGGCTGGAAGGCTGGAAGGCTGGAAGGCTGGAAGGCTGGAAGGCTGGAAGGCTGGAAGGCTGGAGCAATGATAAAAAGTTGATATAGCTCCAGCCTAATAAAAAATCCTCCGTCATCTGAGACAGATACGGAGGATTTTTTATAGTAGAGACAAACTGTATTCAAAATAACCGTCAAAGCACCTACAGCAACTCATCCAGCTTTTTTGCCTTTTCAGTCGTCCAGTGCTGATGGCGATTAAAGTGACGTTCTAAAAAGTGGAACAAGCCAATAATTAAAGCACTAATAATCAGATATATCACACCTGCGGCTAGGAAAACCTCCAACGGTGTATAGGTTCTGGCAATAATCGTACGCGCCATCCCCGTCAGATCCAGCAAAGTAATCGTACTGGCCAGAGCACTGCCTTTTAGCATCAAGATGACTTCATTACCGTAGGAGGGCATCATCACACCAAAGGCCCTAGGTAAAATAATCCGACGCATCATTAGGGGGTAACTCATACCCAAGGCTTTTGCTGCTTCAACTTCACCCTTAGGGATAGACTGAATAGCACCACGCAGTAACTCCGCAATATAAGCCGCAGTATGCAAAGCAAAGGTAATAATGGCACACCAATAAGGTTCTTTCAGAATCGGCCATAAAGCAGACTCTTTAATCACATCAAATTGAGATGCTCCGTAATACACCAGAAAGATCTGGATTAGCAGCGGCGTACCACGAAAGAAGAAGATATAAGCAAAAGGAATCGCTTTTAACCAAGGTCGATGAGAAACACGCATCAAAGCAATCGGTAATGCCAGTAAGATCCCCATTAAACCAGAAATCAAAACCAACTCTAGAGTTAACCAGGCGCCATTCAAAAGCTTGGGCAGGTTGTCAAAAATTACATCCCAACTCCAATTCATTAGCGAGCCCCCCGGTAACCACGATTAGCATGACGCTCTAACAAATAAAGACCGCCCATAGAAAGGCAAGTTAGCAATAGATAAACTACTGCAGCCGCTAGATAAAAGGTAAAAGGTTCCTTGGTATAGCCCACTGCGACCGATGCCTGGCGCATCAGCTCGTTCAAACCGATGACGGACACCAAGGCAGTATCTTTCAATAAAACTAGGAATAAGTTGCCTAATCCCGGTAATGCCAAACGCCAAACCTGAGGTAATGTAATACGGCGGAAGGTCTGAAAGCCTGTCATCCCTAAAGAAACAGCGGCTTCATATTGCCCCTTTGGTATCTCTTGCAAGGCCCCACGAAAGACCTCTGTAGCATAAGCACCAAAAGCGATACTTAAGGCTGTCACACCTGCGACAAAAGGGCTAATCTCAATATACTCGTCATAACCAAACAAGCTAGCAATAGCCATTAACAATGCAGAAGAGCCAAAAAATATAGTGAGAACCAACAGTAACTCAGGTAAACCTCGTACCAATAAGGTGTAACCATTACCTATGGTATTGGCAACCTTCGAGGACGACATTTTTGCAGCAGCGCCTAGCAAACCAAAGAGCAGGCCTACCACAAGGCTACAGAGAGCTAATTGAATGGTTACCCAAGCCCCTTCTAATAGAAGATGACCAAAACCTTGCAGATCCATAAACGACACCGATTGAAACAGCAATGGCCGCAAGGGCGGCCATCACGTAGCTAAGCAAATTTTTTCCGTATTTTGGAAAGTACTCTACCTGTTCACGCAATATGTACAGACATCTTTAAGAAAAACTTTGCTCTAGCGTTTGACAGGTTGAACCTAGGGTTCAGATTAATAGATAGAGAAAGGGAAGTACTTAGCGTTGATGCGATCGTAAGTACCGTCTGCCAGAATCTCTTTCAGTGCTTTGTTCATTTTTTGACGTAGCTTGTCATTTTTACGCACTGCGATACCAATCTTGTCATCGATATCGATTTTTTCACCTTTAAACTCATAAGCTTGGCCTTCTTTCGAACGCAACCAGTCATAAGCAGGTAGCTGATCAGAAACAATCGCGTCTAAACGGCCAGAAGAAAGATCTAGGTAAGCATTGTCCTGAGTATCATACAGCTTTACTGTTACCTTGCTGGCTAGGTTATCTTCCAGATACTGACCTGCAATTGTTGCACGCTGAGCACCAATGGATTTGCCATTAACCTTTGCCGGACTAAACTTGCTGTTTTTCGGTGCCACAAAAATCAGGCTGTTTGAATAGTACGGGTCAGTAAAATCTACAACGCGACTACGTTCAGGTGTAATAGACATACTGGCAATAATCGCATCGTATTTACGGGCCATTAGGCCTGGAATAATACCATCCCAATCCTGTGCAACGATGGTGCAATCTGCCTTCATCTTTTCACACAGAGCATTAGCAATTTCAACATCAAAGCCTTTTAGCTTGCCAGACTCATCAATAAAATTAAACGGAGCATACGCACCTTCAGTGGCAATACGTACTTTATCTGCCGCCAGGGCAAAAGGGGCGGAAACTGTTGCGGCGACTAAAGTAACCGTTGCCAGTGCTTTTTTCAGGCTCATCGTGTTGTGTCCTCTATGGGATTATTTTTATTAAGTAGTTGTTCTGTAATAACTTATAAGTGGCTGCTAAGAAACTCTCGGCAACGCTCCGAAGTTGGATTGCCAAACACCTGTTCTGGTGGGCCCATCTCTTCTACTTGTCCTTGATGTAAAAAAACCACTTGCGTGGATACATCACGGGCAAAACGCATTTCGTGTGTCACGATCAGCATGGTACGACCTTCAGAAGCTAAATCACGCATCACGCTTAGTACTTCGTTAACTAACTCAGGATCTAATGCTGAAGTAGGTTCATCAAACAGTAAAACCTGAGGATCCATCGCTAAAGTACGCGCAATCGCAATACGCTGCTGCTGACCACCGGAAAGCTGACCTGGGTAATTGTGTCGTTTTTCAAATAAACCGACTTTCTTCAGTAACTCTTCAGCTCTGGCCGTTGCCTTGTCCTTGCTGTGTTTTAACACATGCATAGGTGCCTCTATGATATTTTCTAAAATAGTCATATGAGGCCAAAGGTTAAAATTCTGAAAGACAAAACCAATACCGGCACGCATACGTTCCAGCTGCTTTTGATCAGCCGCTTCCAAGGCACCGTTTTTACTTGGTTTCAGACGAAGTTCTTCCCCTGCCATCTCAATGGAACCCGCCGATGGCGATTCCAATAAGTTGATACAGCGTAAAAAGGTACTTTTTCCTGAACCACTGGAACCGAGAATCGAAATAACATCTCCATCCCGTGCTTGCAAAGAGATACCTTTCAGTACTTCCAGTGAACCATAGCTTTTATGCAGATCTCTGATTTCCAGAGCAACAGGCGCATCAGACATTAGGGGCGCTTTCCGATCGGTTAGTATTTATACTTTAATATTCTATAATTAGACTAAAGTTATAAAGCAATTACATCATGCCGTCTAGCCTAGTAACTTTGGAAATGCGACATTTTCTTCTACCCAGACGACTGGACACTCAGAAAAGCGCCAACCTGCCCCAACACACGGGGAAAAGACAAGAAATTGAAGCCTAGCGGAGCCTGATATAACGCCGCATTCCGTAAGAAATGAGCATCCCATAGATCTGTAAACTAATATTTACAACAGATATAGCTTATAAGCCCCTACAGTTTCGAGCAAAGTTTGTGAGCGCTAAACTGTAGTGGAATAGCTTCACGGTATTACTCCTCTGGAGGCATTATGAAACGTATATCGGACTGGTTTATTTTACCTTGGATGCGCAATACCACTCCAGATAAGGATCATTTCTATCGCCGAGGATTTACACGCCGTTATAAAATTCGCAAAAACCGCATTAAGGATCTTTGGATTGGTGGTGGTATTTTAGCCCTGATATTTCCTATCCCCGCATTTTTAACAATCCTTACACTGTTCTGCTGTTTCCTAACATTTGCCTTTCTTGATGAGGGATCTTTTTAAGTCAAACATGTTCTAATAGGTACTCGAATCAACATCCATGATCAAGAGTCATTATCAAAGAGCCCTGACAATAAAAGTAAACCTATTGTCTTCGCCGCCGATAATACAGCTACAACGATTAGAACAAGCCGGGAGAGAATTATGGTTTTTGCGGTGTATGAACAAGGTATGCGTATTCAAACGCCCCGTAAGTCTCTTTTGGGTCGACGGGGTATTACTGCCCTTGAAGAAACCAGTGCCAGTCGCCGTACGACCGATACGGACAGTGATACCAGTCATATGGAACGTGTGGCAGAACAACCTTTTGAACAGATTCAACGCAGAATCAATAAGAATCGCCTAGCCAATGATGAAGAACCGTCTACACCAACACCCCGGGATCTTTCACAGAAAGCATTAAGTGCCTATAACTCTACAAAGAAAGTAACCATTGGTAAGCGCCCAAAAGTTTCGGCACAAATGATTATGTCCCGCCCAGTGGTTACGGCTGATTTTGATACCAGCATACAAGAAGGCTGGCAGCTTCTGCAGAAAAGGGGGGTCAGCCATTTGATTCTGCAAAACCGTCGAGGGGCTTTATTGGGCATGATTACCGATAAAGATATTCTAAAAGCGACATCAGGTGTGGGTAATATCGATCTTGCAGATCGCTCACCAGATCAAGTAATGCTAGGCACTCTTGTCAGTCGCAAGCTATTAACAGTCAACCCGGACACAGAAGTACTTGATCTAGCCAGTGTTATGCACGAGCAAAATTTATCTGCTCTGCCCGTTGTGACCGATAATGATGAATTACTGGGATTAATCACTCGTACAGATGTCTTACAAGCGGTTGTTAGCCATCATCTGGAAATTTGGTATTAATTGAAAGTGGGTTATTAGAGGCGCTCGTCACTGAGGGATAAAGATAAGCCCTTGCCTCAACAAGGGCCCAATGAAGAAAGCAAATCCAGTAGCAAAAGATCTAGGTATGCTTGGTGACTAATTGTGACAACTTGGAGTTTAAGCGTCGACTTTCTTCTTTCTCTCTTAAAGCCTGTTCCTTTTGCAATCGCTGCAAACGAATCTCTTCTAACTGCTCTGTAGCATGACCGGCTTCTTCTTCACTGATAAAACCAGCATTATTACCGTTTAAATCTTGACGTACCGCTCCAGCTTTTAATAAACGCAGATAACGAGGGCTACGCACATAACTGGCTAAAGCACGACGAATCCAATGATCAGGAAGAGACTCATTGGCTGACAGATCTTCATGAATGCCAATTTTCAACGGCTGCATACAGGGATTAGAAAAAGCTTTTGGATAACGCTTACACCACTGATCCAAAATCTCCTTGGCGGAGAATTTTTCTGGTATCGGTTCTTGTGGTTTAGGCTTAGCAGCTTCTGCTTTCTCTCCACTTGGATCAAGGCTTTCACTGATCATGGATAAAAGCGCTTCTGAGTTTTCCAGCAAAGGCGCATCAACAATGGATCTTAAGCGCTCCTGCAAAGAATCTAAACGATCCGTCAAAACTTGCTTGTCTTGTTGCAGTTGCTGGTTTTCTGCCATCAAACGCAACTGAGCGGCCCTTAACTGATGATTCTCAGAGGTCAAGGATGCTCCATTTTCCTCTAAGTGTTTCAGCTGCTGACGCTGCTGCTTCAGTGCCTCTATATTACTCTCTGCGCGGACACAAACCTGATCAAAAAGCTGATCAACGGTATTATCTGCTAAATCATTGCGCATAGGCATTATCCGATCCTTAATTCTACCGGTACTGCGTCCAGTATCCTGCGCGGGACACCGCCTGTAAAGCCATCTTATTCTTTTGGCTGATAAATATAAAAGCCGTAATCATACTCCCCTGTACCTTCTGCAGGACAGTGTTCGTGAAACACTTCTTGCCAAGGCGTCAGATCAAATTCAGGAAAGTAAGCATCACCCTCTACATCCGCATGCACTCGGGTAATATAAAGCTTTTTGGCATAAGGTAGGGCTTGCTGATAAATATCGGCCCCTCCCATAATAACAATCTCTTCGCCGCCATCAATAAGACAACATTGATCCGCCAACTCCAGTGCTTCTGTTAAAGAATGCACTACTTTACAGCCTTCAGCCGTAAAAGATGTGTCACGAGTCACAATAATATTGGTGCGGCCTGGTAAAGGACGCCCAATGGATTCATGGGTTTTGCGTCCCATAATCACAGGTTTGGCCCAAGTGGACTTTTTGAA
Organism: Oceanospirillum sp.; assembly: GCA_047518265.1. Lineage (GTDB taxonomy): Bacteria > Pseudomonadota > Gammaproteobacteria > Pseudomonadales > Halomonadaceae > Oceanospirillum. The sequence goes on from JAKZRG010000002.1 coordinate 85,055, forward strand.
GAACTGTAAGTCTTTTGGTAGGTACCATGGTAATTTATTATCAATACCAATCACCCGGTTTTCAGCCATGGCCCAGATCAAAGCCACTGGGGTATCTAAATCCAAGGCCACACTTGTTTCTGCTTGCGTTGTCATCTTTGATCCTACTTAAACCGAAAAGGCATATTTAATGGCATCATGGTGCTGATAACCCACCACCTCAAAATCATCCAGAGTGACCCAGGTTTCCAAATCTTCTAAGGTTTTAATATCCGGGTTAATTTTCAGCTGAGGTGACGGATAAGGTTCACGTTTGAGCTGTACATTTTGCATCAACTCCAACTGATCTTCATAGATATGGGCATTGATTAACTTATGAAAGGCCTTACCGGGTTTATGACCAGTAATTTGTGCCATTAAAGCCAATAAAACAAAAACCTGACACTGATTAAAGTTAATACCCAAAGGGACATCAGCACTGCGCTGGCTGCTATTGAGATACAACTTGCCACCCAACAGAGAAAATTGATGGGTATGCATACACGGACGTAAACAGCCCATATGGAATTCACCGGGATTATAAAAAGTGAGAATCTCCCCCCGGTCATCGATACCCTGGCTCAGATCATCCACAATTTTTCTAAGCTGATCGATATGACGACCATCCGTCGTTGCCCAAGAGCGTCCCTGAACACCATAAACTCGGCCCATATCATCCTCACCTTTTCGGTAGGGATTATTCAACCAACTTTCATTGTCATTGGCGTTAGCATTCCAGGTATTACAACCAATGGCCCGAAACTGGGCCGCACTGTCGTAACCTCGAAGATATCCTAATAGCTCAGCAATGGCTGCCTTCCAAAAACTCTTTCGAGTAGTAATCAAAGGAAATTGATTATTCTCAACATCATATTCCAGATCGGCATTAATAACGGTTAGACACCTTTTCCCCGTTCTTTCATTTTCTACCCATTCGCCATTTTCAACAATACGACGACATAACTCTAAATACTGCTGCATAACTTCTCTCGGGGATTAGATTTAAGGTCTATCTAGGGACGACTGTCTATGATCAAGGCTATTTTTCTGATCATAAGTAATTTATTTATGCTCAGTCATTTTATGGTCAATAATCGCTTGTTTCTTACCCCAAGCCATCATCAGAATACCGCCAAAGACCATAGGCAGGGATAATAACTGCCCCATAGTTAACCAATCAAACGCGATAAAACCTAAATGAGCATCTGGCTGACGGGCAAACTCCATAATAAAGCGGAATATACCGTAAAACAGTAGAAAACCGCCTGAAACCACAAAACGAGCCGGACGCTTACTATCCAACCAGTTTAATAGAATAAACAATGCGACACCTTCTAAGGCAAACTGGTAGAGCTGAGAAGGATGACGAGCCAAATTGTCCACATGAGGAAATACCATACCCCAAGGCAGATCCGTAGGACGTCCCCATAGCTCACCACCAATAAAATTACCTAAGCGCCCTGCTCCCAGACCAATAGGCACCATAGGGGCGATAAAATCCGTTACGGTAAAGATATTAGCCTTAACCTTACGGGCAAACAGAGCCATCGCCAAAACAACGCCCAGCAAGCCGCCATGGAAAGACATCCCCCCTTCCCACACCTGAAACAACCATAAGGGTTCTTGGATAAAACGGTCAAAGTTATAGAAAAAGACATAGCCAAAACGACCGCCTAATACAACGCCTACAGCACCATAAAAGATCAAATCGCTGACCTGCTCGTCGCTCCAACCTAAACGACTTGCACGTTTTTTCCCTAACCACCAAGCACCGGCAAAACCAATCAGGTACATAATGCCATACCAATGGATCTGTAGCGGGCCTAAAGAGACCAGTACAGGATCTATTTGAGGATATTGCAGCATAACAATCCTTGACGAATATGCGAAAAATCAAAAGTAGGATAAAGGTGTAAAAATGACAGACCGAAACAAAACCTTGATACTCTCCGGTCAGTCATTAAAGAAACTCTCAGTGTCTTGTAGAAAGATCTCTGTCTGGGCCTTAACTCAATAAAAAGCGGCTGCCCACAAACAGTAACAAAACGGCAAAGATACGCTTCAAGGTTGTCGAAGGTAAGCTATGAGCCAGCTTTGCACCAAATTTAGCAAAGATAACACTCATGCAAACAATGCCAATAAAAGCAGGCCAATAAACATACCCTGTCGCCCACTCCGGCAACATTGGATGGGCCCAACCCTCTTGAATATTCACCAGAGCTCCCACTACCGCAATAGGTAAACCCACTGCTGCAGACGTTGCTACCGCGGTCTGCATCTTAGTATTACACCACGTTAAAAAAGGTACCGTTAACGAACCACCACCAATGCCAAAAATAGCAGAAGCCCAACCAATAACACCACCCGCCCCAATCAGACCGGGTTTACCAGGAATGGTTCGGCTGGCTTTAGGTTTAAGGCCTAAGCCCATTTGAATGGCAATTGTGATGGCAAAAACGCCAATCACCTTCTGTAGTACAGGGCCACTTAACATACCGGCAGTTTTAACTCCCAGCACACTGCCCAATACAATACCTATGGCAATAGGGCTAAACCAATCCCAACGAATAGCACCTTTAGCATGATGGGCTTTAATAGAGCTTAAAGAAGTCACAACGATGGTCGCTAATGATGTACCAACCGCTAGATGTGTTAACACTTCAGGGGCTATACCTTGCGCTTCAAACGTCAGCACCAAAACGGGCACAATAACCAAACCGCCGCCAATACCAAACAGCCCTGCCAATGTGCCAGCAGCAGCACCGAGTACCATATAAAGCAGAAGAGTTGTCATAACATCAGTCCTAGATTGGGCATATCCTGACTTAGAAAATAAGGCTTATGCGGAGCATTTTGGGAAAATTAGGCGGGCATTATACCAACCCTGATCATTCCTTATAGAGAAAAAGGAGAAAGCTTGGGTCGATACCAACGTATTCGAAGACTGATCCACTGTAATTTATCGAGATCAGGTATTACACCTCAATGGGCCCTATTTCATATTGCTGACGCCAGTAATCTACTCGCTCTCTTAATTCTGAAGGGTGATAAGGTTTCGCTAGGTACTCATTCATACCTGCCGCAAAGAAGTGCTCACGTTCACTCTCAATAACATTGGCCGTTAGGGCTATAATCGCCGCGGCAGGACGCTGCAACGTTTTTTCTTGGTCACGCCAACGCTTTGTTGTCTCAATACCGTCCATATCAGGCATAAAGATATCCATTAAAACCACTTGATAGCTTTTCCGATCCATCATTTCAAGGGCTTCAGTACCGCTAAACGCAACATCCACATCATAACCGACCTTCTGTAGGACAGATCGAGCCAACATAGTGTTAACAGGCCCATCATCAACCACTAAGACATGGCAATCATCTTTAACGGGAGGAGGCGGCGCTTTCGATTCAGAGGAAGTACGCGCCAACCCGTTATCCTTAGCGAGGAACATTAAGGCATCAATTTTATCGTATAACTGCAACTGCAAATGTCCGTCACTCTCCGGCTGCTGAGCCATCTGGTGCACCAGTTTTCGTAATTCTATTAGCGGCCCTTCTATTTCTCGGCGTATCGCTTGTAAGTATTCTGATTGTAACTGAGAAGCCTCCAGAGCCCGATCACGATCAAAGCGTATTTGATCATGTTCATGATGTTGCTCAGAAAAATCGATCAACAAACCGATAAGTACAGTTCCACCCACCCCTGATTTATCCACTTCGGTTTGACGGGTTAACAACACCGTCATATGTCGACTTTGACCCGCAGCATTGGTGAGTGTCAGATCTCTTTTGACGATACCCTTTTCTGGAGGATTTAATGGGATAAACTCTGTCATTAAATGTCCCTGTAGTTCGGCCTCCGTACGACCAAAAAAGCTTTCAAAAGCCCGACTACAGCCTCTAATGCGAAACTCTTTATCCGTATTAAAAACAGGTAAAGGTATGTTATTCAATAGATTGCGAAAGTAAGTATTTTTCTGTTGATGGGCCCGTTGATGATGCTCAATATCAGCACAAAGTTCATTGTTTTTTTGAACCAGTTCTTGTATCAGCTCGGCGGTTTGATGAATTTCCAATACCGGTGAGTTCAGCGGTTTTGATGTATCTATTTGCCCCGAGCGATGAATCACCTCTTGAAAATAATCCAATGGCCCCATCATTTGCCGGCTTAAACGTCGGGTTCTGGAAGATTGAAAAACCGCATAAGTCAGAAAAACGATCAATACCAAGAATAAGACCAATAGGGCCATATCCTCTAACTGCCCAGAAAAATGAGCGGCTCTAATATAAAGATCCTTTTCTTTTGTAACCGCTAATAATTTCCAACCGGTTGAAGGTACCGTATTCCAAGCGACAACGCTGGGTTCAGCCAGATTAATCTGTGCCAAACCGGCTTGTTGATGGGCCACTAAACGGGACAGTTCCTTTAAATCACTGCGCTTATAGAGATTAAACTGAGAGGGTTTAAACTGATTACCTTTCACTTGCTGGAAACTGTATTGATGTTGGGTCAATTCCTTAAGACCGAAGTCTTCTTCCCCCTCAGGAGGCAAAGCCAAAATATTGCCATTCTTACCGATTAAGATGCCATAACCTGGCCATTGCTGAGGAGTGGCAAAAAGCTCATTAATTAAGCTTTGTATCGTAAGATCGATACCAATAACAGCTTCTAGGTCATCATCTTTATAAATGGGGGCGATATGAGAAATAACCCAGCCCTGTCCGGCAGGATCTAAATAGGCATCGGTCCAGACCGAACCCCTCTTTGGATTGTGTTGGGCTCCAGCCAGATAATAAAAACTGAAGCTGGTGACATCCAAATCAGGCGCAAATTGTTCTGTGACATCTACAAATGGATAAAGCAGATTCAAACTGTCCGGTGTATTCAGATAAATCTGTCGAATAAGATGATGACTGCGCTTAAGATCCACCATAACAGGGCTCAGTGGTAGCCATTGTCTTGTCTGGGATTGCCGGTTAGCCAATTGCGAGGATTGCGCGGAATAATAAACAGAGACGCCATCATCATCATAGGGTTTATGCAGTACATTTTGCTCAGATAATACCAGAGCACTGCTCTCATCTTGTTGAGCGTAGGGCTGTACTTGGCGGGAAGCTTGTCGTTGTAGCAGCTGTAAAGCACTTTGCACAGACACTAACTGAGAAGAGATCCAATCCGTACGTGCTTGTAGAGCCTGAATCATCACCTGCTCACGCTCTTTGCGCGTCTCTGCCGTATGATTTTGATTTAGAAGAAAAAAAGCACCGAATAAAATTAACAGAAGCAGAAACTCAACCACTAACAACTGAATCATACCCGAGCGCACATAAGCCTTGGAGATCCATTGTTTTAAAGAGACTAGCGAAGCCTGATCTGAAGATGGTGTCATTGGCATCCCTGTGACAGTTCGGGTCTGATTCCAGCATTCATTCCTGTTAACGGTGTATCATACACGTTCTTGCTCAAATTTTAACCAGCTTGCTCAAATTTCAAGCCGACAGAGGTTTTATATGTGCCTGATACTTTTTTCTTGGCAGTCAGATCCCGAACGTCCTTTAATTATTACTGCCAATAGAGATGAATTTTATCACAGAGAAAGTGCAAGATTAGCCTCTTGGCCTAATAGCGCCATTATTGCCGGTCGTGATCTGCAAGCAGGCGGAACTTGGATGGGGGTGACCCAAAGTGGACGCTTTGCAGCGGTAACCAATTACCGCCGACCGGCAGATATGGGCAAAACCTTCCCCCGTAGCCGAGGACAACTGTGCCAAGCCTTTCTAGAAGATCACTGTAGCCCAGAAGCGTTCTTACAAAAAACCGCTCCTTATGCCATGGAGATTGGCGGTTTTAATTTATTAGTAGGTGATCATAAGCAATTGGCTTACGCCAGCAATCGCTTTAAAACCCAAGATAATAGGGATGATTACCGATACCAAGCTCAGCTAAAGCCCGGTATCTATGGCCTAAGCAACCAGTTATTGGACTCCCCCTGGCCTAAAGTTGAGACTGGAAAGCAATCTTTGGCAGAAAAATTGCAGAAGAATTGTGGGGAAAGCGAACTGCTCAGTATTTTAGAGAATCGAGATTTGGCCGATGATAGTAAGTTACCTGATACCGGTATCGGCCTAGAACGAGAGCGTTTTTTGGCTCCCCGCTTTATCGCCAGCGATAAATATGGCACCCGAGCTAGCACCTTATTGATCCGCTATACTTCAGGAATGCAAACCATAACGGAACAGAGCTGGCAGCCACAGGGAGAGAGATCGGTTAAAACCCATCTTTGCTTGCCAATAGACGCTAGCCATAAGGATTAGATAGGAAACTCTTCAATAAATAGCTCTTAATAGAGCGCTGTAAGGCGTGTTGAAAAATGATGTTTGAGCAAAATTTATATACAAGCCAACAAATACGCCCTTATGGCAAGTTAAAGCGACTCGTCATTAGTTTACTCATACTATCTCCCTTAGCTCTGACAACCAATACGGCTTTGGCCTTTGAGGATCAGTGGGTTAATGTCACCCTTGCCAGTCGTTTTGATGATGCGAGCTCCACTCATTCGCAACTGATTTCCCCCAGTTATCTTGATAATGACTTTGAACACCTCTGGCTCACTGAATCGGGACAACCTTCTGAAGCAGCACAAGATCTGATTCAGCTAATTACCACTTTCACTGAACTTGCTGATCAGCACCCTTGGCTCGCCCCCTATAACGAGTTTTTGCAACGCGCTCAAAAAAACATGGACTTGCCACTGCCCCGTTATTTACTGGCGACCGATCTACTGTACAGTGATATTTTTGCCCAGTTACAACAAGATATTACCTCTGAGCGCTTTTTACTGGCTGACCAAGATGGCGATCATCAGGAATACAAATACGGTGTACCTGACTACAAGCCGAGATTAATCGATCCTGATACTTGGCAATCTGGTTTCCAGGAACAACTTAAAGCAGCGGCAGATTTACCCCAGAATCAACGCAGTAACTATCTACGTCAGCAGATACAACAGCTTTATCCCGATAATCCTCAAACTCAACCCTTGCTGAAGGCCCTGAGCTACTGGCGAGAACAACAACAAACTCCTTGGCCCCAATTACCTCCAGGAAAGAAGCTCTCCACCGGAGGCATACGCCCAGATTGGGTACCGGTCTTAATCCAGCAACTGCAAAAGCTCAACTTACTCGATCAAAACTATGCACCTGAACTGGTTGATCGTTATGACACCCAACTGGTAACGGCAGTAAAAAAACTGCAAGCTCAACATGGACAAAAAGTAGATGGCATTATCGGCCCCAATACTCGCCGAGTGCTCAATTTAACGCCAGATTATCGCGTACGCCAATTAGCTCATAATTTCAGACGCCTTTATCATCTGCCCAAAGATCTCGGCAAGCGTTACGTTATGATCAATATGGCGGACTATCAGTTAAAGTTAGTGAAAAATAAACAAACAGCCCTAGAGATGAAGGTCATTATCGGCACACCAAAAACTCGAACCCCCATTATGACCCAGAAACTGACCTCGGTAATCCTGAGTCCACGTTGGAATATCCCTAAAGGTATTGGTGCCAAATATATTTTTCCAAAAGCAAAACAAAACCCCAGCTATCTGACTAAACGAGAAATATTAGTAGTGAATGGCTGGAGTCAGCCGGCCCGGGAAGTCCCTATTAATCAAATTAATTTTAATGCTTACGCTAATCCAGAAAACTTCCCTTATCGCTTTGTACAACTGCCAGGAAACTACAACCAACTGGGCTACGTGAAATTCCGCTTGTCTAATAACAAAGCAATTTATATGCATGACACGCCAGGAAAACATCTGTTTGACCGTAACGAGAGGGCGTTAAGTAACGGCTGCGTGCGTATTGAAAACGCTCTGTTACTGGCTGACCACCTACTTACAGACAACTGGACAAACAATAAAATCCAAGGCGTTATAAGGTCAAAAAGAGAAACCTTCCTGAAAGCATCAACTGCAAACTTGCCAGTCTATATGATGTATTGGACGGTATGGCAGGATAAAGAGGGTCAATTACAATGGAGGGATGATATCTATAGCAAGGACCAGCTGCCTGCTATAGAAGGTATGGGAATAGAAGGTACCAGCCCTACTATGTTGGCAACAGCCTCTCAGCTAGAGAGCGAGGGTTGAAGCAGCTGGCGTAAACCTAGTTCTTCCATGGTGACACTGATCTGGTCTACCACCTGTTCAGAGCTTTCCAAATGTAAGACAGAATCCAACAACTGCACTGCATCCCGGCGGTGCAGACTACGAATAGCAGACTTCACTCGCGGTAAATTCACCGCATTCATAGAAAGGGAATCGTAGCCCATCGCCATCAGTAGAATAGCGCCTCTCGGATCTCCTGCCAGTTCCCCGCATAATCCCAGCTTACAATCCGAATGTTTAACCCCTTGGGCAATACTATAGAGAGCATTCAGTACCGCTGGATGAAAACTGCTGTATAAACCTGCCACCCTAGGATTATTACGATCCACAGCCAGTAGATATTGAGTCAGATCATTACTGCCCACAGAGAGAAAATCCACATAACGGGCGATTTGAGCCACCTGATAGATAGCTCCCGGCACCTCGATCATCACACCAATCGCCGGACGCTTGATACTTAAACCTTCCTGACACAGTTCGTGATAGGCCCGCTCAATCAACACGGTTGCTTCGGTCACTTCTGGAAGATTAGTGATCATGGGCAGCATAATTTGCAGATTATCTAAGCCTTCACTGGCTCTTAACATCGCCCGTACCTGAACCAAAAATACTTCAGGATGATCCAAAGTAATGCGGATACCACGCCAGCCAAGGAAAGGATTGGCCTCATTGATGGGGAAATAAGGCAATGCTTTATCACCACCAATATCCAATGTACGCATAATGACCGGTTGTGGAAAAAAGGCTTCCAATTGTTCCCGATAAACCGCCTGCTGTTCACTTTCAGAGGGGAACCGCTCACTGATCATAAAAGGCACTTCCGTGCGGTATAACCCCACACCCTCAGCACCATGATTTAACGAATGAGTAATATCCTGCGCCAGCCCCGTATTAACCAAGAGAGGCATCTTGTGACCATCTAGAGTTTCACTGGGTAGGCCGGTAATATGCTCCAAACCTTTTTGCAGCTTTTCCTCTGCCTGCATCAGCTGACCATACTGGATCAGCAACTCATCACTGGGCGAGTTAAAGACCACCCCCTGATAAGCATCCACAATCAGTTGCTGGCCATCCAAGACAGCAACAGGTAGATCCACTGTCCCCATCACCGCAGGAATTCCCATGGCACGAGCCAAAATAGCCACATGAGAGTTACTGGAACCCTGAACAGAAACCAAACCCGCTAATTGATCCTTAGGGATTTCTCCTAACATGGCAGGGGTAATCTCTTCACTGACCAAAATGGTCTGATTGGGGTATTCGATATGGGAGTGTTCAGTTTTTTGTAGGTAAGCCAACACACGTCGACCTAAATCTCGAATATCAGTGGCACGTTCTTTCAGATAATCATCTTCAGAGAGCTCAAAGAAACGCGCATGGCGGGTGATCACTTGACATAGAGCCCCTTGAGCCCAATTGCCATCCTGAATTTTATTGATCACTTCTTGACCTAAGGCACTGTCATCCAACATACGTTGGTAAGCCTCAAACAGCGCCCTTTCCTCTTCACTTAGCCTTTGAGCCAAGCGACGATTGACCTCATGAATATCATTACGAACTGCAGTTAGGGCCTTACGGAACTGGGCGATCTCACAGTCCAGATCATCCGGTACACGATCAGGTACTATATCCAGATTGGCCAAAGGTAAAATAACAACCGCCGTACCCACAGCAATGCCCGATGTTCCAGCAACACCTTTAAAACAACGACCATGGATACTGCTTAAATGAGGATCAGCGGGGTTCATCGCCCCAGTGGCCAATGAATGGGCTAATAGCCCAGCTAGCTGAGCGGAGACCGTCACCAAAAAGGCTTCTTCACCTTCATCAAAGCGACGTTTATCCTGGTGCTGCACCACAATTACACCGAGAATACGGCGCTGATGAATAATGGGCACACCCAAAAAGCTATGGAAACGTTCTTCACCGGTTCCGGCTAAATAGACATAATTAGGGTGCTGGGTAGAGTCATCCAGATTAACGGGTTCCTCCCTTTGCCCCACATACCCCACTAAGCCTTGATCCGCTTTTAGAGAAACTTGCTTGATCGACTCTTTTTTCAATCCAACGCTATCCATCAGAATATAACGTTGGATATTACTATCAAACAGATAAACCGAGCATACATCGGTTTTCATGGCTCGACGAACCCTACGCACAATAATAGAAAGCGTCTCATCCAAGCTTCTGGCTGAGTTCACTTCCTGCACAATGCGCTGCAAGGTTTTGAGCATGTTACGCCTCTTATCTAGGTTTCAATTCCAAGTTTAATCAACCTGTTCTGGACAGGGTTTAAACAGACTGCGGTTATAACGATGGGACAATTCTTTCAAGGCTCGACGGTATACTTCCCGCTTAAAGGAAACCACCTGCCCTAAAGGATACCAATAACTGACCCAACGCCAACGGTCAAATTCCGGAGATGGAGAGTGATCCACACAAATATTATTTTCCGTACAGCGTAAACGTAGTAGAAACCATTTCTGTTTTTGCCCGACACAAATCGGCTTACTGTGCCGACGAATCATTTTTCTGGGCAAGCGATAACGTAGCCAACCCCGAGTACACCCCAGGATATCGACATCATCAGAATCTAAGCCAATTTCTTCTTTTAGCTCACGAAATAATGCCTGTTCAGGCGTCTCATACTCTTTAATACCACCTTGCGGAAACTGCCATGCATCCTGACCGACACGGCGCGCCCACAGTAACTGGCCGTATTGATTTATCAAGATAATACCGACATTGGGCCGGTAGCCATCAGCATCTATCACGCAAATCACCTTAGTTTTTTATTAGGGCTATTGTTTCACAAAGCACGGGAGTACATCAATGCGGCGGACTCATCCTTTACTTGTAGTAAAGCTCTGGGATAATCAGGCTTTGTTTTGCACGTCGTAAGGCTAATTTTCTGGAGAGCTCATTGTGAGTCTGGCTATTTTTGATTTAGACAATACCCTAATTGCCGGTGACAGCGATCACGCTTGGGGAGAGTTTCTGGTAGAACAGGGCATTGTTGATGCTCAACTGTATAAAGAAGCTAATGATAAATTTTATCAGGATTATCTGGCAGGCACGCTGGATATCCAAGAATATCTGGCATTTTCTTTAGCCCCTTTAGCAAAACATGAACCGGCACAACTGCATCAATGGCATCAACAATTTATGCAGGATAAAATCGAGCCAATTTTACTGAGTAAAGCTTTTGAAAAGCTGGCTTGGCATAAGGATCAAGGGCATTTTATCCTCATTATCACCGCGACAAATCGCTTCGTAACCGAACCTATCGCCGAACGCCTGGGTGTACATGAACTGATCGCCATTGAACCTGAAGTCATTAACGAACGTTATACCGGTAAGGTATCAGGCATCCCTAGCTTCAAAGAAGGTAAGGTGATTCGTCTGAACAAATGGCTAGAAGATAAGCATTACAATCTAGGTGATACTTGGTTCTACAGCGACTCTCATAATGATCTACCTTTACTTCAGCTAGTAGGTAAACCTATTGCGGTTGATCCCGATCAGCAGTTACAGACTGAAGCAGAGCAAAACGGCTGGCCTGTGATCAGTTTCCGTTAATGCTGATGCATTAATTTTTTCTCTGTATTTAAAAGACCTGATAAGCATGAAGTGCCCGATAAAGATGGGCACTTTATCGGGTCTTTTATTCTCTTTTTTACATCCTCGCCACCGGCATACATCTCCGTAATCTTTCCTCTCCTTATTATCTAAGCTAAAGTTCTTTATCTAAAACTTGAGTAAGTCGACCTATATCTATTTTTCTATTCTCACCGGTCAATGAGAATAGGGATAAAATATCGCAAGATTTTTGTGCCGGTGTCTAGGTTTGCTTAAATGAAAAAATCAAAGCTAAACTGAGAGCATTCGAGTTAAGCTAGAATAATACGCTCAACGAGTGAGGCCAAGATGCACAAACTGTTAGAAGAACAGTTAAATCAAGCACTAGGGCGCACTGGCAGCAATACACCGGATATGGATTATTTGCTGGAGTTAATCAGTGCTCGCTATACAGAAGCGGATCAGATAGAACAGCGTTTACTGGATAGTGAACAGATGTTTCGGGATTTTGCTGAATCCTCCTCTGACTGGTTTTGGGAAACGGACCCTCAGCACAGGGTCACGCACTTAGTTGGCTTTAGCCCTCGCGCCCACCATATTCGTCAGGATGAGCTCTTGGGCCGTAGCCGCATGGAGCTTATGAAACATGCGCCAAAAGACGTTTTTGAACAGCATATTCAAGACTTAAATGCCCATCGCCCCTTTCGTGATCTGGAATACCAGCTCGAAATGACAACCGGCAGTAGCCTAGTATCCATCAACGGCAAACCCATGTTCAGCCCTGATGGCGAATTTCTAGGTTATAGAGGCAGTGCCAGAGACATCACCGAACAACGTAAAACCGGTGAATCCCTGCAACAGATCGAAAGCCAGTTACGAACAGCCATAGGTAGCATGAACGAAGGCATCTCTCTCTTTGATGCTAACGATCAGCTAATCCTGTTTAATGACAGAGCCAAAGAACTCTACAGCAGCATCTCTGATGTCATCCAGTTAGGTTGCAGTTATAACGAGATGGCCCACGCTTTAATTGAGCGCGGAGCCTTTAAACTGGATATGGCAGCCGAGCGCTGGCTAGCCCATCAAACTAATCGAGATAAGCGATTTAATAGTCAGCAGAATATTGTTCGTACCTGTAACGATCGCTATATTCGAGCATTAGAATACCCAACCCCCGAAGGCGGAACCGTTGGCATCTACAGCGATGTCACCGAGACCATTCAGCTAGAGAATAACCTAAGAACAGAAAAAGAACGGGCAGAAAAAGCCAGTCAGGCCAAATCAGAATTTCTGGCCAATATGAGCCACGAAATTCGCACCCCCATGAATGCCATCATTGGCTTATGTTATCTGGCCTTACAAGATGAGAGCCTATCTGTTGATCAAAAAGAATACCTAGAAAAAATTCATCACTCCTCTAATCATCTATTGGGTATTCTGAACGATATTCTTGATTTTTCTAAAATCGAGGCTGGGAAACTGACCATTCAACAACACAGCTTTGATCTTAGCCAGTTGATACAACAGGTCAGTACGCTTGTTCAACCCATCATTAAAAGTAAACAGTTAGAGCTCTGTTGGGATCTGACACCCGATACCCCCGCTAAATTTGAAGGTGACCTATTACGCATCGGCCAGGTTTTAACCAATTTAGCCGGTAATGCTGTTAAGTTTACGCATCAGGGGGCCATAACCATACGTATCAGAGTACAGACCGTTCCTGATACTCTGCCAAGTGAATCCCTACCGTCAGAAGCTCACTCTCCTATAAACAAGCCATCAGATAAGAATACAGCTCAGGATAGTCAATTAAAGATAGACGTTATTGATACCGGTATTGGTATTGATGATGAGCAACAACAACAGCTGTTTGCCGCATTCACTCAGGCTGATACGACAACCACCCGTGATTACGGCGGCACCGGTTTAGGCCTCGCTATTTCTCGGCAATTAATTCAACTGATGGGGGGACGACTCACTCTGCAAAGCCGACCGGGTCGAGGCAGTTGTTTTTCATTTTCCGTGCCTATAAAAAGCCATAATAAAGAATACCTTTGCCATACCGAAGGCTTAGAACATTTGAAGGTTAAACATCTTGAACGCACGTTAACTAGTCAGACCAGTTTGTATAAGTTATTTAATACCTGCCAAGGTCAGGTACAGATCTTAGATAATATGGAGCAGATGCATAGCCATGCCAATGAGACAGAAACGGATCTTCTTCTGATTAACTGGGAACACCTCACAGAAAATGAGCAAACACTACTGCCCAAATGGTTGGAGCAATGGCAAATTTCCACATTGATTTATAGCCATCAAGACAAACAGCTACTAAAAACGGACTTTCCAACCTCCATTCCTTTAGCTGTTTTAGAAAAGCCCATCGACCCCGCCAGTCTGTGCTCTCAACTGCAACAACTGCTCAATAAAAATAAACCCAGCATTCAAAAACAAGCCCCCACCCCCGAACCCATGCAGGGTTACCAGGTGCTTCTCGTCGAAGACAACCCCGTCAACCAGATGGTAGCCGGACGTTTTTTACAGAAAACAGGTCTGCATTATGATGTGGCTGAAAATGGTCAGAAAGCCTTGGATAAACTGGATGAAAAAAGCTATGACCTCGTCTTGATGGATCTACAAATGCCTGTGATGGATGGCTTAACAACCACACAGAACATACGATTGCAGAGCGAATACCACGCCCTACCGATTATCGCTATGACAGCCAATGCCATGCAGGGGGATCGTGAACGCTGTTTAGAGGCGGGTATGAATGACTACTTAGCCAAGCCCATCGATTTTAACGAATTAAAACAAAAGCTAGAGTTTTGGCTAAAACACCAAACAAGTCCTCTAGTTGCAGAAGCTAAAGAGCTTACCGAACAACCCAAACACTTAATTAACTTAACAGAAGCCCTCACTCGCTTGGATAACAGCCGAGATTTATGGGAATTATTAGTGCGAGAGTTTCTCAAAGTTCACGAGAATTTTACCCTGCACAGTCATAACAACCTGCAACATAATGCCCTGGATGCTCTCAAGCTTAATGTGCACACCTTAAAAGGCTCTGCTGCTGCCATAGGCGCTGATTTACTCACAGAACAGTCTAAACAGCTGGAAGAAAAACTAAAAAAAGGGCTACCGGATAGAAATGAGTTGGATCAAGACCTACAGGTGCTAGATAACCTATTACAACGCACATTACGCTATTTAGAAAATGAGCTGGGACAGCATTAAAGTAAGCACTAAGAGTCTGATAATAGCATCAGATTTATCAGAGGAAAGGCAGTAATAAGCCCCCAGCAAGAAGATCCTTGATGGGGGCTAATAGTAACTAAAACAGGCGGTCTTAATTAAATTAAGACGGACTAATCAAATTTAGGCAAATGCGCCAAAGATTCTTTAATCGCCTCTTCCGGGTAATCGTAATCTTCCAGCTCACCTTTAAAGTAACGGTCGTAAGACACCATATCAAAGTGGCCGTGGCCTGACAGGGTAAACAGTAAGGTTTTCGCTTCACCGGTTTCTTTACAACGCAGCGCTTCGTCAACCACTGCAGCAATAGCGTGATTCGATTCAGGAGCAGGAATAATGCCTTCGGTACGAGCAAACAGCACACCGGCTTCAAAGGTCTTAGTTTGTGGTACCGCGCGGGCTTCCAGCAGACCTTCGTTATACAACTGGCTCACCAGTGCAGACTGACCGTGGTAACGCAGGCCACCGGCATGAATACCCGGCGGCATAAAGTCATGGCCCAAGGTGTACATCTTGGTCAAAGGCGTCAGACCAATAGCATCACCATAGTCATAGGTATAATGCCCTTTGGTCAATGATGGGCATGATGTGGGTTCCACACCCACCAGTTTCACCTTTTTACCCGCTGCATTATCCGCTAAGAATGGGAAAGCGATACCACCGAAGTTAGAACCACCACCACAAGGCGCAAACACCATATCCGGATAGTCACCGACCATCTCAAGCTGCTTCTTCGCTTCCAGCCCAATCACCGTCTGGTGCAGCAGGACGTGGTTTAATACAGAACCCAGTGCATAGTTAGCCTCTGAATCACCGGCCGCTTCCTCTACCGCTTCAGAAATAGCAATGCCCAAAGAGCCTTGTGAATCAGGATCTTTTGCCAAAATATCACGACCGGCCTGAGTCAGGTTTGTCGGGCTCGCATGTACATCCGCGCCCCAAGTTTGCATCATCAGACGACGGTATGGTTTCTGGTTATAACTCACCTTCACCATATAAACACACACGTCCAGATCGAACATCTGACCGGCTAGCGCCAAAGAGCTGCCCCACTGACCGGCACCGGTTTCGGTGACCAGACGCTTAACACCTTCGGCTTTGTTGTAATAAGCCTGAGGAATGGCCGAGTTAGGCTTATGAGAACCCGCAGGGCTGATAGACTCATTTTTAAAATAGATCTTACAAGGAGTACCCAAGGCTTCTTCTAATGCCGTCGCGCGTACCAGAGGTACAGGACGCCATTGAGCCAGTTTCTCTCGTACCGGGTCAGGAATTTTAATCCAACGCTCAGCGGACATTTCCTGCTCAATAATAGCATTAGGGAAAATAGCAGATAGGGCATCAGGACCGACAGGCTGACCATCAGGACCTAAAGGGGGTGTTGGTGCATTGGGCATATCTGCCACAACATTGTACCAATGAGTAGGGATCTCATTTTCCGGCAACCAGATTTTCTTTTGCATGTATCCTCCGTTGTTCTTGCTTCGTCTATGCAGAATGGCTTTTTTATCGGGCTGATCCCGGACTAAGCTCTTATGTGTACAGCCGTATCACTTAGCTAGTACACCCCATAGACAGTGTATCGAGTTTAACTCGTCCTAAGCTCAGGCCAAAGCGGTTCATGATGCTTTCATTGCAATTTTTTTAAGTATCATAACTGGATGGTATAAATTTATGGCAAAAAAAAGAGCCTGGGTAAACAGGCTCCAAAGCACAATCGGTCAACACGACCAACAGGAAATTGGCGGCAGAGGGCCACCAAACAGAATGGCATAGCATTAACAATCACATAAAACGAGAAGACAGTTACATAACAACAAACAAGCGATTAATAACAAACAAGCAGACCGCTTAACAGTGATTGAATGCTTGATCAATCACCGCTATAAACCAATACCCCTAAGGAAATATCAAAGCCTAACCAAAAGCCTGGATACCGGTTTGCGCACGTCCTAGAATCAGAGCATGGATATCATGAGTACCTTCATAGGTATTCACCGCTTCAAGGTTCATGGAGTGGCGAATCACATGGAATTCATCAGAGATACCGTTACCGCCGTGCATATCACGAGCGATACGAGCGATATCCAAAGACTTACCACAAGAATTACGCTTAATCAGAGAGATCAATTCAACCGGACATTGGCCTTCATCCATCATACGACCCGCTTGCAAACAACCCTGTAGCGCCAGAGTAATTTCAGTCTGCATATCCGCCAGTTTCTTCTGTACCAGCTGAGTCGCGGCTAGAGGACGGTTAAACTGGATACGATCCAAGGAGTATTGACGAGCCGCATGCCAGCAGAATTCCGCCGCACCCAAAGCACCCCAAGCAATACCAAAACGTGCTTTGTTCAGACAACCAAACGGGCCTTTCAGACCTTTTACATTAGGTAGCAGGTTCTCTTCCGGTACAAAGACATTATCCATCACAATTTCACCTGTGATAGAGGCACGCAGAGAGAACTTACCTTCAATCTTAGGCGTGCTCAGACCTTCCATACCGCGCTCAAGAATAAAGCCGTGGATGTCACCTTCCAGCTTAGCCCAAACCACCATCACATCAGAGATCGGTGAATTAGTGATCCACATCTTAGCGCCGGTTACCTTAAAGCCACCGTCCACACGTTCGGCACGAGTTTTCATACCGCCCGGATCAGAACCGACGTCTGGTTCCGTCAGACCAAAACAACCGACCCACTCACCAGTCGCCAGTTTTGGCAGATATTTTTGACGCTGCTCTTCAGAACCGTAAGCGTAGATCGGGTGCATCACCAAAGAAGACTGCACACTCATAGCAGAACGGTAACCACTGTCCACACGCTCCACTTCACGAGCCGCTAGACCATAAGACACGTGATTAACACCAGCACAACCGTACTCTTCTGGCAATGTACTACCTAGAAGACCCATCTCACCCATCTCGTTCATAATCTCACGATGGAAGATTTCATTACGGTTTGCTTCTAAAACCCGAGGCTGTAAACGAGCCTGACAATACTCACGCGCCATATCGCGCACCATGCGCTCTTCTTCCGTTAACTGTTGATCAAGATTAAACGGGTCTTCCCAGTTAAATGCGGCACGTTGACTCATGTATCACCTCGGCGGTTAATCACTAAAATGTGTCTATTCGGTCATAAATAGTAGGGTTAACGTTAACCAGAGATGACTGATAAGTACAATATATGATAGATATAGTTTTAATAACTTATATTGATAGTCGTGAAAACGCATCATCATAGGCTCGGAATTAAAAAAGAGGCTCACCGATTATGGATCTGAAACGGCTCAAATACTTCTGCAGCTTAGCTAAGATTGGCAACTTTACCCATACCGCCACTCATCTGGGCATTGCTCAACCCGCCCTGAGTATGGCCATTAAAAAGCTAGAAGATGAGGTGGGTTTAAAGCTGGTCAATCGTGCCGAACGGCAAATGACCCTCACATCTGATGGAGAAGTATTATTAAGGCATGCCCAACAGATACTGGAATCTGTGAATCAAGCCGAACTGGAAATCCAAGAACTCAAAGGCATAGAAACCGGTACCATACAGTTTGGTGCCTCCAGCATGCTCAGCTCCTATTACCTGCCTACCGTATTGGCCAAATTTAAACAACGTTACCCCAAGGTGCATATCAACCTTATCGAAGCAGGCACAGCCTCTCTGCAACAGATGCTATTGGAAGGCGTGTTGGATTTGGCCTTGGTACGCTCCGATAGACCTCACGATCAGATTCGTTGCGTAGAACTCTTTGAAGAAGAGGTCGTGGCCTGCGTGCCACTGGATCATCCTCTATCCCAACAAACCAGCATCAAGATGGCAGACTTTTGTCAGCAACCCCTCGTACTATTTCGAGAAGGGTATTTTCTACGGGAATCTGTTAGTCAATACTCCAAACAGCAACATATTGAGCTGGATATTCGCTTTGAAACCAACCTGATTGATCTATTAAAAGCTATGGTGATCAACGAAGTGGGTATCAGTACGGGACTGTCTCGTATTATCAGCAAAGACGATCAGTTGGTCACTCTACCATTTGAACCCAAAATCCCTCTGCATATCGGTATCGGTTGGAAAAAAAGCCATTACCTGTCCAAAGCCAGTCGTGCTTTTGTGGACTTTATGCAACAGCATTTAGCGCAGGATATGGAGCACGTTTAAAATCAGGTGGTAGCTTAATATTAGAAATAATAACCCCATGTGTTCAATCTAATAACGCTTCTAGAATACACCTATTCTTAACAAGACAGATCCCATACAAAAGTGAGACATGGTTTTAGTTTTTACTCTAATTTCATTGGCTTAATGGAAAAAATCGGAGAAACTAGGCGGCTAATAAGGATATCCAGTGAACTAAGGGAATAGCATGACTCGTTACAACACCTCTTTTTTACCCGAAAAAAAATCATCATCAAAGAAGTTGATCGTAATAGGTCTATGCGCTTTTCTGCTCTTATTTATTACTGCCTGTACCAGTAACGATACTCTTTTAATGGATGAAGGCAGTTTATCCCCCGAACAGATCAAATCTT
This sequence comes from Oceanospirillum sp., assembly GCA_047518265.1. GTDB lineage: Bacteria > Pseudomonadota > Gammaproteobacteria > Pseudomonadales > Halomonadaceae > Oceanospirillum. The sequence continues at coordinate 104,615 of JAKZRG010000002.1, forward strand.
ATAAACAGCCTGAATTATCCGCTAAAGAAAAAGCAGCTCAAAAACAATACGAACTCGCTATGAAGTATTTCGACGGCCAAGGTATCGAAAAAGACGAAATATTAGCTACACAGTGGTTTAAAAAGGCAGCAAAACAAGACCACCCAACGGCCCAAGCTATGCTAGGCATGATGTACTATGTCGGCACCACTGCTGTAAAAAAAGACCACAGCCAATCCATCAATTGGCTAAAGAAAGCGGCAAACCAAGGACAAGTCGACTCACAGTTTATGCTGGGCACTCTGTACCTTTCTGGTAAAGATTTCGCGATAGACACCCAACAAGCCGAAAAGTGGTTCCAAAAAGCAGCAGAACAAGGGCATGCTTTGGCCCAGAGAAAACTGGATAAGATAAAAAAAGAAAACGTACCCTCGACTCTACCTTCAAGCTAAACAACCCGATTAAACCTCATACAATTCATCGCCATTTGCTCCTAACTCATTATAAATACTAGGGATTTCCCCAATAGACGGGTAAAAGTAAACAGATCACAATAACCACCTAATCTGTAAAAAGAATGAAAGGCATAAGGACATACCATGACTCATCACCATACCTCTTTTTTATCAACATCTAAGCGATCCCTAAAGAAAACCACCTTACTGACTCTATGCACTTCACTGCCACTACTAGCAACAGGTTGTGCAACTAGTGATAAGACACAACCCACATCTGAATCTGAGCAACGTAATGCCTTTGAGGTATACAGCCAAGCAGCCAATAAAGGGCATGCTGCCGGTCAAGTATTACTCGGAACAATGTATCTTTCCGGCAAGGGCGTAGTAAAAGATGAGAAAAAAGCCGTTGAGCTATTCCAAAAAGCAGCGGATCAAGGTAACCCTGAAGGTCAATTCATGCTTGGTACTGTGTACGGGTCAGGTAAAGGGGTAGAGAAAAATGAGAAAGTATCCATAGAGTGGACAAAAAAAGCGGCGAATCAAGGTCACCTCGCATCACAATATCTTCTCGGTATAGGTATAGCGAATGGAACTGATATCACTAAAGATGAACAAAAAGCCGTTAAATGGCTAAAACATAGCGCTCAAAAAGGCTATGGCAAAGCTAAACAAAAGCTCGCGTCTATGTATATCTCCGGTAAAGGCATTACTGAGGAAGATGAAACTCAAGTGGTTGAGTGGATTCAACAGGATGCGGAACAAGGCCATGCTCATTCGCAATATCTACTAGGATTAATGTCTTTCTATGGTAAAGGTGTAGATAAGGATGAAAAGCGAGCAGCTCAATGGTTTAAAAAAGCAGCAGATCAGGGGCATGCTAACGCCAAGTTTAATTTGAGTAAATTACAGAAAAAAGCAGGCTAATAAATATCTCTCGGATAAGACCTGTGCATATCGCAGAAAAGGCTACCCCTAACACTAGGCGTAGCCTTCTATATGCTTAAACCAACTCTTTCGCAGCTGTTTCCAAAATATATTGTCCAATCGGAATAGCAGATGTCGCTGCAGGTGATGGCGCGTTACACACGTTAATAGTGCGCTTGGTATTGACGAATAGGAAGTCGTCGACCAAATTGCCATCTTCCGATACCGCTTGTGCCCGTACGCCTGCCGGGTAGGCCGTTAAATCAGACTTAACAATGGACGGGCAGTACTTATTCACTTCTTTTAAGTACTGACCTTTAAACAGAGAGTTTTTCGTTTCGATCAGACCCGGTACCAAGTTCTTGATCAATACTTTAACGATGCCAGGATAAGTCAGCGCTTCAAAACTATCTTTTAGTGAGATATCGGTCTTTTTATAACCTTCTCGTTTCCAAGCCATTACCGCGTTAGGGCCAACGGTGACGGTGCCATCGATCATACGTGTCAGGTGAACGCCCAAAAATGGCATGCTTGGATCTGGGATCGGGTAGATCAGATGATTCACAACCTGATTATGTTCAGGTTTTAACAGATAGTACTCACCACGGAACGGACAGATCTTAAACTTGGGTTTAATACCCAGCATTTTAACCACACGATCTGCCATAAGACCGGAACAAGAGATCATATAACGGCTGGTAAAGCTGCCTCGGGAGGTAAAGACGGTTACCTCAGAATCACTCTCTTTCAGTGCGGTAACTTCACAGTTAAACTGAATCTCACCACCCATCTCCCGTACTTTATCCGCCATAACCTCAGTGACACGGCGATAACTGACGATACCGCTGGAAGGCACAAAGATACCCCCAATGCCTGTGATATTAGGCTCGCGCTCTTTCAGCTCTTCAGCAGACAACCAGTGGCGCTCAATACCATTGGCTTCCGTACGTTCCCATAGAGCTTTCATGCGTTCCATTTCCAGCTCATTGGTGGCGACCAATAGCTTTCCGCACTCATCGTAAGGGATATTATTTTCGTTACAGAACGCTTTTGTGGCTTTATTACCTTCTAAACAAAATTTAGCTTTCAAACTTCCCGGTGTGTAATAAACACCCGCGTGAATCACACCACTGTTGTGGCCGGTCTGATGATTGGCTACTTGAGATTCTTTTTCCAGAACCAAGAGTTTCTTACCCGGCTGCTGCTGCAATAACTGCATGGCCGTGGACATACCGACGATACCGCCACCAATAATTATGAAATCGTACATCCTACGCCTCACACTAATATTTGCTTTGTTTGTAAAACAGAATAACCAGAAACCAAACAACCACTTACCGCCCAATGGGCAATAAGTGGTCAGCATAACCTATTTAAAACACACTGAGCCCAAATTAGTTTCTTGGGTTACGCAGTGTCTTTTTATAAGAGAAGTAACCACGCTGACGCATCAACTCACGACGCAGACCTGCATGGGCAGTAAACTTATCACGACCGTGCAACCAGAAGTGGTTGTTAATCAGAAGGAAGCTGCCTACAGGTACTCGAATCGACTGAATATTTTCACTGGTTTCCAGTGCTTCAGACATATCCGTTAACCAAGTACCTTCTTCAAAATTAGCAGGCTGAACAAACTGATCAATGAAATCCATGATCGGTTTACCGTCTACATCCAGATCGAATACTGCATGATGAACATCTGCTGTCGTATTCTTACTCGGCGGCGCACTCCAGCGCATTTCACGATAGGCCATCGGATCAGTAGAGAATCTTTCCAGATGTTCCCAGTCGTCCAGGTGCAGCAGCAGAGAGTTACCACCTTCCATGTTCTGCTCATCAATCTTCAGCATCAAAACATAGTCAGTATCTTCATCTACATAAGTACCGTCGTTATGCAGCTCCATAACGCGGTGAGACTGACGCAGGTAGCTGTCAGAGTCATCTTCATTAACTACCGCAAAACGTGCGTAGTATTTGCCACTCATGGCGTCAAAATTTGAACGACCATATAGATGAGCAATAGCCGTGGTGAAACGCACCATGTCTTCTGCTTGCTCCACATGTTCCAGACCTTCAGGGTTAATCAACAAGGCGCCTGTATTACGGTCTGCCATCGTGTTTACCAAGAAATCCTGTAACTGACCACCGCATAGGTTGTTCAGTACTTGTGCAACACGGAAGCGCAAAAATGATTTGTACTCTAGCGCCTGTACAGGCCATTCAACAATTGCTGCAAAAAACTGATCAACGGTTTCCTTGTCAAATTTCAACTCAAGCAGGCGACCATTGCCTTGCTCAGATACGGATACAGTAAAACCTTGATAGTTAGTCTCTGTTACAAGACCTTCTGCTTTAACAATGCTGTTCATTTTTGCCCCCAAAAATCACTAATGGCTACATTACGAAGCCGAGAATATATCTATTTTGATAAAATATCTACATTTTTATAAATTAAATACAAAATGAAAGATTTAACCCAATTTGCCCTGAGTTTATAATCACAGGTACGTGGCAAAAACGGATCAGCAAGAGATGAACAAAGACAGCTCCAGCAGCACCAGTAAAGCTAATCAAGCAACCATCGCTTACGGGCTACTGAAACAAGACATTATTAATGGCATACACCAGCCTGGTGACAAGCTCCTGATGAGCCATCTGAAAGAGAGCTATGACATAGGCGCAGGCCCAATGCGTGAAGCTTTATCGCAACTGGTATCTGATCGTTTAGTCACTGCGATTAGCCAGCGGGGCTTTCGTGTTGCTGAAATGTCACTAGAAGAACTGACTGATATTTATGATGCACGGGCACACTTAGAGGCCCTGATTACCGAGTTGGCAGTCGATCGGGGGGATGAAGACTGGGAAGCCAATGTATTGGGTGAGGCCCATAAGCTATCCCGAGTCAACGAAGTAAACTCACCGGATGAGATGTTAAAAGTTTGGGATAGTCGCCATAAATCCTTTCATGGCGCGATTGCGGATGGCTGTCAGTCTAACAAACTACTGGAGCTCAGAGCCTCCTTGCTGGATCAGGCTGAGCGCTACCGTCAATTATGGTTACGCCAAACGGTTTTTTCTCAATCCGCTCTAGAAGAAAAACGCCACGAACATGCAGAGTTGGTCGATGCACTACTGGCAAGGAATAAAGCAAAGGCTAAGCAGTTAATGTATGAACATATTTTAACGCCGATTCCAGTGATTAAGGCTCTATTACCTTAGCAAGGCTTATCTAAAGAGCATTGGCTCATAGCGCCCAAATCCAGCAACCTGATTGACCATAACCGTAAAGCTAAAATGATATAACCTTGCCAGCAAACTTATTTATTTTAGTGTAATATGCATTAATACGTCGCGACATAATTACATCACTGAACATGTTAAGTCGCCGTAGGATACCCCCTGATAACATGGAAGTTCAATCTATTAGGGCCAGTGCAGCCCTAATGTAATGAGCTATCGACAAGGAAAGTTAACCATGCATAAAGTATTAGGTGACAGCCAAGAACAGGTAACGCCTTACGTTTTTTTTCTTTATGGCCCCAAAAATCTACTTAATTACGCCCTTAAAAATACACTTGAAGAAAAGGGTGGTATCAACTGCACTATAGTCCCCGATCCAATATCACAGCTCTCATTTAAATCACCTTCAGATAGTATTGTTTTACTCGACTGTAATGAACTGAACGAAGATGCACTGAACCAAATACTTGATCAATTGCCAAAAAATCATCTATCACCAAGCGTTATCATGATCAATAGTGATGCTTGTGATAATCTCCACGCCTATATACGCAGACCTATTATCAAAGGATGTTTTCCGAGTCATCTTGCTACCCACCAAATACTTAAAGGTATTCACACTATAATTTCTGGTGGTAGTTGGTTTCCTCGAGTAGTACTCGAACAATTTCTTGAAAAGAATAGACGCCAAGCCATTCCTTCTACCATCCTGTCATCATCTGATCTGAGAAAAATACTTACACGGCGAGAATTAGAGATACTTCACCTTGTAAAAACAGGGGCAAGCAATACTGAGATTGCCTGCGAGCTTTGCTTAAGCCACCACACAATTAAAACCCACATGCATAACTTATTTCGCAAACTAAACGTCAGTAATCGTATACAGGCTGCCAACTGGACGTCCCCCTCATAACTAAAAATACGTAATATTTTTCTGAGAGTTGTATGTACTTAAAACAGATAAAAACTTGTACCTATACTGTTCTGTTAACATTCATATTTTCAACAAACTCCCTAGCTAAAAGCAATGGGTCTAGTAGTTACCTAGAAGATGAAATAACAGGTGTTTTAATCGATAGGACCATAACGCTGACAGGTTTTAATATTTATCGTGCACTCGGCCAGCATTGGCGAGTGAATGATTATAAAACTCTAAAAAACCTTGTCATATTCGAACGCCCATCAGCTCGATCAGGCAGCCTTATATGGGTAGAGGTCGATTCAAAAACAGTATTTCGCCAACATGTTAATCTAAGACGCGTCAATATAAACAATTGGGTAGGTCAAGCTTCAGAAAAGATCAACAAGCGCTTATTGAAGATGAAATTAGAACAACTAATACCCGATAGCTTTGATATCGACAGCAACGGTTTTTAAGGAGAGAAGCTAATGAAACGCTCTATCGCAGTTCTCACTATAATAATGATATCTAACATGGCCAATGCCTCTGATCTAATTTATCGCCCCAATAACCCAGCCTTTGGCGGCAATGCAATGACCGGTAGCTATCTATTAAATAATGCTCAAGCGCAGAATGATACCAAATCCTCTAGCTCATCTTACAATAAACGCAGTGATCTAGACCGCTTTACCGATTCACTGCAATCTCGCATGCTGAGCCAACTATTAGCAGATGTAGGCGCTGGTAATGCAGGCAGTCTTCAAACAGATGATTTCAATATAGCGATTGTCGACGACGGAAATGGAGGATTAACGGTCGAAGTGCTCGACCGTAATACTAATGAAACGACTATTATTTCCGTTAATGGACTGATTCCTGATTAATAAGGTTTTCAATGAAAACGCTAACTCAATACATAACGGCTCTAGCTGTACTCATCTGCTTGACCGGCTGCTCTCAGATCAAAACTCAAGAAGCACTTTTTGGTAAAAAGACTCAAGAGGCAGTACTCACGCCACGCACCAGCACCTATCAGGACCTAGTATCTCTACCAAAACCTAAAGGTAAATTAGTCGTCGCGGTTTATAACTTTCGAGACCAAACAGGGCAATACAAACCTTCTCCAGCCAGTACGTTTTCAACCGCTGTCAGTCAGGGTGCTACTGCCATGTTAAGCCAGGCTTTGAACGATTCAAATTGGTTTATCACATTAGAACGAGAAGGGCTTCAGAACCTATTAACTGAGCGAAAAATCATTCGCGCCTCTCTTAAACAGAGTTCTCAGAAAAAAAACATTGAGATACCTCCATTAATGTCGGCCAATATGCTGCTGGAAGGAGGGATTACTGCCTATGAATCCAATATTAAAACAGGGGGAGCTGGTGCTCGCTATTTTGGTATCGGGGCGTCAGAACAATACAGAACAGATCAAGTCACCGTCAATCTAAGAGCCGTGGATATTCGCACAGGGCGTATTCTTAATAGCATATCAACCACTAAAACTATTTTCTCGCAGGAGATTAAGGCAGATATCTTTAGGTTTGTTGAATTTAAGCGCTTACTGGAAGTAGAAGCCGGGTATACCCGAAATGAACCCGCTCAGCTTAGCCTAATGTCAGCAATAGAGTCGGCCGTAGTTCATTTGATTGCCCAAGGTATTGAGAAAAAGCACTGGTCCCTTACAAACAAAGAAGAAATCAACAACCCCATACTACAAAATTATTTGCATCAGCGTATCGTAATAAGTGACCTTTAAAATACACCAATTAATATTAAATTATACTCAGTAAATACCCCCTATAAATAAAGCGTAAACTCATACCTAATTCATTTATTCTGGTACCAAAGTACCAGTTTTCATACCTACCATTAGGATATTAAGAAGATCGCCCGATACAGATCTCCTCTAACATAAAACAAAATAACCCTTTAAGCCTTATTAGTTTGGCCGCCATCTATCTCTAGCTACCTCTAGCCAGAAAAAACAATGAGCGTCGGTCAATATAGCATTCTGAAGATACTTCTCCGGTATCGGCCCGCTGCCGAGTAAACCTGATCATAGATTTAAGGATAAACCATGAAAAAAACCCTCTTAACCGCTGCCATTACATTGGCACTGACAGCTGCTAGCTCTTCCTATGCCAATACGCTAAACGCCAGTCAAGACGGTAGCAGCAATAACATCGAGGTTACTCAAGGGGCTGACAGCAGCAACATCGATATCACACAAACAGCAGAGAGTGCCAATAACGCTTTGGTCATCGCCCAGAACGGTGAGACTAACAGCATAACCACCTCTCAGTCAGGACTCGACAGTTCACTGAATATAACGCAGGCCGGTAATGACAACACCCTTACGGCGTATCAAGATGGTGAGAATAACGTTATAGCGATGATTCAAGGGGGCACTGAAAACAATATATCGTTGAGCCAGACCGGTAGTGAGAATATGATTGGGGGAGATTATCCTATAGCTCAAAGTCAGACAGCGAGCAGTATAGACATAACACAAGCCGGTATGGGTAACAGTGTAGATTTCGGCACTTTCGATGGTGAAAATACCAATACAACCATTACCCAGTCCGGTGATAATCATGTGTCAGAAGGAAATGTCAGTGCTAATGACTCAGACGTTAGCTTGACCCAAAATGGATCTGATCATTATTACCTCGTCGAAGTCCATGGCAGTGGTCATAGCTTCGAACTCCAGCAGGAGGGCTCTTCTTCTTCGGTCGAAATCGAGACTTCTGGTTTGGACTCTACTGTACATCTTGCTCAATATGGCACAAATCAAAATGCAATGATCACTGTAGGGGGCGAGTCTAACTCCTTAACAGTCACCCAAGGAAATTAATCCATCTAGGTTGAAAGTATTAAAGAGGGCCTGCTGATTTAATTGCAGGCCTTTTTCATACCATCCATTTTCTACCAAATAATCTGCTTTCCATCCTATGCTTATTTTTTCTGGCACTAAAGTACCAAATTTTTATTGCTTCCATAGGGATATTAAGAAGATCACCCGATACCGATACCCGGCAATATAAAACAGAATAATGATTTAAATAAGCGCTAGAACAAAAGTTTTTCTACAACGAGGATAGTCAGATAGGCATTCTAAAATATAAAAAAACCTTTGTTTAGCTGCATATTAGTTTGGCCGAAATCAGCCTCTAGCCAGAAAAAACAATGAGCGTCGGTCAATATAGTATTCTGAAGATACTTCTCCGGTATCGGCCCGCCGCCGAGTAAACCTGATCATAGATTTAAGGACAAACCATGAAAAAAACCCTCTTAACCGCTGCCATTGCATTGGCATTAACGGCTGCTAGCTCTTCCTATGCCAATACGCTAAACGCCAATCAAGATGGTAGCAGCAATAGCATCGAGGTTACTCAAGGAGCTGACAGCAGCAACATCGATATCACACAAACAGCAGAGAGTGCCAATAACGCTTTGGTCATCGCCCAAGATGGAGAGACTAACAGCATAACCACCTCTCAGTCAGGACTCGACAGTTCACTGAATATAACGCAGGCCGGTAATGACAACACCCTTACGGCGTATCAGGACGGGGATAGTAACGTTATAACAATGATTCAAGGGGGCGCTGAAAATAATATATCGCTGAGCCAGACCGGTAGTGAGAATGTGGTTGGAGGAGATTATCCTATAGCTCAAAGTCAGACAGCGAGCAGTATAGACATAACACAAGTCGGTATGGGTAACAGTGTATATTTCGACACCTTAGAAGGGGATAGTACAAACCTGACGATTAAGCAATCTGGTGATAACAACCAGTCAGAAGTAGGGTTCGACGCTAGCAATTCAGAAATTATCTTGACCCAAAACGGATCTGATCTTTATTACCTCGTATCCACCAGTGGCAGTGATAATAATGTAGAGGTTCAACAAGAGGGGTCTCATTTGGGTACTGAAGTCGAGGTTTATGGTACGAATAATACTGTATACCTTGCCCAACATGGTATGAATCAAGCGGCGTATATCACAGTAGGTGGCGAGTCTAATTCTCTAACCGTTACTCAAGGAAATTAATTCATCTAGGCTGAGAGTATTAAAGAGGGCCAGCTGATTTAATTGCAGGCCTTTTTCATACCATCCATTTTCTACCAAATGGTCTGCGTTCCATCCTATGTTTATTTTTTCTGGCACTAAAGTACCAAATTTTTATTGCTTCCATAGGGATATTAAGAAGATCACCCGATAGCGATATCCTCCTGCATAAAACAGAATTAACTATTTAAGTACGATCCGTTTGGCTTCAATAAATCTTTTCAGAAAAGTCATGAGAGTCAGTCAATACCCTTCATCCAGGCGATTGATGCACCTCGTGCAGGTACTATTCATGGGAGCTCTCTTATCTCAAAATAGGCTATTTGCTGAAACCAAAAATAGAATTCGCTACATAGTACATCAAATAAACCTGATCATAGATTTAAGGACAAACCATGAAAAAGACCCTCTTAACCGCTGCCATTACATTGGCACTAACGGCTGCTAGCTCTTCCTATGCCAATACGCTAAACGCCAATCAAGACGGTAGCAGCAATAACATCGAGGTTACTCAAGGGGCTGACAGCAGCAACATCGATATCACACAAACAGCAGAGAGTGCCAATAACGCTTTGGTCATCGCCCAAGATGGAGAGACTAACAGCATAACCAGCACCCAGTCTGGACTTGATAGCTCAGTAGATATAACCCAGACCGGCAATGACAACACCCTGAGTGTTCAGCAATCCGGTGAGCTCAACACTCTTGTTTTGAATCAAAGCGGTGACACCAGTAATTTATCGGTAGAACAGGCCGGTGAAAACAACTCTCTTGTTTTAAATCAGAGCGGCGATGATAGTGATTTATCAGTGACACAAGGAGGTGATAACAACTCCTTGGAAATCACTCAAACGGATAATGGGGTTAGCCAATCATTCGAACAGATGGGTAGTGGTAATACTACAGCAACGGCCGTGTCTAATGGCGTTCTGATCACGGAGCAAACGGGAGACGATAACGAGATTCACGCCAGCTCCAGTGGCCTAAATACAGAACTAAGAGGCCAACAGATCGGTAATGGCAACTTTGCCGATATCAGCTCTTCTGCTGATGATACCTTCTCACATATGATTCAAGAGGGGGATTATAATAACCTCTCTATGCACTCATCAGGGGATGGGCACAACCTTGAGGCCAATCAAGTAGGCTCTGAAAATACTTTAAACTTCAACATTGCAGGATCTGGCAATACGGCAAATGTAGGGCAATATGGTGATAACCACACTGCAACGATCAACGTAGCTGGAGACTCTAATACCCTATCCGTTCTTCAAGGAACAATGTAGTCGTTCATTGAAGCGGTTTGAATCAAACAAGGCCTGGCTCACTCAACAGCAGGCCTTGTTTCATACAATCCATTTTTCCACCAATAGATCTATGGCTTCCCAAGTTTATTTTTTCTGGCACTAAAGTACCAGACAACCATTATTTTCATGGGAATATTCAGAAGATCACCCGATACAGATCTCGTCCAATATCAAACAAAATAACTCTTTAAGTACGATTAATTTGGCCGCGACACATCTCTTCAGGAAGATACTGATGGTTAATCGGTACAGCATACAAAAGCGCTTAGGATACCTTGTGCAGGCGCTATTTTTCTGCTCACTATTATTTTCAAATACTCTGCTGGCTGAAGATATTTCCCCCATCTCAGATCTCGATGCAGGGAATATATTAGCCTTATCCCAAAATGGCTCTCACAGTCGAATAGAGGTGCTCCAGCAAGGCGAGCACAATGATATCTATATCGAACAAAATGCTGACCTTTCCGGTATAGAAATCATGCAACAAGGTGACCGCCTTCATTCTGAGATTGAGCAACACGGTGATAGCCTGCAGCTGACCATTAATCAGTTAGGTACTGGCCATCGAATGTCCGCCGTACAAAGCGGTTTTGAAAATGAAGCCCAGCTGTATCAAGAAGGCACTGACAACCTGATGGAGTTGATACAGGACGGTACATACAATCAAGCACAGTTAACTCAGCAGGGCATGGACAACCTTCTGGTACTAATGCAAAGCGGCAGTGGAAACCAAGCTTTTATCAGCCAGGACGGCTATGGCAATCAAGCGGATGTAAGCCAGGACGGTTACAACAACCAGGTTGATATCCATCAGAATGGCACAGGTCATAGGGTCGTTATCCAGCAAAGCGGCAATGGCCAAACCGCCACGGTATGGCAAAGCAACTGATACTTACTTTACTCAACCCCATCAAATAGACCTGATCATAGATTTAAGGAAGAAACATGAAAAAAACCCTATTAACCGCGGCCATTACACTGGCATTAACGGCTACTAGCACCTCTTATGCAGGCAATACGCTAAACGCCAATCAAGACGGTAGCAGCAATAATATCGAAGTTACTCAAGGCACTGGTAGCAGTAACATCGATATCACACAAACAGCTGAGAGCGCCAATAGCTCTTTGGTCATCGCCCAAGACGGGGAGACGAACAGCATAACCAGCACCCAGTCAGGTACCGACAGCTCAGTAGTACTTACTCAGACCGGTAATGACAACATTATGGTCGTGAATCAAGAAGGTGACAGCAACTCTCTGGATATCACTCAAGCAGGCAGTGAGAGCTACGGATCATTCTCTCAGAGTGGCAGCGGTAATACTGCAACAGGGAGTATCCTAAACTCTGGATCTGATAGCTACATAGGTTTCGGTCAGAGTGGTGATGGTAACGAGGTACTCGTTAACTCAAATAGCTCGAATATTGAGTTAGGGAGCCAACAGGTCGGTGATGGTAACTTTGCCGATATCAGCGTCTCTTCTGATTCAGACGACTTTACAGAAGTACTGCTAACTCAAGATGGTGATAATAATAGCGCCTATATTCAATCATCAGGCAGTGGGCTCTCCATTCTTGCGGAGCATATAGGCTCTGATAACTCTATAGATATCAACGTTGCAGGTTTAGGAAATAAGGTAGATATACTTCAAGAGGCCTCAAATCAATCTGCGACTATTTATGCTGCGGGTGAGTCGAATTCCATAATGGTTGTTCAAGGCGAATAAATTAACCTAAACGGATTAACCTGTATGCGGCAGAGTAACTGACGCTGTCCTTGCTCACGTATCCACTAAACTTGATCATAGATTTAAGGAAGAAACATGAAAAAAACCCTATTAACCGCGGCCATTACACTGGCATTAACGGCTACTAGCACCTCTTATGCAGGCAATACGCTTACCGCAAATCAAGACGGTAGCAGCAATAATATCGAAGTTACTCAAGGTACTGGTAGCAGTAACATCGATATCACACAAACAGCAGAGAGCGCCAATAACTCTTTGGCAATCACTCAGGACGGTGAGACCAACAGCATAACCAGCACCCAGTCAGGTACCGACAGCTCCATAGAGCTGACTCAGACCGGTAATGATCACACCCTGAGCATTCAACAATCAGGTGAACTCAATGCTCTTATTTTGAATCAGAGCGGTGATAACGGCGGTATGTCAGTGCAACAGGAGGGCGACAACAATGCTCTGGAAGTTACTCAAACGGATAGTGAGGCCCGTGGATCATTCAGGCAGATTGGTAACGGTAATATTGCAGTAGGAACCGTATCTAATAATGGCGATTTGATCATGAGTCAGCAAGGTGACAATAACGAGATGCATTCCAGCGTAAGCTCAAATATAGAACTAGGGGGTATACAGCACGGTGATGGTAACTTCGCCGATATCAGCTCCTCTTCTGATGATACCTTCTCACATATGACTCAAGACGGTGATTATAATAATCTTTCTATGCACTCATCAGGGTATGGCCATGATCTTGGTGTAGATCAAGTAGGTTCTGAACATACTCTAAGCTTCAACGTTGCAGGTACTGGCAATACTGCAGCTGTAGGGCAATATGGTACAAACCACACTGCTACAGTTAATGTTACAGGAGACTCGAATACCCTATACGTCCTTCAAGGAGAGAAGTACTAGTTCATTTAAACGGTTTGAATTGAACAAGGCCTGCTGAAGTAATGGCAGGCCTTTTTTGGGAGTCAGAATGCACTATCTATCCATAATTGTACTGATGAGCGGATTATTAACCCTCAATAGCCAGATAGCGGTAGCCCAGAATGAGCCTGAAAAAACAGAAACACTGACTGCGATACTTGAGGCTAGAATTGAGCCGTCATCTGAATCTAACCGCATCGTGATCCAACCAACAATATTGGCTCAAACCAAGAGTATCAAGGAGTATGGATATGCACTGATCCTTGAAAAGACAGGGCCATCAGGAAAAATTAATAGCCGCCAACAAGGGCGTATTACACTTTGCTGCGGCGAGAAAAAATCACTGTCTCTACTACAACTCAGCCAGCAGGAAGGAGATCATTATCAAATAACCTTACGTATATTCAATGAACAAAGCATAGTTGCAGAACAAAAGTTAAGCATACCCGCATTATAGCGACGGATCATGCACGATGATGATTCCCCACTGGTAGACACTGACTCTACACCTAAAAGCTGAAGCAGACCTGAAACAAGCATCCCCACAAAAATGTAGGGATGACAGGTAGGATCAAAAGACACTTACAAACGATTTATCTCAGAAAATGTCCATCAAGAATTAGAAAGATAACTGCTGTTAAGCATTTCACGTAGTTTTTGGTTATCTTTTTTCAGTTCCTTAACTTCTCCTTTCGCCAACATTAGTTCTTCCTGAACATCATTTAAGTGCTTCACTCGACCTTCACCGGCAGCGGCTTGAATCTCAGCATTTTTCTGACCTTGTAATGCTTCTTTCAATTCTTTTGTTGCTGCAGAGAGTTGCTGCTTCAGCCCCTCTTTTTCTAGCTCCAAACGTTGAATTTGATCTGCTTTTAAACGATTCTGTTCGTTAAGACCTTCAACTTTGCTTTCTTCAACGGCCAGTAATTTCTCCGTTTCGAAATTCTTTCTTTTAGCATCACTTTTAGCATTGCCTGCATCGGTCACTTCACGCTCAGCTTCCAGTAACTGGCCACGCATAATATCCAGCTGCTCTTTGGAGCCATCCAGCTTCAGCTGCTCTTTGACGAGAGCAATACGACCATTTTCAGCGGTCTTTTTCTCCAACTCCAAAGACTCTACTAAGGTAGTGTTTTCTGCTGCTTTTGCACTCAGTTGCTCTTTTAGGTCTGAGGTCAGCGCTTCTAGCTCTTCATTTTTCTGGCTGATATCCGCCCGTTCCGCATCCACCCGCTCCACTTCCGTGGCCATAGCGTTTACTTCGTTGGATAGCAGTTCAATATTGTCATCAGACTCAGATTTAGTCAGAGTAATCTGTTTTTCAAGCTCTCGTATCCAAACCGCTTTCAGATCAGGAGACACTTCTACAATTCGAGTCGGCGCCGTGGACTGGCAAGCTTCACGCCAGGTAATCAGATGTTTCTGAATCGTACCGAGACAACTGCTATTACCTAATTTTTTATTAATACTTTTTGCCGTCGGGGTTTCGCTTTCAGAAACAAGTAAATCTGCGACGGTGGCAACCTCAGCATAGGTTATTTCTGCTCTACTCATTTCTTTACATTCCGCGTTAAAAGGCGATCACACACAAGATAAGCGCTATAGCATACGCCTGTTACAGATAAAGCAACGTTGCTTAGCTACATATCGATCTAATATCGACGATAAAATAACCAATTGATATACAGTCTATTTTAACCGGCAAATAATTGGAGGCCAATAAGATAAACCCAAAGCCTCATCGGTGCGAGATTTTTAGTGTGTACTTTGGTTTTATAGCCCAGAACCGAGGCGGATAAGTAATACCATTCCCGATGAGTTGTTCGTGACAACAACCTCCTAAGACATTCAGAGTAATCCGGTTTTCCCTTATTTTTCACCTATAAGGAATTATCGGGATTGGTATAAAAGACAAACACCAGACGAAAAAAAGCCTGCACGGGGCAGGCAAAATATACGGTTAGCCTAGCGATAGATAAAACAAAGAAACACACTGTTTCTCGGAACAACCGAAAAAGCGATTGATCAAAACAGCAGTGATCCTCTGCATCATTCCTGCAACTCTCTATTTCGACAAAAAAGAGCTGCTTTTTCTAACCGTTGAAGATAAAAAGTGAGTTCTGATCCAAGCTTGTCTAACCCGAATCGATCTAACCTAAGATTATCTAATCCGAGCCTATCTAACCTGAGCTTATCTAACCTGAGCCTATCTAATCAGAGATAATCCCTTGCTGATATAAGGTCTGGATCTGTTCATCTGTTAAGCCAGCTTCTTCCAAGACACTACGAGTATGCTCGCCGAGTAAAGGGGCAGGTGTGTCATATTGAATAGGCGTGCCTGATAGTTTTAACGGGTTAGCGACAGCTGGCATAGAACCTTCCTCTGCATGAGGATGGGG
Organism: Oceanospirillum sp.; assembly: GCA_047518265.1. Taxonomy (GTDB): domain Bacteria; phylum Pseudomonadota; class Gammaproteobacteria; order Pseudomonadales; family Halomonadaceae; genus Oceanospirillum. The sequence continues at coordinate 120,564 of JAKZRG010000002.1, forward strand.
AATATCCAACCGCATATTCCTAGCCTGAATCTGAGGATCAGACAGCGCTTCACCAATGGTATTAATCGGCCCACAAGGCACAGATACGGCTTCTAATGATGTGATCCAGTCTGTGGTCGATCTGGTTACGATAACCTCAGCCAATGTCGCGCTCAGCGTTTCACGATTAGCCACTCGCAAGGCATTGGTTAAATAACGTTCATCATCCGCTAGATAAGCCACTCCCGCTTCTAAACAGAATTTACGGAACTGGTCATCATTACCCACGGCTAGAATCATATAGCCATCAGAGGTGGCAAAACTCTGGTAAGGCACAATATTCGGGTGAGCATTGCCTAATCGAGTCGGTGAATTACCGGATACTAAATAGTTCATGGACTGATTAGCCAAACAAGCCACCTGCACATCCATTAAAGCCACATCAATATATTGGCCTTCACCAGTACGCTCTCTTGACGCTAGTGCCGCTAAAACACCCGTAGAAGCATACATACCCGTTAAGATATCCGTCAGTGCCACACCTACTTTTTGTGGCCCTGCACCGGGTTGACCATCTTTTTCACCGGTAATACTCATCAGGCCGCTCATGGCCTGAATCAGAAAGTCATAACCTGCTCGTTTAGCATAAGGGCCGGTTTGACCAAACCCCGTAATCGAACAGTAGATCAGCTTAGGGTTAACGGCTTTTAAGCTGTCATAATCAAGGCCATATTTTTTTAGACCGCCCACCTTATAGTTTTCCAGCACAATATCGCATTCTGCCGCTAAACTACGGATCACGGCTTGGCCCTGTGGACTGGTAATATCCAGCGCTAAAGAACGTTTATTACGATTAGCACACAGATAATAGGCTGCCTCACCTCGTTCCCCACGCGTCGTATCCATCCAGGGCGGGCCCCAACTACGGGTATCATCCCCACGCTCAGGACGTTCTATTTTAATGACATCCGCACCCAGATCAGCCAGCATCTGACCAGCCCAAGGCCCTGCCAGAATGCGGCTCATATCCAAGACTCGAATATGGGATAAAGCCCCCATACATACCTCCTAAGACTTTAAAAGAAAGAGTTTCAAAAAAGAAAACGTCTAAAAAGTCTTACTTAACCAAAGGCTTGGATACCGGTCTGAGCACGACCCAGAATCAGCGCATGAATATCATGAGTACCTTCATAGGTATTCACTGCTTCTAGATTCATGGCATGACGAATCACATGGAACTCATCAGAAATGCCATTACCACCGTGCATATCACGGGCGACACGCGCAATATCCAGAGATTTACCACAGGAGTTACGCTTAATCAGAGAGATCAACTCAACAGGGCACTGGCCTTCATCCATCAGACGACCCGCTTGCAGGCAACCCTGTAGACCTAGCGTAATCTCTGTTTGCATATCGGCTAATTTCTTCTGCACCAGCTGAGTCGCTGCCAGAGGACGGTTAAACTGAATACGATCCAGAGAATACTGACGGGCCGCATGCCAGCAAAATTCTGCGGCACCCAGAGCACCCCAAGCAATACCAAAACGGGCTTTGTTCAAACAACCAAATGGGCCTTTTAGACCTTTCACATTTGGCAGTAGATTTTCTTCCGGTACAAAGACGTTATCCATCACAATTTCACCTGTGATAGAGGCACGTAAAGAGAACTTACCTTCAATCTTAGGTGTGCTCAGACCTTCCATACCACGCTCAAGAATAAAGCCATGGATTTCACCGTCTAATTTAGCCCAAACCACCATGACGTCTGCGATAGGTGAGTTTGTAATCCACATCTTCGCACCGGTTACCTTAAAGCCACCATCCACACGTTCGGCACGGGTTTTCATACCGCCGGGATCAGAGCCCACATCAGGTTCTGTCAGACCAAAACAACCCACCCATTCGCCAGTCGCCAGCTTTGGCAGATATTTCTGACGCTGCTCTTCAGAACCATAAGCATGAATAGGATGCATCACGAGGGAGGATTGCACGCTCATAGCGGAACGATAACCGCTATCCACACGCTCCACTTCACGAGCCGCCAAGCCATAACTGACATGGTTAACACCGGCGCAACCGTATTCTTCCGGTAGAGTGCTACCGAGTAGCCCCATATCTCCCATCTCATTCATAATTTCACGATGGAAGATTTCGTTACGATTGGCTTCCAGAACACGGGGCTGCAAGCGATCTTGGCAATAATCACGGGCCATATCGCGCACCATGCGCTCTTCTTCAGTTAACTGTTGGTCAAGATTAAAAGGGTCTTCCCAATTGAATGCGGCGCGCTGGCTCATCTCTCACCTCGATAATTTGTTCAATGTTATTTTTCTATTTAATATAGTCGAGCGTCTCTAAGGGACGTTAACGAGGCCAACCCAATAAGTACAATATATGGTGTGTATAGTTTTCATAACTAATATTGATACACAAGGCAATCAGAGAACGATACAGTCACTTGTTCTAGATTACTGGCTTTGCATATGTTCATTACGTCGCCTCAGCCATTCCAGTACGCTCAACAGCCCTAGAGCAAATAACGTTAAAAGCGTTGATACGGCAAGGATTGCTGGTGTGATATTTTCCCGAATACCGTCAAACATCTGCCTTGGTAAGGTGCGTTGCTCTGGCCCTGCCACAAACAGCGCCACCACAACCTCATCAAAAGAGGTGGCAAAGGCAAACAAACCACCGGATACCACACCCGGTAAAATCAGCGGCAGAATCACCTGCCAAAAACTGACCCAAGGATTAGCGCCCAAACTACTGGCTGCACGAATCAGATTACGATCAAAACCTTGCAGTGTGGCATTCACCGTAATCAAAACAAAGGGTGCCCCTAAAATAGCGTGGGCCAGTACCAAGCCTATAAAACTGGCATTTAAACCCACCTCGGCAAAAAAGAAATACAGACCCAGAGCCGAGATCACCAAAGGCACCACCATAGGCGAGATCATCAGGCTCATCATCAGATTTTTACCACGAAAGTCCGCGTAGTTCAGACCGATAGCCGCTAAGGTTCCCAAAATTGTCGCCAATAAGGTGGCACAAAGACCGATTAACAAACTATTTTTTAAGGCATTGAGCCACAGCTCGCTGGTCAACACCTCTTCATACCAACGCCAAGACCAGCCCGGAACGGGATAACTCAAAAAGCTATCCGAGCTGAATGACAAAGGAATTACCACAATCAGGGGCAATACCAAGAACAGCAGAACCGACAAACTCAAGGCCAGATAACTGTAATAACCCAGTTTATGACTGGTTTTATGATAAGGCTGAAACGCCATATAAAAGAACTCCTTAGCGTCCAATTAACCCATCTTGACCTGATTACGACTACTCAGGCGGGCATACAAAACAAATAACAAGGTACTGGCCAGTAGTAAGATCGCTCCTAAAGCCGAAGCCATACCCCAGTTAATCACCTGATTGGTGTAGTAGGCGATAAAGTAACTGATCATCTGATCCTGAGGAGAGCCGATCAAGGCTGGGGTAATGTAATAACCGATAGCCATAATAAAGCAGAGTAAAAAGCCTGCGGCGACACCGGGTAACGTTTGTGGCAGGTAGATCCGAATAAAGGCCACCACAGGATGAGCCCCTAGACTTAATGCCGCACGCATATATTGACCGGGAATCGACTTCATCACGCTATATAATGACAACACCATAAAGGGCAAGAGGATATGAACGAGACCGATATAGACACCGGGCCGGTTAAACAGCAGCACCAAGGGTTCATCAATGACCCCAACGCCCTCTAGCAAACCATTCACTAAACCGTTCTTCTGCAGCAATACCACCCAGGCACTGGTGCGTACCAGTAGGGAGCTCCAAAAGGGCAGCAAGACACCTATCATTAACAGGTTTGCGTATTTAGGCGGTGCATTGGCTAACAGGTGCGCCAAAGGAAAGCCCATAAACAAACAGATCACAGTCACAACAAAAGCGATCCATAAGGTGCGCAGGAAGATATTAATATAGATCGCTTCATTTTCTGGTGCGACAACAATACCACCATCAGCCTGCTGCTTTAGATCCAAACTGCTTAACAGGTAATAGCCGGTATATTCCGGCACCGTTGACTTTAAAACCTGCCATGTCACCGGGTCTGCCCAGCGCTTATTGGTTTTAATCAATAAAGCCTTAGCCGCAGCGGCGGTCTTAGGCGCTTCCGCTCGTTTTAATCGTCTTGCCGTCCGGGTTAACAAGCTTCGATAACCCGGACTCTCATAATTGATACGTTGTGCCGCTTGAGACAGTGTTTTTTCCTGCCAAGAATGGCGAATCTCCTGCACCATTAGGGCGTAGATGTCCACGGAAGGCTGAACGGTCTCATCCTGCCATTCCATCAAAGCCTGTCCCGTTTTTGGAAAAGCCGTTTGCACCTCAGGACTCTCGATACTTTTAAACAGCATCAGAGCAATTGGCGTAACAAAAACAACCAGGGTGAACAAAAATAGCGGCGCAACTAAAAGCAACGCCTTAAACTTTTGCTGTCTTTGAGAGCGCTTCAAACGCGCCTTGAGTTCCCGACTCTCATCCTGAGTATCTTTGGTCTTTTGATTAACAGCTAATTCCATCCTAACTCCGAAGATAGGGAAAATAAGGAAGGTGTGTTACACCTCCCCTTGAGGGTTCTTTAAACGGATAAAACAGCTCGACACAAGCTCTAGTAGCAGGACATTAAAAGCCTATATTAACGAGCAACCCAAGCATTAAAGCGTTGCGTTAGCTCATCCTGATAATCCAACCAGAATAGAGTGTCTTCCCGAAGGGCTGCCTTCAGATTATTAGGATGTGTTGGCAAGTCTTTGGCCACATCCGCAGGTATTTGTTTAACGGCATTTTTGTGAGTTGGGCCATAAGGAATTTCCAGAGGATAATTTTTCTGGTTTTCTGGCTGACTCGCAAAACCGATAAACTTCATGGCTTGATTTTTATTAGGTGACCCCTTGATCACCGCAAAGGAATCCACGGAAAACACCTGACCGGTCCATTCAACCCTGAAATTCTTACCTTCTTTATTGGCTGCTGTAATACGACCGTTATACGCTGTGGTCATGGTCACATCACCAGAGGCCAGCCATTCTGGCGGTTGAGCACCCGCTTCCCACCATTGGATATGTGGTTTTAGTTCATCCAATTTTTTAAAAGCGCGATCTACACCCGCTTGAGTTTCCAATAACTCGTAGACATCCTCTGGGGCTACACCATCGGCCATTAAGGCAAATTCTAGGTTACTCTTTACGCCCTTGCGCATGCCACGCTTGCCGGGGAATTTTGGCACATTCCAAAAATCAGACCAGTTTTTAGGGCCATTCGTTAAAGTATCCTGATTATAGGCAATCACTGTAGACCAGACATAACTGCCCACACCACATTCACTGGTAGCCCCCTCGATAAACTCACTTTGCTGACCAACAACCTTCCAGTCTACCGGTTCAAACAAGCCCGTTTCACAGCCTCGCAATAGTTCAGGATCTTCAACCGTGATGACATCCCAAGTCACTGTTTTACTGTCAACCATGGCTTTCACTTTCGCTAAACCACCGGAATAACTGTCCTGACTTAACTTAGTGGCTGCCGATTTTTCATAAGGTGCAAAATAAACTTTATTTTGCACCTCTTGAGCAGCACCGCCCCAGCCCACAATAGTCAGAGGACGAGCTTGCGCAGTTTGAATGGTTAACGCGGTACCAGCAGCTAAAGCCGTGGCAAAAAGAGTGCGGTAATTCATGGTGAATAGATCCTTCCGGTTGGTTTTGCTCGATTTTTGTTGTTCTTCATTATTGTTATTCAATGCTTATCGTCGTTGATCATTTTATTGATGCTATCGAATGCTTAAGCACAATCAGACGCGGTAACGGGTACTGCTCGGCAATCCTCTGGCTTAAAGCTTAATTCAGTGGCTTTACCCGGCGTGAAGCTGCCTTGCCATTGGCTAGCAGGAACCTTCACCATAAACTCATGCTCTCCTGTCATATTCAGGCGCACCTGAATATGATCTCCGTGATAGATAAACTCCTCCAGATGGCCGGATACTCGATTACTATCCGTATGTACCACGTCGGAAAAAGCGATCCTCTCAGGGCGAACGGATAAACATGCGGTATCGCCAATATTCAATCCATTACCGGCTTGAGCCTGCACCACTTCACCATTGGCTAAGCGTAAATGGCAGACCTCCGCTGTAAGCGTCTCCACCGTGCCACGCATCACATTGGTTTCACCGATAAAGGTGGCGACAAACTCATTGGCAGGACGCTCATACAATTCTGTGGGAGAATCTATCTGCTGAATAATTCCGTCATTAAAAACGGCAATACGATCCGACATTGTTAAAGCTTCGGTTTGGTCGTGGGTGACAAAGACCATGGTGATACCCAGGTTTTCATGCAGGTGTTTTAGTTCCAACTGCATCTGTTCTCTTAGATTTTTATCCAAAGCACCCAAGGGTTCATCCAATAAAACCAGACGAGGTTCAAACACCAAAGACCGAGCTAAAGCGATTCGCTGTTGCTGGCCACCGGATAGCTGTGAAGGTTTACGATCCGCTAAATGCCCCAACTGCACCATATCCAGCGCTTTACGTACCTTATCGTCTATATCGCTACGGCTGAGTTTTCTAACAGATAAAGGAAAGCCTATGTTTTCTGCAATGCTCATATGGGGAAACAGCGCATAATTTTGAAACACCACGCCGATGTCCCGCTTATAGGGAGGAATCCTATTAAGCGCCTGTCCATCCAGATAAATAGTACCGTGTGTAGGAGATTCAAAACCCGCCAACATCATTAAGCAGGTACTTTTCCCAGAGCCGGAAGGCCCTAAAAGGGTTAAAAATTCTCCGGGCTCAATATCTAGGTTCAGGTTTTTAACGATATTGGTTTCACCGTCATAACTTTTCTGGACATTTTCAAAGCGAACGATAGGTTTGACTGCTGACACCTAGACCTCCTGAGGATAAGTGTTCTTTATAATTTACACTTATAGATATTAAAACACTTAAGACTCTTAACATGTTCATAATTTCTTACATTTACCCTACTCTCTGCAAGTCTTTTTTAAATGATAAAAGTAACCTGTTTTATTTTTCCTTAACTTTCACAATGTTAGCTAAAAACTTTTACTTTACCGTTATAACAAGGATAAAATGCACCAATTCAGTGCCGCTTATATTGACATATCAAAAAACAGATATGTTAATTTAGCAAAACAAATATTAGTAATCATATTACTTTATAGCCTGGTATAACTCAGCGATTATTTGCAAAGGCCTTAAGAGAAGTGTAAAAAATAATAAACAAAGATAGTAATATTATGAATTGCGTTGTTTCGAACAGTAAGAAACTCTCAAACCGTCAAAATAGAATCAACGCTTTTCAGTCATAGCAAACTGAGGATAGAAGGATGGATGTAGGCGAACTGTTAAAACAGCTCCGAAAAATTAGGGGGTTATCACAGAGAGAGCTGGCCAAACGCTCAGGCGTCACAAATAGCACCATCTCTATGATTGAAAAAAATGAAGTAAGCCCGTCCATTAGCTCTTTAAAAAAGGTGCTCTCTGGAATTCCCATCTCCATTGCAGACTTCTTCACTTTAAATCTTGAAGACAGACAAGATCCCGTTTATCGAGCAGGAGAATTACCCGACGTTGGTACCCGTGGTGTTAAGTTAGAGCTCATCGGAGCCAATCATAAGGGCCGGGTGATGGATATTTATCGAGAAACATATCCTCCCGGTGCCGACACCGGCGAAGAACTATTGCGACACGATGGAGAGGAAGGCGGTCTTGTTATAGAAGGAGAGTTAGAGCTAACCGTAGGGTTTGAGGTATACACCCTAAAAGAGGGGGACTCCTATTATTTCAATAGTGACCAACCTCATCGTTTTCGTAATGCAGGCGAGAAGGAGTTGATTATTATCAGCTCAAACTCTCCTCCAACTTAGATGAATGATAATAGACAGGAAAGTGATAATAGGCATGCATCAGTTTTGTACAGGGGTAGCATAACGCTGACAACGATTACGCCCTAGCTGTTTGCCCTGATACATGGCCACGTCGGCATTTTTAATCAGCTCTTTGGCATCTACACCATCGTCAGGTGCCAGGGTAATACCGATACTGGCAGAGATCGTCACCTCTTTAACACCAATATCAATGGGCTGATTCACCGATTCCAATACTTTCTCAGCCACAGATATCGCATCTTGCTCACAGCCTAAATCATGGAGTATTAGGTTAAATTCATCGCCCCCAATACGAGAGATCACATCACTATCCCGAACCGCATGACGCAGTCGATTAGCAATTTCAATAAGTAAGACATCGCCGGCATCATGGCCATAATCATCATTAATCTCTTTAAAACGGTCTAGGTCTAGATAAAGAAGAGCCATATGATTTTTCTGACGCCGTACTTTTTTCAATGCCTGATCTAAACGATCCTTAAATAAACGCCGATTGGCCAAGCCGGTCAGCGGGTCATAAAAGGCCAGCAGCTCCATTCGTTCCTGATCCTTTTTCAGCTGAGTAATATCTTCACTCACACTGACGAGATGCGTCACCTCCCCATCCTGATTTTTAATCGGGGCCGTGGAGCTCATAACCCAAAAACGGTCGCCATTTTTCTTTTGTAGCATGCGCTCTCCACGCCACATTTCACCGGTGAGTACTGTGCTCCAAATGTCTCGTATAACTTCTGCATCTTCTGTTTCGCATGAGAGAAAACCTGCTTTGCGTCCTAATAGCTCATCGGCACCATAACCCGTTCCAACTTCGACACTAGAATTAACATACTCCAGAGTTAGCTCCGCATCGGTGATGATGACAAAGCTGGCAGAGTATTCCACGGCCTGGGAAAGCTTACGCAACTGCTGATCCATACGATCTGCATCAATGGCAATGGAGGCCAATTGAACGTTAGCATGCATCAACTCTAATTGTGCCGTACTAGGGTCTGCTATCTCTCGATGGTATAAAGCAAAGGTGCCTAATACCTCTCGACGGCGGTTTTTTATGGGTAGAGACCAACAGGCTTTTAAACCCGCTCTTAATGCCAACTCTTTATACTCTGCCCAGTAGGGGTGTGTACTAATATCACTCACGATAATAGGACGGCCGGTAAACGCCGCGGTACCACAGGAACCCACCTCATGACCGATCTCGATACCATCAATGGCTTGATTATAAAAATCCGGTAGGCTTGGAGCCGCTCCAGCATATAAATGCTTACCGGTTTTATCCAATAACAGCACGGAACAAAGCAGATCAGGAAAGGTTTCTTCCGTAAAACTAATCAAACTATTTAGCACCTCTTGTAAAGGCGCCCCTTGAGCCATCATCTCCAAAATATTATTACGATACTTATAGATAGTCTCTTGTTGGTGTTGGGTCGTAATATCCTGACTGATACTTAAGATTCCAGTGCGTTTCCCCTTTTGAGCTCTTAGAGGAATCTTAGCAATCTGCATCAAGCGCAATGTTCCTGTTGAATCATGTAACCAACGAGAAGCATGTTGGGATCGACCGGTGGATATTACGAGCTTATCCTGTTCACGAATCCCGGCCGCTTCAACACTTTGAAACAATTCATACTCTGTGTGCTGTAAAATTTGCTGACGGGTTTTACCGGAAAATGCTTCAAAGGCACTATTAAACTCGATGTACTCTCCGGTTTTATTTTTAAAGCTGATGAGATGTGGCAAGTTATCCATGAGAGAACGTAATAGCTGATGTTCCTGACTCAACTGCTCTGTTTTTTCTGCTAACCCCGAATGCAAAGCCTTGGCTTTTTTAGCTTGCCTAAGTTTTTTAGAAGCAAATGCTGCTAGCGCCACTATGACGATAAACTGCACTAAGCCCAAAGAGATCGCAGCAAAGCGCCAAAAATCCAAACTCCCCACAATCTGCTGTAGGCCATCCTCTGCAAATGCGGGCCTAGAAACTAAACTTAACCCAACGATGAAAAATCCAAAGAAAGTTACGCCAACTCTCCTTGGCTTGTCGTCAGAGAATATGATAACGCTTGGTATAGACGTTTTTGTTTGGATATTTAGCATTATCATAAGAATCCATATCCAGACCTTTATAAAATTCAATTGCAGCCGATGATACAAAGTTGATATCCAAGCAACATTATTTAGTCGCGTTATGATTTGTGCTATATGTTGTTCTAATTGCGCTTGTTTTATCACGATACGCTAATCCAGATGACAGGATATTTATGACATTTGCCTATATTTTTGATCATAGAGTAGAAAATAGCTAGAAAACCTTAAACACTAAAAAACAATCTTCCCTATAAATAAATCGGTATGTTTTTCATGGTTACTCAGAGACAGATCGCTAAAAGGCATTCATAAAATAAGTATCCGTATGATTCTATTTTCTTTTGAGGATTTGACGATATGAAACGTCTTTTATCTCTAATTCAAAGTGTATTAGCCGCTTTTATTGGCGTGCAAAAAGAAGATAAGTACCGAGAGGATTTCAGTTCAAATTCTCCTTGGCCTTTTATTCTTGTAGGCATTGTTATGACCTTGTTATTTGTTCTTTTGCTAATATTACTCGTCCGTTGGCTAACCAGTTAAAGTTATTTCTTTGATCACAACAACACCATAAAAGTACTATAAAAACAAAGAATTACCGCCTAATAGATCATGCCCGTATACCCCTCCCTTAAAACTTATTTAGTCTATTCATAGCAAAAAAACACCTTTTTTTCTTTTCTTGTTGCTTGAAAAACCCCGTCTATACTCAAGCTAAATCGAGTTATTTCAACAACTGAACTTGGTTTCTTCGCTGCGGCCCTCCTTGGACTCCATAATTAAAACCTGAGTCCCAATAGACCTGTGATGGGCTTACAGCATGACACTGTATCAGCCAGCCGATAGAGCAGGTGGGCCTATGGATAACATAAGGAATAGAGGCAATACACCGGATAAATCCGGTTTATTGTGGCTCGTTCAACAAAAACGACAAACGCTACAGTCAATATTTTGGTTTATCCCCTTGATGTTCACTGCCCCCATAGCCAATGGCGCTTGGGAGCTGAATATGCCAGAAGGAGTCACCAAAATTAGCTCGGCGGTTTATTCACTACACATGACAATCTTTTGGATTTGTGTGGTCATCGCCCTCGTTGTATTTGGCGTGATGTTTTGGTCAATTATTCATCACCGAAAATCAAAGGGCGTTAAACCCGCTACATTTCATGAAAGTACGACGGTAGAGATTATCTGGACCGTTATTCCTCTACTGATTCTTGTAGGCATGGCCGTACCCGCTACGGCTACTCTCCGTCAGATGTATGACAGTTCTGAGTCCGATATTGATATTCAGGTAACAGGCTACCAATGGAAATGGCGCTATCAATATCTGAACGAAGAGATCGATTTTTTCAGCAGTCTGACGACCCCGCTGGATCAAATCAATAATCAAGCAGAGAAATCGGAGAACTACTTACTGGAAGTAGACAATCCCGTTGTTATCCCTATAGGTAAAAAAATCCGCTTTTTGACCACCTCTAATGATGTCATCCACTCTTGGTGGATACCGGACTTTGCCGTGAAAAAAGATGCAATTCCCGGCTTTATTAACGAAGCCTGGACCGTCGTTGATAAACCTGGCGTTTATCGAGGCCAATGTGCCGAGCTCTGCGGTAAAGATCATGGTTTTATGCCTATTGTGGTCATCGCCATGAATGATAACGACTACCAAAGCTGGGTAACGGATCAACAGAAAGCCAAACAAGCGAAACAGGCTTCTGCTGAAAAAGCTTGGACGCTGGAAGAGCTGATGCAAAAAGGTGAAAGCGTCTACAACACGGCTTGTGCTGCCTGCCACCAAGCCAGTGGTTTGGGTATCCCCGGAGCCTTCCCTGCACTAAAAGACAGTGCAATCGTCACTCAAGATAAATTGGCCCATATAGACGTTGTCTTGTTTGGTAAATCGGGCACCGCCATGGCCGCTTATGGCAGTCAATTTGATGCTGTAGATCTTGCGGCAGTCATTACCTATGAACGTAACGCCTGGGGCAATGATACTGGTGAAATGGTCACCCCACAGGACGTCAAGCAACGTCTGCAATCAGGCCAATAGGTAATGGAATAGAAGGAGTAGGGTGATGAGTAATACAACACAGCCTAATACGACACATAGCACACACGCCCAAACAGCCCATAGTGCAAATGCAACAGAAAAACATGAGCATCACGGGCCTGCTAAAGGGTTTACTCGCTGGATCTATACCACAAACCACAAAGATATTGGCAGTCTCTATCTCTGGTTCAGCTTTATTATGTTTTTCATTGGTGGCTGTATGGCCCTGGTGATTCGAAGTGAACTCTTCCAACCGGGTTTACAGCTAATACAGCCTGAATTCTTTAATCAGATGACCACTATGCACGGTCTGATTATGGTATTTGGTGCTGTGATGCCTGCTTTTGTAGGATTAGCTAATTGGATGATTCCACTGATGGTAGGTGCGCCGGATATGGCTCTGCCCAGAATGAATAACCTCAGTTTCTGGATTCTGCCATTTGCTTTTTCCATGCTGCTTTCTACTTTACTGATGGAAGGTGGCGGCCCCAACTTTGGTTGGACATTTTATGCCCCCTTGTCCACTACCTATGCCCCTCCCAGTGTGACCTTTTTTATCTTTTCAGTCCATATGATGGGCATTAGCTCCATTATGGGTGCCATCAATGTGATCGCAACCATTCTAAATATGCGTGCTCCGGGCATGACCATGATGAAGATGCCACTCTTTGTCTGGACCTGGTTAATCACTGCATTTTTACTGATTGCGGTTATGCCGGTATTAGCCGGTGTGATCACCATGATGCTGATGGACATTCATTTTGGTACCAGCTTCTTTGATGCCGGTGGCGGTGGTGATCCCGTACTCTTCCAACATCTGTTCTGGTTCTTTGGTCATCCCGAAGTGTACATTATGATTTTGCCCGCCTTTGGCATTATCTCTCATATCGTACCGGCCTTTAGCCGTAAGCGTCTGTTTGGCTACGCTTCCATGGTCTATGCCACCTCCTCTATTGCGTTATTGTCCTTTATTGTCTGGGCACACCATATGTTTACCGTGGGACTTCCCTTGGCCGGAGAGTTGTTTTTTATGTACTCCACCATGTTGATCGCCGTGCCCACAGGGGTAAAAGTGTTTAACTGGGTCAGTACGATGTTCCGTGGCGCTATTAGCTTTGAAACGCCCATGTTATTCGCCATAGGTTTTATTGTTCTCTTTACCATAGGAGGGTTGTCAGGGCTGATGTTGGCCATATCTCCTGCTGACTTCCAATACCATGACACCTACTTTGTGGTCGCACATTTCCACTACGTTCTGGTACCTGGGGCTATCTTCTCCATTATTGCTGGAGCCTATTACTGGCTACCCAAGTGGACCGGCAATATGTACGACGAGCGCTTGGGCCAATGGCACTTCTGGCTATCCATGATAGGGGTTAATCTCACATTCTTCCCTATGCACTTTATTGGCTTAGCAGGCATGCCCCGTCGTATCCCTGACTACGCTCTGCAGTTTGCTGATTTTAATATGATCGCCAGTATCGGCGGCTTTATGTTCGGCTTCAGTCAGCTGCTATTTCTCTACATTGTCCTTAAATGTATCCGAGGCGGTGAGCCTGCACCAGCCAATCCTTGGGAAGGTGCAGAGGGCTTGGAATGGCAGGTCGCATCACCCGCGCCCTATCACACCTTTGCCACACCACCCCGTATAGATTAGTCCTAGCTTGAAAGAGCCCAGTGCCGATCACTGGGCTCGGGAGGCAGAAATGCAACAGGATAAACATGCCACTACCGTTAAAAAACTGCTGTTGGCTACCTTGGCCATGTTCGCTTTTGGTTTTCTCTTAGTGCCCTTATACGATGTTTTTTGTCAGATAACGGGTTTAAATGGCAAAACCAGTACTCAAGCCTATAAAGGCTCAGAAGGTTTTGTAGTCGATACCAACCGGCAGGTTACTGTACAGTTTTTAACCAACACCAATGCCAATATGAATTGGTTATTTGAACCCGTCAAAAAGCGGGTGCAGGTACACCCAGGAGAATTGACCAAGATTAGCTTTAATGTGGTTAACCCTTCCCTAAAACGCATGACCGCACAAGCGGTACCCAGTGTGAGTCCATCGGAAGGGGCGGAATATCTGTTAAAAACCCAGTGTTTCTGTTTTGAACAACAAGAACTCAATGCAGGTGCCAGCCAGGAAATGACCCTATTATTTCGGGTCGATCCCAATATCCCAAGTCATATTCAAACCCTAACTCTGGCTTATACCCTATTTGATATTAGTGATACTCGATCCATCAGCAGCATCGCCTCATCAACGCCCATAAGCGCCACAGGAGGGTATTAATATGGATACTCTACAGGCACATCCCGAAAGTCAGGACTCACATCAACAAAGCTATTATGTTCCGGCCCAAAGTCATTGGCCCATTGTCGCCGCCAGTGGATTATTTCTGCTGATGCTGGGCACAGGTAATATGATTAATAATCCTGATAGTGCACTAAAATGGCTGAGTTTGGTCGGCCTATTGATCATTGTCGCGATGTTTTTTGGTTGGTTCAGCACCGTGATCCAAGAAAGCATGGACGGCTTATACGATAAACAGATGGATCGCTCGTTTCGCTGGGGAATGGGCTGGTTTATTTTTTCTGAAGTGATGTTTTTTGCTGCCTTTTTTGGTGCTCTTTTCTATGTTCGCCAGTTTGCTATTCCTTGGTTAGCCGGTGAAGGCAGTAATGCCATGACCCATAGCCTGTTATGGCCCGAGTTTGTGGCCCAATGGCCTCTTATGAACACGCCTGATGCCCAAAACACTCCCGGCCCGGAACAGATTATAAATCCCTGGCATCTGCCTCTGGTTAATACCATCCTATTGATATCTTCCAGTGTCACCCTGACCTTTGCTCACCACGCCTTACAAAAAGATAAAAGACCTGCAGTGACTCTGTGGTTAGCCATCACCGTATTGCTGGGTATCTGTTTTATCATTATTCAAGCAGAAGAGTATATTGAGGCTTACACCCTATTGGGTTTGACTCTGGAATCTGGCATCTACGGTGGCACCTTCTTTATCTTGACCGGTTTTCACGGTCTGCACGTGACGATTGGCACCATCATTCTACTGGTCATCTTGGTGCGTATTATTAAGGGGCATTTTGATGCTAAACATCACTTCGGTTTTGAAGCAGCCGCTTGGTATTGGCACTTTGTGGATGTGGTTTGGTTAGGGCTATTTTTGTTTGTGTATGTATTTTAAGTCCGAAGCCTTTAATCTATGACAATTTATTCCCACTCTGGTGTGGGAATAAATATACCCCTAAGCTCTATACAGAAAGTGCGCTTAAACATTTGATATAAAAGATCACCAAGGGGCCTGAGACTGTAAAACACCACTAGAAAAACCATAGATCAAGCAGATTAAAAGCAGTGCCGTTAAGGTAACCCTCAGTTTAAGAGAGCTTAGCAGACGCAAGCTACTCCCTTGGCTAGCAGGTTTGAGCAGAAAAAAGAGTCCGCTAGCTAGGCTAAGTAAAATGGCAACAAAGAGCACAAGTATCAGTAATTTAAGCATATTGGTTACGCCCTGTATGGGATACATATTAGGAGCTTAATATGTCTCAAGGACAAAATAAGCATAAGGTAATTTTCTCTTCTCTGAGGATAGATAAAAGCAGCTGGCAACAAATAGCTCATCGACAAAGTGTCTACCACCTACTGATCTTGTTTTTAATTATCTTAGGCATCAACCTAGGTTTCTGGCAATTAGAAAGGGCGGATGAAAAAAAGCTTATGCTGGAAGAGATTAGACAAGGACAGCAAAACCCTCTCCCCTGGCAAGCCTTCCTAACCAGAGAACAAGGGGCTTTGTCCAAAACTGCACAACAGGAATTTGGACACTTCGTCATTATGGGTCAATACCACCCTCAAAGATCATTCCTGCTGGATAACAGAACGCATCAAGGACGTGTGGGCTATCATCTGCTGACTCCTTTTGAAATTCTTCCTTTTAAAACGACCTCTGTTAAGTATCAAGACACGCCGACAGACTCTCCTGCAAGCCCTGATAACGTTCAAACAGCAGATAAATGGCTATTGATCAACAGAGGCTGGATTCCAGCCCCAAGACTACGCTCAGACCTGCCCATTTTTGATACACCCAAAGGCCTCGTTCAATTGCAGGTACAGTTAAAACACCTACCACCCACCATGAACCTACCCGAAACACCTATTCTTAAGTGGCCCCTAAGAATCCAGCAGATCAGCCTGATACAAGTTGCCGGCCAACTCCCTACAACTCTCTACCCTTATGAGTTTCGCTTAATCGATGCAGATCAACCTGGAGTACAAGTTGCCAAACCTACTCAACCGGCATTACAACCGGAACAACATATCGGATACGCGGTGCAATGGTTTGCTCTGGCCGCTACATTTTTTGCTCTTTGGTTTTGGCGCAGCCGTCATTTTTTCTTCAAACAAAGAGAAGAACAGTAGCAACCGATGATATAAATATTCCACCAAAACAACGGCACAACCTCAAATCTCTGCTAGGTTAAAAGTAACCCCCTTCTGAATTAAAACAGCGTATACGCAGCTCATACTAACAACTAAAAAACCTGTAAAAATAATAAAAATGCCTTACAGGATGAGGCTTGGAGTGCATTATGCATATTTTGACCGAACATCAGATCCGGCGGAATCGTCGTCGCTTATCCTTATTGATTTTACTGCTATTAATTCCCTTTTTTTTAGCTTGGCTTATGGTGCGATTTGAAATCTGGCTACCTTCTGAAACCATCAATAAGGGCGAATTCATCCAAGAGAATGATCCCTTCTATCATTGGCCATGGCAAAGCCAAAGTGGTTTTCCTACAGATTTAAAACAGCACTGGCTTTTGGTTTTAGTGAATCAAGAAGACTGCCAAGGCACCTGCACACAATGGCAACACCAGTTGCAGCAAATTCATAAAGCCTTAGGCAAAGAAGGTAAAAGGGTACGCCGGGTATTTCTGCAATCAGACATCATCTCTTCTCCCCTACCCGATACTTTGGAAGGTATGGGTGCCCAAGTTATACGTCAATGGCACGGTCTGACACTATCAACGTCAGATTGGCAGAAGAAAAATTGGCTAGGTCAGGATTATCAGGTGTTATTGATCGACCCTGTGGGTAACTTGGTTACCGGCTATGCTGCGGATCACTCTGGTCGAGATCTATTAAAAGATCTACGTCGTTTGCTGCGAGCATCATCCGCGGGTTAACAGCCCCTAGAAGATACTGCTATCGCGCCCAAGGAGGTCAAGATGCCAAGAAAACAAGCAATAGCGTCTACCCTAAGGCTCTGTCAATTGGGTATTTTGCTGGCAGTTCTGGTGATTGGACTAGGTGCTTGGACTCGATTGGTTCACGCAGGGCTTGGTTGTCCAGACTGGCCTGGCTGTTATGGTCAATTAACCGTTCCAACCACTCCTGAGCAGTTGGCTCAAGCCGCCATACTGTTTCCTGAACACACGGTCGATGCCAGTAAGGGTTGGCCAGAGATGATTCATCGCTATGCAGCCAGTCTTTTAGGCTTACTGATTTCATGGTTAGCCTTTAAGGCTTGGAGCTGGCGAAAAATTCAAGACTACCCTCATAAACTCAGCTACTTCTTACTGTTTCTAGTCATCCTGCAGGGCATGTTTGGTATGTGGACCGTCACACTCAAACTTTGGCCTCAGGTTGTGGTGTTACATCTTCTGGGAGGTATGACAACGCTCAGTCTTCTTTACTTATTATCTTTGCGATTAAAACGCTTCTATCTCAACTGGAGTGATCTTAACGGCTGGGGAGAAATGAATTTTGATAATCTCTTACTCCATGAACATGGGCAGCGAGAATGGTTTTTACTTTGGAAGCTAAGACATTGGGCACAATTGGCTCTGCTGATATTGGTGATACAAATCGCCTTGGGCGGTTGGACCAGTGCAAACTACGCGGCGGTAGCCTGCCCTGACTTTCCTCAGTGTCAGGGACAATGGTTACCAGAATACTCCATGAAGGAAGGTTTTAATCTAGGCCAGCAAGTAGGCCCTAATTATCTGGGCGGACAACTCGATGGTGCAGCCCGGGTAGCAATCCATTTAATTCATAGATTAGGCGCCCTAACCACCTTGATAATTGTCGGTGGTATGGCTCTCTATATGTTACGTCGTCCTTTTACTTTGCAGTTGCAATTAAGGGCCTTTTATCTGTTCGCTGCATTAATCTTTCAGCTATTTATTGGCATCGCCAATGTTTTTCTACATTTTCCACTGATGCTGGCTGTTGCTCACAATTTAGGGGCAGCATTGCTACTACTCACACTGTGCAATCTTCTTTGGTATCTCTACGCTCTGCATCCACCACTCCCTTTTAGAGAGGTTATCCGCCATGCGTAACCTAGTGCATCACCCTATTATCAGTATCCGTCATATTCCTTGGCACAGCTATTATCAGCTTTGTAAGCCCCGTGTAGTTGCTGTGATGTTACTTACCGCTCTGGTAGGCATGTGTTTGGCACTGCCGGGTAGCCTACCTGTGGATAAAGTATTTTTTGCCTTAATTGGCATTGGCTTATCCGCAGGTTCCGCCGCAGCGATTAATCATCTTTTGGATGAAAAAATAGACTGTAAAATGGCCCGTACACGCTACCGCCCTCTGCCTCAGGGCCAGCTAAAACCGAAACAAGTACTCACCTTCGCTCTATTAATAGGCCTACTGGGTATCGGTATTTTATTTTTGTTGGTCAACAGCTTAACCGCTTGGTTAACTCTGGCCTCATTAATTGGTTATGCCCTGATCTATACCGCTGTTTTAAAACGTGCCACGCCCCAAAACATCACCATTGGAGGTTTGGCTGGTGCAGCACCACCGCTACTAGGCTGGACTGCGATGACAGGCCAACTAGATGGTCATGGCCTTCTATTGGTACTGATTATTTTTGCCTGGACGCCACCCCACTTCTGGGCTCTGGCAATACACCGTAAAGAGGAATATGCCAAAGCGGAAATCCCCATGCTACCGGTCACCCATGGCGAAGATTTTACCCGCTTACAGATCCTGCTTTACACCATATTAATGATCATTACGACAATATTACCCTACGCCACCGGTATGAGTGGTCTACTCTATATTACAGGTGTCATGTTTTTGAATGGTCGTTTTCTACAACACGTATTGAAGTTGTATAAGGGTCAGGATAAACAGGCCGCGATCAGAACCTTTTGGTTCTCCATCCGCTACATCATGTGGCTGTTTGTGGTGCTCTTAGTGGATCATTACCTAGCGATTTAGCCCAAAAGAGACTGATCTCATAAGGGAAAATCATCGAGAAAAGAGATTAGGTAAAAAATAATAAACAGCCGACTCTGTTTAACTACAACGTCTACTGCAAATGATCTGTAAATACCCATAAGGGTCAGGAGGTCGTCATGTTTCAGCATATGTTTGGCGTGATTTATCACCCTAAAGCTGAGTGGCAATTCATCAAAGAAGAAAAATACACCTGGGTGGATTGCTATAAGAACGATATTATTTGGCTGGCTGCCATTCCGCCACTGAGTCTGTTTATTGGTACAACTCAGATGGGCTGGAGTATCGCCGGAGGTGACTATGTTCGCCTAACGGTCGCCAGTGCATTACCCATTGCTATTGCCTTTTATCTTGCCCTGCTCATTGGGGTTTATGTCATGGCGCACGCCGTACATTGGATGGAAAAAACCTATGGTGCCGATGCCAGCTTTGACCGCTGCATGGTACTGACTACGTTTACGTCCACCCCCCTATTTATGGCCGGCTTTGCCGGGCTCTGGCCCATGCTCTGGTTTGTGGTCATGGTAGGGTTAGCCGCTCTCTGCTATACCATCTATCTGCTCTATAACGGTGTTGAAACCATTATGGAGATACCTGAGGAACAGGCCTTCTTATTTGGCACCTCTATCCTTACCGTTGGCTTGGTTGTCTTAGTGGGCATGATTACAGGCAGCGTACTGCTCTGGGGACTGGGTATGATGCCGGTCTTTACCAGCTGACGTATTAACTTACCGACTTTTAGGCTGCTAGAGACAAAAGCTGTCTGTACAAGCTAAAGCCGGGATAAACACCTTATTTACAAAGCCATGTTTGGCCGGGTCATTACGATCCGGCTATTTTTTTATCTGCATCTCTCCTACAATCCCTGCCCTAAGATTGATATCTGCTTTATCGTTATTTACCACTGACCTTTCAATCACTCATTCAACCAACAGATAATCCTATATGTCCCGAAATCGTTCTGGAAAAAAGCCTGCAGCTGCCCCTCTACCCATTCGCGACGGCGTTGCGCCCAGCTATATCAACCTACCTCAAGGTGAATGGCCGGATCTGCTAAGTTTTCTATTGGAGCGTTTTCCACATATGCCTTCAGAGGTATTAGTCGAACGCTTGAGTAAAGGTGAATTGGTTAATAATGATGGCCAAGCCTTCCAACTGGACAGTCCGTTTCAGTGCAATCAAAAGGTTTGGTATTACCGGGAAGTTCCTGACGAACTTATCGTGCCTTTTCAGGAAAGTATTATCTATGAAGATGAGCGTATTCTTATCGCAGATAAACCTCATTGGTTATCGACTATTCCAGCGGGCCGACATCTGAAAGAAACCCTGTTAATCCGGTTACGCAAAAAGATGAATTTACCGGATCTGGTGCCTGCTCATCGACTGGATCGAGAAACCGCAGGTCTGGTTTTACTCTGTAAACAACCGGAGCACCGTGGCGCTTATCAGACCCTGTTTCAACAAAGGGATGTACGCAAAAACTATCTTGCAGTAGCCCCTGTACGCCAGGGTATAAAGTTTCCCTACGTGCACCGTTCCAATATGGTAAAAGGCGAAACCTTTTTTACTATGAAAGAGATCCCCGGTGATCCTAATAGTGAAACCGAGGTTAATCTACTCTGCCAAGAAGGAAACAGAGGTCTGTACCTACTAAAACCCCATACCGGTCGTCAGCATCAATTAAGATTACATATGGCTTCTCTGGGCATGGCTTTGGAAAATGACCCCTGGTATCCAGAAGTGCAGCCTGAAGCCGACCATGAAGACTACAGTCAACCGCTACAACTGCTGGCTTATACCCTGGAGTTTACTGACCCTGTGACCGGTGAAGGCCGTTTTTTCCAAAGCCAAAGGCAACTCAGCATCCATCGCCCCTAATACCCTATGGAATCGATCATTCTTAAATGTCTCAAAAGCATCTGCCTTATAAGCAGATGCATTATTGGAGAACATCTTGTTAGCCTGGGCTAGCTAAAGATCTGATTTCTTCCGGCGGCTTTAGCTTGATACAACAGGTTATCGGCTCGATTTAAAGCACTTTCCAACGCTTCATTTTTCTGCCATAACACCATGCCTCCACTGGTGCTAAAGCGAATTTCATGCTGTTCAAATTGTAAAATCGTATCCGCCGTATTTCGACAGATACGATCGACAATTTCTTTCGCTTGCTGCAAAGACACATCGCTAAGCAACAAAGCAAACTCCTCGCCACCGATACGCCCTAGCAGATCCCCTTCTCTAAGAGACGCTTGTACATTATTGGCAAACTGCCTCAAAACCTCATCACCTGCGGCATGGCCATAATCATCATTAAGTTTCTTAAAGTGATCCAGATCCAACATAGCAATACAGAGCATTTTATGAGGATTCTCTTGCCGTAATATCTGGGGCAACTCAAAGAAAGCCCTTCGGTTATACACCCCCGTCAAAGCATCCGTTCTCGCTTGATGATGCAATAAGGTTTCTCGATGTTTCCGGTCAGAAATATCACTAATGGCCGCAAAGACGCCCCGACCAGAATCCAGCTCAACGTTTGTCGCTGAGAATAATGCCCAGAAAGGTTTCCCCGTATTTGTTTTTAGTTGGCATTCAAAGTCATTAACCACACCCTCCAGCTGCAACTGCCGCAGCATATCCACCCGATCTTCCTGATCGATATAGAAACTACGAGCATTTGCCTGATGGAAATCCTCTGCTGAAATGTCTAACTGCTGATACATCAGCTCATTACCCTCAACCAGCTCGCCTCTCGGTCCTGAAACCACAAAAGGAATGGGCAGGGCTTGTAAGATAGCCTCTAGGTGTTGATTCTTTTTATTAAGCTGGTGAGTACGATCAACAACCGTTTTCTCCAATTGCTCGTTATAACTCTGTAGCTGGTCAAAGTAGAGGGTATTCAGATAGGTCATGGCAAACTGTCCTGCCAGCAATTCCATCACTCTCGCCTTTTGAGCCGTGAATAAATTACTGGTGCCGTTGTGCTCTAAATATAAAACCCCCACAAAGTCATCCTGAGCCATCAGGGGTAAGGCCAAAACTGAACGTACTTTTCGTTGCTGAATATCCTGCTCCAGCATGTAGTCCCCAATATTGGCCGCATCCTTCAAAATCAGTGAATTATGGCTGTTATAGCAATAGTTCAGAATACTGGCTGGTAACAGTGTCTGCTGTTTCTTTTCCGTGACGAGCTGACCTTCACAAAACAGGGCTTGTAACTGCCATGGGTAATCTAATTCATCATGAGCAACTCTTGTTTTTTGAGAGCGTTGAAAAAAAGCCACCTGACGGGCGCCTGTCGTTGTGGTTGCTCGTTGTAACATTCTATTAATCAGCTCAGACGTTGAGCATTGCTGGGCGATATCCTGAGAGGCCGTTAATACTGATTGCCAATCCAAACTATGGGCACCGGATAATAGGTGCTGGTCACTGATCTGGGTTAACAGACGCTCCATCTCATCAGCTTTAGCGTATGCGCCCCAGCTTTGATATATCCCTAACGCCTGCTCCAGATAAGCCCTAGCCATACCCGTTTGTTGCTGTTTATAGCGATATTTTGCACTGCGCTCACAGGCCAAAGCCTCTAATAATGCAAAACCCGACTGCCCGGCATAATGCACTGCCTTATCATAACAACAGATGGCATCTAGGCTATTTCCCTCAGAAACAAACATTTCAGCCTGAATCAGATAATAACCCGGTGCAAAATTATGAGGATTCAATTGATACCACCCCTGATAACGCTCCCAAGCGGCTTCTTGCCAACTCAAGTAGTGCTCAGGCAGCTGTTTAGTGCTCTGTTGTTGCTGTAAAGCCTGCAAACACAGCAAATTAAACAGGGTATAGATCGCCTCATGAAAGATCCCCTCATCCAGATCATTCATGGTCAACTCAGGGGATAAAGAAACAGATAACGCCCCTTGGTAATTACCAAACAGATATCCCTGCAACAAACGACCTAGCAAACGATCATATTTACCACACATATAATGATTGTCGTGGAAGTGTTGTAGGGCTAACTCTTCAAAACCCGGTTGATGATCAAGGTTCTGACTGTTATCCGACGAGCCTTGTAAGATCCGCAGAAAATTGCACTGTAATCGACTCAAATAGACTTGTGCCGGTTGCTTAATCTGCTGACAGGTGCTGCTGACCTGCTCGGTTCTTTGTAATAAATGATCCAGTGAAGGCGTTGAGAGAAGGTCCGCATAGAAGCCAAAAATATAACTGTGTACCCCCCAGTAGTAATCCCCTTGATCCAAACACTGATGGTAAGCGTTATCTCTTATCTGAGTACTCTGTTGTAACGACTTTTGCCAAGGCAAAATAAAGTTACTGCGCATCATCAAGAGACGCCCCTCTAGCAGAGGGTTCGCTGGGTAGTTCTTCGCTATTTCAGCGGAATAGTGAGAGGCCTCAAAGGCGGTATCATAATCCTTCAGAACCTTAGTACACATCAGGCCGTACATCATAAAAACATAGCTGGAGTAAGGGCTATTGCCCTGTTCCATCGTGAGTTTCAAAAGCCCTAAAATAGTCAGAGGAAACAGAGGCGAACCCGAGTTATAACAACAGGGTTGCATCGCCATAAGGATATCTAAAACCTGCAGAGTCTTAGAGTCATCCATCTCAGGTTGCTGCGCTAACAGGCTAAAGGGCATCTGTTTTAACTGCCCTTGAGCTTCTGCAATGGCTTGACCAATATCATCCATATCAGGCTGTTCCGGCAGAGGCCAGCCCAATATTTTTAATGCAGCCAATCCTTGATCTATGGCTCGATCCAATTGGCCATAACGTGTGTATTGCGTAATCAAAACACTGTTGTAGCGCACCTTCAGCATCAAAGAATCACAACGCTGAAAGACGGTCTCTTTTAACTGTTCTGCCAGATCATATTCACCAGCCAAATAAAGGCATTCCAGTTTTTCCAAAGATGCGTCAGAAATAACACCATCATTCGGCTGGCAGTCTGTTGCTAACATTAACAACTGATCCAAATACCCCACAGCCGTACTGTATGCCGTGGCAGATTTCGCCTTTAGTGCGGCCCGAAGATTCAGCTGTACAACATTGGTTTTTTCTTCGGTATTCAGTAAACAATGGGTTTGATTAAAATGCCCCACTAACTGAAAACAAGCTTCATCCAACCCCGCTTCATCCAGATAAACCAGCATCAAGCGACCCAGTTGTAAATGGGTTTCCTGACGTCGATCATCACTCCATTTTGAATAGGCCGCTTGCTGAACTCTGTCATGTAAAAAGCGAGCAGAGCTTATTTCAGACTCTAAATCTGTTATCTGTAAACGAATCGGTACCAAAAGCCCCGCCGCAAAAACGGGCTGTAGTTGTTCTAGTAGCTCATCACTGGAAATCTGATTTAATTGCTCTAACAGTGCTAAAGGAAAACTGGCACCAATGCAGGCCGCTTGCTGCAACAAAAGCTGTAAAGACTCGGGTAAACGATCAATCTTTGCCAGCATCAGCTCAACCACATTATCGGTAATACTTTGCTGATCAATATCCGTTACAGACCATTGCCAACGGAAATGAGCATAATCAAAGTGCAATAATTCCCGCTGATACAACTCCTGCATAAATTGCCGGAAGAAAAAGGGATTACCACCGGTTTTCTGATAAACCAACTGAGTCAGATCAGGTACCGTTTCCAATTCTTGCTGCACCGTATCAGCAATCAACTCTTGGATAACGGGTTGTTTTAATGGTTGCAGCACCAGCTGTCGGATACGACTGCTGTTTTCTAATTCATCCAGCATACGGATAAAGGGGTGACGTTCATCCACCTCATTATCTCGATAGGCTCCCAATATCAGACAGTATTGGTTGTTCTGATCCGATAGTAATAAACGCAATAGATTGATACTGGCCAAATCGGCCCATTGCAGATCATCAATAAAGATCACGAGAGGTTTATTGGAAACACAAATCTCATGAACAAACTGCAAAAAGGTTCGATTAAAACGGTTCTGCTGTTCCTCTGGCCCTAATATGGGTAAAGCAGGCTGAGGCCCCAATAAACGCCCCAGCTCAGGCAGTAGCTCCACAAGAACCTGAGCATTAGGTCGCAATGTCTTATTCAATCGATCACGCCACTGAACCACCTCCTGATCCGGTAGTGACAACAGATGACGGATAAAGTGATTAAAGGCCTGAACCAGCGCACTATAGGGCGTTCCCCTGTGATACTGATCAAACTTGCCAAAAACAAAGAGACCGTTCGCTTTCAGAATAGGTTTATGGACTTCATGGACCAGAGCCGATTTACCCACACCGGAATAACCACCAATCAATAAGGCCTCTGACGGCCCTTCGGATACCCGATCAAACGCATCCAGTAGCTGCTGGGTTTCCTCTTCTCGTCCATAAAGCTTTTGCGGAATATGCAAACGATCAGAAATATCCCTGCGTTCTAATAGCGTGATTGTCTCTCCCGCTAAACAGGTTTGATGGATCTTCTGTAGATCATGTATCACCCCGGCACAACTTTGATAGCGGTTATCCGCTTCCTTTTCCAGCAATAAACCTAGCAACTGATTAATGGCCAGATGGACACAGGGGTGTTGCAACTCAGGTAACTGCGGCTGTCCTGAAATATGGCCGTAAGCGATCTCATGGTCACTGGTTAATTTAGAAAAAGGAGCATTGCCAGAGAATAGCCAAGTAAAGATACACCCCAAAGCATATAGATCCGTGCGATTATCCAGCAATCGATCCACCGGATAGCTCTGCTCTGGTGACAAATAATGAGAATCAGAAAACAGTGGACGATAGGCATTAATACCTACGGTACTTTTAGCACAATAACGAGCAGAACAGAGATCAATAATATGAGCTTGAGAAAAATCCTCATTTAATAAAAAAACCGAAGGCCTCAAGGATAGATGAAAGACATCTCTTTCGTGCAAACTACTCAAAGCTTCAGCCAAACTCAGGGCAATACCCAGCTTGTCTTTTAGAGATAACTGCTCAATATCTAGCTCAGAAAGAACGAACGAACAAGGCGTTTGATAAAAGAGTGCCTGTTCCAGATCCAGTGTTTTTGACGGAAGTAACCGAGGAACACTAGCCCCCTGTAATTGGTTCAACATTGCACGCTCATGTTTTTGAGCAGCACCGGTTTGGAAAACGGGTAAAGTATTAGGTCTGGAACGCAGCCAACCCGGCATACCGTCTTGTTGCTCGGATTGGATCTGTAGAAAGGGATCCAATTGTTTTATCTTATTATTATTCGGTTTCATATCTATCCTCAGATAGTGCACAGTTAAAACCGCTGTCTAAGCCCTACTCATTAAGACTATATGCCTAAAAAAATATTCCAATATTTTCCCGGTCAATAACCGGTGAAAATGACGATTCTCTGTAGAGAAACTCTTGTTTAGGCCCTTATGAACGGATAAATAATATAGTAGGTCTAATTTAGCTCTATAGGTCAAAGTCCTTTGGAAAATACTTTCTTAACCAAACTCGATCAAAAATCACTTTTCCAAAGGTCTCTCTCCATTGTTGAGATTAACATATTTGTTTTACCATGCTGAGCAGTAGCACTCCCTACTGAAGGATTTTTTTATGTACAAATTGGCTTTTTTTGTTCCTGAGTCTCATCTAGAAACAGTGAAGAACGCGGTTTTTTCTACCGGCGCAGGTAAGATTGGTGATTACGATCATTGTTGTTGGCAGGTAAAGGGGCAGGGCCAATTCCGAGCCTTGCAAGGTAGCAACCCTTTTATTGGTCAACAAGGTGTCATCGAGAGCGTAGAAGAATATCGAGTGGAGTTAGTCTGTGAAGATGCGGTGATTCAAGCTGCCGTTACGGCAATGAAGCAGGCCCACCCTTATGAAGAACCTGCTTATGATGTCTTTGCCTTAGCGGATTTATAGCTTTATCAGTCGCTAATGGATCTAACTATTATCAAGCACAGGTGCAGAAGACGCTGTCGCTAAAGGGCTCTGCCCATTCTGGCTGATCTGAGCAATAAAACGATCTCTATCGGCTTTTGTTATTTCGCATTGATGCAAGGGATAATGGCCCTTTTTTCTATCTTCAAAATACAGACGCAATGTTTTTTCGATAGTCGGGAATGCCAGTTCTTCCCAAGGAATCTCATCTTCGCTAAATAGCTCCACTTCCAGGCTTTCTGGGCCAGCAGCATATTCAGGTTGTGGCAGATCCGCGAGGAACATCATATAAACCTGACTAATCACAGTGGTATCAATCAAAACGTAGAGATGTTTGATATCCACCTTGGCATGGGCTTCTTCCCAGGTTTCACGGGCTGCTGCATCTGCGGTGGTTTCCTCATTCTCCATAAAACCCGCAGGCAAGGTCCAAGACCCTAAACGAGGTTCAATGGCTCGTTTACACAGTAAAACCTTATCACCGTAAACAGGTATCGTACCGGCAACTATTTTAGGGTTCTGGTAATGAATCGTGTCACAACCATCACAAATATGGCGGGGACGGTTATCATCATCAGGGATACCAACTCGCACAGACTGGCCACATTCACTGCAGAAATTCATCTGAAGATCCTTTATCACGGTACTATTTAGAAAGAAAAGTATGACTATTTTTTCAAGAATACGGCAGATTTAAGACCGTGACCAGCATCAAACTTTTCCCTGAACCCTCTTTCTCCTTTAATATGGCAAAAAGTGTTCCGTAAGGTTTCCACTCGCGCAAATAACGGATATCCCAGTGAAGCTAGAACAGTTAAAACAGAAACTTAAACAATTCAGCCCACAAAATATCAAGGGTGCTCATCCGGATGCCGCTGTACTCATCGCGTTAACGGATCACTCCGAAGATCCTGAGATTATATTGACACGCCGAGCGTCTCATCTATCCAGTCATTCAGGACAAGTGGCCTTTCCCGGTGGTATGCAAGACAAAGAGGATCGGAATCTAAAACACACCGCCCTAAGGGAAAGCGAAGAAGAAGTGGCGATGCCACCGGATCAGGTCGAGGTGATTGGCCGTCTAAACCAAGTCATCTCTCATATGGGCGTACGTGTCACACCCTGGGTCGGTATCGTACCGGCGAATATAGAGCTAACCGCTAATGAAGACGAGTTAGATGCCATCTTTCGGGTACCTCTCTCTTTTTTCCTTACCGATGAACGCCACCATACGGATGTGATTCCCATCGGAAAAGATGCGATCTACGTGCCTTGTTACCATTTTGACGAATATGTTATTTGGGGATTATCCGCCATGATGCTGGTGGATCTATTAAAAACAGGTTTTGAGGCCGAGTTTTCTCTACATAAGAAACCAACAGATGGTCGCCCACTCAGGCATTTAGAACCGAGTAAACACCGACGTATCAGTGATAGCATATAGACTCAACAAAACCGTACAACTGAATTGAAAGATAATAATAACCGCTAAAAAAAGCGGGTTACCAGAGCAGAACAACTCCCAAGGAGCAGACCGTGATTTATGATTTAGGTGATCGTAAGGTTGAGTTTGACTCAGACGAATACTTTATCGCCCCCAGTGCCGATGTCATTGGCTCAGTAAAGGTAGGCCACCAAGCCAGCATCTGGTTTAACGTCACCGTGAGAGGAGATAATGACCTGATTACCATTGGTGAACAGAGCAATATACAGGATGGCTCTGTCTTGCATGTGGATGATGATGTTCCTCTTACCATAGGTAAAGGCGTGACTATTGGCCATAAAGTCATCCTACATGGCTGTGAAATAGGCGACTACAGCCTGATCGGCATGAATGCCGTCATTTTAAACGGTGCTAAAGTGGGCAAACATTGTCTGATTGGTGCGGGGGCCGTTGTCAAAGAAGGTATGGAAATTCCCGATGGATCTTTGGTAGTCGGCGCGCCAGCAGTGATTAAGCGCCCCATCAACCCTGAGCAATACGCCATGTTAGAGGGCAACGCTCAGCACTATGTGGATAATGCGGCACGCTTTAAAACACAACTTAAAGCCCGTTAAAAACATCACCAAACCATAGCTTCAACGATGAGTCAGCAGGGATAAGTGTTATCCCTCAGGAGTATTTATGAGTCTGAATCAAGCAACACCACAGCACACAATCGTGCAACAAGCTGACCCGCAAAGCTTACGTCCAGTCCCATCGCCTTGCTGCAATATTTGTGCTTTAAATGATGAAGGCTTTTGTGTCGGTTGCTACCGGGACGGTAATGAGATCCGTTTATGGAACACCTATTCTGATACTCAAAAGCAGCAAGTTTTAAACAGCTGCCAACGACGGGCCGAACTGGATAACGCATTTATCTGATAGTGTTCTTTTGCACTCTGTCAGATAACCATCAAAACAGGCTACAATAGCCCTACTTTTTAGCGTGCTCTCTATTGAGTTGAAGCTCCTTGAATATATTCACTATTCAGGGAGCTTCAATCTGATTGAAGCCGCATCTGATTGAACTGATAAAGATAAGTATCCCATCATGGAAAAACGCAGAGTTTTAACCGGTATCACCACCACAGGCATTCCTCACCTGGGTAACTATGTTGGCGCCATCCGTCCAGCCATTGAGGCTAGCCGTGATCCCAGCAATGAGTCCTTCTACTTTCTAGCCGATCTGCACGCTCTGATTAAGTGTCATGAGCCTAAACGTGTAGACGAGTCTCGTCGTGCCATTGCCGCAACTTGGCTAGCGTTAGGTTTGGATACCGATAACTCCGTTTTTTACCGTCAGTCGGATATCCCAGAGATTACCGAACTGACCTGGCTACTCACCTGTATCTGCTCTAAGGGTTTGATGAATCGCGCTCATGCCTATAAAGCCTCTGTACAGGAAAATGAAGACGCAGGTAGTAATGACCTTGATAAAGGTATCACCATGGGGTTGTTCAGCTACCCTGTGCTGATGGCAGCGGATATCCTGATGTTTAACGCCCATGATATCCCTGTAGGGCGCGACCAGATCCAGCATATCGAAATGGCTCGTGATATGGCCCAACGTTTTAACCATATCTATAAAGGCCAGTACTTCAACCTGCCAGAAGCCCGCATCGATGAAGAGACCTCTATACTCAGCGGTTTAGACGGCCGTAAGATGAGTAAGAGTTATAACAATACGATTCCATTGTTTGAAACCGAGAAAAAGCTACTAAAGCTGATTCGTAAGGTTAAAACCAACTCTCTGGAACCCGGCGAACCTAAAGAAACCGAAGGTTGTACCCTGTTCCAAATCTGGCAAGCTTTTGCCACAGCCGATCAAACCACGGATATGCGTCAGCGCTATGAAAATGGTATTGGCTGGGGCGAGATGAAAAATGACCTGTTCGAACTGGTTAATGATCATCTGAAAGAGCCTCGTGCCCGCTATGAGGAACTGATGCAAGACATGGGTTATGTAGAAGAGGTCCTGAAAAAAGGGGCTGATAAGGCTCGTGCTGAAGCGGCGCCTAAAATTGATCAGTTACGTAAAGCCGTGGGTTTTGGTTCCTTTGTCTAAATCAGACAACTAACCAAAAATAGATAGGCAAGCAAAATAAAGAGGGTGGCATGAGCTGCCCTTTTTAATGCCTACCGTTTCAATATCAAGATAGAAACAAGCACCTATACTGAATAAACAGCCACTCCATCCCATTAAAATTTGCGCTGCATTTAAGGAAAGGCTATGCCAGATCAACCGTCTACCTTGCGCCCAGTTGCCCGTATTACCAGTCGAACACAGATTATTAGTGGTCTGATTATTTTTATTTTTCTGAGCGCCATCCTGATTGAGCTTGAAGCCTTTGAAGCGGTACACGAATTTTCTCGTGACCATGAAGATTGGGAGCTTGATGAACTAATAATGGCTCTATTAGCCGCCATTATTACCAGTGCCTATATCTTTGCTTACAGCACCTTTCGCTATGCTAATGCCCTACAAAAAGAGTTAGAACATCGTATTAAATTAGAACAAGAGTTGGCTCATGCCCAAAGATTACAGTCTTTGGGAACTCTGGCAGGCGGCGTGGCTCACTCCACCAATAATTACTTACAACCGATACAAACCCTAAGCCGATTGGCTAAAAAACAACTACCAGAAGAAAGTCCATTACAAACATTTATGGATAAGATTCTACAAGCAGCCAACAGCGCTCAAGAAGTACTGGATCAACTCCTACGCTTTGCCCATCAAGACAGTCGAGAGATGCCTCGCTGCGATCTGCAAATGGAGCTGAGAGATCACCAACTGCTTTATCGATCAGCCATTGGAAATGCTAAAAGCTTAGAATTTGATCTGCCAGAAACCCCATGTTCTGTGGCGTTAAGTACTAGCCAAATTTCTGATATCTTACTGGCTTTAATTACCAACGCTGAAGATAGCTATAATGGAGGCCAAGGCCCTATTAAAGTCCTGTTGCAACATAACAATCAGACCGCCTCTCTCAGTGTGATCGATCAGGGTTGCGGAATGAGCACGGAACAGCAGCAACGTATCTTTGAACCCTTCTATACCAGTAAGGCTGTAGGACAAGGTACGGGGCTTGGGTTGTCTATCGTGCACAGCCTAGTGCAACAACAAGGTGGAGAAATTCAAGTCCAGAGCACCCCTGACACAGGTACCTGTTTTACAATTGTATTACCTATGGCCGAAACCGATCTCTAAGCTTATTTTTCATACTGCTTTTGGAATAAATTATGAAACACATTTTATTGATTGATGACGATGAACTGGTTCGATTTGCTTTAACGACCGCCATGGAGATCGCCGGTTTCAAAGTGACGCAGGCAATACATGGAGCTGACCCTGTTATTCAAGACGTTCTGCATCAAAATCAACCGGATCTGATTATTACCGATATTGTGATGCCTGAAAAAGAAGGCATAGAATTACTTTTTGAACTGAAAAGGCAGCACCCAACACTACCTGTTATCTGCATTTCCGGTGGCGGCCGTATTTCTGGAGTTAATTACCTGGCTACAGCAGAAAAGCTCGGTGCGGTAAAAACCTTTAGTAAACCCCTTGATGAAGACGTCCTTATTCAAACAATTCATCAGATCTTAGGCTAGAGAAGCCTGAGCTAGAAACTACGTCTTCAGTGACTTCCGAGATAATTAGCGTCTAATAAAAAGGTTCTCTAGTGATAAAAAAATCCAACCAGACACAGCTAACCTCTTTAATGGCCTGGACGCTAACTCTAGTAATCTTACTAACACTCATTTTAGCCTTTTACCCTTTAACCCTTCATGCTCAAGTTCAAAGTCAAAACACCCCGGCTACCCTAACCGAAGAAGAACGTACCTGGTTACTCAATCACCAGAAAATTCGCGTCCACAATGAAAGAAATTGGGGGCCTTTTAACTACCATGAATTTGGTCGTCCCAAAGGCTATTCCATCGAATTTATGGATCTTTTGGCTGAAAAGTTGGGGCTGGAGATTGAATACATTAGCGGGCCAACCTGGGATGAATTTCTTGGTCTGATGCGCAATAAAGAGCTGGATGTTTTGCTCAATGTGATTAAGACAGAAGAACGCAGTAAATATATCCTGTTTACCGAGCCCTATGTGCATAATCCCACAGGAATTCTAGTAAAGGATGACAACCAGTCTATTCGAGACTTCCGAGACCTTAACGGACGCATTCTCGCCATCCCGAAAGGTTTCTTTTATCAAGAAGTATTAGAAAGGCACTTTCCAGGAGTGCAGCTATTACTGCTAAAGGATCAGGTAGATAGCATGAAAGCCGTCTCTTTTGGCCGTGCCCACGCATCCATCGGCGAAGTCGCTGTACAAAATTACCTGATGCGAAAACATCTGATGGGTAATTTAAAAATTGTTGGAGGTATCGAGGATTCTCGATTTGCCAATGAACTGAGAATTGGCGTCAGAAATGACTGGCCTATCTTGCGTAGTATCTTACAAAAAACAATGGAAGCCATTACGCCCGAAGAGTGGGATCGATTAAACCGCCGCTGGCTAGCAGGTGGTCTCAGCCAAACCCATTCATTACAACTTGATAAAGAAGAACAAGAATTTCTGGCTCAGCACCCAGTCCTCAGAGTGCATAATGAGATGTCCTTTCCACCGTTCAACTTTAACGAACGCGGTAAGGCTAAAGGCTTCTCAATCGATATTATGAATCTTATCGCACAAAAAACAGGCTTTCGCGTGGAGTATATCAGCGGCCCTGCTTGGAATGACTTCTTGGCCATGGCAAAAGATAAGCAGCTGGATGTCATGCTCAACATCATCAATACCACAGAACGCCGGAAGTACCTGCGTTTTACCCGTCCCTATGCCTTTAACCCCAATGTCATTGTCAGCAAAAAATCTAAGAAATATGATGATATTGCCAGTTTAGAGGGGAAAACAGTAGCGGTGCCAAAAGGCTTCTTTTATGAGGAAGTCTTGGGCCGAGAATACCCTGAACTAAAACTTCACTTAGTCGACGATACACTAGCTAGCCTAAAGGCGGTCTCGATTGGTAAAGCCGATGCAGCCTTAGGTGAAGCTGCGGTATTTAACCATCTGCTGGCACAGAACCTAATCAACGACCTGACTATTTCCGGTGAAGTGGATATTGGTCAGCCGGATCTGGCCAATATCCGCATGGCCACCCGTATGGATTGGCCCGTTTTACAAGGCATTCTGGATCGAGCTATTGAATCCATTACCCGAGAAGAGCTAACAACAATATCCCAGCGCTGGATGGGCAATGAAAATTACATTGCTCGCCCCAGTAGCGGTTTAAGCCTGACGGCCTCTGAAAAGGCCTACCTAGATAAACAACCTGGTATCACTTATTGCGCCAACCCTGATTGGATGCCCATCGAACGTATCGGCCCAGGCGGGACT
This sequence comes from Oceanospirillum sp., assembly GCA_047518265.1. Classification (GTDB taxonomy): domain Bacteria; phylum Pseudomonadota; class Gammaproteobacteria; order Pseudomonadales; family Halomonadaceae; genus Oceanospirillum. The sequence goes on from JAKZRG010000002.1 coordinate 154,719, forward strand.
CACGAGGGCATGGTCGCAGATTATTTAGCGCTTATGGCAGACCGTATCGGCATCAACATTACCATGCTGCCGACAGACAATAGCGCTCAATCATTAGAATTTGCTCAAAGCCGTCGCTGCGATGTAATGTCTGCAGCCTTTGAAACACCGCAAGCTGGGCGTCAATTAAACTTCACAAAACCATATCTTCGACTCCCTTTGGTTATTGCCATTCAAGAAAACGAGATTTTCATTGATGGCCTTAAATCTCTGAACGGTCAAACAATCGGTATCGCTAAAGGTTACGGTTTATTAGAAAAATTCCAGCGTGATTATCCACGTTTAAAAGTAGTTGAAGTAAAAAATATCCCAGACGGTTTGCGACAAGTAGAAGAGGGCCGTATCTTTGGCCTTATTGGCGCTATTGCCCCGGTAGGCCATGCCATTAGGAAGCACCGCTTTCTCAATTTAAAAATTGGTGGCCGCCTAGATGAAGACTGGAAATTAGCCGTTGCTGTCCGTAATGACAGCCCAGAGCTCCTATCTATGTTCAACAAAGCAACGGATTATATTACCGAGGAGGAACACTCCAAGGTATTTCAACGTTGGGTATCCGTAAAGTTTGAACACGGCGTTAATTACGATCTAATCTGGAAATGGGTGATTGGAGCAGCGCTATTACTGTCCTTTATCGCCTTGTGGAACTGGAAACTCTCCCGACTCAATCGCCAACTCACCCAAGAGGTCGACTTACGCCAACAAGCGGAACAAGAGCTCACTCAAGCGAATGAAAGCCTAAATAGTAAGAACCGTGAACTGGAGGTTTTATCCAGTACCGATGCTTTAACCGGTATTGCTAATCGCCTCCAGATAGAAAAAAGTTTAGATCACGAGCTATCCCAAACAACTCACAATCAACGACCTCTCTCCATACTTTTGTTGGATATCGACCATTTTAAAGACGTTAATGATACTTACGGCCACACTACTGGCGATGAGGTACTACAAGGTGTTGCTCAACTACTAAGGGATAATACCCGAGAAAACGACCTTGTTGGCCGCTGGGGAGGAGAAGAGTTTTTAATTATCTTGCCAGAAACCGATGTCTCTTTGGCAGTAAGACTAGCAGAAAAATTAAGGGCGACTCTGGCAGCAGAGCAATTCCCAACCATAGATCAGGTCACGGCCAGTTTTGGTGTTGCAGAGGCCTTAGGTGATATATCTGCCAGACATCTGGTACAGCGAGTTGATATCGCTCTTTATCAAGCAAAAGAACAGGGACGAAATAGGGTGAATACGGCAGAGTAATCTGCCTATGAATCCAAACGTATACTGTCGCCACTAGCACCGGAAACAACGACCCGGTTACGGCCAGAGGTTTTAGCTCGATATAAGGCATTATCTGCTTTTAGAATAAGCCCAGTAAAAGTATCACTGTGACCAATATCAAACCCGGCAACCCCAAAACTAGAGGTCACAACCGAAGCGACATCACTGGCGGGATGATCAATAGCCAGTTGTTCAATATGTAAACGATATTCCTCCGCTAAGACCTTGGCCTCCTGAGGTGTAATATTGGGCAGAATAATACAAAACTCTTCGCCACCATAGCGGGCTAAATGAAACCCTTTATTTTTCAGCACTGCATTTAAGGTGCGGGTAATTCGAGCCAGACATTGATCGCCGGCCTGATGGCCTAGATGGTCGTTATAAGGTTTAAAATAATCAATATCAAAAAAGATCAGACTGAGTGACTGACGATATTCAGAGGCCTGATGTACCGCCTTATCTAACAAGCTATTAAAATGCCTACGGTTAGCAATGCCTGTTAGCTCATCCGTTAATGCCATATGGTTTAGCTTTTCAGCTTGCTCACTCAGCAGCTTCTCTCGACGCATAACAGAGCTAACATCCTGCACTTCCAGCATACAATAATGCTGCTCCTCATCCCCCATGGGCTGGATACGAATCATCTGATCAAACAATAAAGGTTGTTTGTTACCATACCCCTTGTGGTACAAGGGCAAAGGCGAACGATTTAAACCGGGAGACAAAACAGAGGGCAGACCATTATCCAGAGCCTGACGCATACATTGGTGAATACGTTGATCTTTTAGCTCAGGACATAAAGCCAAAAGATTACTCCCCACCTGAATATCCGCCTGAGTAAAAGCATCCTTTAGCCAAGAATTAATAAATACAACATTCAACTCACGATCCAGAATCATAACCCCGGATTGTAAAATATTCAGCGCCTGCTCATATAACTTCATGAATCCGCTCTACATCCCGGATAAAAATTTTGATAACGAATGCTGTAACATACTTTCAGTTTCACTGCCCATAACAAAGGCCAAGTACCCTTCAAGATCTCTCTGCTCCAAACCAAATTGGATCTGCAGGAAAAGTACTCTCTGATCGGGATCATTCTGCTGCAAGATATCATCAATCCCCATAATTTGTAGCTGAGGTAACTGACAAGAGAAACTATCCTGAAGCATATCAGCAATACCGGCAAAACAGGCGTTTAGAATGATATTGCCAATTTCGCTCAAAGCATCATGTTCAATTTCTGATAACTGCTCCAGAGGCACCTGACTGCCTAACATCAAGCGTACCACTTCTAGACTGCTACGCTCAGGGAACATCAGCATAGCTTCCCCAGAGAAAGATCCATCAAAAAACTGACTGATACAGGTTAAGCGTTCATGTCTGACACCAAACAGATCCACCACCCGCTCAGGGGATAAAATATGTACCATAGGTACACTCATGGATACTGCTTCACCGGTCAGTTCACTCAGAACTGAAGCGGAACGACCTACACTGATATTAAAAATTTCAGCTAAGGCATCAAGCTCAAGAGCAGTGAGATCCTTCATTTTCCTGCCTCCAGATTGCCAGGGCTTTTTCTGCGACTGCAGGGGTAACCGGTTTTGCAAGAAAGTGAACCCCTAACTCTTCAGCTCTCTGCTGGCTGGAGGCCTGAACATTAGCTGTTAGCATAGCAAAGGTTGTACCCGGTAGCTTAGGTCGTAATTGTTCTACGGCCTCAAAACCATCCATAATGGGCATATTCACATCCATTACAATTAAATTTGGTGCAAATTCACACCCCATCTCAACCGCTTGCTGACCATTTTCAGCTTCAATAATTTGCCAGTCAGAATCCAGATTGGAGATAGCTTTTGCTAACATCATGCGGGATACACGACTGTCATCAACGATTAGAACCGTTCGTATCATCTTTTTACCTGTTAGGGTTTGGCTCGATCCACCATCAAAATACTAGGTGTACTAAGTAGCCAAATAATTAGGAGATGCCTTACTCCATATGCCAATCAACAAGGCCCGTCCCAGAAAAAACAATGACCTTCATCTCAAATGCTTAGGCCAATACTAGGGATAAAACTGGATGCATACCTAAACATAAGACTTCCGATAGTCTCCAGCTAACAGCCAGAAAATGGCGTTTTCAGCAGAGAAGCCTTTGTCTAAGCACTTAATTAATACTTGTCCCAAAAAGTTATCCGTTAATCAACCTCCGAGTACATCGAGATTGCTTCAAACGTCCCCTTATTTTTCTATAAGGAATTATCGGGACTGCTATAAATAGATAACTTGGAAATATAACATTAAAAAAGCCGCCCCTAAAGGACGGCTTCTTCTAATATCAGGCCTTTATACTTTTATTGATCGTAATCAGGTTCAGGCAAGTGAGGTATCTTCTGCACAATATAGGTATAAACCGTAGGTACCACATATAAGGTCAGCACTGTACCAAAGGTCAAACCACCCACAATAACCCAACCAATGGCTTGACGACTCTCCGCTCCTGCTCCCGTTGCTAAAGCCAAAGGAATGTTACCCAGCACCATAGCACCTGTTGTCATAAGGATTGGTCTTAAGCGCAAGACACTGGCTTCGATAATTGCTTCAACTTTTTCAGTGCCTTTTTCCCGTAGTTGATTAGCAAATTCCGTCATCAAAATACCGTGTTTTGTAATCAAACCAATTAGCGTAATCAAACCGATCTGACTATAAACATTTAAGGTACCACCGGTATATTGCATGGTTATCAGTGCCCCTAAGATCGCTAAGGGAACCGTTAACATAATCACCATAGGTGAACGGAAACTCTCAAACTGAGCCGCCAGAACCAAGTAAATAAAACCTAGGGCCAGAATAAAGGTCACCATCAAGGTATCACCCGTTTGAATAAACTCACGGGCCTGACCGTTATAGTCAAACTGGATACCGATAATCCCCATCTCACCCGCTGTTTCTTCAACGGTTTGACGCAGCCAAGTCAGAGCCTCACCCTGAGTCATACCCGGCGCTAAGCTGGCCTGAATCGTTGCAGAACGCAGCTTGTTGAAGTGATTCAAGGCTCTTGGTGCCACTGTTTCTGTTACCGTCACCAAGTTAGATAGCTGAACCATTTGCCCTTTAGCCGAGCGCACGTAAATGGCCGACAGTGACGAAGGCGTGGCTCTATCTACATCGGCCACCTTAACAATCACATCATACTGCTCGTTACCTTGCTTATAACGGGTGACAGAACGTCCTCCTAACAAGGTCTCCAAGGTACGAGTAATTTCTGATACCGAAACGCCAATAGTGGCGGCTTTATCCCGATTGACCTGAATCTGCAGTTGAGGTTTGTTTAACTTCAGATCCACATCAGGGTTCACCAACTTACCACTAGCATAAACCTTACCCATAACAGCGCCCATAAGCTGCTGTACCTGAGCAAAATCACCAGAGGTTTGCACCACTAATTCAACAGGTCGAGCGATAGGGCTCTGCCCTAGAGACGCAGGTGTAATTGGGAAGGACATAATACCGGGAATACCCGCAAACATAGGGCCACGCAGACTACCTGCCACAGCCTGAGCGCTGCGCTCCCGTTCATCCCAATCTTTCATACCCGCAAAAGCGATAATATTACTTTCCGTTGGGAATAGACCGGTAATCACAAAGTAACGTTCAACTTCCGGTACACCGGAAAAGATACCCTCAATCTGACGACTGTATTGATCTAAAAACTCTGTGGTAGAGCCTTCAGGGCCAATACCAAAACCAATAATCGTGCCACGGTCTTCCACTGGTGACAGCTCAGATTTTAGTTGAGTAAAGGTCAGGTACAAACCACCCAAACAAGCAATACCAATCAATAACACCAAAGGTCGGGCTTTCAGGCTGACTTGCAGGGAACGACGATACATATTGCCCATACCGTCTAGCACCTTTTCCCCCATCAGATAGAACCAACCGGGATTACTATCGTGTTTTAGCAAACGGGAACACATCATCGGCGACAAAGTTAACGCCACAAAACCCGATACCAATACTGCACCAGCCAGAGTTAAAGCAAACTCAGCAAACAGTTTACCGGTACGCCCCTCAGTGAAAGCAATGGGTGCAAACACCGCCGCCAACGTAATGGTCATGGCGACAATGGCAAAGCCAATTTCTTTTGAACCTTTAAATGCGGCTTGAATAGGGTGCATGCCCTCTTCTATATGACGGTAGATATTCTCCAGCATCACAATGGCATCATCCACCACTAAACCGATCGCCATTACCATAGCGAGTAGGGTCAGTGTATTGATGGAATAACCCAGCATATACATAAAGATAAAGGCACCAATCAGAGACACTGGGATGGTTACCAAAGGAATCAAGGTGGCGCGGAAAGAACGTAGAAATAGGAAGATCACCAAAATCACAAGCCCAACGGCTTCAATGATGGTGCTATACACCGCCTGAATGGAACGGTCGATAAAGATCGAAGAGTCGTAAGCGATCTCCACCTTCATGCCTTCTGGCAATACCGATTCAATCTGCGGAATCATGGTTTTAATACCGGCAGAAACATCCAGTGGATTAGCCACGGATTGCTTCACAACCCCTAAAGCAACAGCCGTTTTTTGATTAAAACGCACCGTACCTCTGTCATTGGCTGTGTCGATTCTAACCCGTGCGATATCACTAATGCGTACCAGATAACCACTATCATCGCGGATAATGACCTTTTCAAATTCTTCTGGAGTTTGCAGATCTGTTTGTGTCAGTACGGTAAATTCTCGATTTGCAGACTTAATAGAACCTGAAGGTACCTCTAAGTTTTGCGCTCGAATGGCATTTTCCACATCCAGTACTGTCACACCATAAGCTGCCATGCGAGCCTGATCTAACCAAATACGCATGGAGTAACGGCGTTCACCAAAAATACGCACTTCTGCTACACCGGCCACCGTTTGCAAACGATCCTTTACCAAACGATCGGCAAAGTCCGTCATCTCCAGCGGTGTATGATTAGGACTGGAAAAAGCCAGATACATAATGGGTTGAGCATTGGCTTCAACCTTAGCCACAATAGGCTCATCAATATCATCTGGCATCATACCCCGTACACGCCCCACACGATCTCGTACATCAGAAGCGGCATTATCTGCATCACGACTCAACTTAAAGTTAATCGTGATCTGGCTTTTACCGGAACTAGAAGATGAGGTCATAAAATCGATGCCCTCAATCCCCGATAACGAATCTTCCAGAATATTCGTCACCTGGGACTCAATAATGCTGGCATTAGCACCGGTATAACGTGTCTCAACAGACACCGTAGGCACATCAATATTCGGATACTCTCGCACCGATAAACGATCATAAGCGATCAGACCTACCAAGAGCAGCAACAGGCTCATTACGGTAGCAAATACCGGACGCTTGATTGAAACTTCAGACAAAACCATGTCTTAAGTACTCCTTAACGAGCAACCGCTAGAAACCTAAAGGGTCTAGCGATTAAAAAATTGGCAAGGTGCTAACTAGTTGGCAGGTTTGCTATCGCCATCAGGCTGACCAGCATCCACCGGTTTAGGCAAGTTCACGGGTACCGCAGCCGCACCTGGACGCAGTTTCATCTGCCCGGCAGTGACAACAATATCCCCAACTTTAATTCCCTGGGTGACCTGTACACGGCCACGTTCACGTATACCTTGAGTAACAGGAGCGATATTGACCTTACCATCCACCAATGTGTAAATTAGCTGGGCCTTACCTTGTGGTACAAGGGCTTCCTCCTGCACCATCAGCGCATCTTTAATGGTGGCTAATTCCAGACTCACTCGGGCAAATAAACCCGGACGTAGCTTGCCGTCATTGTTAGGTAGTGTTGCCAGTACCTTAACGTTACGGCCATTCAGATCCACCTCAGGTGATACCGCAAACACCTTACCTCTCGCCTTTTCACCCGGCAGAGCATCGAACTTTACATCCACCGTCTGTCCCACAGATAAACCTGTCAGATAAATTTCAGGAACCCGAAATTCCAAACGGATAGGATCCATAGACACTAAGCTAACCAACCCCTGACCAGGAGTAATATATTCGCCATCACTGACCTGACGTAAACCAATAACCCCTTTGAAAGGTGCACTCAGTTTCATCTTCGCTAAACGTTGCTGCGCCAGATCCACACCTGCTTGGTCAATACGTAACTTAGCTAAAGCATTATCACGGGCATTCACACTACCGGCGTTATTGCTTAACAGTTCACTGGCCCGCTTATACTCCACCTCGCTTAAACCACGACTGGCTTGGGCTTGCTTAAGTTCTGCTCGTTGTACTGAACTATCCATAGAAAACAGTAGAGTACCAGCCTCGACCAGCTGCCCTTCTTTAAAATGAATGTTATCAATTCGGCCCGACACTTCAGGACTGATCATCACAGATTCGTCCGCGGATAAAGACCCTACCAGCTCTATGGTGCGCACTAAGTCTTCTGCCTTAACAACTTGAGCCTCCACAGGCATGGGGGGCATCTGAGGTTTACCTGCCGCCAGAGCGTTTGGCGCACTTGGTAAAAGAGTCGTCATCAGTAAAACACTAAACAGTGCATTGGATAAGAAACATTTTTTCATGCAAACAGCCTCGGCTAATCCCTGAGCTTTAAGAGAATATAAGCACCTAAACATTAGCGTCTTTATAGCAGTCACCATTTTCTCTGGTTTCTGACCGGAGATAATCGGAATACTTTTGTTTAGGCATATCGTGATCGAAAAGAGTTGAAGAGTATGTGTCATTGGCTTGAATTCAACCAAGCATCATACTCAGCTTGTGCCATAGACACATGGCAAACAATTAATCAGTTTTATTCTATTAAATAATTAATACCATTCCGGATAAGCTCGCAGTGATAACAATCACTGAGTATGGCTAGAGTCATCCGGTTTCTTTCTCATTTTTTATCTAAAAGGCGTTATCGGATTGGTATAATTAACATACTATCAAATCCTCTACTTAAGCATATCCTTAAACAAAAACCTGCCACAACAAACGTAGCGCCAATACCGTAATGATTGTTTTAAACAGTATGGCAAAAATATGTGCAGGTAAGCGATTAAGCAGCTTCAAACCCAACCAAGTTCCAACAGTACCTGCCATTATCATCAGCAATATAGCGAGCCACCAATCGGCAAATGAGAAACCGATAAAACCAAAAATCAATGCTTTTAATAGATGTTGAAAGGACATGCAGCTAGCAAAAGTAGCCGTTGTTGCTAATTTTTCTTGTCCTGATCGATGGATAACAGAGGCCACCAATGGCCCTGAAGCGCCCACGAACATAGAAGCAAATGTCGTAATTGCCCCCGCTATAGTCGTTCCCAAACCTGAAACATTTCGTTTCTGAGGTTTAGGCCCCCAAACCATCAATAGAATAAAACTCGCCACGGCAATGCGAATAGTATCCAAGGGCAGCTGAACTAAAACCTGAGAAGCCAGCAAGGCGCCTAATAAAGCCCCTAAACTAAAACGTAACACCATTGGCCAATGGATATGCAATCGCGTCATAACGGCTCGATTACCATTAGATCCAAGCTGAACTAAGCCGTGAACGGGAATTAAAGCACTAACAGGTAGGATACTCGCCATAACCGCTAAAAGCATAACACCGCCACCAATCCCCACAGAAGCGGTGACAAATGAGGTGAAACCACTGGCTAACACGAGCAGTATTAAATCGAGTTCCGACAAGAGCATCGCTTATCTCCCTAAAAAGAGGCAGATAAGCCTAGAGAAATTCCTCGGCTAGGTAAACATAGCCGAGGTTAAGATAAGGTAAAGAGCGTAGATTTTTACTTAAGGTCAGTACAGTTACGCTGTTTTATTAACCGGTAGCGTCAGTCCAGCCTTGATTGAAGATGCTCCTGAAGCAGCAACTTGAGTCGCAACAGGCATAGCAATCGGCGCATCCAAATTCTTTTTCAGTTGAGGCTGAGGGTTTTGCGGTTTATAACGCCCAATAATAGAGCCCATAACCACAGTGACTAAGAATGAGCTTAACCACATCTCAGCACCAAACATCCACAAGGCGGCACCGATTGTCATGGCATCTATAGCCAAAAGGGCAAAACCACGGTTTACCTGCCAACGACGCTCCAACCACAAGACAAGAACCGTAAAACCACCGGTAGAAGCGTTATGTTGAAACAAGGTTACAATACCAAAGCCAACTAAAGCCCCACCGCCTAAAGCGCCTAAGATTGGCGAACCGAGCTGCAGATCAATATGCTGTGTCAGCAGATCGGTAAACACCCCGATCAAGGTAACGGCAATAGCGGTACGAGCAGTAAATACCGCCCCTTTTTCACGATAGGCCAACCAATAAAAAGGTAGGTTAATCAGCAGATAGATCTGACCAAAGGTAAAACGATCCATCGACCAGTCAGCAATCAGAGCAACACCGGTAATACCACCAACCGCCACATGAGTAGACTTTAAGAACAAGATGCCCATAGCCAATAGAAAGCTGCCTTCCAGCAAACCTAACCATGCGTGTGCGTGACGTTTCATAATTTTTCTCTATATATATCGATAATAATAAATCCAGCAGGCATTGAACATAGGAAATAAAATGCTCAACACCGGGAAACCGGCAGGATTAAACAAATTTTAGAAAGTGCTAGCGAACGGTGGCTTAACTATAAAAAGTCCGTCGTAGCAGATGAAGCTGACAAAACAGGGCTTCATTAGGTTTACTGCAGGCATCTTTAATTGCCCGAGTAGGGGGTACTCGCAGAACAGAACATATTCCGTTGAGTACCGACGCGTAGGAGCACTGGAGTGACATGCACCAGCTCATACGGGTTGAATAGCTCAGGAATAAGTTCATTTTTCTCACGAAATCTTTGATTAGGAAGATAGGTCAGATTGTAGGTTTTATAGCCTAGAAAACAAGTGAAAATATTATCGACAACTCATGAGAAAAACTAAGCAATCATATTCATATGACTATCCCTGCTATTCACTCTCACGAAGAACAGGGAGCAAAGCCTCAGATATCAGGAAGCTTAATCCGTCGCCTGCATGGGCACCATACTTAAAATAGCGGCTCGGACTCTATCGACACTTAATTCTTGCAAGCAAGATGGGGCTCCTCTCGTACTTTTATCCCCCCCCTTATCAAGACTTTTATCCATACGACAAGAATCCTGACCGCAAGGCTGACAATGTCGATCACTACTGACTGAACGCGCTTGCTGCATCACTTGCTCCGAGAGATGCTGACGAAACTCCGTCGCACCAGATAGCGCCACCAAGGGCATATCTAACGCTAAAGCCATATGGCTGAAAATATTATCCTGAGCCACCACAACCCGGCTGTTGGCCATAAGATCCACCATATCCTCCCAGGCTAGGCGTCCCGCTAGATTGCTAATTTCCATCTGCTCTTCACGATCTAATCCCGCACATATCTGCTCGCAGAAGGCCAGATCACTTTTAGGGGCCAGCAACCAAACTGCCCACCCCTGCTCAATCAACTCAGCAGACAGCTTTGACCAATGAGCTGCTGGCCAACGCTGGTTTTTGTTTAGAGGCCCACCAGGACAAAATAGAGCCACAGGTCGCTCTGATGCTAAATAGTGGCTTTTTATTTGCTCCGCCCCATTGCTGGGGTCATGTTTTAATTTCGCCAGAGGAAGCTCATTAACCGACTCCCCGTGATCATCAGCAAAAGACAGATACTGAGCCTTTTCCGTTGGGAACTGCTTACGGCTCAACCAACGGGCATCATTAACTGACATAAAACGGAAGCGTCCTAACCAACTGGTTCGACGTTCAACACCCGAGATCCAAGGTATCAAGGCAGGCTTCCAATTTCGCGTCAATAAAATAGCCTGATCAAATGAATCCGTCTCTAATTGACGCCCAGCGAACCAAAAGTACTTAAATGGCACATTGGATTCCGGTAATACCAATAAATCATCCAGATGCTCCAAACGACGCGCCAAAGAGTGCAGGCCCTTTGGAGCCATCAAGCTAATATGGCACGTCTTATGTTTCTGAACCAAACGCTGCATCAGGCACTGAATATTAAATAAACCTTCGGGATGACTATCGGCAATAAGCAGGATTTTCATGGCAGGAATGTTTTACCGTGTGATGACAGAGTAGAAAATAAGTTGGCTTAAGGGGTAAAGATAAACACAACGCAACCAAAATAACAGTGAAGAAAACGAAAATACCGCTTAAAAATTAAGCGGTATTCTTTTCATGGCAGTGTCGTAAAAGACTAAGTCTATGATTTAAAAATTCTTTATATAAGAAACTTAAACTATCCCCATTTAGTCTTATTGCTCCAATAACTGATTCCAGATAGCACTGACACTGGTTCTGTAGTCTGAAAACTCAGTTTCCGGCACCTGACTCGGTGTTTTCTGCATAGAGGCATCATGAGCACCCTGACGATATACCAGATAGGCATCACTTAACGCCTGTATCTGTTCCTCTGGCAAGATACCGGTTTTCTGTACCGTTTCCAGAACTCGCATATTATCGGTCCAATGCAGCAGTTCAGGATACTCTGGGCTAAAGCGCAGTACGCAATACTGAGTGATAAACTCAATATCCACCATACCACCGGCATCCTGCTTCAGGTGGAACATAGGTGTTTCATCGGAAGCGGATGGTTTAGATCCCAGGTTATCCCGCATCTTAATACGCATGGAGACCACATCGTTTTTCAGCTCTGCTTCGTCTCTCACTTCCGATAGAATTTCTGCCCGAATGCTTTCAAACTTTTTGGCAACCTCAGAGCAGCCAGCAACAACACGGGCCCGTACTAAGGCTTGTTTTTCCCAAGTCCAGGCTTCTTTTTGCTGATAATCCTTAAAGGCCTTCAATGAACTCACCAACAAACCGGAATTCCCGGATGGCCGTAAGCGCATATCGACTTCATACAACTGGCCGGAAGCGGTCATGGTATTGAGAATATGGATAATTTTTTGCCCCAAGCGGGTAAAAAACACACCGTTATCAATACTGCACTCACCATCGGTCACTCCTTGCGGAGCGGCATCATGCAGGAAGACCAGATCCAGATCCGAACCATAACCTAACTCTATGCCACCCATTTTGCCGTAGCCGACAATGGCAAAAGAGGGATCACAGGGCCCGCCTTCCAGTTTTTCTGGGCGACCGTATTTATCAGTCATTTTTTTCCAAGCCATCTGCAGCACATGCTCCAGAATAACCTCAGCAATAAAGGTCAGATAATCACTCACCTTCATCAACTGACGTGTACCCATAATATCGGAAGCAGCGACACGTAAAACATGAGCCCGTTTGAAGTAACGCAACGCCTCCATTTGTGCTTCTTCATCTTCCTCTGGAATACGCAACATCTGTTGGCGCAACTCATCCCGTAAGGGGTCAAGCTCAGCCGGGGTGTAAAGAGTGGCTGTATTCAACAACTCGTCCAGAAGAATAGGTGTTCTCGCCAGATGTTCTGCCACCCAAGGACTGGCAGCGCACAGCTTAACCAGCTGCTTCAGGGCGCCAGGGTTTTCCATCAGCAGTACAAAATAAGCACTGCGGCGTAATACCGCTTCAACCAGTAACAAGATACGATCCAGTGTTCGAGAGGGGGTAGAACACTCTGTCACCGCAACCAACAGTTGAGGCATAAATTGATCCAGACGCTGACGCCCTTCACGCTGTAACCCCTGCACCACTCGACTCGTACGTAAACGATCCAAACGCTGGAAAGTATCCTTAGCCTGTTCAAAGGATTGTTCTTCTAATAAAGGAATACCGGCTTCAGCTTCATACTCACCTTTCCATACGGCCCCTAACTCAGCGTTCAGGCTTTGCCCTTCCTCTTCCTCATCATCTGGTGAAGCAATCACATTGGCAAAATGTTCCGTAACTTTACTGCGACGCTGCTCCAGAGCCTGTTCAAAATCAGGCCAGCTATTAAAGTTCATAATGCAGGCCATACGCAGACGCGGATAATCATCATCTGGTAGTGTTTGTGTCTGTTGATCTGCCACACCTTGCAGAGCATGTTCCGCATTACGCAAAAATAGATACGCTTCTAATAGTTCATCCGTTATTTGCTGAGGCAATAATCCTAAGCCACTGATAATAGGTAAAACCTTGCGAATGGAGCGTTCTTGCAACTCCGTATCCCGGCCACCTCGAATTAACTGGAAAACCTGAGTAATAAACTCAATTTCCCGTATGCCTCCAGAACCCAACTTAACATTGGTACTTAAACCTTTACGACGTACCTCACGATTGATCATCGACTTCATATCGCGCAAAGAATCGATAGCACTGAAATCCACATATTTGCGATAAACAAAGGCACTCAGATCATCTAACAGCTGATTCCCTGCTGTCATATCTCCGGCAATAATACGGGCCTTGATCATGGCGTAACGTTCCCACTCCCGCCCCTGATCGTGATAATAATCCTCCATGGCCGGGAAGCTCAGGGCCAGTGCACCACTTTGTCCATAAGGCCGCAAACGCATATCCACCCGGAAGACAAAACCATCCGCAGTGTTATTATCCAAGGCCGCAATAAGCTTTTGTCCCAAACGGATAAAGAAATCCTGATTATCAAGACTGCGTTTACCACCCTGAGTCTGGCCATGACTTGGGAAACAGAACATCAGATCAATATCAGAGGATAAGTTCAGCTCCCGAGCGCCCAACTTACCCATGCCGATCACAACCATTCTCTGCGGTCTTGATTCGGCACCTTCTTCGACTTTCGAGAAAGGTGTACCCCACTGCTGGCAATAATGTTCATAAAGCCAGTTTAGCGCTTCATCGACACAGATATCCGCTAGGTCACTCAATTCTGCCGTGGTTTGCCACATATTGGCCTGAAAGGAAAAATCCCGCCAAATAATGCGCAACATCATTTGGCGACGGAACTGCCTGAGTACTCTATGTAGATCATTTTCGCTGTCGATACCTGCAATTTTTTCCTGCAGGATTTGACGCATCTGCACGCCATTAATAGGACTTTCTAACCAGCTATTATCGAGCAACTCTGCCAGCAATTGAGGGAAGCGCAGCAAGCTATCCAGTACATAATCACTGGTAGTAATAATCTTTTCTGCCACCGGCAGTGCTTTCAACTGTGAAAATAAAGCAGGATCGAGTTTTTCTTCCAAACGTTGCCAGTTTTTCTCAGCGGTGCTTTGTAATTGTTCAGGTAATGGCTTAGGCAGACTCATGAGGTATCCTTCTCAGAAACAGGATGGGCACTGATATTCACGATATAGATTCGCAACGTTATCTTAAGGTGCCAGCAAAAAAGCGTTAAAAAAATAGTATCAGATCTCTATACATTAGGGAGCATTAAGAAGCGGTAAATTCAAATAATCTGATAGGCTTTCATCTCTTTGATAAGGGTGCTGATAATGACCTTTAAAATCACTATCGCTGGGATCGCAAACAACATGCCGACAAAACCTAACAATATAGAGCCACCCATAACCCCCAGAATGACGACTAAGGGGTGCAAGCTCACAGCATTACCCAACACAACCGGCTGATAAAATGCGTTATCCAACAACTGAGTAACACCGACCACCACCGCAACCCAAAGCACCATGCTTTCTGCGGTAATAAAGTTAAAGACAGGGCTGTATTCTTCGACAATCAAGGCGTACATCAGGCCGATCAATAAACCTATAGCGGGGCCGAGGAAAGGAATGGCGTTAGCTAAACCCGCTACAGAGCCAATAATAAAAGCCCATTGCGCCTCAACGCCAATCAGGTATAAACCGACCATCAACGTGAACCCGACTAAAGAGCACTCCAAAAAAGTGCCCCTTAAATAACGACCTAACGCCTCATCAACATTATGAATCACGGTCAGTGTCATTTCGAAATAACGGTTGGGCACTAACAACACTAAATTTCGCTTAATCTCCCCCTCATCAAGCAAAATAAATAAAAATACAAACGGTGCCGCTAACCAGATAGACAGAGCATTGCCTAAAGTACCAAGCAGATTAGAAGACGCAAGTTGATCAGTGGAAGCCTTTTGAGCAGCCACATTATCCCTATCCCCCGGATCCCAGTCGGTCTCCGTTTTATCCATTGCCTGCTCATCATCTATTATTTTTTGATGCTGCTGGACATTATGTAAGAAGTAACGATAGAAGGGTTGATCAAAACGTTGGCTGCCATAATGATGCCGATAATAATCTTCATAGGCTTGTCGATCTGATTCAGGTAAGGCTAAAAAACCATTAAGCCGCTGCCAGAAAGGTGAAATCTCAGTGCCCACCAGCCTGTACAGCATATTGCCACTGCCCTGATCATCGAGTTGCATCATCGCTTGGTATTTTTCATTGAGTTTAAATTGAACTCTAACCCTCAGCTCCAGCTTTCCCTGTTCATCGGGGATGGCCTGTCGTATCTGATTAGACATCAAGGCAATAATCAGAGAAAACAGCGTTAATAACAGCACAACACCCAAAGCTTTAGGCACACGCTTACGTCGCATTAACGCTAATAAGGGATGACAAAGATAAGCGACTAAAGCCCCGACGATAATGGGTAAAATCAGTTCTCGTAGAGCCCAAACCAAGCAAAGAAATAGGGTAATACCGGAAAAAGTGGCTACAAGAATAAAGCGTTGTCGTCTACGAGCTCTCGAATGGGCATCATATTGTAGATTCATAATCCCTTCCTGAAGGTCTGATATTTTCTGAAATCACAGTCCCTTCCTTGCTTGCTCTTTTTGAGCAAATAGCTGGCCATTGGTTACACGTAATCTCTGACCAATAATTTTTGCCAACGCTTTAAGTATTTTGCTGCCAATTAAAATTTCTGTTTCTATTAGCTTATCCAGATCGGAGCGAAACAATGCCAAGGTCACGGTATCTTCAACTGCGATGGCTGTGGCAGACCGAGGAGAATCATCCAATAAAGCTAACTCCCCCATAAATGCCCCTGATTCTAAACTCGCCAGAATCAAATCATCATCCTGGGAGGGAATGGATATATTGATTCTCCCAGATTGAATAACAAACATTGCAGCCCCAGGATGTCCAATCTGAAAAATACGTTCACCCTGAGTGTAATAACGTTGATGGATAACGGGGATAAGTCGCTTTAACTCGCGACGATTGAGCTCTGAAAAAATAGGTACTTGAGACAAGATATATAATAACTGGCCTTGGGCTGGGTCATCCGTCTGTTCAAAGATATTATCCCAGAAAGCGTTTAAGCGTTTTTTATCCATATTGAGCAAATACCCTAAAACGACAGATGCTAAAGGCACCAAGAGGAACCTAGACTGTAAACAAGGATTAGCTTATCCAAAAGTGATTTGAAAGGCGAACGCTTAGGCCTTCAGTCAGAGTTGTAATAACAGTAGTAATAACAGATATAAAAGACATTTTCTGACGCATAAGTATATCCGACTATAAATAATATCCATACAAATCAAAGCACTATATAAAATCAGTTCTTTAATCGACAAGAAATCGACCTAGAAGTCAGTTACCAACAGCTGCAGTGCACAAACTAGCCCTCTTTTTTTTTCTCCATGGGTGTATAATGCCCCCGTTTTATCCTACTGGGCAGAGTAGGAGCATGGCTGTGCACCTATAAAAAAATTCCAGCACAGCTCAGCCAAACTTCGATTAAGGCCAGATTTTTTATAGGCCTATTGCACGAGTTGGCTAACAAAAACTATTAAAACCGACCCCTCATACCTTTACCTAAAGGATCGCCCAAATGGCTCAGACCATGACCATGTCACAAGGCTTTTTGAGAAACTTTCTTGGCAATTCGCCATTGTGGTACAAGAAAGTCATTATCGCCTTCTTAATCATCAATCCAATTTTATTTTTTATGCCAGGATTTGGCCCATTTGCCGCGGGCTGGTTACTGATCATTGAATTTATTTTTACATTGGGTATGGCGTTAAAATGCTATCCGCTGCAACCCGGTGGCCTTTTAGCAATTGAAGCTATCGCCATTGGCCTAGCTTCACCTAAATCCGTTATGCATGAGGTTGAAGCCAACCTCGAAGTATTACTGCTACTGGTCTTCATGGTGGCAGGCATCTACTTTATGAAGCAGCTGCTGCTGTTTGCCTTTACTAAAATATTACTGGGCGTGCGCTCTAAGAGCTTGCTCTCCCTACTCTTCTGTATTACCTCTGCTATCTTATCCGCCTTCTTAGATGCCTTAACCGTTACCGCTGTTGTTATCAGTATCGGTGTGGGGTTCTACTCGGTTTATCATAAAGTAGCTTCCGGTAAACAGTTCCAGACCAAAAGCCACGACCACGCTGATGATGAGGGCTTGCAAGAGATCCATAAGGACGATTTGGATCAGTTCCGTGCCTTTCTACGTAGCCTGTTAATGCATGCGGCTGTCGGTACGGCTTTAGGCGGTGTTTGTACTCTTGTAGGTGAACCACAAAACCTACTGATCGCTAAAGTGGCTGGCTGGGATTTTGCCGAATTCTTTATGCGTATGGCTCCGGTTACCATGCCGGTACTTGTGGCAGGCCTAATAACCTGTGTGATTTTAGAGAAAATTAAAATTGTCGGTTACGGTGTCAAAATCCCAGGATCTGTACGTAAGATTTTGAAAAATTATGACCTGCACCAAACCGAGCAACGGACATCAAAAGATAAAGCAGCACTGATTGTCCAGGCGATTTGTGCCTTCTTCCTGATCTTTGCCTTGGCTTTCCATATTGCAGAAGTCGGCCTAATTGGCCTGGCAATTATCGTACTTCAAACAGCCTTTAACGGTATCACTGAAGAGCACCAAATTGGCAGTGCGTTTGAAGAAGCTCTGCCATTTACGGCACTACTGATCGTCTTTTTCTCTGTAGTTGCTGTGATCCATGAGCAGCACTTGTTCCAACCCTTTATCCAGATGGTGCTGGCGATGGAGCCAAGCCAACAGCCCGGCATGCTATTTATTGCTAATGGTATCCTGTCGGCCATCAGTGACAACGTGTTTGTCGCAACGGTTTATATCTCCGAGATTAGAGCAGCTCTGGATAGTGGCGCCATTACCCGTGAACACTTTGATGTTCTGGCTGTAGCAGTAAACACAGGTACTAACCTACCGAGTGTTGCAACACCAAACGGTCAAGCGGCCTTCCTGTTCCTATTGACCTCTGCCGTGGCCCCTCTGGTGCGTCTATCTTACGGTCGCATGGTAATTATGGCCCTGCCGTACACTGTTGTTATGTCTATTGTTGGTTTCTATGCGTTGGTGAACTGGGTTCACTAAACTCTATCGAAACCTACTAAAAAAGGCGGTGTATACCGCCTTTTTTTATATTTAAACTTAAGACTAAGAGTCCAGTAAAAAGCGGTGTATTCCGCCTTTTTTAGTGTTTATATTTAAGTTTAAAAGCCCTGCAAAAAGCGGTGTATTCCGCCTTTTTTTGTATTTAAATTTAAGACTAAAAGCCCAGTAAAAAGCGGATTTACCGCCTTTTTTGTATTTAGATTTAAGACTAAAAATCCAATAAAAAACGGAAACACTTCCCCCTAAGAAAAAACTCCGACAGAATATCGCCTCTATTTTTAGTGTGAGCCAAACGGATGCGGTATCTCTTTTGTCGATTACGATCTCTTCTATTTATGCCTTTATTGGTACTTCCCCTTATCTCCTGCGGTGGTGGAGGGAGCGGTAGCTCAGAAGATTCCTCTACGCAAAAAGACAGTGCTTGTTTGGATGTTAATTACACCCCCATAGAAGAGTTTATCGAGGTCGCTCCAGACCCCTTAATCTATGGCCAATGGCATTTAGAAGCCCTAGGAATACTCAGTGATAGCTGGGACTGGCTTGTGGATAGCTCAGGTAAAGGCGTTCAGATTGCGGTATTGGATAACAACTTGGATTACGAGCACGAAGACCTTTACGACAATATCAATCATGACCAATCCTGCCGTTTCCAGGACAGTAAATCCCTCAATAAAGATACTCATGCCACTGAAGTCGCCGGAGTTATTGCAGCCGTTCGAGATAACAATTTAGGTATTGTCGGAGTTGCCCCAGAAGCCAATATTATTGGTTTTAATATTCTTAGAACGGATCGGGTTGTCAGCTACTGGAATATCGCTCTAGGGGGAGAAGGGAGCGTTCAAGCTGCCAATGTTGATATTTTTAATCAAAGTTTCACCCAAACTAATATCACTACGCCTCTAGATTATAATTTGACCACTGATGCTGCATTAGCCTATGGCACCGAGTTCCGCCGAAGCGGTAAAGGCGCCCTATACTTTAAAGCTGCTGGAAACCATTTCGACGCACAAGAATCCTGTTTTGAAACCATTCGAGCACTGCCTCTCGAAAATGCCAACATGGACCCGGATAACAATATTCCTTACAACATAGTGGTGGGCTCTGCGACAGAACAAGGAGAGAAAGCCTGTTACTCCGCCAGTGGTTCCAGCCTGATGTTTGTGGCCCCCAGTCACTATATTCGCACCACCACAGACAACAACAATTATGTTTACTTCTCTGGCACCTCAGCAGCAACTCCCATAGCAAGTGGTATCGCTGCCCTGATATTAGAAAAGAGACCTGATTTGGGCTGGCGTGATGTGCGACATATTATGTTGAGCACCGCACAAGCAATCGATACAGGCATTACACAGAAAACCTTAACGCTAGCGGATGGTGATTATATTGCAGAACCAAGCTGGCAAACCAATGGGGCTGGTTATAACTTCCATAATTGGTATGGTTTCGGCCAGATTAGCGCAATAGAATCAATCACTGCAGCGGAACATTACAGCACAAAATTACCGCCTCAACAGGTTCTGACGTCGGATTCAATAACGGTTAATAGTCCTATACCAGACTTCCAAACCACAGGAATTAGCAGTACGTTAACTCTGGATCAAGGACTTACAGTAGAAACGGCACAATTATCCATTCAACTATCCCATACAGAACCTTCCGAGCTATCCATTGAGCTTATCTCGCCCTCTGGTAGCCGAAGCGTATTAATGACAGCGGATAATATTTATAGCACCCAATCCAATGATACCTTTGAACTGGTTTTAGCCAGTAACCTGTTTTATGGCGAATCAGCAGCGGGCCAATGGCAAGTGAAAGTAGTGGATACTCAAGCTATTGAAGACGGCGCTGATGCCGATAATACCCATGGACAGTTGCTCAGCTGGTCATTAAATATTTACGGCTACTAGGGAGGTACAATCGATGAAATACAAGGCTATGAAAAATAAAACCATTAAAAACCGAGCCATAAAAAAGCCTCTATCAATGCTTTTTCTAGGTCTAATAACGTCTTTATCGGCTTTAGCCTATGACGGTATCAAACCCTTGCCACAGCAGGATACGTTACCGGAACACCTTAATACCGGGAGCCAGATACGTATCGGCCATAATCACTATCTCCTATTGGATCAGATTAGAGCTATCCCTCAAGAGGAATCATCTAGCGCTAAAACAAAGCAACCGGATACAGAGCTACTGGGTAGTAAGGGAATCTATAATATTCAGGCCAGTATTAGCAGCAAAGGACAGCCTGTGGTTTGGAATCAGAGCACGCAACGTTATGCCATTTTGTTAGACGAACTGGGACTGGTTCTCAACGATATATCCCAAGCAGAAAACATCGCTGGAGAGTACGGATTAACCCTAACCACTCGTCTAAGCCGATTGAAACGTGCCTACTATCAGGTAGATGCAGAAAAAATCCCTGAACTGATGCGCAACCTTCAGCAAGATATAAGAGTCAGGGAAGTTCTGCCGTCACTACTGGAGAATGCAAGAAAAGCTATGTGATGATTCACTATCAAATCGTCCAAGCGACGAAGAGATAAAGACAGCAAGGTCATGGCTTATACGGTGACAGAGGGTCTATGACACTATTTTGCCTATTTTAGACAACTCATACCCTCTACTGAGTTTACTTTTGACTGGCTTTCCATTCTTGAGCCGCCTGAAAACGAGCTTTTAAATAAACCATAAGTTCATCAAGGGCTGTTTCTGCCCCCTGAGCATCACTTTCAGCAATGGCTTGATAAAGCTTTTTATGGGCTTCTACGACATTCAGGCGTTCTCGAAAACGATAAACGACCATATTAGTCACTGGCTGCATCGCTTCGATCACACCGTACATCATAAACTGCAGCATGGCGTTCTGACAGGAATCCACTAAGGCACGATGGAAACGCACATCTGAAGCGCAAAAGTCCTCATCGCTGAGCTCTTCTTTTTGCTGTAACTCCAGCTCCATGGCCATTAATGGTAATAAACCCTTATTTTTATTTTCAGCGGCTAGGCGACAACAAATTCGCTCCATTTCATGGCGAGCATCGGCCACTTCCGTCAAACTAAATTGATCCATACTGGCCAATAACGTAGCAGAAGAAGTCAGGCTATTGCTGGCTTCTTCCATAGAAGGACGCGTTACAAAGGTGCCCCCTGTTGGCCCTCGACGAGACCGAATAAGGTTTTGGGCCGCCAGACGCTTTAATGCTTCTCGAATGGTGGGTCTGGAAACTTCATACCGAATCGCCAGCTCACCCTCTGTTGGTAAGCGATCATCTGCTTTTAATTCACCGGACATAATTGCAGCACGTAGCTGCTCCGAGATCTGTTTTGCCAGACTCTGTGTTACCAAGGGTTCAATTTTCACGGACGACCTCAAACAAACTTTATCAAGCGAAACAGTTTATCAGAAAAGAGGGGGAAATGTTAAAACTTCTATTTGTTTGACAAATAGAAGAATAAAAACGTATGCTGAAATCATTGAAGACAAAGCAAGCGATAAACCCGACAAATAACCGATAGAGATTCCTATGAATAAAGCACTGGTACTGGAACAGGAAGATAAAAAAACACTAGCAGGTGTCCGTGAACTAGCCGCCAATGAACTACCAGAAGGTGATGTACTGGTTAATATTGACTACAGTTCTCTGAATTTCAAAGATGGCTTGGCCGTGACCGGTGCCGGTAGGATTGTTCATCAGTTCCCTATGGTACCCGGTATTGATCTAGCCGGTACCGTCGCCGAATCCGATAACCCCGACTATAAACCAGGCGATCCTGTGGTACTAACAGGCTGGAGTGTCGGCGAACGTTATTGGGGCGGTTATGCGCAACAGATGCGCCTGCAATCTAAATGGTTGGTACCTTTAGCCGATGGCCTGACATCTCGCCAGACGATGGTGATAGGTACGGCAGGTCTAACCTCTATGCTGTGTGTCATGCGCCTACAGGAAGGCGGCTTAAAACCTGAAGATGGACCGGTATTAGTCACAGGAGCTACCGGTGGTGTTGGCAGCATTGTTGTGGCTCTGCTAGCAAAAAATGGCTTTGAGGTGGTTGCCGTAAGCGGTAAAGCTGATAGCGCAGACTATCTGAAAAGCTTAGGCGCTAGCGAAGTATTACCTCGCAGCGAGTTCGAAGAAAAAGCACGACCACTGGATAAGTCTCGCTGGGCCGGTGCCGTGGACACAGTGGGTGGCGATATCCTAGCGAAAGTACTCTCCCAGATGCACTACAATGGCCGTGTTGCGACGGTTGGTTTAGCCGCCAGTCATGCCCTAAATACGACAGTTATGCCGTTTATACTACGGGGTGTCGATCTATTGGGTGTGGATAGTGTAATGATCCCCTATGAACGCCGTGTTCAAGCCTGGAACCGTTTAGCCAATGAGTTACCTAAAGAGATCATGGATCAGGTGGCAGAAGAGGTAAGCCTGGAGCAAGTACCAGAATACGCTCAAGGTATTATCGAAGGTAAAATACGCGGTCGGGTTTTGGTTAACCCTAACCTATAAGCTTATCGGCCTAGATAAAATAAGACAGTCGATCAAATAGCCATCAGTAAAACGAAAATGGGCGCTTGTTGCAGTACAAGCGCCCATTTCTATTATTCCCTTAACATCGTACATCAACGCCCAAAAGTTTCTCGACAAACAATCGCCATATACTCTGACGACAAGCCAAAATACGAAGCAATTTTATCTAGGCGTGTAATGCTAGGCGCTTATCCTAATAGCAAGCCAGACCAGAAAATGGTCGCAGGCAAACAGTTCATTCCTACCAATACAGCCAGAGCAGGTACAAACCAGATAATGCCTGATTCATCGCGGAAGTCTTCATCATGATGCGACATTGAGGGTCCTCATAGATTAATGATTAAAGTAGCTGAGACAAATATTATTATTGATATACATCAAACGAGCTGTGCATTTTACAAGCAACTCGCATTCTGTCCAGTGCAACTTTAGACCTGTAACCTATAAACCTCTTGCCTTATACCGACGATGACCGACTTAAATAAAGATAAAGCCTGAGCTAAATACCCAAACAAACACTATTTCTACAAACAGCCGCTCTATTTTTGTTTGGCTATGTATCATTCAACATTTAGCGATCTTCCCGAATAAAGATCTGAAAATCAGAACGATCATCACCCTCTTGGCCATAAGACGCACCAAAGGAAAAGCTCTCCGTAAGATAGATACGCATACCTACTCCGGCCTCGTTAATATCATCATTGGAATATTGCGTTTGTCCTGCATAAGCTTCTACAAGGCGTTTTTTGCCAAAACTAATCATCCAGTCCGGTATCTCAACCTGCAACTCACCTGCAAACTGGTTACCTGAGGCGTTGGACTTCCCTTCTCCACTCAGCTTCGTTTTCAGATACTTATAACGCGCTCCAAGAGTCACTCC
Source organism: Oceanospirillum sp. (assembly GCA_047518265.1). Classification (GTDB taxonomy): domain Bacteria; phylum Pseudomonadota; class Gammaproteobacteria; order Pseudomonadales; family Halomonadaceae; genus Oceanospirillum. Next base: position 178,716 of record JAKZRG010000002.1, read on the forward strand.
AGATAGTACTTCCATACGATAGCCTGCACCAAAGGAGTACTCTCGTGCGGTTAGATCCGAGTCAAAATCAACGGTTTCAAAACCTGCTAAAAGGCTTAATCCAGAGTTCAGTGCCAAGGCACCACTTAAACCAACACCTGAACCAGAGAGATCTGAACCGGCATACTCCATATCACTATTGATATAACTCAGACTCATATAGTGGGGATTATCATTTGCCGCCATAGCCGTCGAAGCTAAAAACAGACACGTGGTAGGTATTATTAAAAGTCGCTTCATGCCGGATTTATCCATAGATAGAGAAACTAAGTGATAGTCGTCATTCTATGGATTCAACCCGTAGATTGCCACAAGAGGAGGGACTCCAAAAAGTGAGAAGCGGTACAAGAGTTATAGGTAGGAAGATAAAAAAGGCTAAAGCAGCGAACGCCCTCCTTCAACGGGTAGAGTTACACCCGTCAAGTAACTGTTATTTAAGATATATTCTAAACTCTGGCTAATCACCTCGGCACCAGGCTCTATCTGCAGCGCCGATTTTTTAAGGGTCTTGGTTCGATAAGCCTCATCATCATCGTCATTAAACATAATCATGGCCGGAGCGATAGCATTCACTTTAATATCCGGTGCGTACAACGCAGCAAAGGATTGCGTTAGGCTTTCTAATCCAGCCTTTGTTGCCACATAAGCCCCATGCTTTTTTGACCCCTTACGCACCACTGCATCCGTCATATGCAGGATATCCCTTAAACCATCATGGGCCATTAATAGCCCTCGGCACTCTTGATTGATCAAATAAGGCGCCAACATATGAATATTAAAGAGATGAGTAAAACCTTCCGCAGCCTGTTCGGCATCGGGGTTATCCGGCAACCAAGCCGAAGCATTATGAATAATCCCACGCAAACAAGGGGTCATCGCTTTAACTTTTTGAATAAAGGCCAAGACACCTGCCGTATCAGAAAAGTCCGCTTGTATCGTCTGAATCCCCAAAGCCCTCAGTTCATTTAAATCATCTCGTTCTCGACGATAGCTAATAATGACCGGATAGCCCTTTTCCACAAAATAGAGAGCAGCATGACGACCCAATCGCTGTGCCGCTCCAGTAATCAAGATAGGGGAGTGGTGTTCTCTGGATTCCTGAGCGTTACTCGATGCCTGAGCGTCTCGATCATTCAACATAATTAACCCTTAGGTACGCGGAGCATAGGTAAAAACATCAGAGAAAACACACTGATCATCCAAGCCATACTGAATCAAATTATCCGTTACGGAATACACCATCGAAGGAGAGCCACTGGCATAAATGTTCGCGTTATCAAACCGGCGGTGATCCTTAATCATGGCATCATGTAGCATACCTACATGGCCATCCCAATCCTGATTGGTCAATATATCGCCGATAACAGGCACAAAATGAAAGTTTTTATATTCTTTCTGCCACTGACGAGGTAATTCAGCCATATAGAGATCCTGCAAACGACGCGCCCCCCAATACAGATAAAGCTCCTGATCCGTCTCTTGAGCAAAAGCCTCTTCCAGCAACGCCTTCATCTGGGTGAAGCCTGTACCTGCGGCAATAAAAAAAGCCTTATCCATAGAGGAATCTTGCAGAGTGCACTCCCCTTTAGGTAACTCAACCTGAATCGTACCATCCTGCTGTAAAGTCTGAATCAAGAGACGAGAGTTATCTCTATCCGGTAAATATTGGATATGTAACTCAATACGTCGACCGTCTGGACGGTTGGCGATGGAAAAAGCATTCCGCTCTCCATTGGGCAAAATGACGTCTAGATATTGCCCGGCCGCATAATCCAAGATAACACCGGCCGGGGCCAATAGCTCCACCTTATACACTTCCGATGAACCCAGTAGCTCAACACTATTAATCTGGCAGACTAACGTCTTCACTGTAAACTCTCCTGGCGCCAGAATTCGAGGCAATTCAATATGAACGGCTTCTGACGCATATGCGGTACAAAATAAGAAATCTTCGCCGGAGTCGGCAACTTGATCGCAATTGCGTCCTCGATAGCTCACGCGCCCCTGCAAGACTCGCCCCTCACAGTACTCACAGACACCATTACGGCACCCCTTAGGCAAACGAAATCCTTGCTGTTTGGCAGCAGCCAGAAAGCTTTCTCCTGGCTTAACCAAAAACTGCTTACCACTGGGCAAGCAGGTCACTGTAATCAAATCCGGCACGCTGGACTCCTAGCAATAGGGCGATAAAGCGCGGTAACAAACTATTAAGCAGGAGTTTTTTCTCACTTAAGCCCTCAGGGCTTAGTCAAAAATGGCCAGTTGATCCCAAAGCTCATCAACCTTCTGCTTAACGGCCTTATCCATTTCAATCGGCTCGCCCCACTCACGATCGGTTTCTCCCGGCATCTTATTCGTGGCATCCATTCCCATCTTGGAACCTAAACGAGGGATAGGTGAAGCAAAATCCAGATAATCGATCGGTGTATTTTCGATCATAACGGTGTCGCGAGCAGGATCCATTCGAGTGGTAATCGCCCAGATCACGTCATTCCAATCACGCGCGTTAATATCATCATCCGTCACAATAACAAACTTGGTATACATAAACTGACGCAGGAAAGACCAAACCCCCATCATCACCCGTTTGGCGTGACCTGGATATTGTTTCTTCATCGTGACCACCGCCATACGGTAGGAACAACCTTCTGGCGGTAGATAAAAATCAACAATCTCTGGAAACTGACGCTGCAGAATCGGCACGAACACTTCGTTTAATGCCACACCGAGAATGGCTGGCTCATCCGGTGGACGCCCTGTATAGGTACTGTGATAGATAGGATCTTTCCGGTGGGTAATACGCTCAACGGTAAACACAGGGAAACTTTCGACTTCATTGTAATAACCCGTGTGATCACCAAAAGGCCCTTCTGGCGCCATTTCATCAGGATAAATATGGCCTTCCAGAATAATTTCCGCACTAGCAGGCACTTGCAGATCACTGCCGATACATGTTGCTAATTCGGTTTTTGAGCCACGCAATAATCCGGCAAAGGCATATTCCGACAACGTGTCAGGAACCGGTGTTACCGCACCTAAAATGGTGGCGGGGTCTGCGCCAAGAGCAACGGCCACAGGGAAAGGTTTGCCTGGGTGAGTTTGCTGCCACTCACGAAAATCCAAAGCACCACCACGATGGGACAACCAACGCATGATCAGCTTATTTTTACCAATCACTTGTTGACGGTAAATCCCCAAGTTTTGACGTTCTTTATGAGGGCCTTTACTAATCACCAGGGGCCAGGTTACCAAAGGTCCAGCATCTCCGGGCCAACAGGTTTGTACTGGAAGCTTCGACAAATCAACATCATCACCTTCCAAAACAACCTGCTGACAGGCGGCATTACGTACCTTTTTTGGCCCCATATGCAGGACTTTTTTGAAAATAGGCAGTTTTTCTATGGCATCTTTAAAGCCCTTGGGGGGTTCTGGCTCTTTCAAATAAGCCAATAATCGACCTACTTCACGTAGGGCGTCCACATTGTCTTCACCCATACCCAGAGCAACTCGGCGAGGCGTACCAAATAAATTGCCTAATACAGGCATATCATAGCCAACGGGGTTCTCAAACAGTAGCGCTGGACCACCCTGACGCAGAGTACGATCACAGATTTCGGTCATTTCCAGATTGGGATCAACCGGTTGAGGAATGCGTTTAAGCTCTCCCATCTGTTCTAATTGATCAATAAATTCACGCAGGTCTTTATAGCGCATACTTGCTTACCCCAAACTCATAGGCTTACACCAATCCCAACTCATAATCAGTGAATCAAAGCTGGTATATCAAAGTTGATTCACGCCCTAGCTTTAACTGCGGGACATTATCAGGATTGGCATCAGATATCGGACAAAAGAGCACAGAAACAGAAATATCAGGCATTAAAAAGGGCAAGCCTTGGCTTACCCTTTTTTAAAATAGAAACGCTTATTTACGTTTCATCGCATTAAAGAACTCATCATTAGTTTTAGTATCTTTAAGACGATCAATCAAAAACTCAATAGCAGCAGTATCTTCCATTGGATGCAGTAGCTTACGCAGAATCCAGACACGTTGCAGCTCATCTTCTGTCGTTAATAGGTCTTCACGACGTGTACCAGAACGGCGAATATTAATAGCAGGATAAACACGCTTTTCTGCAATCTTACGATCCAGATGCAGTTCGTTATTACCCGTACCTTTAAACTCTTCGAAGATAACCTCGTCCATTTTAGAACCGGTATCAACCAGAGCTGTGGCGATAATGGTCAAACTACCGCCGTGCTCAATATTACGTGCAGCACCAAAGAAACGCTTTGGTTTTTCCAACGCATGAGCATCAACACCACCGGTCAGTACTTTACCGGAGGAAGGAACCACGGTGTTGTAAGCACGAGCCAGACGAGTGATGGAGTCCAGCAGAATCACAACGTCTTTTTTGTGCTCAACCAAACGCTTAGCACGCTCGATTACCATTTCAGCCACTTGTACGTGACGGGATGGTGGCTCATCGAAAGTGGAAGCAACCACTTCCCCTCGTACAGAACGGGTCATCTCGGTCACTTCTTCTGGACGCTCGTCAATCAGAAGCACGATCAGGTGACATTCTGGATTGTTACGGGTAATAGAAGACGCAATGTTCTGCAGCATCAACGTTTTACCCGCTTTTGGTGGCGATACGACCAAGCCACGCTGGCCTTTACCAATCGGAGCAACCAGATCAATAACACGAGCAGTCAGATCTTCTGTAGAACCGTTACCGATCTCCATAACCAAACGGTCATCAGGAAACAGCGGGGTTAAGTTCTCAAATAAGATCTTATGTTTCGAGCTTTCCGGCTTATCAAAGTTAATTTCATTAACTTTTAGCAGGGCAAAATAACGTTCACCGTCTTTAGGTGGACGAATTTTACCGGCAATATGGTCGCCTTTACGCATGTTAAAGCGACGAATTTGACTCGGAGATACATAAATATCATCCGGGCCAGCCAAGTAGGAACTGTCAGCTGAACGTAGGAAACCAAAACCATCTTGCAGGATTTCCAGTACGCCATCACCGTAAATATCTTCACCACTTTTGGCATGCCTTTTCAGGATGGCAAAGATGATATCTTGCTTACGGGAGCGACCAACATTTTCAACACCCATCTCTTGGGCGAGTTCTAACAGTTCTGGAACAGATTTTTGCTTTAATTCGGTAAGATTCATGGGTCGTTAAATAGGCGTAGTGATTGTCAGAAAAACCTGATGATTGGTTTCGTTCAGATTGGGACTGGCCGGACAAATAAGTCCGATAAGACTGTATATTCAGTAAAATACTGTATTTAGTAAAGCTTAACTTTCCGGCAGTACTATAAATATCCGGCAGTACTATAAGGAGATTGGTGTATCGGTAGAGATGTAATAAAACTAAAAATACCACCAACAGGGTGAATATACCAGTTTTAAAGGCTATTACAAACAATAAATATAATGTATCGGTAGATAGTGCGGGAATGTATCAGTAACTAAGGGGCGAAACAAACGTGCTTCTACAATCAATTATCATGTTCTCTGACTACAAGCCAAAGAATATCCGCATAATGTTGTTTGGGAATATAGTGCAGGTATTAATACACCTGCACCACTCATGCTTACAGGTTGTCGTCTAAGAACGCTGTCAGCTGAGATTTAGATAGTGCGCCTACCTTTGTTGCTTCAACGTTACCGCCTTTAAACAACATCAGAGTAGGAATACCACGAATACCAAACTTAGGTGGCGTTTCGGTATGCTCATCGATATTCAGTTTGCAAACCTTTACCTTACCAGCATAAGTTTCCGCAACTTCTTCCAGTACAGGTGCAATCATTTTACAAGGACCACACCACTCTGCCCAGTAATCTACCAGTACAGCTGTTTCTGACTTTAATACGTCTTCTTCAAAAGAAGCATCCGTCACATTGACAATATTTTCGCTCATTGAACTGCCTCCAGGGCAAAACCGATTTAACTTGTGGCATATAATAGCACCTGAATGCCTGACGGTAAAAGTAGGGAATTAGCCCCGACTAATGAAAGGTTTTTCTCCGAAGTAACCAATTCGTCATGTGACACTTTTATGATCATGCCATAATTAGGGATATCATCAGCATAGGTCCAACATATGAGCCATATGGAAACCACTAATCAAACACCTTCGATTCAAGCCGCAAATTCCGATAGCGATATGCTAGCAGCCATTGACCTAGGATCGAATAGTTTTCATTTGATCGTTGCCCGCATCACTCATGATGAGATCCGCACACTTGAACGCCTAGGAGACAAGGTACAACTTGCTGCAGGCCTAGATGCCAATCACAATCTAACAGAAGAAGCACAGGCTCGGGCTTTAGATTGCCTGAGTCGCTTTGCCCCCTTTTTACAAGGTATTCAGCACGAAAACCTTCGTATTGTCGGTACCAATGCGCTACGAGCCGCCCGTAATGCTCAAAGCTTTTTGGATCGAGCAGAAGATATTTTGGGGCATTCATTAGAAGTCATTAGCGGTCGAGAGGAAGCTCGCCTTATTTATGTCGGCGCCGCACATACATTAGCCACACAGAAAGGCCGTCGTCTAGTAGTGGATATTGGTGGTGGCAGTACAGAATTTATTATCGGCGAGGGCTTTGATGCTCTTGCTCTCGAAAGCCTGCATATGGGCTGCGTTGCCTACAGCAAACGCTTTTTTCCTGACGGTGTCATTACCACCAAGCGTTATCAACAAGCTCTGCTCTCGGCGAAAAATGAGCTACTGAATATTGTTAAGCCCTATAAAAAGTTAGGCTGGAAGCAAGTTGTAGGAACCTCCGGTACCATAAAAGCCGCCGCTGCTGTTTTAGAACAAAATGGTTGGGTTGAGAGTGGGGTGACCCGGGAGGGATTAGCACGTTTAGCAAAACATCTTCTGAAGTTTAAGCAGCTCGATCAGATTGAAATGACCGGCCTAAAACCAGACCGAGCTAAAGTTTTTCTCGCCGGTATCGCTATTCTTCAAGCCGTCTTTGAGCTACTCGATATAGAAGAGATGGAGTTTGCGGATGGGGCTTTACGAGAAGGTATTCTTCATGATTTGGTAGGCCGTTCTTCAGATCAGGATATCCGTGAACAAACCGTCAATGCTCTGCTTGAGCGCTATCAAATGGATGTACAACAGGCTGATAATGTCAGTCAAACGGCAGAATACTTATACCAGCAAGTAAAAAAGGATTGGCAGCTGCAAAGCGAAGATCTCCATCAGTTACTGCGCTGGGCAGCACAACTGCATGAGATTGGCTTATCCATTGCTCATAGTCAGTTCCATAAACACGGCGCTTACCTACTACAACACTCCGATCTATCCGGCTTCTCCCGCCAGCTACAAAGTATGTTGGCCGTGCTAGTACGTAGCCATCGTCGTAAATTCCCTATGACAGAATTTCAACTGCAACCAGAGAGCTTCCAAATGTCTCTAGTACGCTTAGCCATACTGCTTCGCTTATCCATCGTCTTAAATCATAGCCGCCAAGACGAAGCCCACAAACAAGTCAGTATCAAGGTTGATAAACAGGCTATTCAACTCAGTTTCTCTGATGATTGGCTGGTTGATAACCCCTTGGCCCTAGCAGATTTAAATCAGGAACAACAATATTTGCAGAACCACGACATAACACTGAGCTATCAATAATACCAATCCCGATAAGTTATTAATCAAGTAACTTCCGGTGGCACTAAGTGCTAACCCCTAGTTTTCAATGCATAAGGAATTATCGGGAATGGTACAGTGCCTTATTGGCCGTCAGATTTGAACATAAAAAAGGCACTTCATCATGAAGTGCCTTTTTCATTTCAAGACTTATGATCAAAAGAAACGTTAGTCCTTGGATTGACGTCCTTTAAAGACCGCTCGATAGGGCCCAGAAAAACCATACCCCATAAAGATCACCAATAAGACCATCGCCGGATCATAGGCGATCACCACAAAGATCAGAGCAATCACAAACATGGTCAAAAATGGTACTCGGCCTTTTAAATCGATCTCTTTAAAGCTGTTGTAACGTACATTGCTCACCATCAGTACACCAACAGCCGCAATAATAAAGGCCAATGCGTATTTATAACCCGGTTCAATCAGCGCCAGATCACTAAAGGTCCAGACAATCCCTGCAATAATGGCAGCGGCCGCAGGGCTAGGCAAACCGATAAACCAACGCTTATCTGCAGAGCCAACCTGAGTATTAAAGCGCGCTAGACGTAGAGCAGCCCCTGCCACATAGATAAAGGCGGCAATCCAACCTATCTTTCCAATATCCCCTAACATCCAGCTAAAGGATACGAGTGCGGGTGCCACGCCAAAGGACACCATATCCGCCAAGCTGTCGTACTCCGCACCAAAATCACTTTGGGTATTGGTCATACGCGCCACACGACCATCCAATCCGTCCAAAACCATGGAAATAAAAATCGCAATGGCAGCATTGTCAAAAGCACCGTTCATAGCGGAGACAATGGCAAAAAATCCGGAAAATAGTGCTCCAGTGGTAAACAGATTTGGCAGTAGGTAGATACCTCTGCGGCGGACTGTCTCACCGGCTTCAACTGTTTCTTCTTCCACTTCATCTTCCCCTAAGGACAACATGCGGGTTTCTTCCACAAGATCATCATCACCGTTACGGGATTGTTTTTCCTGTTCGTTCATTCAACAAACCTGTGACAAAAAAATGAGGCCTCATTCTACACCCATAAGGCCAGTAATAAATACTGATACCCATCCCGATAATTCCTTAATAGATAAAAATGGGGGGAACCTGAGTCAATGTTAGCGTATTCGAAGATATAGAATAACTCATCGGGAACAAGATGAGACTACTGCACAAATTCTATGAGGTGCTGCTTAATAGCGCTAGAAAGTTGTATCTATTTACCATTATTGCGAAAATCGCAATATAACAATGACTATATATCAATATACGCAAGGTGATTTTTAAATTAGAGTACCGCCATCAAGTCTGGTTTAGCGATTTTTTATTTGCTTGCCACACGCACTAATTTATTATGCCTGCGAATTTAGCAGACACTTAATTAAACGGAATATCATCAATGTCTAACAACTACTTCAATACCCTGCCTCTGCGTGAGCAACTGGAACAACTGGCCAAGTGCCGTTTCATGGATATCTCTGAATTTCCAGATGGCGTTGAAGCCCTGAAAGGCAAAAAAATCGTTGTTATCGGTTGTGGTGCTCAAGGTCTGGCACAGGGTATGAACCTGCGCGACAGTGGTTGTGATGTTTCTTACACCCTGCGTCAAGCGGCGATCGACGAGAAGCGCCAGTCTTGGAAAAGCGCTACCGAGAACGGTTTCACCGTTGGTACATACGAAGAGTTGATCCCAACTGCTGATGTTGTACTGAACCTGACTCCAGACAAGCAACATACTCCTGTTGTTAACGCGGTTATGCCTCTGATGAAAGAAGGCGCTTGCCTGTCTTACTCTCACGGTTTCAACATCGTTGAAGAAGGCATGCAGATCCGTGACGATCTGACGGTAATCATGGTTGCACCTAAGTGCCCAGGTTCTGAAGTACGTAACGAATATGTACGTGGTTTTGGTGTACCGACTCTGATCGCTGTACACGAAGATAACGATCCTAAAGGCGAAGGTCTGGCTCTGGCTAAGGCATACGCAGTAGGTACTGGCGGTCATAAAGCCGGCGTTCTGATGTCTTCTTTCATCGCTGAAGTTAAATCTGATCTGATGGGCGAGCAAACTATCCTATGTGGTATGTTGCAAACCGGTTCTCTGCTGTGCTTCGACAAGATGGTTGAAGAAGGCGTTGACGCAGGTTACGCATCTAAGCTGATTCAGTACGGTTGGGAAACCATCACTGAAGCACTGAAATACGGCGGCGTAACCAACATGTTGGATCGTCTGTCTAACCCAGCGAAGATCAAAGCATTTGATCTGGCTGAAGAGCTAAAAGTGATCATGCGTCCTCTGTACAACAAGCACCAGGATGACATCATCAACGGTACTTTCTCCCGTGTAATGATGGAAGATTGGGCTAACGATGACAAAAACCTACTGGGCTGGCGCGCAGAAACTGCTGAGACTGCTTTCGAGAAGACTCCAGCAGGCGACGTTGAAATCTCTGAGCAAGAATACTTTGATCACGGCATCCTGATGGTTGCTATGGTTAAAGCGGGTGTTGAGCTGGCATTTGAAACGATGACGGCTGCGGGCATCATCGCTGACTCTGCCTACTACGAGTCTCTGCATGAAACTCCGCTGATTGCTAACACGATTGCACGTAAGAAGCTGTACGAGATGAACGCAACAATCTCTGATACTGCAGAATACGGCTGCTACCTGTACAACCATGCTTGTCTGCCTCTGCTGGCTGACTTCATGAAAGATATCAAAACCGATGTAATCGGTCGTGGTCTGGCGGTTGATGACAACGGCGTAGACAATGCTCGTCTGATCGAAGTGAATGCAGAACTGCGCGCTCACCCGGTTGAAGCGATTGGTACCACTCTACGTGGTCACATGGCTGACATGAAAAAAATCGTTTAAGTTTTAAAACTTAAACATCTAGTTTCATAAGCCTTACAGGGTGAATGATACTAGGTCTAAAAAAGGCCGAGATGAAAATCTTGGCCTTTTTTTTAGCACCATACAGCAAGATTCAGCCGTCACTTTCTATCTCTTTTATTTGAACCGCAGGCCGAAATACCATGACACAGCCACTCTCTATTTGCCTCGATAATCTAACCGTTAACTTTGATGATCGCTTCCAGCTGAACAATATCAACTGGGCCATTAACTCAGATCAACACTGGGTGATCACAGGTGCTAATGGTTCGGGTAAATCAGCATTGGCTGCCGTATTGGCCCAAGCAGGGGAATCTATTTCTGGCTCTATTACCGGCCTACCGGACAAAGTCGCCATTGTTTCTTTTGAAGCTCAGGCTGAACTGATTGCCGAGGAGCTGAAAAAAGATGATGCCGACATTATGGATGTCATCTCAGAAGGTACCCCGGTACAGGAGATCCTACATAACGGTGAGACAAATCCCGAGCTGGTTGCTGAACTCGTCGAAAAATTTGGCCTGCAAGCGCTGATGGATCGCTCCTTCAGAAAGCTGTCTACCGGTGAATCCCGTAAGATGATGTTGATTCGCGCCCTGGCCAGCCAACCAGATCTTTTAGTGCTGGATGAGCCCTTTGATGGCCTGGATGCCAATACACTGGAAATGCTACAGGAATACTTCGCCTCTCTGGTTGAAACCATTCCTATGGTGATGGTGCTGAACCGTTTTGATGAGTTCCCAGAATTTATTACTCACATCGCCTATGTGGATCAAGGTGAACTGAAACACCAGATTGACCGTAACGATAAACAAGCTTATTCCGAACTGTATCAACTGCTGCACCTGAAAACCACAGACCTGCAAGTCCCTCCATCAGATCCAGAAACCAGTATTCCGGCCCTAGACCCTGAACAACCTCTGGTTCGCCTAAACGGTATCAATATCAAATACGATGGCAAAGCCATTATTGAAGATCTGCACTGGACCATTGAACGTAATCAGCACTGGCAACTCAGCGGCCCTAACGGCAGTGGTAAAACCGGCTTGCTATCACTGATTACCGGCGATCACCCCCAGTGTTATGTGAACGATATTTTTGTCTTTGGCTTCCAACGTGGCGATGGTGAAAGCATCTGGCAGATCAAACAATATATCGGTTATGTTTCTACGGCACTGCAATGGGAATACCGTGTGGGTACCGGTCTGCGCAATGTGATTATATCTGGCTTTTACGACAGTATTGGCCTGTACAGCAAATGCACGGATCGCCAGCGCCAGATTGCTGATCAGTGGTTAGAGCTGCTAAGCATGAGTGATCGAGCGGATCAGCCATTTAACAAACTCTCTTATGGTGACCAACGCCTGCTGCTGATCGCTCGCGCCATGGTAAAACACCCACCTTTATTAATTCTGGATGAACCTTGTTTGGGCCTGGATGATATGAACCGTCAGTTGGTACTGGCCCTGATTGAAAAGATCTGTTCTGGCAGTGAGACCTCTGTACTGTACGTCAATCACCACGCCGAAGATAAGATTGAAGGTATCGATCACTACCTTGCCCTAGAAAAGCGTGACAGCGCAGAATAAAAGTGATCCCATCGAAATAACGCCCCTGAGCCAAATGCTCAGGGCGATAGAAGAAATAAGCTTCAGCTCCCCGTTTTCTAGGAATTTAATATGGATAATAAAGGCAAAGTGGAAACGCTACTGGCACAAGCCGGTCACTATCTTGATAAACAGACCGGTGCAGTCGTACCACCGATTCAACCCTCGACCACTTTTGCCCGAGATGAACAGGGCGACCTTTATGATGGCAACCGGATTTACGCTCGGGATCAAAGCGTCAATACCGAAATGGCTGAAGCCGTATTAAATGAGATGGAATCCGGTGCCGCCTGTAAATTATTTGCCTCAGGCATGGCCGCAGCCACCGCATTAGTGCAAACACTGCGCCCCGGTGATCGCCTTGTGGTACCCACAGTGATGTACTGGTCGTTACGCGCTTGGATGATCACCTTCTGCGAAGACTGGGGTATTGAACTGGCTTTCTATGATCCGGCAGATGAAGCCAATATGGACGCTGTCGTCAAAGCAGCACCCACACAACTTCTTTGGGTAGAAACACCGGCAAACCCGACTTGGGAAGTGGTTGATATTGCCCGTGCGGCTAAACTGGCACATGAAGTTGGAGCACAGCTGGCTGTAGATGCTACAGTCTCTACACCACTATTAACGCAGCCTATTACACTGGGTGCCGATTTTGTCTTTCACTCTGCCACTAAATATATCAACGGTCATAGTGATGTTGTTGCCGGAGCACTAGTCACCGCAAAAGAAGATGAGCGCTGGAGCAAGGCCTGCAGCATCCGTGCACAACAAGGTGGCATTCTGGGGCCATTTGAAAGCTGGTTGTTATTGCGCGGCATGCGCACCATGCACGTAAGGGTTGAACGGGCCTGTGAAAATGCCTTGGCATTGGCCCAACATTTTGAGGGTGCCCCTGGGGTCAAAGCCGTGATCTATCCTGGTTTGGCATCACACCCACAACATGACATTGCAGCCCGTCAGATGACAGGTGGCTTTGGCGGTATGTTATCCATCCGTTTTGATGGCGGCGTCGAGCGTACCGCTAAAATCATTGGTCAGCTGAAACATTTTGTCCGAGCGACCTCCCTAGGTGGCGTTGAAAGTCTGGTGGAACACAGAGCCCTGATCGAAGGGCCAGATAGCCCGGTACCCGATGATCTGCTGCGCCTCTCTATCGGTTTGGAAAATGTGACAGATCTTATTGAAGATCTGGAACAAGCGATTCAGGCTGCCTCTGAAGAAAGCTAAACCATAAAACAATGACCTCCAAATAACTCCCATTCTCTATGGGAGTTATTACCCCCTAACACCAACACTGCCCGACTATCCTGAGCCGAATCAGGACTTTCAGAGCCCCCTGCCCCTCCCTAGCTATCAAAAAATAACCTCTGTTTATTGAATAAACAAAACGCTATGCTTGCCAGTTCGCCACACTCAAGGTTACCTGGAAGCCCTGTTATGGATACTCGCCTGCTAAAATACTTCTTAGCCTTGGCCGAAACGCTGCATTTTGGTCGCGCCAGCGAAGCCTGTCATATCAGCCCGTCGGCTTTAAGTCGTAGCATTAAACAGTTGGAAGTACAGCTCGGTGTTAATCTATTTGAACGAGACAATCGTACGGTACAGCTGACACGAGAAGGTATTAAATTTCTGCCTTATGCCCGAGAGACTCTGAGCCAATGGGAAGTCATTCGCCATACCTTGATTAAAGAGTCTCAGGAACTACAGGGGGAGATCAGCGTCTACTGCTCCGTCACCGCCAGCTATAGTTTTTTACATGACATTCTTCGCCAGTTTCGTAGCTCTTATCCGAAAGTTGAGATTAAGCTGCATACTGGAGACCCTGCACCTGCTGCTGCACGGGTACTGAGTGGCGAGGAAGATATCGCTATTGCTGCTAGACCAGAACCACAACCCGCCGCTTTAGCCTTTAAATCCATCGGCCTATCACCCTTGTTATTTATTGCTCCTGTGGATGATCCCTCATTACCTGCCCTTGTGGATAAAGTTCTTGTAAATAAAAATGTTAATCAAGCGGATTGGGCGCAAGTGCCTATGATTCTGTCTGAAAAGGATCTGGCCAGAAGCCGAGTCGATCAATGGTTTAGCAACAAAGGAATCAAACCCAATATCTATGCTCAAGTGGCCGGTAACGAAGCCATTGTCAGCATGGTCAGCCTGGGCTTTGGTATTGGCGTTGTGCCCAAGATTGTTTTAGATAACAGCCCTTTGGCAAACACGGTAAAAGTATTATCCGTAACACCGGCGCTCGATCCGTACGATGTAGGTGTTTGCGTACTAAAGAAAAAACTGAAAAACCCCTTAATAGAAGCCTTTTGGGCACAACTAGAAGAGTCTCCCTCTCCTTCCTCATCCCCAAACTAGTATTTCAATTAAGAATTGAAATGTCATTCAGATAATACACATCTTTAGCTAATAGCTGCGTCAAAAATGCTTATACTGAAGACGAAGGTTTGATGTCCCCCACACACAAACTAGTCGGACTCTAAATATGCTTAGAAACGTTATTGCAACCTATGCAGTGCTGTCTCTGCTGACATCTATACCCATCCTGGCCTCAGAAGAAGCGGGGGTTAAACAAGCCGCTCACTTCGCTGTCTATGAATACCCTCCCCTTTACCATACATCTATCGATGGCCATTTTTCTGGTACCTTAGGAGAAACTATTAAGCAGATATGTCACAAAGGACAACTCAATTGCCAGAGCCAAATGTACCCTATCGCCAGAGCTTATGAGCTTGTTATATCGGGCAACGCCGATATCAGCATCTCTGGTACTCACCCTCGATTTGATACCTGTTGTACAGCCTCCGACTGGAGTTACCCTTGGAGTGCCGGGTTATTCTCTCTCAACAAGAATAAACAGATTCCTCTATCAGAAGCCGACTTCACCGGTCAATCTCTAGTCATTGTCCGAGGCTGGCGCTCTCAGTATCGATTTATCCCAAATTTTGATCAGCTTGTCGCCGATAAAAAGATCAATGTTTATTACGCCAATAGTAATTACAGCGCCATAAAAATGCTTGAGAGCAACCGAGCTGATTTACTATGGGGGTCTGTGGATTTTTTATGGTATTTAGACAAGCTAAATCTTTCTCATAAGATCCAATATTCCGAGCGCTTAAAGATCCCCATTGTTCTTTGGGTTAACAAGAATAGACCCGATGTACTCGAAGGACTTAACAGAGGTTACGCCAATCTATTAGTCAGTGAGCAGCTAGATAATCAAAATCTATTACGTCAGGATATTATGGCCGATGTTTACCAAGATGCTGAGATGAAGAAAAGTCAGTAACACCATTACTGATATAGCACCGCTATGCTTTATCAATGTAAATATATTCCGGATATTAGCTATACTAGGGTTGGATTTGATAGCTACCCTACTAATCCTTGCTTATCTGGCAAGCCTAATTGCCCCCTGGAAGAAACTCCCAAATGGCGCTCCATCAGTGTCGCGGCCCACTCCAGATCACCACCAACAATCTGCTCCAAAATATCTAGATGCTCCTGACAGGATAGCTGCATACGTTCGGCATACAACACGGCACCAGACTCGGTAAAACGTCGCATGCGATTATGTTGCCGAATAATCTCACCAAAATATCGGTTACCGGAAAAATCTGCCAGCATCTGATGAAAGTCGGCATTAATGTTCAGCAAGGCATGATGCTGAGTTTCAAACACCAGACCATCAACCAGTTGCCGATGCAGTGCAATACAGGCCTCCAAACGGGCCATATCCACCCGAAACTGAGGACTGCGAATACCGGCAGGTTCAATCAATCGGCGCAACTCATAACTGTCACGATTACTGTCAGAACAACCAATTAACCGAGTAAACAGCCAGCCCTTGCCCTGAGCCTTCTGTAATAAACCCTCACTGGTCAATTGCGTCAGGACTTTATTCAACGTCGCCTTAGGCACTGAGTAACGCCGAATCAGATCGGCCTCTGTTACCTGCTCATCCAGCTGCCCCTTGACTCTATCCTGACCGATTTGCACATAAAGCTGATCCAATGGTGACTCCGGCAACATCATATTTACCTTCATCAACTCAACATTATTCATGGATAACATCACGCCGCCCTGAGGCCGGGCAGAGACCACCTCAAAGTGTTCCAACAACTTCAAGGCTGCCCGAATCGGCGAACGGGAAACCCCCAGCTTTTCCGCTAGATCCCGTTCCGACAGATGACTACCAACATCCATCCCCTGCTGAATAAACATGGCTATTAACTGATGACTTAACTCCGCCTGCAGCGGATTAATTTTCCGGCTACCATCACCCGAACTCCTGTTCAAAACATTGTTCTCCAGTATTGATTCGATCGGCAAAAAAGGCCTCTACTCTAGGAATCAAGGGGTAGCCTTCATGTCCTAGCCCTGACACAACTTCATGACTCACCTGGCACCCTAGTACCTTAAGATGTTCTGCCAATGTGTGTGCACGCTCAAGCCGGTTTTTCCCCGCCTGATTGCACTCAGGTCGCCAATAGCGTGACTCAGGTGTCAGGTTAATTTCTGAACCATCTAAATCCTGATCACCCACCAGTATTTGTACTGGCACACCACGAATGGTATCAAAATTGACATTAATACCAAACAATTCTTTTGCATCGGATAACCCCATCCACCAGGTATTTTTAGTTGGCAAGGTCACAACACCCGGTGCACCGATAGATACAGCCTGTAAGCGTTCGGGGTGAAGATAGAAAAAACGATGGGCAAATTGTCCTCCACCGGAAAAGCCATGTAAAAAGAATTTTTCTGTACTGACCGGAAAACGCTGTCTCACCTCATCCAACATAGCCAATAGAATCAAATCATAGCGAATACCCTTCTCTATCAGATACTTATAACCACTAAGATCATTAATACTCGGTATACCTACAGGAAACAACGGGCTTAGAACCACACAACCATGACGTTCGGCAAAACCGGCAAACTCGTCCCGGTACGCCTCCGCCGTGCGACGGGAACCATGGACCACAACACAAACAGGTAAATCAGTCTGAAAACGTGCCTGCGATGGCACATACAGGCAATAACTAAACCGCTGATCATACTGACAACTGTAAAAAGTGGTCGCACCCACATCATAAAGTCCCAAAGACATCTTGCACTCCACATGGTTTTTTTATTACGATAAATACCAGTTAACGAAAACGATTATCAGAAACATTTAAATTAAAGTCGCAGATTCTACCTATGAAATACTCAATCGTCGCACCTTTATTACTTTCGTCATCACTGACAGGCACTGTCGCCTTTGCTGACAGCTCCCAGGCTATCTCTCAAAATAAGCCTCAAAATGAGGATACTCTGGTGATCAGTGCATCCCGTCACAACACCACATTAAGTGAGGTCCCCCGCTCTATCACGGTGATTCCCAGAGATGAGTTGATGCAACAGATCAGCGTTTCCCGCTCTCTGGGCGATGCCCTAGGTAAGTTGGTGCCCGGCATGGCCCCCTCAGGACAGATGTTAACCAACTTCAATCAAACCCTGCGTGGTCGTAAAATGCTGGTGCTGATTGACGGTATTCCACAAAACAGCAACCGGAATATCTCCCGTGATCTGGCCACTATCGACCCCGTGAATATTGAACGCATTGAGGTGATTCGGGGTGGTAGCGCCATTTACGGCAGTGGTGCATCCGGCGGCATTATCAGTATCACCACGCGAAAAAATAACGGTGAATCCGAGTCGACTCTGGCTCTGAATAGCTCTCTGACCCATCCAGAAGATTCCATGGGCTGGAAGGCCTCCCATTACACCTCAGGCCAACAGGGCAACTTAGATTACGGATTGAATCTGGCCTACGAAAAAACCGCCGGTTTCTTTGATGCCAATGGCGATCGCATTGCCCCTGAACTGGGCCAAGGGGATCTTGCCGACACAAGTTCTGTCAACTTGGCCGGTAAAGTGCGCTGGAGCGACGCGGAACAAGCCATCACCCTATCCTTGAGTCATCTAAAACGAGATCAGGATACTGACTACACCCGTATCGACGGTGATAGTGGCAAGGCCATTGCTGTTTCCGGCTTAGAGCTGGACGATCAGTCTGCGGTAGAAAACACTCAAGCCAACCTAGCCTGGTCTCTATACGATACGCCATTAGGCGCCCTAGACGCCCAGCTTTATTATCGGGACTCCTATAACCGATTTTTGCCCTTTGACGGTCGACCTTATAGTTCCTGGAATCATCTGGCTCAAACCGAACTGTCCGGCGAATACTGGGGCAGTCGTCTGACCCTGAATACCCCGATCACCAACCAAAGCATGCTGCGCTGGGGTGTGGATTTCAATCATGCCACGGAAGAAGGCCCGGCACTGATTTATGATGGTGATATTTACGATAGCAGCAATAAACTCAGGTTTGTGCAAACCGGACAAAAGACCTTTGTGCCTGAAATTACACAAAAAACACTGGGGGGTTTTGCCCAGTTAGAAACCGATCTGACAGAACAGCTGATCTGGGAAGCAGGCCTGCGCTACGAAACCATTTCGGCAGAATTTGATGACTATGTCACCCTGGGCCAAGAGACTCCCATTGATGGCGGTAAAGTCACCTATGATGACGTGATGTTTAATACCGGCCTGACCTTTTTAGCCACGGATCAGACCGAAGTTTATGCCAATTTCTCTCAAGGTTTTGAGCTACCGGATCTTGGCCTGAGATTACGTTACACCTCAAACTTTGATGCCGATAACTCTGAGCTTGAACCCATCAAAACCGATAGCTATGAGATCGGTGTCCGTTCAGATCTGGGGAAAACACAGCTCACGGCAGCGGTTTTCCATAGCACCTCGGATTTAGGTAAAATTGCCATTGAGGACTTCTCGTTAGTACTGCCCCGAGTCAAAGAACGCATTACTGGCGTGGAATTAACCGCGGCTCATCAACTGAATTCACAGTGGCGACTGGGTGGTTTGATGACCTGGATGAAGGGGGAATCCTACGATAAAAACCAGGCCCGCTGGTTGGATATGAACAGCTTCCGCATTCCCCCCCTGCAACTGAATACCTATGTTCAATTCGCTCAGTCCGCGCAATGGTTACACAAGCTGCAGCTGAACTACTCCGCTGATCGGGATGAGGCCTTTGAAGATGGCGCCGGTTGGGGGAGAGGCGAAGTTGAAGCCTATACGACCCTGGACTACTACACCCGTTATCATCAGGGACAAAACACCCTAAGCATCGGTATTGAAAACCTCTTCAACAAAGAATACCGCACAGTAATGAGCCAACTGGATCGCTCCGAAAGCCAGGGCCAACACTATGCCGCAGGCAGAACCCTTCAGGTGGCGTACAGCTACCAATGGTAAACCTGAGACCCTCTTTCTCAGCAATCGCACTCTTATCTCTGCTTTATGCAGAGATAAGTGTTGCTGCAGAAATAAAAACAGAAGCCAAAGCTGAAATTCGAAAAGCTAGTTGCATATCTATCCAACATGCTGCGGGAGAAACCTGTGTACCCGATCAGGTAAAAAAACTGGTGGTCTTGGATACCGGCGAACTGGATATCAGTATGAGCCTGGGCTATACCCCAGTCGCCACAACCTATCCCTATCAGAAAACAAACCTGCCGGATTACATTGCCACTCCTGCGACCAGTATTGTGTCTATCGGTCTGAATTCACAGCCGGACCTGGAACGTATTCTACAGATGCAACCGGATCTTATTCTGGGCAGTCAGTGGGTACACGGACACCTGTACCCAACGCTGAGTCAAATTGCCCCCACCGTACTGAGTGAAAAAGTCGGTGTCAGCTGGCGGGAAAATTTTAAGCTATTTGCTCAGGCCCTACAGCAGGAAAGAGAAGCCGAGCAAGTGCTTCAGCAATACGAACAACGCTGCCAGCAGATCAATCAGCAGTATCAACTCAAAGGCAGCCCCAGCATCTCTGTGGTACGTTCCATGCAGGATCATGTGCGCCTTTACCTGCAAGATACCTTTGTGCATAGCCTGCTATCTCAATGCGGTATTCGCCGCCCAGAGATTCAGGACAGTCTGGGATTTGCTATCCGACTGAGATCACCGGCTCAGATCCAACAATTAGAAGGCCATATCATTCTGCTCAGCGAATACAGCCCCAAACAAGGTTCATTAATCCGCCAATGGCAGAACACCCGTTTCTGGTCGCTACTGCAAGGCCCTATTATCCCTATCGACGATAACCATTGGATGTTGGGTATCGGCCCTTTAGCCGCAGATAAAGTACTACAGGATTTAGAGGAGATTATTCAATCCTATGAGCCTGAAACTTAAACTCTCGCTAGCAATTCTAACATTGACGCTGGCCAGCCTACTTTCCATTAGTGCTGGCTCGCCCTGGGTTCCCCTTACCTATCTCTTCCAGGTTTCGACTGAACACAGTATCAATATTAACCAGCTGGTGTTGACCGAACTCAGACTACCACGTTTAGCAGCCGCAATTCTGACCGGTAGTGCTCTGGGTTGTGCTGGTTTTTTACTGCAACGCTTAAGTCAGAACCCGCTCACCAGCCCATCCACTTTAGGTATTACTCAAGGAGCTGCGCTGGCACTGGTTTGCTTATTTATCAGCGGCATAGAGATGCTACCCTGGGTTCGCTTTATCAGTGCCATGATAGGAGCACTACTGTCCGGATTACTACTAGTCAGTTTGTTTTACGCGGCCAAGACAAAAACAGATACCAGTACGCTACTATTACTTGGCGCCCTGTTATCCAGTTTATTTGCCGCGTTAACCACTTGCCTGCTCTTGCTGGATCAACACGCCATTAATTCTATCCGCTTCTGGTTATCCGGTAGTCTTGAATTTATTCCAGCGCAACTTTTACCGGAATTAGCCCTTATTTGCAGTGTCGGTTATCTGGCCAGCTACCTGATGTTACCGGCACTGAACTTAATCAGTATAGGAGATGCAAAAGCCAGCAGTCTGGGAGCGTCTCCACAACGCATTTATCTAAGCATTATGGCCATTGTTTTTTTACTCACCGGGGCCTCAGTGGCTATCGCTGGGCCTATACTCTTTACCGGCTTAGTCGTGCCACAACTGGCCCGCCTGACCTTTGGTATCCAGGCCAAAGATCATCTCACCGGCAGTATCCTATTAGGCGCCGTACTTATGGTGCTGGCAGATGGCCTGACCCGTCTGATCTCACCGGACAGTCCCATCTCGCCCA
Source organism: Oceanospirillum sp. (assembly GCA_047518265.1). Taxonomy (GTDB): domain Bacteria; phylum Pseudomonadota; class Gammaproteobacteria; order Pseudomonadales; family Halomonadaceae; genus Oceanospirillum. The sequence goes on from JAKZRG010000002.1 coordinate 200,102, forward strand.
GTATCCCCATGGCAATCATCGGCGCACCCTGGTTTATCGCTCTGGTTTATCAGAGGTATCGTCGATGAGATCCACCGTCCACTATAAACACCTGCCATTACTGTTAACGACAGTATTGGTCATGATGATTTATCTATTGAATGGCAGTTCCGATACCCTGGACTTACTGATGTCTAACAGCCTACGGCCGCAGGCTTGGCAGCTGATTATAGAGCTGCGTCTACCCCGCCTGTTGCTGGCGCTAACCGCAGGTGCCTGTCTGGCTTGTTCAGGGTTATTACTCCAGAGCCTGACCGCCAATTCCTTGGCCGACCCCGGTATTCTTGGGGTTAATCAGGGAGCCGCCATTGCAGTGTTAGTGAGCTCAATTCTGTTTACGGGTAATAGTCTGGCAGGACAAACACTGGCAGCAGTTTCCGGCAGCTTAGTATCTTTATTGGTCATTTGGTGGTTAAGTCAAAAACTAACGGCTATCGCCCTTATCCTGTGCGGCATCGGTTTATCCACCTTGTTATCCGCACTGTTAAATCTGATTATGATCAGTGCGGAGACACATCAGATCAATCATGTACTGACCTGGCTCGCGGGCAGCCTGTCTGGGGCTTATATGCAAAAAGCCCTGATATTAAGCCTATTAGCTTTCATTGCCGTCAGTCTTAGCGGACTGCTCTGCCGACATTTAACGCCCCTATTATTGGATCAACAAAGCGCTCTCGCCTTGGGTTTGGGTCCGTCTATGCGCCAGCTTTGTTTATTAATGGCCGGTATTTTAAGTGCATTGGCCGTTACTGCAGTGGGCGCCCTGGCTTTTATTGGCCTACTGGCTCCTCACATCGCTCGGCTAGGGCAAGGTCAAACACCGTCAGAATTGCTGATCCCTTCCATCCTCTGGGGTTGTATTCTCTGTATCTTGGCCGATTTGATCGCACGCAGCCTGTTTGCGCCTCTTCAGCTGCCTTTTGGTCTTATTATCGCCATTGCCGGTGTACCCGGTTTTATTATCCTATTTCTTCGCAAACCACCTGTTACTAGGGCCTCAATGTGAATGCCATTTGTGCTCAGAATATTAACGTGCAGTATCAAAACAAATCGATTCTGCATAATCTCAGCCTGGAAATCCCCAAGGGTCGTATCACAGCACTGCTGGGGGCCAACGGCTGTGGTAAATCAACCCTGTTAAAAGCGCTGGCCAATCAACTAGAGCTGACCCAAGGGCAAATCACCCTGAACGGCGCACCCATAGAAACACTCGCCCGTAAAGAGATCGCCAAACAGCTAGCATTCTTACCCCAACACCCCAGTGCACCGGAAACCCTGACGGTATCAGAATTGGTGGCCTTGGGCCGTTACCCCTACCGAAACCTCTTCTTCATCAATTCCAGTGAAGATATCCAAATCACTCAACAGGCACTCGAAACCACAGGGCTCAATAAACTGTCTGAAAGAAGTTTAAGTCAATTATCCGGCGGACAACGACAAAGGGCTTGGTTGGCAATGATCCTGGCACAACAGGCCCCGATTATGATGCTGGATGAACCCACCAGCTTTCTGGATATCGCCCACCAGTACGAACTGCTTGCTCTGGTTAAACGACTGAATCAAGAACAACAAACCACGGTGATTATGGTGTTGCACGATATCGGCCAGGCCATGCATTTTTCCGATCATATCGTTCTCCTGAAAGAAGGGCAGATTATCACCCAGGGAGCTCCTAAAGAGGTGATTACACCGGAATCGGTCAAAGAAGCCTTTAACTTTAACTGTCGCTTATATCAGGCAGATCACCCTATGCCACTGCTTGTACCAGAGGGATATTGAGATTTAATTTTCTTTAGTACAAGCTAGCTATCACTCAACTTATGGCTAGACATAAAAAAACCGCTCACTGAGCCAACAGTAAGCGGTTTTTTATACAGCGAGATAAGAGCTTATAGACTAAGCACTTTCTCCCCCCGTGAGATACCGGAAACACCGGTACGTACGACTTCTAGCACGGTATTAACACCCAGCGCTTGAATAAAGGCATCCAGCTTGTCGTTATCACCCACCATCTGCACCGTGTACATGGTATTGGTAACATCAACAATCTGACCACGGAAAATATCCGTTGTACGCTTCACTTCAGCGCGCTGAGCACCAACGGCTTTCACCTTAACCAGCATCAGCTCACGTTCAATGTGCACGCCTTCTGTCAGGTCGACTAGCTTAATCACATCTACCAGCTTGTTTAGCTGCTTAGTAATCTGCTCAATCACCTGGTCTGAACCAATCGTGGTCAACGTTAAACGCGACAACGTTGGATCTTCAGTAGCGGCAACATTTAATGATTCAATGTTGAAGTTACGCTGAGAAAACAGACCAACTACCCGTGACAGAGCACCAGCCTCATTTTCCATCAGAATTGAGATAATGTGTCGCATCTTAGGTACGCTCCGTCTTACTCAGCAACATGTCACGCATCGATCCCTGAGGAATCTGCATCGGATAAACGTGCTCTTTCGGATCGACCATGACATCAACAAATACCAGCTGATCCTTCATCGCAAACGCTTTTTCTAACGTAGGCTCAAGATCCTCAATTCGCTCAACACGCAAAGCAACATGACCATAAGATTCAATCAGCATCTTAAAGTCCGGCAGAGACTGCATGTAGGACTGAGAGTGACGCTCCTGATAGTTCAGATCCTGCCACTGACGTACCATGCCCAGAGATTGGTTATTCAGGTTAATGATCTTCACCGGAATACCAAACTGACTACAGGTCGAAAGCTCCTGCATCATCATCTGGAAACTACCTTCACCTGTGACCAGAGCCACATCCGTGTCAGGGTAGTTCAGCTTAATGCCCATTGCTGCAGGGAAACCAAAGCCCATAGTGCCTAAGCCACCGGATGTAATCCAACGATTAGGTTTATCGAACTTATAGTACTGAGCCGCAAACATCTGGTGTTGACCCACATCGGTCACAACAAATGCATCGCCTTTAGTGACTTTGTACAGCGCTTCAACCGCTTGCTGAGGTTTTGTTGGGCGATCATCTTCTGCGGTATACAGTACTGAGTGGCTAGCACGCCAATCATTAATCTGTTTCCACCAATCGGCCATTGCATCAGCATCAGGGCTAGCTTTAGCTTGATCAAGCAGATCCAACATCTCAGTCAATACGGAATCAACCGGGCCAACAATCGGCACATCAGCACGTACGGTTTTAGAGATCGACGTTGGGTCAATATCTACGTGTACGATCTTCGCCGTCGGGCAGAACTTGCTAACGTTGTTAGTGGCACGATCATCAAAACGAGCGCCAATACAAACAATCAAATCCGAATGGTGCATACTCATGTTAGCTTCATAGCTACCATGCATACCCAACCAACCTAAGCTCTGCTTATCCGTTTGCGGATAAGAACCAATCCCCATCAGAGATGAGGTCACAGGAAAACCTAGTTTTTTCGCCAGTTCAGTAAACTGAGACGCAGATTTACCCAGAATCACACCACCGCCCGCATACAGTACAGGACGCTTGGCTTTTAACATCATCTCAACCGCTTTTTTGATCTGACCGGTATGGCCACGAACAACAGGGTTGTATGAACGGATCTTCACCTTTTTAGGATACTCATACTCAAACCGATCGGTAGGAGCTGTCATATCCTTAGGAATATCCACCACAACAGGGCCTGGACGGCCTGAAGATGCGATATAAAAGGCTTTTTTGATTATGTCAGGAATTTCTGAAGGATGTTTCACACTGAAGCTGTGTTTTACCACAGGACGGGAAACACCGATCATGTCGGTTTCCTGGAAGGCGTCTTCACCAATAAGATGGCTCATAACCTGACCACACAGCACTACCATAGGAATAGAATCCATATAAGCAGTAGCGATACCGGTGACCGTATTGGTTGCACCTGGGCCAGATGTTACCAAGACCACACCCGGTTTACCGGACGCACGGGCGTAACCGTCAGCCATATGGGCTGCAGCTTGCTCATGACGGACCAGGATGTGTTTAACTTTATCTTGGCGGAATATAGCATCGTAAATATGAAGTGCCGAGCCGCCGGGATAACCGTAGATATACTCAACGCCCTCATCCTGCAGAGAACGAACGAGCATGTCGGCGCCAGAAAGTAATTCCACCGTAGTGAACCCCCTAAAAAAATAGTTCGAGTGCGATAACGAACAATCATCAAACAAACAGCCTGCTTTTAAATAAGCCAAAAACTGTTCAAGAGAATAAATATCCAAATGTGGCTGATAATTTAAGGGCAGCCACCTAAATGCGCTTAGTCATGCAGGCTCATAACAAGGCTGCCTTACCTGGCACTTAGGACCGGATGGGTCCTGCACTCTTCTTCGCATGGGTAGATGCGGATCGGGGCGTCAGCCAGGCCTGGCGGGTAAACCTGGGCCTGCTATTCCTTCGGAGGGTAAAATGACCTGTTTACCCTTAAACGCAGGCTTTGGGGGGTCACCCAAAAACCTACGCCCGTAAAATAAGGACGAGTAGGTTCTTACAGTGATTGATAGATGTCAATAGAACAATGGAGCAAGTGCACAATACGCAGAAAAAAAGTCCTGTGTAACAATTTATTTCAGAAAAAATCACCTTAATTCCGACTTTAACCCTCTGACATCTTAGATTATTCACTCCACAGAAATTATTGTATTTTGCCAACGGAAAGCTGAGCCAGGTCAAAATGTAATCAATTGTAACTTTACTATACTGATATTTTGGCATTTCTTAATAACAGCAAACTACGGGTTGTCTTTTTAGTGCTATACCTAATGCAGTGAGTCTCTGTCTCAGAGCGCTCATTAAGACCCAGATTGATTAAACTCACTTTTGATAATAATTGGGCAGGGTAACAGTGGATCTTTCTTTTAATCAGTTCATTGTCGAACTGTATCGTAGTGGTAGCAGGATGCCTCAACCAGCCTTTTTAACCAAAGCACTGGTTTCTCTAAAGGAATGGTTACCGTACCAAAGCAGCTGGCTGTTGGAGTTCAACCCAGAACCATCAACAGAGCAGCCACAAGCCGCTATTAAATTCTCTCATGGTCAAGCAGGTAAAACGCCACCGCCTGCCATTGATATAGTCCAACAATTGTTGCAACAGATACAGTCTGGTCAACCCTTGCCTATGGTTTTAACTCAGGCCTCATTACTGAGCCACCAACAGCATCTATTACAAAAGGCACTTAAGAAATCAATCAATCAGCACTACTTAATATTCCTTGATAACAGTACCTCCCCTGGACAGATACTCCTGTTACTGCGCTCAGATCCTGAACAACACTTTTCAGACCGAGATCGTATGATGGCAGAATGGCTCCTGCCTCATCTGTGCGAAGCCGCTCGACTGTCACCTCAACGTCCACAAACATCTGTATCCGCCCCGACTGGACAGGCACCTACACGCTCACCATTAGAGCTACACCTGAGCAGTGATAACGAGGTGATCTTTTGCGGCGAATATATTCGCACCTGTATTAATACCTGTGAGAATGAACAAAACTGCTGCACCCTAGATGCAAAGAACGATCAAATCACCTTGTCCGGCACCTTGATTAAACAAATTCAACAGCGGCAGCCCTATGGCAACATAACGGTCAATAAGCTGGTATTTGATATTAAAACCATAAACAACATCTGCGTACTGCGTATTCAACCTGAAAGTATTCAATACCTACTGACCGGACGAGAGCGTCAAATAGCCTCCGAGTTGGCCCAAGGCCTGAGCTATAAAGAAGTCGCTAAATCCCTGAATCTGTCCCCTTCAACAGTGACGAATTATGCCAACCGAATCTATCGAAAATTAAACGTACACAGTAAATCTCAATTGGCACATTTGTATACTTTGTCAGAAGCAGAGCTGATCACCCACTAGGCATCGATCATTAGACAGTGTTAACCGGTTCACAAAATACCTTTTTAGGGTAATAGAAAACCGGTATTAGGGTGATTTGACCCATAGCGATAGGTCATAAGCACTGCAATACTGAATTCACTGACGCAGAGAAGGGTCTCTGCATTTAATTGACATAGATTAATCAAGCCGCTTTCTCTGGGGGGCCGACAGATGACCAAGAAAAAGATTAAACCGGGCAAGAGTATCGAACAGCTTGAAGATCGCATTGCACCAGGAGCCCTAGGTGGCGTGCTGGGCGATCTTGGCGTAGATGATACAGGCACGGATACTCCTGCTGATGAAACCACGGGCACAGGTACCGCGGGAGATACAGCAGGAACTGGTACTGATCTCCCCCCTGCAGATGATACCACTGGCGGCGATGACACCACCGGTGGTGGTGCAGCGGGCGATACAACAGGTGATACGACCGACGGTGATACAGGTACCGGTGGCGCAGGTGATGCCACTGGCGGTGATACAGGTACTGGCGGCGCAGGTGATGCCGCAGGCGGTGATACGACAGGTGGTGAAACTGGAGCAGAAGGTACCGCGCCAGCGGGTGATGAAACAACAGATGAAGGCGCAAATGAGCCTGTAGAAGACTACACCCAAGACGTGAGTGATGACGGTACAGTTACCACCACCTATGACGATGGTTCAGTAGAAACTTACAACCCTGATGGTTCCGGTAGCTGGACAGGTGCCGATGGCACCACATCCGCTTGGAATGCTGATGGCTCAGGTAGCTGGTCTGACGCTGAAGGCAATAGTGGCTCTTGGGAAGCCGATGGTTCCGGTTCATGGACAGGCGCAGACGGCTCTTCCGGCGTACAAAATGCCGATGGTAGCTGGAGTATGACCCATGCAGATGGCTCTACAGAGAGCATGACTGCAGACGGCCAATACAGCATGACAGACGCAGATGGTAACTCTGTTGACCCTGCGGCTGATTTCACCGATGAAATGGGCAATACCACAGAAACGGCCGATGACGGCACAGTTACTACAACGTTTGCCGATGGTTCTGTAGAAACCGTTAGCCCTGATGGCTCTTATGACTACCAAGGCGCCGACGGCCATAGCAGCTGGTCTGATGCCGAAGGTAACGGTGGTTGGCAAGATCCTGACGGTAGCAGTGGCTGGTGGAACGCAGATGGTTCCGGCGGCGCTTATTATAGTGATGGTAGCTACAACGAATGGCACTCCGATGGTAGCTCTTCTTGGAGTGATGCAGAAGGTAATGGTGGCTGGTACGGTGCCGATGGCAGTTACGATAACTGGAATGCCGATGGCTCCGGTAGTTGGGGCGATGCCTATGGTAACAGCGGTAGCTGGGATGCAGATGGCTCAGGTAACTGGACCAATGAAGACGGCAGCTCTGGCTATCACAACGCCGATGGCAGCTGGGGGATAACCCACGCCGATGGCTCCACTGAAACCATGTCGGCTGACGGCACTTACATCGTAACCGATCCAGCTGGAAATCAGATTGACCCAGCAACGGGCGCCACCGTCGAAACAGATGCGAATGGCAATACCGTAGAAACTCATGCTGACGGTACGATTACCACAACTTATGCCGATGGCTCCGTAGAAACAATCCATGCTGATGGTTCTTATAGCTATCAAAGTGCCGACGGTTATAACCATTGGTCTGATGCCGAAGGCAACGGTGGATGGAGCAGTCCTGATGGCAGTAATGGCTGGTGGGATGCCGAAGGTAACGGTTCCGAATACTACGCAGACGGTGGTTACAGCGAATGGCACGCAGATGGTTCTGGTTTCTGGGATGACGGTCAAGGCAATGGTAGCGCTTGGCATGCCGATGGCAGCTACGATTACTGGAACGCTGATGGCTCCGGCGGTTGGAGCGATAGCCAAGGTAATAGCGGTTATTGGAACTCAGACGGTTCCGGCTCATGGACAAATGCCGATGGCAGCTACGGCAACCATAACGCTGATGGTAGCTGGTCTATCACCTACCCTGACGGTACTACAGAAAGTATGAGCGCCGACGGTGAATACACTACCACCGACGCAAACGGCAATACTGTTGCACCTGAAGCTGGTGCAGAAACAGATGAGTTCGGCAACACCATCGAAACTCTAGAAGATGGCACTATTCACACAACCTTTGCAGATGGCTCCACTGAAACCGTACATCCTGACGGTTCTTATGAGTACCAAAGCGCTGACGGTTATGGCCACTGGGCAGATGCTGAAGGCAACGGCGGTTGGTACGACGCCGATGGTAGCAATGGCTGGTGGGATGCCGAAGGTAATGGTTCCGCACATTACAGTGATGGTAGCTATTATGAATGGCACGCTGATGGCAGCTCTTCTTGGAGCGATGCAGAAGGTAATGGCGGTTGGACAGGTGCTGACGGCAGCTATGACAACTGGTATGCCGATGGCTCAGGTAACTGGGGCGATGCCTATGGTAACAGCGGTAGCTGGAACGCGGATGGCTCTGGCAGCTGGACCAGTGAAGATGGTAGTTCAGGTTATCAAAATGCCGATGGTAGCTGGGGTATAACCCATGCCGATGGTTCCACCGAAACTATGACCGCCGATGGTGAATATAGCATCACAGATGCTGACGGTAATCAGGTTAATCCTGAAACTGGGGCTATCGTTGAAACCGACGAATTCGGTAATACGACAGAAACACTGGCTGATGGCACCATCATCAATACCTACTCTGATGGCTCCGTAGAGACCGTTTATCCAGATGGTGGCTATAACTACCAAGGTGCTGATGGCTCTAACTACTGGTCTGATGCCGAAGGCAATGGCGGTTGGTATAACGCTGACGGCAGTAGCGGTTGGTGGGATGCGGAAGGTAATGGTTCTGCTAACTATGCCGATGGTAGCTATAGCGAATGGCACTCTGATGGTTCCGGTTACTGGACTGATGCCGAGGGTAATGGCAGCTGGTGGGGTTCTGACGGTAGCTATGAATACTGGAATGCTGATGGTTCCGGTGGCTGGTCTGACGCCTATGGTAACAGCGGTAACTGGAATGCTGATGGTTCCGGTACATGGATCAATGCTGACGGTAGCTATGGTCAACAAAATGCCGATGGTAGCTGGAGCATGACCCATGCTGATGGCACGACCGAGAGCATGAGTGCAGATGGTGAATACACCATCACTGACGCCAATGGCAATCAGGTTGATCCTGCAACAGGCGCAGTGATTGAAACCGATGAGTACGGTAATACCACCGAAACCATGGAAGACGGCACGATAAAAACCACCTTTGCCGATGGTTCGACCGAGACTGTATACCCTGATGGCTCTTACGACTATCAAGGTGCCGATGGCTCTGGCTACTGGTCTGACGCCGAAGGTAATGGTGGTTGGTATGACGCTGAAGGCGGTAACGGCTGGTGGAATGCCGACGGTTCCGGTGCCTACTATGGTAGCGATGGCAGCTATAGCGAATGGAATACTGACGGTAGTTACTCTTGGGGTGATGCTGAAGGTAATGGTGGCTGGGCTGATGCTGAAGGCAATTACAACAACTGGTATGCCGATGGCTCTGGTTCTTGGGGCGATGCCTACGGTAACAGCAATACCTGGAATGCCGACGGCTCCAGTACTTGGGCTAACGCCGATGGCAGCAGCGGTTACTACAATGCGGATGGTAGCTGGGGCAATACCTACCCTGACGGTTCAACTGAAACCATGACCGCCGATGGTCAACATACGATGACTGATGCCGAGGGTAATCAGGTAAATCCTGAAACCGGCGCAGTCGTTGATGACTATGGTAATGAAGTACAAACTCTGGAAGATGGCACCATTATCACCACCTTTGCTGATGGCTCAGTAGAGACTATTCATGCGGACGGTTCCTATGAATACCAAGGTGTTAATGGTGAATACCACTGGTCTGACGCTGAAGGTAATGGCGGCTGGTACGATGCTGATGGTAGCAGCGGCTGGTGGAATGCCGATGGCTCTGGTGCTTACTATGGCAGCGATGGTAGTTACAGCGAATGGCATGCCGATGGCAGCTCTTCCTGGAGTGATGCGGAAGGCAATGGCGGCTGGTACGGTGCCGATGGTAGCTACGACAACTGGAATGCTGATGGCTCAGGTAGCTGGGGTGATGCAAACGGTAACAGCGGCAGCTGGAATGCCGATGGCTCTGGCAGCTGGACCAGTGAAGATGGCAGTTCTGGTTACCATAATGCCGATGGCAGCTGGGGTATAACCCATGCCGATGGCTCAACGGAAACCATGACCGCTGATGGAACTTACACAGTAACGGATGCTGCGGGTAATCAGGTGAACCCTGAAACCGGTGCCACCGTTGAAACAGACGCAAATGGTAATACCGTAGAGACTCATGCTGACGGTACGATCACCACAACGTATGCCGATGGCTCCGTAGAAACAATCCATGCTGATGGTTCTTATAGCTACCAAGGTGCTGATGGTTATAGCCATTGGTCCGATGCCGAAGGTAATGGTGGCTGGAGCAGTCCTGATGGCAGTAATGGCTGGTGGGATGCTGAAGGTAACGGTTCAGAATACTACGCTGACGGTGGTTACAGCGAATGGCACTCAGATGGCTCAGGCTTCTGGGATGACGGCCAAGGCAATGGTAGCTGGTGGGGTTCTGATGGTAGCTACGATTACTGGAATGCTGATGGTTCCGGTGGCTGGTCTGACGCTTATGGCAACAGCGGTACCTGGAACGCCGATGGTTCAAGTAATTGGACTAACGAAGACGGTAGCTCAGGTTACTACAATGCCGATGGCAGCTGGGGCAATACTTACCCAGATGGTTCCACTGAAACCATGACAGCCGACGGTCAGCACACCATGACCGACGCCGATGGTAATCAGGTAAACCCTGAAACTGGTGCAGTGGTTGATGAATACGGTAACGAAGTACAAACCTTAGAAGATGGCACCATTATCACCACCTTCGCGGATGGTTCAGTAGAGACTATTCATGCAGATGGCTCCTACGAATACCAAGGCGCTGATGGTTCAGGTCAATGGTCCGATGCCTACGGTAACGGCGGTTGGAATGACGCTGATGGCAGTAGCGGCTGGTGGAGTGAAGATGGCTCCGGTGGTCACTACAATATGGATGGCAGCTATAGCGAATGGAGCGCCGACGGTAGCTACTCTTGGGGCGATGCCGAAGGTAACGGTGGCTGGTCTGATGCTGAAGGCAACTACAACTACTGGAATGCCGATGGCTCCGGTGGTTGGGGTGACGCTTACGGCAATAGCGGCAGCTGGAATGCCGATGGCTCCAGCACCTGGTCTAACGAAGACGGTAGTTCAGGCTATTACAACGCTGATGGTAGCTGGGGCAATACCTACCCAGATGGCTCCACTGAAACCATGAGTGCCGATGGCCAGCACACCATGACCGATGCTAATGGCAACCCGGTGAACCCTGAAACCGGTGCAGTGGTTGATGAGTACGGTAATGAAGTACAAACCTTAGAAGATGGCACCATCATCACGACCTATGCTGATGGTTCTGTAGAAACGATCCACGCAGATGGTTCTTATAGCTATCAAGGTGCCGACGGCTCTAGCCATTGGTCAGATACCGAAGGTAACGGCGGCTGGTACGAATCCGATGGCAGCAGCGGCTGGTGGAACGCTGACGGCTCCGGTGGTGCTAACTATAGCGATGGTGGCTACAGTGAATGGCACGCTGATGGCTCTAGCTTCTGGGCTGATGGACAAGGCAATGGCAGTAACTACTACGCCGATGGTAGCTACGACTACTGGAATGCCGATGGTTCTGGTGGCTGGGGTGACGCTAACGGTAATAGCGGTAGCTGGGATGCCGATGGCTCAGGTAACTGGACCAATGAAGATGGTAGCTCAGGTTATCACAATGCGGATGGTAGCTGGGGCATAACCCATGCCGACGGCACCACTGAAACTATGTCTGCAGATGGTACCTACACGGTAACGGATGCGGCTGGTAACCCAGTTGAACCAGAAGCAGGCAGTGAAACCGATGAATACGGTAACACAACCGAAACACTGGAAGATGGCACTATTGTCACCACCTTTGCGGATGGTTCAGTAGAAACGATCTCTCCTGATGGCTCCTACTATTACCAAGGTGCTAACGGCGAATATAGCTGGAGCGATGCAGACGGTAATGGCGGCTGGTCTGACCCTGAGGGTAACAGCGGCTGGTGGAATGCCGATGGTTCTGGTGGTTCTTACAACGCTGATGGCAGCTTCTCCGAGTGGCATACAGACGGCAGTTCCTCTTGGAGTGATTCAGCCGGTAACGGCGGCTGGTCTGATGCTAACGGCAACTACGAGTACTTGAATGCCGATGGCTCCGGTGGCTGGTCTGATGCTTATGGCAACAGCGGTAGCTGGAATGCCGATGGCTCAGGCAGCTGGAATAACTCTGACGGTAGTTATGGTCAGCACAATGCCGATGGCAGCTGGAGTATGACGCATGCCGATGGCACCACTGAAACCATGACCGCAGATGGTCAGTACACAGTGACAGATGCCAATGGCAACCCCGTTGATCCAGAACAGCACGAGGAAACCAACGACCTAGGTGATACCACCACTTACGGCGAAGATGGCACGATTACCACCACATTCGCTGATGGCTCTACTGAAGTGATCCACCCGGATGGGTCATACGAATATCAAGGAGTAGATGGTAGCAGTAACTGGAGTAATGCTGATGGCTCCGGTGGTTGGAACGATGCTTACGGTAATGGCGGTACTTGGAATGCTGACGGTTCCGGTAGCTGGACAAATGCCGATGGCTCTTCTGGTACTCATGACGCAGAAGGCAATTGGACAACCACTCATGCTGACGGCACAACTGAATCAGGAAACTACTACACAGATGGAGCTGCAGCGGTATAAATCAAACCGCGGGTAAAAATACTGGAATCCGGTAAGGCCGGGTTCCAAGTTAGACGCTAAGCTTTGTACTACTGATCTTGTAAAACGCAATACTGATCTTGTAAGACTGAATGTTATAAGTTCGACCTTTTAGAAAAAACGGCATTAAAGCCAAATTTACTCAAGGCGCTACCGCCTAATAATGAAACAAGAGGAAAAAGACCATGGCACAAGAAAATAAAGCCCCTCAAGGTGTTCGTAACGGTGCTCTGAAAATGAAAAGTGTTCAGGCTCGTATTCAAGCAAGTCGTATGCGTGCACTGACCACTAAGCCTAAGCCAAAAACGGCAGGTTAATTACCCGCTGAATTAGTCTTGTAATACCAGCCTTAGATCTGCAAGCAGATCTAAGGCTTTTGTGTCTCTAACAGGTGCTAATATAAGGAGCCTTTATGGCCTTAGCTCCCAAACGACCTCCTATTAATTCCACCCCTAACAGATCACCTGTAGGAACCGCTACCGCTGTGAATCCCCCTGTTAAGACTGATTCAGAGGTGAAGAAACCGGCTCCAGCCAGTCGTTTAGCACCTAAACGTGTCGGCCCAGGGCCAAACGTGGGTATGAGACGGAAACCCAACCGATTAGGTGCAAAACCTCAATCAGTACAGCCCGTTAATCCTGCTGTAGCCCCTCCGATAATAGAGGCTACAAACGCTCCCTCCCCAGTACCAGTCTCTGAAAATCGACTGAAAGAACTGGAAAAACAAGTTGATCAATTACTGCTAACCCAGAACTTAACCCGAGAGTTTGTCAGCACCACTGATATGACTAAGCTGTTATCGGTGATTTTTGAGCGTGTATTAGAAACGCTTAATGCCGAAGCGGGTTCCTTCTGGATTGTGGATGACAAAAAAGAAGAGAATATCTGTAAACTTGCCGAAGGCCCTACCGCTAATCAAGTGATTGGCCTGCGCTTACCAAAAGGTATCGGCATTGTTGGCAGCGTTATTAATAGCCGTATCCCCGAAATTGTCACAGATGTACGTAACGACGAGCGTTTTAGTAATACGGTTGATGATAAAACGGGTTTTATTACTCGCTCGATGATCTGTGTACCTCTGACTATTGACGACCAGATTTATGGTGCTATTCAGGTGCTCAATCGCAAAGACAGCATCGATGGCACCTTCAGTGAAGACGATCAACAGATGATTGAAGATTTGGCCATGAGCGCTGCCATCTCGATCAAAAATGTACGCTTCTTACAAACCGAACAAAAAGTAAAAGAGATGAATACTCTGCTGTCCATGTCTCAGCAGATTACCTCAACTCTGGACATCCAACACGTACTCACCTCTGTGACCACGCTTGCGAATGAATTGGTCACCATTGAATACTGCGCCATTGCACTTCTGGATGAAAATAGAGATAAGCTCTTTATGGGGGCTGCCAGCGAAGATAAGCATAATGAATGGCCAGAAGAAACCACCGAAGCCTTGCTCAATATGATGCAAAAGGTAAGAGAGGCCGGTCGCAGTGTTTATGTGGCAGAAAGAGAAAAATACCGAAAGAAAGTAGATGACCCTGAGAATAATATCTGGCTGAAGTTTCTGGATAATCAACAAGCAGACTCCCTATGGATGATGCCCCTTAAAGATGATGAGGGTACTCTGGGGGTTATTGCGATGGTCAGTAAAGAGGCCGCCTTCGCCAGTGGTACTAAGGCCGATATTTTAAGCATCCTCTCCAACCAAACCACCATATCTCTGCGTAATGCCAGCTTGTATCAGAAAATTCCTTTTGCCGGCGCCTTAGGTCGTGTGGGTGAACGTAGCCGGGCTGCATTTGTCTCTTGGCGTAAATGGAGTGTCATTATTCTCTGCTTAGTCATGATAGGCGCAACGCTACATTACGCTCCCTTCTTCCGCTCAGTAACCGGTAATGTCATCGTGGAGGCCAAGCTGGGACGAGGTCTGTTTTTACCCGTGTCCGGCGTAGTAAAAGATATGTATGTCCGTGAAGGGCAACGAGTTAAAGCAGGTCAGCTGCTGTTCCGTTTGAATGACAGCGACCTAAGATTAAGCTTGATCGAAGCAGAAAGTAAACTCGCCGTACTTGAACGACAAATTATCGAATCAAGAGCCAAGGATGACGCTGCAGAGTTAAGTCGCCACTTAATTGATCGTAACAGTGTTCGCGCTCAAGTTATTAAAGCGAGGGATGATCTACGCAAAGTTAATGTTCGAGCAGTGCGTGATGCCATTATTCTCACGCCAAGAACGGATGAGCTCGTAGGCCGTAATTTTAGTATGGGCGATGAGATCTTGCGTCTGGCCGACCCAGAGAAACCTACGGTTATCGTGCAGTTGGCGGAAGAAGATGTACTGGATGTTAAAGTAGGTCATAGCGTCATGGCTGTATTAAAAGCCCGCCCTGGGGAATACTTCTCAGGTAAGGTGGCTTATATCGGTCGTAGTTTTGATGTACCCACTCAAGCTCTGGATCAAGAAGCAAAATCAGAATTGGAAGAAAATGAATTTATTGCCGAATTGGTTATAGAACAAGCACCGGAAAACTTACAACCCGGTATGACAGGTGTAGCACGGATCGATACACCAGAAAGCTCAACACTGATAAGGATGGCACGCAGGGTTCGTAACTTCTTCCTGTTCTGGTTTGGGGTGTAGTCTATGTCTGAGACAGTGCCTCTACCTCTACGGGAGGATATAACCCTTCGGAAAATGCTGCAAAACGGTGAAGTATCCTACATTCTGAAAGATGTAGAAAAACAGAAATACTTCCGTTTTGATGAAGCCCAATACGAACTTATTGGTTTTTTCGATGGTTCTCGTAATCTCTCTCAGCTGGTGGAGTTATTTAACGCAACCAGTCAAAAGTACGAATACGATGATGAAAGTGCCGAAGAGCTTTATAAGTCTCTAAAAGATAATAAGCTACTCAAACGTTCGCAACACGAAGAGAATATCGCGCTCATAGAGCGCCTAAAGGATGAAAAGCGCAGTAAATTTTTACAAGCCAAAGGCTCTATGTTGCTGATGCGCTTTCATCTAGTGAATCCAAATACTCAATTTGACTATTGGATCGAGAAAGTTCGTTTTTTGTGGCACCCTCTCGTGGTCAAAGGCTGCCTGCTGTTTATGCTATCAGCCTTGGTATTAACCTTGGCTCAATTGAGTCGTTTTGTGGCTGATTTTGAGCAAGTGTTCTTCACCATGAATGAAAACTGGCTCAATTTTCTTGGCGTCTGGATTGTTGCTCTTGTGGTGATTGCCCTCCATGAATGTGGTCACGGCTTAACCTGTAAACATTTTGGCGGGGATATTGATGATATGGGCTTTTTGCTCTTAGTCATGCAACCCTGCCTCTATTGCAACGTTAATGACGCTTGGTTATTTGAAAATAAGCGACACAAGATCTACGTTGCCTTGGCCGGTATCTATACCGAGCTCCTGCTCGCAGCCTTCTCTGCCTATATTTGGCTGATAGCCGATGTTAACAGCATATTAGGCACCATCGCCTTTGTCATTATGACCATGTGCACCGCACAGTCACTGTTCTTTAACCTTAATCCTCTGGTGAAGTTTGACGGTTATTACATTTTAAGTGATGCCATGGAGATGCCAAATCTTAAGCAAAACTCCACCACTTGGTTTTCTTGGTTACTAAAAACCAAAATATTCCGCATGGATGTCGAGGCACCTCTGGTTCCAACAGATCGAGAAAAACGCTTTTATATGATCTATGGCGGTCTTGCCCTGCTTTATATCAGCACCATGCTCGGCACTATCGCCTTTTTGGGTTATGGCTTTATTGCTGAAAGCGTAGGCTTTTGGGGTGTTCTCTTTTTTATTTGGTTAGTGGCTAAAATTGTTGCCAAGCTAACCAATAGCTGGCCAAGAGCCTTAAAAGAATGGAGTAGTGACGTGTTCTGGAGTAAAAAACATCGCCCCTGGACAATAGGGGCACTGATACTGTGCAGCATATCCTTATTCACTCTCAACCCCAGAGTTAGAGTACTGGCCCCTTGTGAAAGTGTTACCCCAAAACAAGTGATACACGCCCCTGAAAGCGGCTTTGTCACTTTGGCGGCTATCGATGCGAGACACAGACCAACAGTATCTCCAGGTGAAAAACTATTTCAGCTTTATTCGCCTGAGTTACAGCTAGAACTGGAACAGGCTCAAGCAGAGGTACAAGGTTTTCAGCTGCAAATTCAGGCAGCCGAAGCGGAAGGAGAAAGCGCTGAGGCTCGCCGCTTAAAGTCAGAACTTGTCGCTGCCCGTGAAAACTACCGCTATTTAGTACAGCGCCAGCAGAAACTAGAAATAACCCTACCTGAAGGAGACTGGTTAGTTGAAGCCATGCCAGTCAGCATGATTCAGGGCCGTTTTTACGGACAAGGTGAGGAGATGGTAAAACTGCGCCCAGCAACGGAACAATTGATGGATATTGGTATAGAACAAGCCGATAGAGACTTGATTCAACTGGGACAGCTCGCCCGAATTCGACTACAAAACGGCGATTTAATCACGGGTACAGTGCAAACCGTCGCCCCTATGGCGGAAGCCTATGGCCCAGATCGAAAAATTAATATCCGAGTACAAACACAATCCTCCCCTATCCCAGAAGAGTTGACCTGCCAAGCAGTGATTCTTGCGGAGGAGCGTCTGCTATGGGAACACCTATGGCGGCCCGTACGTAAAATGCTCAGAGCCGAGCTCTTTATCTGATGGTTTCAAGGTCGTGAATCTTTTTATACCGAAACAGATAACAAAAAACAGGAATGTGTTTATGCAAACCTATCAATTTTTATGTCGTAGCCGTTTGCTGTTATGCCTACTACTCAGCATCGTCTTTGTGCCTTATAGCTCGGCCGCTGAACTTATCAGTGGCGTGGTGATGCCAAAACAACAGGCTAAGCTCACCTTTGAAAGCAACGGAGTGTTAACCCAACGGGTTAAACTGGGCCAAAGAGTGAAGAAGGGCGATATTCTCGCTCAACTCAATAGCTTAAAAGAACAATCCGCTTTGGCTAAAGCAGAAGCTGATCTGGAAATAGCCCGAATAGAACTGCGCAAAGCAAAGTATGATCTGGATAATATGAGTCGCTTACATAAGAGCCGAGCAATCTCCGATACTGATCTATTTGATGCCCGTATTGCGCTAAACAGTGGCAAAGCTAAAATCGAACGGGCTAAAGCGTCTTTAGTCAGCGCTCAAATTAGCCTAAATCTAAAGACTCTCCGAGCCCCTTTTTCAGGGGTGATTACCGATACGAAGTTACAGGCAGGGGAATATATTGAAGCAGGAGATGAAACATTGACGATCTCCAATATCGATCAACTGCAATTAAGTGTCGATATATCCCTATCTCTATCACAGGGTTTAACCGAAAGAACCGAAACTATTATTCATGATAACGGTGTTGACGTGGGTATTATTCAGGTGGAAACCATTCTTCCTGTATTGGACCCTGCCAGTGGTTTGCGCCGGGTTGTTTGGAAAGTAACACCGATTAGTTCAAGCGATGTTCTCGCGGGACGCTATGTACAGTTAAGAGCTTGGGTTGTTAAATGATCCAGTCATTATTGGTGTTAGTATAAAATCATACAAAATAAAAAGGGGAGGCCAATGGCACTCCCCTTTTTATTGTTATAACTCTCTAACGAGATAAATCTAAGCGCTTAAGCAAACACCAGATCGCCATCTTTCAGTTGCATCTGAATCGTATGACCTGCGCTAAACTTACCGGAAAGTATCTCTTGAGCTAACGGATTTTCGATCCAACGCTGCATGGCTCTTTTCAGTGGCCGCGCACCATAAACAGGGTCGAAACCTACCTCCACTAACTGATCCAGTGCCTCTTCCGTAATATCCAGCTTCAGCTCTCGCTCTGTAAGACGCTGCTGTAATCGTCCCAGCTGGATACGGGCGATACCTTTTACCGCTTCGCGCCCTAAACTGTGGAAAACGACCACCTCATCAATACGGTTAATCAGCTCAGGTCTGAAGTGGGTTGAAACCACCTCCATTACCTGAGCCTTCATCTGTTCGTAATCTTCATCCTTACCGCCATAGGCTTGAATCACGTCCGAACCCAGATTAGACGTCATAACAATAACGGTATTTCTGAAATCAACTGTCCGACCCTGTCCATCGGTCAAACGACCATCTTCCAATACCTGTAACAGAATATTAAAGACATCAGGGTGTGCTTTTTCTACCTCATCCAAGAGAATGACAGAGTAAGGTTTCCGACGTACGGTTTCCGTCAGGTAACCACCTTCTTCATACCCCACATAACCTGGAGGAGCACCAATCAAACGAGCTACCGAATGCTTTTCCATAAATTCGGACATGTCGATCCGAACCATGGCATCTTCTGTATCAAACAGGAACTTAGCCAAAGTTTTACAAAGCTCTGTTTTACCGACACCGGTTGGGCCTAAAAATAAGAATGAGCCATTGGGACGATTAGGATCAGCCAATCCTGCTCGGGAACGACGTACTGCATTAGACACTGCAGAAACGGCTTCTTCTTGACCGATCACTCTATCGTGCAAGCCTTCTTCCATCTTCAACAGCTTTTCACGCTCTGATTCCAGCATTTTACTCACTGGAATACCGGTCCACTTAGAGATCACTTCTGCAATCTCTTCATCCGTGACCTTATTACGCAATAATTGGCTTTCTTTCAGTTCTTCCTGAGCAGCCATCTCCATACTGCGTTCTAAATCGGGAATCACGCCATACTGAATCTCTGACATCTTAGCCAGATCACCAGAGCGTCGAGCGGCATCCATTTCTAAACGGGCCTGCTCCAGCTCTTCTTTCAGCTGCTGAGAACCTTGAACCGCTGATTTTTCACTTTTCCAGATCTCATCTAGATCAGCATATTCTCTTTCTAACTGGCTAATAGCACCTTCCAGATGCTGGAGACGTTTGCGAGAGGCGGTATCTTTCTCTTTTTTCAGCGCTTCTCGTTCGATTTTTAATTGGATCAGACGACGATCCAAACGATCCATCTCCTCTGGCTTAGAATCCATTTCCATACGAATGCGAGAGGCGGCTTCATCAATCAAATCAATGGCCTTATCCGGCAATTGACGATCCGTGATATAGCGTTGAGACAACTTAGCGGCAGCAATCAGAGCCGCGTCACTGATATCCACACCATGGTGAATCTCATAACGTTCTTTTAAACCACGTAGGATAGCAATGGTATCTTCTTCATTAGGCTCATCAACCTGAACCTTTTGAAAACGACGCTCTAGGGCGGCATCTTTCTCAATATACTGGCGATACTCATCTAGGGTGGTTGCTCCTACACAGTGCAACTCACCTCGTGCCAGAGCCGGTTTCAGCATATTACCAGCATCCATGGCACCCTCGCCTTTACCGGCACCGACCATGGTATGTAATTCATCGATAAACAGGATTATCTGTCCTTCCTGTTTTGATAGCTCATTCAATACCGCTTTTAAACGCTCTTCAAATTCACCGCGGAATTTAGCACCCGCAATCAAAGAACCCATATCTAAAGATAAGACTTTCTTATTCTTGAGTCCTTCAGGCACTTCACCATTGATAATTCGCTGAGCTAAACCTTCAACAATAGCGGTTTTACCCACACCGGGCTCACCAATGAGTACAGGATTGTTTTTGGTACGGCGCTGTAATACCTGGATGGTACGGCGTATCTCATCATCACGGCCGATAACAGGGTCAAGCTTGCCATCTAAGGCACGCTGAGTCAGATCTACCGTAAAACGCTCTAATGATTGACGCAGTTCTTCTGCATTAGGGTCATCCACGCTTTCTCCTCCCCGTACTTGATCAATGGCACTGCTCAGACTCTCTTTACTGAGACCACAAGCTCGCACAACCTTACCTGTATCACTCTGATCAGAAGCTGCTGCCAGCAGTACCAATTCACTGGAAATATACTGGTCTTTACGTTTCTGAGATTCTTTATCCGCAAGATTTAAGATACGGCCCAATTCAGGCGACATCATCACCTGGCCGTCATTATTATTAATCACGGGCAGACTGCTTAACTGTTCACGCAGTTCATTACGCAGCTTAGTAAAATCACCACCAGCTTGAATAATAAGAGGACGAGATGCACCGTCACGCTGTTCTATCATGGCCAAAATCAGGTGCACCGGGTGCAACATATTATGATCGCGGCCTACAGCCATCGACTGAGCATCCGCTAAAGCTTGCTGCAGTTTTCCCGTTAAACGATCAACACGCATAATTTTGTATCCTCATGCAACCTGTGCAAAATCTAGCCAGCTGCTCTAGCGTCTAAGTGACAACAGGTATATAGATTACTTTCTTACGGAAATAGATAAGGACACTTCGCGTAACTTCAAGAGCATCCGCTGATATAAAGCCCTAACCAATGGTCTGATACGGAGTATTTATCTGAAAATAAAACCCAGGAAAGTGATTTTCCCAGGCGGAAAACACAATAAAAGCAATGACTAATGAGCGAGCCAAATCACACTGGCCATGCGCCCGGTAACACCATCACGTCGATAGGAATAAAAGCGATTACGCTCAGCATAGGTACAAAAACCACCGCCATAAATATGCTCAACACCACAAGCATTCAAGCGCAAACGTGCGAGATGGTACAGGTCGGCCATATAATGCTGTAGGCGAAACGGACTGGGTTCAAAACATTGAAAAGCTTGAGCATCCGTATCAATAAACTGTTCTCGCACCTCATTACCGACTTCGAAATGCTTACTGCTAATAGCAGGCCCTAACCAAACCATAACCTTCTCTGGAGCCACATTGAGCTTGGTAAAGGTTTCTTCCAATATACCATCAACCAAGCCTCGCCAACCGGCATGGGCCACAGCGACTCGATCACCTTCCGTTGTGCAGAAGAAAACCGGTAAGCAATCTGCGGTCATAGCGACACAAGCGTAATCGGAATTAAAGGCAACGGATGCATCCGCTTCAATACCGGGCTGATAATTATCAGCCACGATCGTACTGTGGGTTTGATTCAGCCAAAGCAGAGGATGTTCTTCACCCACAAAGTGCTGAAGATCTTGCCTGGCCTGAGCAACATGGGCGGAGCTATCCCCTACATGCTCGGCCATATTAAAAAAATGATATGGCTTGGGGTTACCACCGCGCTCTCGGGAAGTGACCAGCGCCTTAACATTTCGTGGCGCGGGCCAATGAGGCGATATAAAAGCAAAAGCGTTACGCATCAAAATCTCGGTCAGCTTCTAATTCTTCTAATAAAGCCTGTATATCTTCGGGCAGATCAATCTCCCACTCCATCAGATCACCTGTAGCGGGATGCCAAAGTTCCAACCGTTTGGCATGTAAGGCCTGACGGTTAAATTTACGCAGAGCCAGTTTCAGTTCCCCAGTACAACCAGCGGGTAATTTCATTCGGCCGCTATAAACCGGGTCACCAATAAGAGGGTAGCTAATATGAGACATATGAACACGAATCTGGTGAGTACGCCCAGTTTCCAGCTTACAACGAATATGGGTATGACCCCGAAAACGCTCTAGCACTCGATAATGAGTCACCGCAGGTTTTCCGCCATCAACTACCGCCATGCGTTTACGGTCTTTTTGATGACGCCCAATAGGTGCATCAACTTTACCGCCACCTGTCATGACACCGATAGCAACCGCTTCATATTCCCGGCCCATGGTTCTTTCTTGCAGCTGTTCAACCAAAGCATTTTGCGCGATCAGGTTTTTAGCCACCACCATAAGACCCGTCGTATCTTTATCAAGACGGTGAACAATACCTGCTCGCGGTAAATGAGCCATCTCCGGACTATGGTGCAAAAGCGCATTCAACAAGGTGCCGTTCTGGTGACCTGCCGCAGGGTGAACCACCAATCCCGCAGGTTTATTGATCACTAAGATATCATCATCTTCATAGACAATATCCAGTGCAATATCTTGGGCTTCCCATTCGTCACTGTTCTCAACTTTTGTCTCGACTTTTAGCTCTTCGCCGCCATTTAGCTTTTCTTTGGGCTTACGCACAGCCCCATCGACTGTCAATGTCCCTTCTTTTATCCAAGTTTGTAGCCGTGAACGGGAATAATCAGGAAACAGTTCTGCCGCAATCTGGTCAAAGCGGGAGCCGCTGAGTTCAAAAGGCACACTAGCTTGTAAAGAAATTGATTCAGCCATGGAGGATATCAGTCCGGATGTGAGAGTTCTGTCAGAAAAGCTGCAATTACAGCCAACTGTTTCGTTAAAAACAGGTCAAATACGTTATACAATTTAAATGAGCCAAACGACTGAGAGATCAATACTCAGCACAATAATCGCCACGTAATTATTCAAGGCCTGTGCTATAGTCGTTTGCCCGGTAATTCTACCATTGAATACAGTTTTTTTGGTGATTATGCGTAACTTAGTCCACTGTTTATACCATTTATCACAGCTTTCAAAGCTGACACTGCGTCAAAGCCTGAGTATTTTCTGCCTGACAGGGGTTACTTTCTTAGCTGGCTGCGCCACTGATAATACTGCCAAAGATTTGGCTAAAGCGGAACGTACTCTTTATTTAGAAGCCCAAAGTGCATTAGATGGCAGTAACTATATCCGTAGTTTAGAGCTATTACAGACACTGGAAACTAAATATCCTCTGGGACGATTTTCTGAACAGGCCTTATTAGAGCAAGTTTACTCTCAATACAAGAGTCAGGATTTTGAACTAGCCCGAGCCACGGCAGATCGATTTATTCGCTTACACCCTCGCCATCCTCAAATAGATTACGCCTATTACCTAAAAGGCCTATCCGCCTATATGGCTGGTCGTTATATGCTGGAAGGTATGGAGCTAGTCGATATCTCTGAACGAGATCTTGGCGCGACTCGTGATGCTTTTAACGATTTTAACTATCTGCTAAAACGCTTCCCAGATAGCCGCTATGCTTCAGATGCCCGTCAGCGCATGCTGTTTATTCGTAATGTATTAGCTCGACATGAAATTTTTATTGCTCAGTTCTATATCCGTAAGGGCGGTTATCTTGCTGCAGTAAACCGTAGTCGTTTTGCTTTAGAGAATTTCCCAACAGCACCAGTGACAGCGGATGCTTTAGCCACATTAGCTGAGGCCTATTTACATCTAGGTATGCAGGATCTAGCACGGGAGTCTCTTGCATTACTGAAAGCTCAATATCCAAAACACCCTCAGCTTAACTCTGATGGTGAACTGAGGCTTCTTAAGCCTGTGGGTGAAAAGTCGAAAGCGCCTTGGCGGGCTTTAATCCCGGATGTTTTTAGTTAAAACCTATAATGAATCTGAGCATTTTTGCTTTTCTGTAGTCAGAGGATACAGATTCACAACAAACGGAAGCGTATATGGGATTTATTATTTTCCGCTTGGTGATTTTTCTGGCCATTGTTTGGTTAGGTGTTCGCTTACTTAAGGCTTACAACCAGAAAAAATTGGAACACCAGCAAAGTAAAAAGAGTTCAGAAAGCTCAAGCAATAACACCGCTCAGATGGTTCAGTGTCGTTTCTGCGACCTGCACCTACCAGAGAGTGATGCCCTAAAACATGAAAAGCTTTGGTTTTGCTGTCATGAACACCGAAGCCGCTTTCTGGAAAATGGGCCAGACAAGAAATAAGTCTTTAACAATCCATAATAAAAAGCAGCCTGAACGTTTAAGTCGGCTGCTTTTTTATTTTAAGCTGGGCCGACACTCGCCAGTCCCATAAATTATCACCTAAATCAATTACCCCGCGACAAGTCTTCTCGCCTAGGCTCGAATTCGCTTCGCGAAGAGGGGTATATTGATTAGTTACAATACGTTAGTTAATTACTCCGCAAGCGGCGGGGAATAGAACCCGTTGAGATTCAAATCATTGCCCCTTCAGTAGCCTCTTCCATCCGTACTTCAGGTCGATAAGGCACTGGATCAATAATTGGATCTTCCCCTAATAATTGATTGCACAATAATTGAGTCGCAGCCGGTGCTAAAACTAAGCCATTACGGAAGTGGCCCGCATTGATATAGAGTTTTTTCACCCCTGGTACTTCACCAATAAAGGGAATGCCATCAGGGGAGCCTGGACGCAGTCCTGCCCAGTGATGCTCTACAGGAATATCCTTTAATGCAGGGATAATCGCTTCTGCAGATGCCATCAAGGATTGCTTGGCCTCTTCTGTGGTTAACTTTTCAAACCCAGTATATTCCAGGGTCGAGCCCACTAGGATACGGCCATCATTACGAGGGATCACATAACGGCCATCCAACATAACCACACGATCCACTAACCCCGGCTGGGCTTTATATACCAGCATCTGACCACGTACCGGCTCAATAGGCATATCCGGTAAAACACCTTTCAAGATGCCACTGCTCCAAGCGCCGGAGGCTATGATAACCTTATCAGCACTCAGAACAGAGTTCGCCGTATCCACACCAATAACATGACCATCCATCTCACGGATGGCTTGAACTTCAACGCCTTCGATAATGCGTACATTATCCCGTAGCTCTAAGCTGCGTTTCAGCGCTTGCCCCAATCGAGGATTGCGAATACTACCCACTTCAGGCATCCAGATCGCTTGCTCTTTACCCGGCGCAATATTAGTTTCAGTCTGATAGATAAAATCTTTATCCACGCGGGTTAAGGGCCGTTGATGCTTCTCTGCCCAAGCTAAGGCCTCTTCTTCATCTTCAACCCGTAGCGTTAATAAACCACCGGAACGAAATTCAGGATCAATGCCGGTTTCCGCTAACAGCTGCTCTGCAAGCTTGGGGTAATAACCCTGAGACCAACTGGCTAGAGCAGTAATTTCTGGGCGGTAACGCCACGGGTATAACGGAGAAACAATACCGCCACCAGCCCAAGAAGACTCCTTACATAAGGTATTTTTATCTACGATGGTGACATCGGCACCACTATCAGACAAAGTACGGGCCATCATCATTCCGATGACCCCTCCGCCTACAATTAGAAAATCGTTCAAGGTTTCTCCTTTAAGGTTACGGTGACGGATTGTTCTCTATTAACCCATTGATTAGTCTGCTCAGTTATCAGGTCATCCGCATCAAACGTATCATTTGTCAGTAAATCAAAACTGGCCATATCGTTAATATCTACAATAATAGTATAAGTATCATCCCCATTGGGAGCTACGCCAGAGATCTCACTGCCTGAAACATTATTCACCAAGGTAATGGTCGATACTTGGGGCAAACCTGCTGTCGGGGTGATGGTAAGACTTATCGGGTAACTGTAGGTATAACCGCTACCAGCACCACTCCAGTTAGCGCTATAAGCACAGCCAGTACCAAAGTTATCGTCACTACCTTTGACGAT
Source organism: Oceanospirillum sp. (assembly GCA_047518265.1). Taxonomy (GTDB): domain Bacteria; phylum Pseudomonadota; class Gammaproteobacteria; order Pseudomonadales; family Halomonadaceae; genus Oceanospirillum. The sequence continues at coordinate 226,246 of JAKZRG010000002.1, forward strand.
CACACCATCAGAGGTCTTAATATTTTCAAAATCATACAACTTATCACTGATCCCACTCCAGTTAGAGGAACTATATCCCGCCAAACAAATAGAGTCGTCACCATTACCGCCGTGTACTTCATCACTGATACTGCCACCGATTACGACAAAATCATCATCGTTCCCCATATAAATCTTACTGGCCACATTATCAGCAACAGAAATATAATCATTGCCAGCATCACCATGAGCTTCATTCTGCAAATGCTGGCCTATGGATAATTTATCATCGCCAGTACCTAAATAGACTTTGTTTTGTAGGTGCTTACTGATGATCACAACGTCATCACCTGCACCTGCTGTCAGATCATCCTGTAAGTGACCATGTGTTTTAAAGGCATCATTGCCATCGCCTAAGTCAACTTTTCCCTTAACATTGCCTGTTGTTTCAATCTGATCATCACCATCACCAGCATCTAACTCACTTTTAATTTGGCCACTGATATAGAGAATATCATCACCATCACCCAGATCGAATGGATCACTTATATGGCCAGGACTATATACTTTATCATCGCCATCAGTCCCTTCATCTCCAGTTGTATCTTCTGTAGGATTGGTAATACCCGGCCAGTTTTCATCGAAAGCTAGAACTTCTGGTTCACCAAGGGTGATTTCAACATCCGGTGGTGATGGAGGCTCCGCATCCTCAATACTACAACCTCCACTTAAGCAATCCGCTGCACCAGATGGATCTGTATACAAACGATCTGGATAGACCACAGAGCCAAGGCTCATACTTTGGCTTCGATTTTTACTGTCAGTCCAATCAATGGCGGCGGTATGTCTTTGCGCGTCTGTTATTCCTGAAAAACCTGCCACATTCCAAGCCATATCATATGATGCATTGATACCCGTTATACCTGCCTCGTCTCCATTCCCAGCGCCATCATGATTGATACGTAACTCTTCGAGCTTATCAACAACATACCCTAACGCCTGAACTCTAGCCTTATTGGTTCCCCCTTCATGTAACAGATCGCCTTGGAATTTAGCTGTCGCCACCATGCCAAATGAAACAACGGCAAGTACTACCAACACTTCGATCAGTGTCAATCCTGCTTCAGAGTTCATAGAGTAATTAAAAGTATTCACAGCTTTGCCCTGAACAATAAAGGATGATTCAACACTACCAATCCCTCCAACTGCCCGGTACACGAATATAATCAATTGCAGGGAAGTTACTAAGATCCTCAAGTAAACGAATACTTTGACTTCTGGTTAGTGCGTTATCAGATATGGCAGAAGCGATAGTAGACACATCTATTATCCATTGGTTACAGCTATTATCTACGGTACCTGAATTGTCATCTAAGCAACTACGAGTGTAGGATACAGATAAAGTATAGCTGTCTATCCCAGCGGCCAGCGTAGTATTAGGGGCTCCTAGGTCATCATAGGTATTACCATCAAGATTCTCATCCGCAGCATCCCAAGTATTAAAATCTGGGTCGTTATCATTTAACCATCCAATACCGTATTCCAAAGCCGCTTCACCAGCATACGCTAACTCTTTAGACCTATAATCATTACCTGCTATCTTTTGCTCCGTTAATAGTGTCTTTGCGGTTAGAAAAGTCACTGAAGTAATGGCAAGTAAAAGAACAACGGTAAACATTAGGGTTGCTAGGCCGGTTTGTTCAGATCGAGCTATCATTATAATCCCCTAAGACGATCATTACGCACCCGAACTCGACTAGAAACGGTTAAGCTAAACTCACCTAGACTACCGGAAATCTCGACATCCAGATTACGTACTTCAAAACACGTTTCCCCTACAGAACAAACACCATCACCATTACCAATATCTATCTGCACAGGTGCAGCCAATGTGCTCCCTGACTCATCAATGTAACGTATATTAAAATCATCAATGGTTATTTCTGGATCGGTCAAATCCTGCCACATTCCTGTGCTACTTGTGCAATCAAACCCCGTATTTGCAATAGTTGAGCGGGATCTGCGCATTTCTAACATCCCACCATTTAAACGGAAACCAAACTGCTCTACATTTGCAGTGTTTTCAATAGTAGCATCAGCTAAGGTTGCAGCAGGGTTTGTACTAACCCCTACCAATCCATCTCTATTGAGATCATAACTATAAATGACACAATCACACACATTTACACTACAGCTACCAAGGGCAAGATTATGAGCAGCTATCGTAAATGGATTATTGGTATAGGCTGCGGTAAATGCATTTACATCAAAAATAGCTCCTGCATCATAACCACCAGCTCGGCGCAATTCAGAAACAATCAAATCCAAACTAGCGCGTAGGTTATGATTCAACTGTGCCTGCTGATTGTTATTATCCGCTTGAGCAATTACGGAGACATAAACGCTAATAACAGCCGAAGCCAAAACACCAGATAATAAAACAGCTATCATCAGTTCAACTAATGAGAAGCCCCTTTGCGGTCTATATAATGGCCCCTCCGTTTTCATTATCATTCCCTCTAACATGCAGTCCAGCCTGATAAGTCACCGGTTTCATCACAAACCCGAATCCGTCCTAGGATGCTAACCACGACATGGGCTTCATGGCTATCAGTCAGGAACTCATAAGTACCATTACTCGCCACACCACGAGTACCATCAAAGCTAAAATCAAACTCTCGATCCATAGAAACGGCATCATAGTCATCATGTGTTAATCGACGTAATACGTTAACACCATTAATGGGAAGCACACAGGCTCCGGCAGCAGTAGGATCTGCTATAGTACAATCACAATTATCTGCAATGCTCACCCCTACACACCAAGTTGCACCACCGTCACTAGTCGTGGCATCCACAAAGATATCAGCATTACGCTTGATGGCTTCCGAGTGAGCATACGCAAGCTCTTGCTTTAAATTCAGAGCAGCCCCTTCAATCCTGCCTCTCATTAATTGATCTTGAATATTAGGCGTCGCAATTGACACTAGAATCCCCATAATCAGTACCGTCAGCAGTAGTTCAATTAAGGTAAACCCTTGGCTTCGCACTGCATGCCCTCTATTTTAAGTATCAACTATTATTTAACATACGAATAAATATCTTACTGCAAGTGTAAGAGTCAAAGTATCAAGTAGGCAAATGGAGAGAGTCATGCATAGGAAAGAAAAAGGCTTTACCTTGATCGAGCTAATGATTGTAGTCGCAATTATCGGGGTTTTAGCTGCTGTTGCTTATCCTTCTTACAACAGCTATGTACTAGAAAGCGGTAGAGCAGATGCCCACACAGCAATTTTGCGTATTCAACTAGCGCAAGAGAATTGGAGGGTTTCCCATAGCAGCTATTCCAATGACAAAGATGAGCTTGGTACTGCAGAATATTCTGATGAGAGTTTCTATAAATTAGAGATAGATAGCAGCGTATCAGCTACCGACTATAAGGTTACGGCTAAAGCTCAAACCGGTACGAGCCAAGCTAATGATACGGGATGTACGAGCATCGTATTGACTGTCACTTCCTCAGGTGAAGCTCGAACACCTGCCGCTTGTTGGTAGAGTAAAGAAGATATTCGGTATAGCCCACCTGAACCTAGAAAGAGTATATTTTCAATAAGCTCAACTTCTCCAGCTAGGTTAAGATTTTCTGTACGCTATCTAATTTGCAAAGATTCTAATCTCCTATTATCTAACTCCATAAACGAAAAGCTAGAAACGAAAAAACCCCGATCATTTCTGATCGGGGTTTTAGTGTCTTTTCTAAAAAGACTAAATAAGCGCTTGACGATGTCCTACTCTCACATGGGGAGACCCCACACTACCATCGGCGCTGAGCAGTTTCACTTCTGAGTTCGAGATGGGATCAGGTGGT
>JAKZRG010000003.1:0-320515 GCA_047518265.1 Oceanospirillum sp.
AAAGGGCCCTTGAAGACTACAAGGTTGATAGGTCAGGTGTGTAAGCGTTGTGAGGCGTTGAGCTAACTGATACTAATTGCCCGTGAGGCTTGACTCTATAACACCAAAGTGGTTTTAAGCTTTGCTGTAAGAATAGACAAAGAAACCGGATACGAATCCAGGTTACAAGACAAAAGATAATCAAAGTACAGAATATATTGTGCAATCAATTGCACAAGCAAATACTCGATTGGCATCGATCTACAACTTTTTATGCTTGACGACAATAGCGTGTAGGTACCACCTGATCCCATCTCGAACTCAGAAGTGAAACTGCTCAGCGCCGATGGTAGTGTGGGGTCTCCCCATGTGAGAGTAGGACATTATCAAGCACTTAATTAAGAACCCCAGTCAGTAATGATTGGGGTTTTTTCGTTGTCTTTAAGAAAAAATATTAAGCTTGAATATTCTGTAACAACCCTGTTGGTACGGATAACTGGTCTAGGCCGCCTGTACGCGTATAGCTATTATTAATATTAGCTGCTGGGTTGAGAAGCGCATTCGGCTCTGATTTTATAATAGCGTCAACCTTAGAGTTACTGTCATTAAACTGTACTTTTGTTCGCTCCTGCCCAGTCGCCAAACTGATGATATAACCGCTGTTATGAGTCAGATAAACACTGCTGCCTGTGGAATGTACTTGGAAGTCAGGTGCACTACCCAGCACTCTGAAGGTATCACTAAGAGCAACCATACTCGGAGGTTCTGGTAGCTCTGCTTGTTTTACTTCAACTCTAGTTTCCTCTTCCTGAGATACAACCTCTTTGGGAGTGCTCTCAGATTGTCTTTCCACTTTATCTCTTGTCAGAGAACTCTGATCAGGAGATCTCTCTTGTGCTAAAGGAGGCTTTTGCTGAGTCTGTTGAGGTGCAGAAGTGATCGTTTGGTTGCTGCTAACAGGAGTCAGGCTGCTGGCAGTAAAGCTGGAAACTGCGGCTACCATAAGGCTTCTCCTCTTATCAAAACAAATACCAAGCTTTTCTAGAGCTGGGGGCACAGTCTATTAAATTGATATTAGTTAAGCTAATGACCTTTTCTATCTCTTTAACATAGATGAAAAGTTCCATGATCGCCAATCAGACTAGGCTATCGATAAGAGAAGTAGGCATTGAGGATAGTGATGGTTAACCTAAAGAAAGAGCATTGTCGAAGCTGTTCTTTAGGCCAACCATTAAAGATAAAGCGATTAGAAGTAACGGCTTAAGGTTAACTGTAGATAATCATCTCTACGGAAATTATATAATTGATCTTGACTATCACTCGTTTCTACTAACCTTGCCTCACCACTGATTTTCCAATAATTATTTAAGCGTTGACTTGCCTCTACACTAAAGCTCGTTGTATCAAAATCCATATCTCTACCTAGGCCTGCTAGGATTTCACTGCCTTCTTCATCGTTTAGGACAAAGCGTAGGCCTGTAAACAGATCATTTTGCATGGTTGAGCTGGCTTTTTTCCCTCTTTCATCCCAGCCATATTCTATAATTAGACCGAGATCTGTATTACTATCGGCAATGCCGTATAGGGTATATTCAAAGCCTGTATGCATAGCTGCAAAGGTTTCACTACTGCTATTCCTATGAATCATTTCCATTTTAAACAACCAATCGAGCCAAATGGCTTGAGCGGTGCTGCCAATTTGGGTCATTTGTTCATAGTAAGGTACTAACTGTATATCGTCTTCTCTATTGTTTGTATTCATAAGAGGCTCGCGATTCGTGCCATGAAAAATAGAGGCGGTTAAATCGAGCCAATCAAAGTTTTGGCTCCAGCGAGCTGCTAGATCAGTGTGATACTCTTCTGCACTACTCTCATATTGGGCATTACTACTGATTTTAACAGGAAGGCTTGGTCGTCCATCAATATCCGTAAAGGTACGCTCTCTGAAGCCGGGTAAAATATAGAAATCCCAAATACCTGAATCTGCGGCAATCGAAAGATTAGCCATAGGCTGGCCCAACTTTTCTTCGCCACTGATATTTTCTACTAGATCAGTCTGGTTAATGACATCAACTAGGTGCTGGAACTCAGTTACTCCCCAAAACTCTTTTCGAATACCGGTTCGTACTTCCCAGTCATTTTGGATATATATCCAGTAAGCTTCACGAATATCACCATGGGTACGCTGATCATCGTTTTGATCTAGGCGCAACATGGGCTTGAACTGTAGAAGATGTTGCTGGTTTTCGCTTTGCCAAACCCATTGAGGCTCAATAAGTACAGATAAATTGCTATCTTCTTGGCTGCTTCGACTGGCATCTTCGGTAAAAACTTTAGCTTCAACATCAATTTTACCGCTGAATTCCAGTTCTGCCTGGGCAGAACCGGCAAGCGCGCTTAACAGCACGCCAACCAGCCAATTAGCAGGCTTGAATCTCTGTACGTTAGGTCTTTTATGTACAGTTTTAATAGGATACATCACCTGCTCTCCTGATTAACGGGCGCGTTTTAAAGCATTTTTATTAAAATTGCGTTCGTTTAGCCCGACCTTAAAGCGATAATTCTGCCAAGCTAAAACCGTACTTTTACCATTTTGATGATTGATCATCTCCAACTTGTCGGCACGCCAGAATTCGCCTGAATATTGCTGATAGCCGTTGAAAGTTAGGGTTTTTAGCAAACTGTTTTTGCGATCATAGAAATCTAGCTTTTGCATACGGTATTCATTCTGATCGACCCAGCTAATACGACGGGTATAACCCGAGGCTTTATCTACTGGGTAGCTTTCGACAACAAAACAGGTCAGGTCACCACAGGGTTCTTCTTTTAGATATTTATAGGTGTATTTATCGATCTCAAATGACCCCATATCTTCATAAGAGAACTCAGAACCCATAAAAGGACCTGATTTATTGCGTGAAGAAATACGCTTAACCCGGCCTAATGCCGGAAGGTAAAGCCATTGATCGTCCGCTTTGTTGATATGTGAAAAGCTCAAAAATGCAGTGCCTTTAACATCTCTGGGTTGGTCAAAAATTGTCAGGCTTTTATCGCCATCATTTTCTTGTTCCAGAGATTTCATACGTATCTCACGAGTGCTTTCTTGCCCTTGAGAATTACGCAGTATCATTTGCATATTCGCTTGCATATCCTGCCAGCCAGTATCACGGCGTTCGTATTCTTCCATAATGCTGCGGCCCTGTTTTTCAGCTGACTCAGCTAACACCAGTGGGCTGATTAACATACTAAGGCTCAAGCTGGTCAGTGCCAATTTACTTAGAGGTTTATTCAGAGCCATGGGCTACTCCTTGATTGTTCATTGAATTTTCTTGATCGCTGGTCTCTTTCGAGTTTTTCTCGTTATCCAGCATCATTAGTAGTGGAGGTAAGAAAAGGAAGTCTACAATCAAAGCAATGAGAATTGTTATTGCTGTCATTAGTCCCATTTCTGCGTTGACTTTAAAGGTTGATTGAGCCAAAACCATAAAACCACAAACTAAGACAAAAGTGGTTATCCAGAGCGCGCGACCTACGCTGCTGAAAGCATACTGAACGGCTGCACGAGTATCTGCTCCCTTGTTACGGCGTGCGTGTAGATACTTACTTAAAAAGTGTACTGTGTCATCGACAACAATACCCAATGTCATACTTGCTACAATAGAGAGGCCTAAGCCTATTTGACCGACCAATAAACCCCAGACACCAAAAGCTACCGTGGCAGGAAGAATATTGGGTAATAAGCTAATTAGGCCAAAGCGTACGGAGCGGAGAGCAAATCCCAGTACTAGAGATATAAGCAATAGAGCGATAATTGTACCGGTAATCATGCTGATGATATTACGCTGTCCAATATGAGCAAACATCAACGTTGGGCTGGCTAGAGTGGCCTTGTATTGGGGGGCATTTTCTACAAACCAAGCTGTAATGCGCTCCTCAATAATAAGTTGCTCATTACTGGTCTGGTTTTTTAGTGTGACTACAACACGAGTGGATGACTTATCGACATTGAGCTGGTTATTCAGATCAAGACCATAAGGCAAAGACATCTCATAGAGGAGTAAGTATTGGGCAGCCAGCTCTTGATTATCGGGAAGTTTGTACCACGTAGGGTCGTCGCCGTGCATGTTTTTATTCAGACGTTTTATGATATCTGTAATCGTATTAACATGATCGGTTTCCGGTTGTTGGCGCATCCAGTTACTAAAGTCTTCTACAACCTGCAGGAACTTTGGACTATTGATACCACTGCTAACACCGCTATCAATAGATAGCTCTATGGTCGACATCCCTGATAAATTATCTTGCATAAAATCGGTGGCTTGACGGAACTCTACCGTTTTATCGAAATATTTTACGAAATCATCATTTAGCTCATTTTTTGGTACAAAAATACTAATAGCAATAAGAATGACGGACATTGCTGGTAAAAGAATGCGACGATTGTTGATTACAAATGCACTTAATGACAGCATTACATCTGTGTCACCTTCCACTTTTTGTTTTACCCTAAGCGGCAGTAGCATCAGCATTGCAGGGAAAATAGTGACAGAGAAAGCAAAAGCGAGCATCACGCCGATGGCAACTATATTACCCAGATCTCTGAAAGGTGGTGAGTCTGAGAAATTCATGGCTAGAAAGCCAATTGCTGTTGTTGCACTGGTTAGGAAAATAGGTTTTAAGTTGATACGCAAACTATCCAGGATTGCTTGCTTCTTTTTCACGCCATGACGCATTTCGTAAAACATACTTGTTAGAATATGAATACAGTCAGCCACTGCCAACGTTAAAATAATGGTTGGTGCTCCGGCGGAGGGGCCTGTTAAGTAAAAGCCCAACCAGCCAGCAATCCCCATAGTAGTTGCAATACTGGCAATAATGATTACTACGGTGGCAATGGTACCTGTTATTGTACGTAGCATTAAACCGATAGTGACGATAACCACCAGAAACATTAAAGGCACCAGAGTCGCATTATCATCCAAGGTTGACTCAGCGAAACTAGTATTCATCATCGCGACACCTGAGAGCATAATGTCTAGGCTAGGGTGTGCTTTCTCAATTTGATCACGTATTTCACGGACCTTACTGGCAACAGCAGGTACTTCTTCTACAGGATTTATACCAGGAAGATGAAGTGTCACGCTGACGACTGCCACATGTCCTTCTGTGGATATCAGGCGCTTTCTGATTAAAGGATCACTGATAGCAATCTCTTTAGCCTGATTTAACTGATTCTGATCAAGAGAATTCGGTTCATAGACTAAATCCTCTACAATCAGGTCATCTTCTTCCGCATGACTATATTGATAGTTAGTAATCGAATCGACACGTGTTGAATAAGGTACTTGCCAGGATTCTTCAGTAATTTTTTGAATGGCTGTCAAATGTTCTTGAGTGAAAACCTCTTTATCTTTTGCAGCAATAACAAATGCAACATTATCACTTTTACTATAGACCTTCTGCATCGCCTCAAAAGCCTGCAGTTGAGGGTTTTCTGGGCCAAAAAATACCCTATAGTCACTTTTAAATACTAGTTTTTGAGCCCCGGATGCGGCCATTACTATCAGGCTAAGCCCGATAAGTAATGCGATCAGAGGGCGTTTTAACACAAAGCTAAATAGCCGCTCAGACATGGTTCTATCCTCTTGCAGTCTGAAATTAAAAATGAAATTGCTTATAATAAATATCTGGAATATATTTTAATGACGAATCGTCATATTAGATTTATTTAAAAGGCAGCCTAAGCTGCCTTACAGTAAAAAGGGGTCTCTACTTTATATAAATAAATTACGACCTCGTTGTTGTAGTGCCTCCACTTCAGGGGCGAATACCTCAACGAGAATACGTTTTAAGGAGCTTTTAACATCGTGCTCAGTACTTAATGGTTTGAAACCATAGCCGTCCATCATAATGTTTACGTTATTGAAAAACTCTTGATCTAAAATTAGACCGCTGGAAATAGGACAGCTCTCTATCATGCTATTAAGCAGTGCTATGCTGCCAAAGGCGGTTGTCCAGGTCCCGAAGGCAACCTGTTGTAGATTCATATGGCGAGGTAATTTAAATTCGCCGGCAGCTAAGGCCTGTTCGATAATCTCAATATCGATACTCATGATGTCTATATCAGCAGCAAATAATTTTTCTAATCGTTCAGGGTTAGCTTTTGCTTCTAAATCTGAAGTGCGAATATAAAGCACTGCCATGGCTTGTGCCGGCGAAAGTAACGCATAAATAAAGTAGGCAGTGTTAATGGCTAAAAGACGTTCACGATTACTGCCATTGAAAGCTGCAGCCCGCAGAAATAGATCTTTCAGTTCACCTTGTTTATGAATGCATAAACCAACAAGTAGATCTTCTTTGCTAGAGAAATGATTATAAACCGTACCTTTAGAGTAGGGGACGCGAGCGACAACCTTGTCTATTGTTAGAGCGCTGTAACCTTGTTCTTCCATTAATTCTGCGGTGGTTTGCAAAATATGGTTTTCACGTTCTTCAATGGTGGTCGGGCAAGCGATCCTAGGTGTCATAGTTTCTCCAATAACATAAGCTAACGGGTGAAGATTAGTTTTATAGTGACGAATCGTCAATAACTTTTTTGACGGTTCGTCACTAAACTATTAATCGGGTGAACTGATATACTGCAATTTCTTAATTTGATCAATAGCTTAGGGGTTTTGTCATGTTGCAAGATTTTAAGGTGGCCGCTGTACAGATGGTGTCCGGTGAGAATGTGGCAAAGAATCTTGAGCAGGTCAGTAGTCTAGTTGCTCAAGCGGCAGAGAGTGGTGCTAAGTTAGTCGCATTACCTGAATACTTTCTTGTTATGCATAGGGATAGCCAGTTTAAATTAGGTATCGCAGAAGATTTTGGTGCAGGGAGTATTCAGCAAGCATTAGCTGATTTAGCTCGAAAATTTAATATTTGGTTGGTGGCTGGTTCCATTCCCTTGAAAAGTCAGCAAGTAGATAAGGTGACAAATAGTTGTTTGGTTTTTGATCCAAACGGTGAATGTGCTGCACGTTATGACAAAATCCATCTATTTGATTTTCAGCAAGGAGAAGAGGTTTATAAAGAATCCGATAGCCATGATGCAGGTTCGCAGCCCGTCTGCTTTGATACCCCTTGGGGGCGAGTGGGTTTGGCCATTTGTTATGATTTAAGATTCCCAGAGTTGTTTCGATCTTTGGATAATATTGATCTTTTGGTCATTCCTTCAGCCTTTACAGTGCCGACAGGTAAGGCTCATTGGGAGTTGTTGCTAAGAGCTCGGGCGGTGGAGAATCAATGCTATATTGTGGCCCCGGCTCAGGGGGGGAATCATGAAAATGGTCGCAAAACTTGGGGGCGCAGTATGATTATTGATCCTTGGGGAGATGTGCTGGCTCGCAGAGAAGAAGGTGAGGGAGTTATTGATGCTGAGCTTTCAAAAAAACGGTTTGAAGAAATTCGTCAGCAACTGCCAGCGTGGTTGCATCGTAGAATGTAAATACGTTGCTGGAAAATAAAGGTAATTGTTATTACCCCGTGACAGGATTCTTCTTCTTCGAGATTGCAGGCTGTAGAAAGCGCCGCGTCTCGACTATAATCAGATTCTGATTTTTCAGATGATCAAGTTGATCCTTTTGTCTTTTATCCTATTACTGGACTGAACATAACGTCATGACTGTTCGTACTCGAATTGCACCGTCGCCAACCGGTGATCCACATGTTGGTACCGCTTATATTGCTTTGTTTAACCTGGCGTTTGCTCGCAAGCATGGCGGGAAGTTTATTCTTCGTATTGAAGATACCGATCAAACCCGTAGTACGGATGACTCAGAACAGATGATTCTGGATTCTCTGCGCTGGTTAGGTTTGGATTGGGATGAAGGACCTGATGTTGGTGGTGATTTTGGTCCTTATCGCCAAAGTGAACGTAAGCATATGTATGCTGATTATGCTTTCCAGTTGGAGAAAGAAGGTAAAGCATTCCGCTGCTATCGTACCAGCGAAGAGCTTAACGAGTTGCGTGAAAGCCGCAAAGCAGAAGGCAAGCATACTGCTCTGAAGCAGAGTGATTTGGCATTGCCTGCGGAAGAGGTTGCAGCTCGTGAAGCGGCTGGTGCGCCTTTTGTTATTCGTATGAATGTTCCTGAAGAAGGTATTTGTGAAGTTCAGGATATGCTACGTGGCCAGATCGATATTGATTGGGGGCAAGTTGACTGTCAGATTTTGTTAAAAGCAGACGGTATGCCAACTTATCACTTAGCTAATGTGGTCGATGATCATCTAATGCAGATCACCCATGTGCTGCGCGGCGAAGAATGGATCAACTCAGCACCTAAGCACAAGTTACTGTATGAGTACTTTGGCTGGGATATGCCGGTATTGTGTCATTTCCCATTATTGCGTAATCCAGATAAGTCTAAGTTATCTAAACGTAAAAACCCGACATCGATCAATTACTATCGTCGTATGGGCTTCTTACCTGAGGCGGTCATTAATTATCTGGGGCGTATGGGTTGGTCTATGCCGGATGAGAGTGAGAAATTCTCTCTGGATCAGATGATTGAAAATTTTGATATTCAGCGTGTATCTCTGGGTGGTCCAGTATTTGATGTTGAAAAACTGTCTTGGTTGAATGGTCTGTATATACGGGAAGATCTGGATGATCAGGAGTTTATGCAGGAGTTGATGAAATGGGCATTTAACCCTGAATATGTGGGTCAGATTGTTCCTCAGATTAAAGGACGTGTAGAAACCTTCAGTGATATTGCTCCGCTGGCCAGTTTCTTTTTCTCTGGCATGCTGCCAATTAATGAAGAAAGCTTCTCTCACATTAAAATGGAAAAGGATCAACTGGTAAAACTTTTGCAGTTTACCTTATGGCAGATGGAGGCTCAGCGTAGTTGGAGTAAGGATAATATCTTTGCCGATATTAAAATGCTGTCTGGCCACTTTGATGTGAAAATTAAAGATTTTCTACAGCCTATCTTTATTGCTATTGCTGGTTCTGCTACATCATCTTCTGTTCTTGATTCTATGGCAATTATTGGTCCCGATCTGACTCGTGCCCGTTTACGTCAAGCAGTGAATGCTTTGGGTGGAGTGTCTAAGAAGCAGACGAAGAAACTGGAAAAAGAGTTTGCGCAGTTAAACGGCTAAGTATCTGATTTATCTAAAATAACACTTAATAAAAAAGTGATATTTTTTCAAAAAAAACTGTTGACCTGTGCGGGGCGAATCCATATAATTCGTCCCGTACTTGAGAGAGGGGCCTTAGCTCAGCTGGGAGAGCGCAACACTGGCAGTGTTGAGGTCAGCGGTTCGATCCCGCTAGGCTCCACCAATCAAGTTCTTAGCGTCCCATTCGTCTAGTGGCCTAGGACACCGCCCTTTCACGGCGGTAACAGGGGTTCGAACCCCCTATGGGACGCCATCTTCTTTTTTGAAGATACATAAGCCGCTTAGTTGCGGTTTTTTTGTGTCTAAAATTCCTAGCCTGTCTTTTCTCTTTTAGTTTGTTCATTTCTTCTGTGTCTATCTTGCTGGCTTTAGAGTGTTTGCTCTTGTTGAGGGCGGTGTTTTCTAAGGTGGGGGTTTGGGGTTTTGCTTTTAATCCATCATAAGTAGTCGATTAATAAAATACTTGCTTGGATCTTCAGGGCGTACGATTGAGCCGATTTTTTGTTCAACGCTTGAATCGCTTAAGTCGTAGTCATCAGGGGAGATCAGTTTCTTTTTGTCGGCATCGTAAATAACGCGCACTAGGGCGGGTTTGGCTGTTTCTGGATTTAAAGTGAGTACAAAGCCTAGTTTATTGCTGGATAATCTGACGAATGAGCCGACAGGTAGTAGGCCTATGCATTTGATGAAGCGCTGTACTAGGGTGCGATCAAACTGCTTGTCACTGTTCATAAGGGTTTTGAAGGCTAGAGCGGGTAGCATGGCTCTGGCGTAATTGCGATCGGTTGTCATGGCGTCGTAGGCATCAACGATGGCGGCCATGCGAGCTAGCCCTGAGAGTTTGTCGGCTTTGAGTTGTCTTGGGTATCCGGAGCCGTCTAGGCGTTCAGTGTTGCCAAGTGTGACTGCTAGAACCTCTTTCGGTAGATTGTCAGATGCTGTTGTTAAAGATTTATGGGTGTTTACAACATGTCTTTGCATGGTTTTGAGTTCGCTTGGTGTTAAGCGATCAGGTTTGAATATTAGCATGCTGGGTAAGCTGGCTTTGCCGATATCATGCAATAAGCCCGAATAGATGATGTCTGCTAAATTGCCTTGGTAGCCAATGCTCTTGGCGAAATGTGCTAGGTGGATGCCAAAGCTGACGCTATGTTGAGGCAAGTAATCTTGTGGGTCTCTAAGTGTTGTTAGTGCAAGAAGTACGTCTGGGCTAAGCTCTAATGCCGTGGCTAATTTCTCCGATATTTCGTAGGCGTTTTCAAGTTTAAGCTTCTGCTTTTGCTTGATTTGTGACATTAAGCCTTTGACGCTAGCGATGGCGTTTGTATGGTGTATACGGAACTCTTTAAAAAGTTCTTGTAACTTAGCTTTCTCTTTTTGCTGTTTTAGCTCGGAGATGCTGGATTTTAGAGCGTTATCGATCGTAGTTGTTTCTTTTTCTTGCTCTTTTCCTGAGTTGTCTTTTTTGCGACTATCTTTTTTGCGATTTGTTTTGTCGCTATCATTATTGCTTTCAGAGGAGTCTAGGGCTTCTTCGTCTTCTGCTGGTTTTTCTTCGTATAGCGGTGATATGTAGCGAGAGCTACCATCACTTGATCGTCGAGCAACTTCTCGTTGGATTTCTGCTACCGCGTGAGAAACCTTGCGCTCTTCCATGGGGGGGAGGTTGGAGAACAAGCTTCCGCAGGAGGATATGTCATTTTTTTCATCATAGCCTACGTGTCGTATTTGAATCGCAGTGCTAATGCAGAGTTGATTTGGGAAGGTGATGTGGCAGTTTTCTAAGATGATTTGATCATCTAGGATTTCCCTGTAGTCGCCTTCCAGTTGTATTTGGCAGCCTTGGGCAGAAATATCTTTTAGGCTGCCAATAATAGGTTCTTCTAGTTCAGGTGACTCCATTAAGGCTTCAACAGTAACGCCTCGGCGGATCTGAGCGCGATAGAATTGTCTGCGTTGAAAATAGTCAAGTTCGTCAGGGAAGGGGATCTTGTAGATGGCCTGGCCATCTTGGATGCCTTTTCCTATGGCGCGCATTTTAGTGGATGCGATACGGCAACCGTCATAGAAGGCTTCAAAGGCAAAAGCACTGCTTTTTGCCATTAGGCGATCACCCCAGTTTGGGGTGACCTGGTCGATAATAAAAAAGCGTCCTTTTAGATCGACTTTTAATATAATGGTCGAATAACTACCTTCAACGGTATTGAATTGCAGTTTGACAGGGGTGTGGTGCTCTTTTAGGCGATTTAATAGCCCGTAGATACTTTCAGGTTTGGTCAGCAATTGGCCCTGAGCTTGCTGCTGAGTGTCCTGTTGTGCGCTGGGCGTATCTGCTGCCAAAGTACTGAATCCTCTATCCTGAAGTGACTATTAATCTTCTGATTATAAAGAAGGAAAACATCTTATAAAATCAAAAAGATAAATTGTAAACTGCAAATTGTATCTGACAAGTATTCTATTGGGTATTTAATCTGTTGCTTTTAGTCGTTTTAGTAGGCTTGAGGTGTCCCATCGTCCGCCGCCAATGGCTTGGACTTCTCCGTAAAACTGGTCAACTAGTGCTGTTACGGGGAGTTTTGCTTTGATTTTTCGTCCTTGGGAGAGGCATATGTCTAAATCTTTTCGCATCCAGTCTACAGCAAACCCGTGTTCATATTGATCTTGTATCATGGTGTTATGGCGATTGTTCATTTGCCATGAGCCTGCCGCACCTTTTGAAATCACTTCGATAACTTTATGCTGGTCTAGCCCTGATTTTTCCGCAAAATATAAGCCTTCAGATAGGCCTTGGACTAGCCCGGCAATGCAGATCTGATTAACCATCTTGGTTAGCTGGCCTGAACCGGCGGGTCCCATAAGAATAGTTGTTTGTGCAAAGCTTTCTATGACGGGTTTTACTTTGTTGAATGTTTCTTCTTCGCCGCCGCACATTACGGTTAATAATCCGTTTTCAGCGCCTTGTTGGCCGCCAGAGACGGGCGCATCGATAAAGTGCGTTTTGGCGGATTGGCAAGCTAAGTTTAGCTCTTCTGCTAGTTCTGCGGATGCGGTTGTGTGGTCGACGAGTATGCTGCCGGGTTTCATACCTGAAATGGCACCATTCTCTGCGGTGATGACGCTGCGGACATCGTTGTCATTGCCTACGCAGCAGAAAATTATATCAGCATCTTTTGCGGCTTCTGCTGGGGTTAGGGCTGTTTTTCCTTGATAGTCTTTTTGCCATTGCAAAGCTTTATTATGGGAGCGATTGAAAACGGTAACTTGATAGCCCTTGTTGGCAAGGTGGCCTGCCATAGGGTAGCCCATTACGCCTAGACCGATAAAAGCGACGTTGATTGTCATGTTTCTTTCTCCATAAATTAAAAAAGGGCTGCATGGCAGCCCTTTTTGTGCGGATTACTTACTGCTGTTATTTGGCAGGGTAGTCGCGCATTTCAGAGCCAGTGTATAGCTGGCGAGGACGGCCAATCTTGTTGTCGCCGCTAACCATTTCTTTCCAGTGAGAGATCCAGCCAACAGTACGTGAAAGTGCGAAGATCACGGTGAACATATTGGTTGGGATACCGATAGCTTTCAGGATGATACCAGAATAGAAGTCAACGTTCGGGTACAGTTTACGCTGCACGAAGTATTCGTCTTCTAGGGCGATCTCTTCAAGGCGTTTTGCGATATGTAGCTGAGGATCGTTTTCTAGGCCCAGTTCTTTCAGTACTTCATCGCAAGTTTCTTTCATTACTTTGGCGCGAGGGTCAAAGTTACGATAAACACGGTGACCGAAGCCCATTAGGCGGAACGGGTCGTCTTTGTCTTTTGCTTTAGCAATGAAGCGTTGGATGTTTTCTTCGGAGTCTTCACCGATTTCATCCAGCATAGTTAATACAGCCTCGTTGGCGCCACCATGAGATGGTCCCCATAGCGCTGCAATACCGGCTGCAATACATGCGAATGGGTTTGCGCCAGTAGAGCCAGTCAGACGGACTGTAGACGTGGATGCGTTCTGCTCGTGGTCAGCGTGCAGCATAAAGATGCGATCCATGGCTTTGGCCAGTACAGGGCTTGGTTTGTACTCTTCGCAAGGTGTGCTAAACATCATGTGCAGGAAGTTTTCTGCATAGTTTAGATCGTTGCGAGGGTAGGTGAACGGTTGTCCAACAGAGTATTTATGGCACATTGCGGCCATTGTTGGCATTTTGGCAATTAGGCGGAATGCAGAAACTTCACGGTCACGTGGGTTGCTGATGTCCAAGGAGTCATGGTAGAACGCAGATAGAGCGCCCACAACACCACATAGAATTGCCATTGGGTGAGCGTCGCGGCGGAAGCCTTTAAAGAACTGAGACAGTTGCTCATGTACCATGGTGTGGTAGGTGATGGTAGATTCAAACTGTTCTTTTTGCTCTGCAGTCGGTAGGTCGCCATTTAATAGCAGGTAGCATAATTCGATATAGTCGGATTCTTTTGCTAGCTGGTCAATGGGATAGCCGCGGTGTAGTAGTACGCCTTTTGCACCATCAATATAAGTGATAGCTGACTCGCAGGCGGCTGTAGAAACAAAACCTGGGTCGTAAGTGAACAGTCCCTGGGAGGTCAAGCCGCGTACGTCGATAACGTCGGGGCCAACACTGCCAGAGTAAATCGGCAGATCAATTGGTTCTTCAAGCCCCGGTACCGTCAGGATCGCTTTCTTGTCAGCCATTGATGGCCTCCTTATTTCTAATTGTTAATTCATACTTGCCATGCCCTAAATCGCGGACGGGTCAAATATAGAGTGATAAATAGGATTGTCAATTACCTAAAAAGCTAGCAGTAAAAGCTTTTGAGCTTGATAAAATTGGTTTTTAGTAGGTAAAACCCGTTATTTCGTAGCCCTAAAGGCTGTAATGTTACTTTTTGAAGCAAAAAATTGTTACCTTTTTGGGCCTATACTTTTTGCTTTATTGTAATCGGTATAACGAGTCACTATAATTCCTGCCGCACGATTGGCGGTGGTGCTGCCTTATATGAATGAGTATCTAGAAAAGATTTTGCATCTTTTTAGTGCTTCTCTATATAAGGACGCAGCCACCTGAAACCATAAGCCCTTATATTAAAAGGGCAAAGAGAGTGTGTAAGAGCCGTGAATAGCAAAAGACCTGTAAACTTAGATCTAGCAACTATTAAGCTCCCTCTCCCTGCATATACCTCTATTCTGCATCGGATCACAGGTGTCATTCTGTTTGTTGGTTTGGCGTTCCTGTTTTGGGCTTTTGATTCATCAATGGAATCTGAAGCTGGATTTAATGCTGTAAAAGAAACCCTGCAGGAGAGTGCATTCGCTAAGTTTGTACTCTGGGGACTTCTATCTGCACTGGCCTACCATGTGGTAGCGGGTGTCAAGCATCTTATAATGGATCTTGGTATCGGTGAAACATTGGAAGGAGGCCTGAAAGGTGCCCAGCTGACGCTGGTAATCTCTGTAATTCTGATTCTTCTGGCAGGAGTTTGGGTATGGTAACCAACGTAACGAATTTTGGTCGTAGCGGTCTGTCAGACTGGATATTGCAGCGTTTTAGTGCAGTTGTGCTGGCTCTGTACAGCGTTTTTATCGTTGGTTTTTTCTTGACTAGCTTTGATGGTAGTTATGCTCAATGGTCTGCATTCTTTGAATCGACCTTTGTTCGTATCTTTACCTTTTTAAGCATTCTGTCGCTTGCTGCCCACGCATGGATTGGTCTGTGGACAATTTCTACTGACTATATCAAGCCAACTGGAATCCGCTTTGCATTCCAGACAGTATGTAACCTAGCCCTCTTTACCTATGTGGTATGGGGCATACAAGTTCTGTGGGGAGCGTAAACGAATGTCTGCAAACCTTCGTACTCTGAATTTTGACGCCATCATCGTTGGTGGTGGTGGTGCTGGTATGCGTGCAGCTTTACAGCTGTCCCAATCTGGCAAAAAAACAGCATTGATCACTAAAGTATTCCCAACCCGTTCTCATACAGTATCAGCTCAGGGTGGTATTACTTGTGCCATCGCAAGTGCCGATCCAAATGATGATTGGCGTTGGCACATGTACGATACGGTTAAAGGTTCTGATTATATCGGTGACCAAGACTCTATCGAATATATGTGCATGGAAGGCCCAAAAGCAGTATTTGAGCTGGAACACATGGGTCTACCGTTTTCTCGCTTTGAAAATGGTCGTATCTATCAGCGTCCTTTTGGTGGCCAATCCAAGAACTTTGGTGAAGGCGGTCAGGCTGCTCGTACTTGTGCTGCTGCTGACCGTACGGGTCATGCTTTGTTGCATACCTTGTACCAGGCTAACCTGAAAAATAACACTGTATTCCTAAATGAGTGGTATGCAGTGGATCTGGTTCGTAACGAAGCGGGTGACATCTGTGGTGTTATCGCTCTGTGTATTGAAACCGGTGAAACCGTATTTGTAAAAGCTGCTGCAACTGTATTAGCAACCGGTGGTGCAGGTCGTATTTATGCTTCCACGACTAATGCGTTGATCAACACGGGTGATGGTGTTGGTATGGCGTTGCGTGCTGGCTTGCCTGCTCAAGATATGGAAATGTGGCAGTTCCACCCAACGGGTATCGCTGGTGCCGGTGTATTGGTAACCGAAGGTTGCCGTGGTGAAGGCGGCTATCTGGTCAATAAAGACGGCGAACGTTTCATGGAACGTTACGCGCCTAACGCGAAAGACCTTGCAGGTCGTGACGTTGTGGCTCGTTCCATGGTGCTGGAAATTCTGGAAGGTCGTGGTTGTGGTGAGAAAGGTGATCACGTATTCCTGAAGCTGGATCATCTGGGCGAAGATGTTCTGAATAAACGTCTACCGGGCATTTGTGAACTGTCTAAAACGTTTGCTCATGCTGATCCAGTTAAAGAACCTGTTCCTGTTGTACCGACTTGTCACTATATGATGGGCGGCGTACCAACGAATGTACACGGTCAAGCATTGGCACCTGATGCAGACGGTAATGATCATATTGTGAATGGTCTTTACGCTGTAGGTGAAGTAGCTTGTGTATCAGTACACGGCGCTAACCGTCTGGGCGGCAACTCTCTACTGGATCTGGTGGTATTTGGTCGTGCGGCTGGTATCCATATTGAGAAAGCATTGAGTGAAGGCTTAACCGATTCTGACGTGAATCAAGCGGATATTGAACGTGCAATGGCGCGTCTGAACCGTTGGAATGATTCTACAGACGGTGAAAGTGTTGCTGATCTGCGTGCAGAACTGCAACAGACCATGCAGAACTACTTTGGTGTATTCCGTACAGAAGAGTACATGCAGAAAGGTATTAAAGAGCTGGAATCCCTGCGTAAGCGTATTGCTAATGCTAAGCTGGATGACAAGTCTCAGACCTTCAATACTGCACGTATCGAAGCACTGGAGCTGGATAACCTGCTAGAAGTAGCAGAAGCGACAGCGATTGTTGCTGAAGTCCGTAAAGAAAGTCGTGGTGCTCATGCTCGTGACGATTATCGTGATCGTGATGACGAGAACTGGCTGAAGCACTCGGTCTATTTCCCTGGTGAAAAACGTGTTGGTAAGCGAGATGTAAACTTCTCGCCTAAGACAGTTCCAACGTTCCAACCAAAAATACGTACTTACTAATTTACGGGAGTAAGCCAAATGCTGGTCGTTAGTGTATATCGCTACAATCCGGAAAAAGATTCTGCTCCTTTTATGCAGGAATTTAAAGTAGACACTAAAGGTGCAGACCTGATGGTGTTGGATGTCATGCAGCTGGTAAAAGAGCAGGACAATACTTTTGCTTATCGTCGATCTTGTCGTGAGGGTGTTTGTGGCTCTGACGGTATGAACATGAACGGTAAAAATGGCTTGGCTTGTATCACTGCTCTTTCTGAAGTAGTTACTGATGGCAAGCTGATTGTTCGTCCATTGCCTGGTTTACCAGTGATTCGCGACCTAGTCGTTGATATGTCACTGTTCTACAAGCAATACGAGCGTATCAAGCCTTACCTGTTAAATGATACGCCTGCACCGGCTATTGAACGTCTGCAGGCGCCAGAAGAGCGTGATAAGCTGGATGGCTTGTACGAGTGTATTCTTTGTGCATGTTGTTCAACGGCTTGTCCGTCCTTCTGGTGGAATCCTGATAAGTTTGTTGGCCCATCGGGTCTTTTGCAAGCCTATCGTTTCCTAGTGGATAGCCGTGATACCCAAACAAGCGAGCGACTGTCTGATCTGGACGATCCGTTCAGTGTATTCCGTTGCCGCGGTATTATGAACTGCGTAAATGTATGTCCAAAAGGTTTGAACCCAACCAAAGCTATTGGTCATATCCGAGACATGCTGTTGCGTAATGCAACCTAGTCTTAACCGCAGATCATTAATACAATAATAACTCTATTGTGTTTACCTTCGGGTAAACACCTGTGGTCGCCAAAACTAGAGCTCAAAAGGCTCTGGTTTTGGCAAACGTAAAAAAACGACTTGGGGAATGGGGCTAATAACCCTGATCTGCAGAAGGTAAGGCACGCTACCTTTTTTTGGCCAGAAACAGACTCAATGGTCACTGTAGATTACAGTTCCTCGTGCAGGGTGACTAAGAATGCAAGAAGGCATAATGGAGTTGATGTGGAGCTCTTCCCACGTCTACGGGGGCAATGTGTCCTACGTTGAAGGGCTTTATGAGCAGTACTTGCTTGATCCGAACGCAATTCCTGAAGAGTGGAGGAACTACTTCGACAAGCTTCCCAGAACCGAAGGCACTGGTTCTACTGATATCCCCCTCACACCCATCCGTGAACATTTCGATCTGCTCGCAAAGAATAAGCATAAAATGGCACCTGCTGGCGCCAGTTCTGTTAGTACCGACCATGAAAAGAAACAGGTTCGTGTACTGCAGTTAATTAATGCTTATCGCTTCCGTGGCCATCAAAAGGCCAATATCGATCCTTTGAATCTAAAGCAATATGAAACCGTTGCTGACTTGGATCTGGCGTATCATCAGCTGACTGCCGCTGATATGGATACGACATTTCAAACGGGTTCACTGTTTATCGGTAAAGATGAAGCACCTCTGCGTGAAATTATCGAAGCACTGGACAAAACGTATTGTAATACGACCGGTGCTGAGTTCATGCATATTGTGAACACAGAAGAAAAACGCTGGCTGCAACAGCGTTTTGAAAGCGTGCGTTCTGCACCTGCATTCGGTGTAGAAGCGAAAAAACATATTCTTGAGCGTCTTACAGCTGCTGAAGGTATGGAGAATTACCTTGCATCTCGTTACCCAGGTACCAAGCGCTTTGGTCTGGAAGGTGGCGAATCTTTTATTCCTATGGTTGATGAGCTGATTCAGCGTTCTGGCTCTTTAGGCGTAAAAGAAGTGGTTATCGGCATGGCTCACCGTGGTCGTTTGAATCTGCTGGTGAATATCTTGGGTAAAAACCCAACAGAATTGTTTGATGAGTTTGAAGGTAAAAAACTCATGCATGATGGTTCTGGTGATGTTAAATACCATCAAGGCTTCTCTTCCAATGTCATGACCTCAGGCGGTGAAGTCCACCTAGCATTGGCTTTTAACCCTTCTCACCTGGAAATTGTTTCTCCAGTGGTTGAGGGATCGGTACGAGCGCGTCAGGATCGTCGTGATGATTTTAACGGCGATGCCGTGATGCCGATTGTGGTACACGGTGATTCTGCTTTTGCAGGCCAAGGTGTGGTGATGGAGACATTCCAGATGTCCCAGACCCGTGCTTATAAAACCGGCGGTACGATTCACCTGGTGATTAACAACCAAGTTGGCTTTACTACCAGTAAACCGGAAGATATGCGTTCTACGGAATACTGTACTGATATCGCTAAAATGGTGCAGGCACCTATCATTCACGTTAATGGTGATGATCCTGAAGCGGTTGTGCATGCCGCTCAAGTTGCTGCCGATTACCGCCAGCAGTTCAAGCGCGACGTGGTGATTGATCTAGTTTGTTATCGTCGTCGTGGTCATAACGAAGCCGATGAGCCATCCGGTACACAGCCTTTGATGTACCAAAAAATTGCTAAACAGCCAACCACTCGTACTATTTATGCCAAGCGTCTGATTGATGAAGGTGTATTGAACGAAGCTGAAAGCAAAGATTTGATGGAAGATTATCGTTCGGCTTTAGGGGATGGTCGTCACGTTGCTAAGAGTTTGGTAAAAGAACCTAACTCTGAGCTATTTGTTGATTGGACACCTTATCTGGGGCATGAGTGGTCATCTGAGTTTGATACGACGATTGAGTTGACTCATCTTCAGTCTTTAGCTGCCAAGTTATGTGATATTCCCGATGGCGTAAAAGTTCAACGTCAAGTGGGCAAGATTTATGAAGACCGTCGTAAAATGACGGCAGGTGCAATGCCCGTAAACTGGGGTTTTGCTGAGACACTGGCTTATGCCACGGTTCTTGATCAGAATCATCCTATCCGTATTACCGGTCAGGATGTAGGTCGCGGTACTTTCTCACACCGTCATGCTGTGATTCACAGTCAGACGGATGCCAGCGTTTATGTACCTTTACAGAACCTGTCAGATAAACAGCCTACCATGACGATTCACGATTCTTATCTGTCAGAAGAAGCCGTGTTGGCCTTTGAGTATGGTTATTCAACCACCACTCCAAGTGCCTTGGTTATTTGGGAAGCGCAGTTTGGTGATTTTGCCAACGGTGCTCAGGTTGTTATTGATCAATTTATCACCAGTGGTGAGCATAAGTGGGGCCGCTTGTGTGGTTTAACCATGCTATTACCACATGGTTATGAAGGTCAGGGACCTGAACACTCCTCGGCTCGTCTTGAACGTTATTTACAATCCTGTGCTGAGCATAATATTCAGGTGGTGGTTCCTACGACACCTGCTCAGGTTTACCACATGTTACGACGTCAGGCGATTCGTCCGCTACGTAAACCCTTGGTGGTAATGTCACCTAAGAGTTTGCTGCGTCATAAAGATGCAACCTCTACTTTGGAAGAACTGGCTAACGGTACTTTCCAAACCATTATCAATGAAGTGGATAGCACTATTGATAAATCACAGGTTAAGCGTCTGATTCTGACCAGCGGCAAGGTTTATTACGATCTGGCTAGTTATCGTAAAGATAACGAGCGTGACGACACCGCGATTATTCGTATTGAGCAGTTATACCCGTTCCCTGAAGCTAGATTGGCAGAAATTGTTGCAGAATACCCTGCGCTGGAATCTGTTGCCTGGTGTCAGGATGAGCCTTTAAACCAAGGGGCTTGGTATAGCAGTCAACACCACATGCGTCAGGTGCTGAATAACTACCGTAAAGGTTTAGGTTATGAATTGCACTTTGCGGGTCGTGAAGCTTCTGCTGCACCGGCTTGTGGTTATACCTCTGTGCATGCGGACCAGCAAGCACGTTTGGTATCCAATGCGTTTAATCTATAAATGATCAATAAAGGACACCTTACATTGTTGATAAGGTGTCCACAGATTTTGTTTGTGCAAACAAAGCACAATCCAGAAAGGACCGAACATGGCTACTGAAATTAAAGCACCCGTCTTCCCTGAGTCCGTTGCAGACGGCACGATCGCTACATGGCACAAGCAACCTGGCGAAGCCGTTGCGCGTGATGAAATCTTGGTCGATATTGAAACTGATAAAGTGGTTCTGGAAGTTCTGGCTCAAGCTGATGGTGTGATTAAAGAGATCATCAAAGGTGAAGATGAGACAGTACTGAGTGATGAAATTATCGCTATCTTTGAAGAAGGTGCTGTAGCAGGTGCTGCTCCGGCGGCGGCTGAAGAAACTGCAACCTCTGAAGAGGAAACTGTACAAGTTGGTGATAAAATCCTGAGCCCAGCGGCCCGTAAATTAGCACAGGAAAATAACCTGGATGTTGCTAAGCTGAATGGTACTGGTAAAGGTGGTCGTGTTACTAAAGAAGACGTACTAAAAGCCGTTCAATCTGGTGCAGCTAAAGCCGCAGCGGCTCCAGCTGCTGCTCCAGCCGCGCCTGCGGTTGAAGTTAATGTTGCTTCTGGTGAGCGTGTTGAGAAGCGCGTACCGATGAGCCGTATGCGTCAGACCATTGCTAAGCGTCTGGTTGAAGCGCAACAAACCGCGGCTATGCTGACCACTTATAATGAAGTGGACATGAAGCCGGTTATGGAGCTGCGTAAAAAATATAAAGACATGTTTGAGAAGAAGCACAACGGTACACGTTTGGGCTTTATGTCTTTCTTTGTAAAAGCGGCTGCAGAAGCGCTGAAACGTTTCCCAGATGTTAATGCTTCTATCGATGGCACTGACATTGTTTACCATGGTTTCTACGATATCGGTGTTGCTGTATCCACTGAACGTGGTTTAGTGGTTCCTGTTCTGCGTGATACTGACACTATGAGTCTAGCTGATGTAGAATCTACCATCGGTGATTTCGCTAAGCGTGGTCGTGACGGAAAACTGGGCATTGATGATATGACCGGTGGTACTTTCACTATCACAAATGGCGGTGTATTTGGCTCTTTGATGTCTACACCGATCCTGAATCCACCACAAACAGCTATTCTGGGTATGCATAAGATCCAGGAACGTCCAATGGCTGTGAATGGTCAGGTTGAAATTCGTCCGATGATGTATCTGGCGCTTTCTTACGATCACCGCATGATCGATGGAAAAAATGCTGTACAGTTCCTTGTTACCATCAAAGAACTGCTTGAAGATCCAGCACGTATCTTGCTGGAAGTTTAAATACAGTTTTATCACTAATGACACGAAAGACAGGAAAACAGAATGTCTGATAAATATGATGTAGTTGTCATCGGTGCAGGCCCTGGTGGTTATGTTGCAGCTATCCGTGCAGCACAATTGGGTCTGAAAACCGCTTGCGTTGAAAAATGGTTAAACAAAGAAGGTAAACCATCTTTTGGTGGTACTTGCTTGAACGTAGGCTGTATCCCTTCAAAAGCCCTGCTTGAAGCTTCCCATAAGTATGCTGAAACCCAGCATGACTTTGCTGATCTGGGTATTGAAGTTTCTGACGTCAAAATGGACGTTAAGAAAATGATTGCTCGCAAAAACAAGATTGTAGGTAACCTGACTCAGGGTATCGGTGGTCTGTTTAAAGCGAATGGTGTTACGCCTTTGATCGGTACTGGTAAAGTACTGTCGGGCAAAAAAGTTGAAGTGACCGCACAGGATGGATCTGTGCAGGTTGTTGAAGCGGACAACATCATTATCGCTTCTGGTTCTGTGCCAGTTGAGATTCCACCAACACCTCTGACCGAAGGTCTGATCGTTGATTCCACGGGCGCACTGGACTTTGAAGAAGTACCGGGTCGTCTAGGTGTTATCGGCGGTGGTGTGATTGGTTTGGAACTGGGTTCCGTATGGATGCGTCTGGGTGCGGACGTTACTGTATTAGAAGCACAGGATACTTTCCTGGCAACCACTGATCAGCAAATCGCTAAAGCAGCTAAGAAAGTCCTAACCAAGCAAGGTATGGATATTAAGATTGGCGCGCGGGTTACCGGTTCTGAAATAAACGGTAACGAAGTGGTTGTGACTTATGCTGATGCAAAAGGTGAGCAACAACAGACTTTCGACAAACTGATCGTTTGTGTCGGTCGTCGTCCATATACAGAAGCTCTGCTGGCGAACGACAGCGGTGTGACTCTGGATGAGCGTGGCTTTATCTTTGTTGATGACCAGTGCCGTACTTCTGTACCGGGCGTATTCGCTATCGGCGATGTGGTACGTGGCCCTATGCTGGCACACAAAGCATCTGAAGAAGGTGTAACGGTTGCAGATATCATTGCTGGCCATAAAGCCGAAATGAACTACGACGTTATCCCTGGTGTTGTTTATACTTTCCCTGAAATTGCTTCTGTGGGTAAAACTGAAGAAGAAGTTAAGGCCGAAGGTACAGAATACGAAGTGGGCACGTTCCCATTCGCTGCTATTGGTCGTGCTATGACCAACGGTTGCACCGACGGTATGGTTAAGATCATTACAGATAAAGCATCTGACCGTATCTTGGGTATGCATATTCTGGGTCAAAACGCAGGTGAGATGATTCACCAAGGCGTTATCGCAATGGAGTTTGGCTCCAGTGCGGAAGATTTGGCTCTGATGTGTTTCGCTCACCCTACATTGTCTGAAGCTGTGCACGAAGCAGCGCTGGCAGTTGATGGGCATGCGATCCACATGGCAAACCGCAAAAAGCGTAAGTAAAAAATTAAGATTACGGGTAACCGTAGCAGGGGGCGGCACTTGACCCCAAGAGGTGTCGCCAATAGTGTTAGTGCACAAAAAAATGGCTTAGCAGTATGAATCTTCATGAATATCAAGGCAAACAGATCTTTGCCTCATACGGACTGCCTGTATCCCAGGGTATTGCAGTAGATACCCCTGAAGACGCCGCAGCGGCGTGTCAGACAATCGGTGGTGATAAGTGGGTTGTTAAAGCTCAGGTTCACGCTGGTGGTCGCGGTAAGGCTGGTGGTGTAAAACTAATTAGCAGCGCAGATGAAGCAAAAGAATTTGCTGCCAATTGGTTAGGTAAAAACCTGGTAACTTATCAGACTGATGAAAATGGTCAGCCGGTTACTAAGATTCTGGTTGAAACTTGCACTGATATTGCTAACGAGCTGTATCTAGGTGCGGTTGTTGACCGTTCAAGTCGTCGTATCGTTTTCATGGCATCTACCGAAGGTGGTGTGGAAATTGAGACTGTTGCAGAAGAAACTCCAGAGAAGATTCTGAAAGCAACTATCGATCCTCTGACTGGCGCTCAGCCATACCAGGGTCGTGAAATGGCGTTTAAGCTTGGCCTAGAAGGTGTTCAGGTTAAGCAATTTGTACAGATCTTTATGGGTCTGGCAAAAATGTTCCAGGAAAAAGATCTGGCTCTGCTGGAAATTAATCCTCTGGTGATCACTGACGAAGGCAATCTACATTGCCTAGATGCTAAAGTAGCCATTGATGGCAACTCGGTATACCGTCACAAAGATCTGCAAGAAATGCATGATCCATCTCAGGAAGATGAGCGTGAAGCACGTGCTGCTGAATGGGATCTGAACTATGTAGCTCTGGATGGCAGCATTGGTTGCATGGTAAACGGTGCAGGTCTAGCAATGGGTACGATGGATATCGTATCTCTGCACGGTGGTTTCCCGGCTAACTTCCTTGACGTAGGTGGCGGCGCGACGAAAGAGCGTGTAACCGAAGCGTTCAAGATTATTCTGGAAGACAGCAAAGTTAAAGCTGTATTGGTTAACATCTTTGGCGGCATCGTACGCTGTGATCTGATCGCAGACGGTATTATCGGCGCAGTTAAAGAAGTGGGTGTAAACGTACCTGTAGTTGTACGTCTGGAAGGTAACAACGCAGAACTGGGTTCTCAGCGTTTGGCTGAGTCTGGTCTGGATATCATTGCCGCGACTAGCTTGACTGACGCAGCTCAGCAAGCAGTAAAAGCAGCGGAGGGTAAATAATCATGTCGGTATTGATTAATAAAGACACTAAAGTTATCTGTCAGGGTTTCACTGGCGGTCAGGGTACCTTCCACTCTGAGCAAGCGATTGCTTACGGCACCAAAATGGTTGGTGGTGTAACTCCAGGTAAAGGTGGCACTGAACACCTAGGCCTACCTGTATTTAATACTGTTGCTGAAGCAGTTGAAGTTACAGGCGCTGAAGCATCTGTTATCTATGTACCGGCTGCTTTCTGTAAGGATTCTATCCTGGAAGCTGCTAACGCAGGTATCAAGCTGATCGTATGTATCACTGAGCACATTCCAGTAATGGATATGCTGGAGTGTAAAGTAGTTTGTGACCAACTGGACGTACGTCTGATCGGTCCTAACTGCCCAGGTGTTATCACTCCAGGCGAATGTAAGATCGGTATTATGCCGGGTCACATTCACTTGCCGGGTAAAGTGGGTATCGTATCTCGTTCCGGTACTCTGACTTACGAAGCGGTTAAGCAGACAACTGATGCTGGTTTCGGTCAGTCTACCTGTGTTGGTATCGGTGGTGATCCAATCCCTGGTTCTAACTTCATCGATATTCTGGAAATGTTCCAGAATGATCCGCAGACTGAAGCAATCGTAATGATTGGTGAAATCGGTGGTTCTGCTGAAGAAGAAGCGGCTGCTTATATCAAAGCTAACGTGACTAAGCCTGTTGTCTCTTACATTGCCGGTGTTACTGCACCTGCTGGTAAGCGCATGGGTCACGCTGGTGCGATTATCTCCGGTGGTAAAGGTACTGCAGACGAGAAGTTTGCAGCACTGGAAGACGCTGGTGTTAAGACTGTTCGCAGTCTAGCGGAGATCGGTACTGGTCTGCGTGAGGTTACTGGCTGGGAATAATATTTCCTACGCTTAAGTAGCTCTCTAAAGGCGATCTTCGGGTCGCCTTTTTTATTGCCTGTTTTTTATCCCTAGCTTATCCACGCTACATTTATCGGTTTCTTTGGAGAAAAGCGTATCTTTTACAGGCAATAAAAAAGGCCAGTATCAACTGACCTCTTTTGCACAATCGGTAACCCAATTAGAGTGCTATCTTTTATAGTGCAGCGGTAAAGCTTACATTTTGTTATAAGCTTTTTTGAATGCAGCAATCAAAGCATCAGGACGCTTTTTCTTATTGCCTTTATTCAGAACGTAAACCACAGTTTCACCGTTAGGGCCTGAACCGATATCGGTGTAGCGGTATGGTGCTTCACCAACTGTGCGCATATCTTCCATATCTTTCAGAGTGCTGAAAACATAGATTCGGCCCTCTACACGGGCTTCACCGTAGAAAAGTTCTGGTTGTTGCTTACCATCAAACATTTCTACGCTAGGAATGCCTGAGGTCTTTTTCTTGTCTTTGCCCATCAGGCCAAATACTAGAGTCTCACCGTGTGGACCCGATGCGATACGCTTATAGGTATAAGGTGTTTCGCCGTGCTGTAGGAAGTGAATGTAGCTCTTCTTGTCGTAGAAAAAATACAGACGACCATCTTCGTGGTGTACTTCGTACAGTTTGCTGACTTCAGCTTTAATCTGCTGAACCTTCTCTTCTTTTTGCTGTTCAGCATCTTTGCCCAAACCGTTCATTGCCGTTTGCATCTGAGAACATGCACTTACACTTGCAACAGTACCTGCGATTACGATGGCGTTAAAAAGCTTCTTGAATTTCATGCATGAGTCCTTGCGACTATATTTAATAACGTATTAATTGAAGCCTAAGAAATTTCTGTTGCAGTTATATTACGAAAACCTTTCAAGTTCTTTACAGTGCACATTACTGACCCTTCCTGTTTAGTCTGGCTGTGGTAGAATCGCCTGCTTTTAATTTGCGTGTGCAGTGCACGTTAATCTTCAAAGGGTGGATCTGGCCTGTAACCAGACCCCGAAGAGGCTGATATGTTTAAACCTGAGCTCTTATCTCCTGCCGGTACATTCAAAAATATGCGTTACGCATTTGCGTATGGCGCAGATGCGGTTTATGCCGGACAACCTCGTTATAGTCTGCGAGTACGTAACAACGACTTTAAATTGGCTAACCTTGAACAGGGCATTCAATATGCTCATGATCGCGGTAAGCAATTTTATGTGGCCAGTAATATTGCGCCCCATAACGGTAAAGTACGGACTTACATGGATGATATGGCGCCGATCATTGAGATGAAGCCTGATGCGCTGATTATGTCTGATCCCGGTTTAATCATGATGGTGCGTGAGCGCTGGCCCGAGCAGGTGATTCACCTATCTGTTCAAGCCAACGTTGTGAACTACGCCGCCGCTAAATTTTGGCATAGCCAAGGCGTTAAGCGCATTATTCTGTCTCGTGAGCTGTCACTGGATGAGATCGAAGATATTCGTAATGAATGTCCGGGTTTAGAGCTTGAAACCTTTGTACATGGTGCTCTGTGTATTGCTTACTCAGGTCGTTGTTTATTATCTGGTTATTTTAACCACCGTGATCCAAACCAGGGAACTTGTACCAATGCCTGTCGTTGGAATTACAACACGGTTCAAACACAAACGGATTCTACCGGCGAGTTGATACCCGTTTCTGAAGTTGGGCAATCGGCGGGCACTTGGGATCCATCACAAGATAGCACCCCTATCACCTCTCCAGCTGCAACTCATCATGATGAAAACAGCCAAGGTTTGTCTGCGTTAATTGAAGAAGCTTCACGCCCTGGTGAGTTTATGCCGATTCATGAAGATGAGCATGGCACCTATATCATGAACTCTAAAGATCTGCGTGCGGTTCAGCATGTAGAACGTTTGGCTAAGATGGGTATCCATTCTCTTAAAATCGAAGGGCGTACTAAATCACATTATTATGTGGCTCGTACGGCTCAGGTCTATCGTAAAGCCATTGATGATGCAGTTGCAGGCCGTCCATTTGATATGAGCCTGATGGATACGCTGGAGAATCTGGCACACCGAGGTTATACCGAAGGTTTCTACCGTCGTCATGTGCATGATGAGTATCAAAACTATGAAACGGGTAACTCTATTGGTGTGAATCAGCAGTTCGTTGGTGAGATTTTAAGCTTTAATAATCAAACCAATATGTTGGAAGTGGATGTTAAAAACCGCTTCGAACATGGGGACACATTGGAATTGATGTTACCTAGTGGCAATGTGCGTTTCCAACTGAATACATTGGAAAACCGTAAAGGTGAAGCCATTAATGTGGCGCCAGGTAATGGTCATATTGTTAACCTGCCTCTGGATGGCAAGGTGAATGAAGCAGAGTTGGAATATGCTCTATTGATGCGTGACCTTAAATAACGTTAAGTACCTGAACAAACGTTTATCTAAAAAATCGTTATACTCTCCGGCCGCTGGCCGGAGAATATCGAAAGACTTTTGTTTAGGTATGTACCTAAGGAACAGGGATGACAAAAACAGCAGCACTGATGGAAAGCCAAGCCAATTGGGATAAATATCAGTTGGTCAGAGCTGCACGGCCTTTTTCTTTAGTAGTTGCTGTCGCGGCTTGCTTACAAGGTATTATCTTGGGCTGGGGCGGAAGTGATCAGCCCTTTTTATTGTCTGGATTGATTCTACTTGGTGGAATTTTACTGCAGTTTGGCGTTAACCTTATTAATGATTATTCAGACCTAGATGAACTGGATAAACTTTTTCCATCTGCTTCAAATCAGCAATACCTATGTCTTTCCCAAATGATTCAACGTAACTTCTATTATGGCTTGGGCTGTTTTGCCTTTGCCATCGTTATAGGGCTTTGCTTGATTCAACTAAGAGGCAATAACTTACTGTATCTTTGCTTGGTAGGGGGGATGGGGGCTTATTTTTATACTCAAAAACCGATCAACTACAAGAGTAGAGGTTTGGGTGTCCCACTGGTTTTTTGGTTAATGGGCATCATGATGATCGGTGGGGCTTATTATGTAATGTCTGGCCAATATTCAATAGCGGTGTTTTTGCACTCTTTACCTTTAAGCCTTTTAACTTCTTTGTTGTTATTAAGTAACGAACTAAGAGATTATGAAAGTGATAGAGGGATAGGGCAGAAAACCCTGACGGTACGCTTGGGTTACCCACGAGGTGTAAAGCTATATTGGCTGATACTGATAGGCACTTATGCCAGTGTTATGATTCTTTGGTTATCAAATCTACTGACTTTTCCTTGGTTTATTCTGTTATCTCTACTTGCAGTTAAAACACCATTAAGTCTATTGCATGCCAGTGTTGATAAAAGGAAAATGCTGACTCCCTTAACTGGGCGCTTTCACGGGGTATTTGCCCTAACCTTTTTATCTAGCTACCTATTGAATTAACGTTTTATTTCTTTAGCTTAAAAAGTGTTGCTACTTTTTTGATATATGGATCGTCTTATGCCAAGCAATAATGAATTAAAAGTACTACTGCCTGAAGTTATTCGAATCGCTCGCTTGGCGGGTAATGCCATTATGCAAATTTATCAACAGGATGATCTTGGTGTTTCTTTTAAAAAGGATGAGAGTCCTTTAACACTTGCAGATATGGCATCTCATCGTTGTATTGAAGCAGGCTTAGAAGCACTAAACATTAAATTGCCGATATTATCTGAAGAGAGTACGGCTATTAGCTGGCAGGAGCGCCAGCAGTGGCAGAGCTATTGGTTGGTAGACCCTTTGGATGGCACTAAAGAATTTGTGAAGCGTAATGGTGAGTTCACGGTTAATATTGCATTAATTCGCGATGGTATTCCTGTTTTGGGGGTTGTTTATGCTCCAGTGCCTGATGAGCTGTATTATGGCGCTGAAGAAGAAGGCGCGTTTTTCATTGCAGGAAATAATGCCCCTGAAAAGCTAGAACTTGATTCCGAGTTTGAACCGGATTGTTGGCGGGTAGTAGGCAGTCGCTCCCACGGTGCCAGTCGATTGGAGACTTTTTCAGAGTGTCTGCCTGATTATCGTAATGTTCCTATGGGCAGTTCGCTAAAACTGTGCATGGTAGCGGCTAATCGTTCTGATCTTTATGTCCGCTTTGGCCCAACCTGTGAATGGGATACAGCAGCAGCGCAGGCGGTAGTCGAGCAGGCTGGAGGCGCTGTTTTTGACGATAAATTGCAACCTTTACGTTACAACCACAAAGAGAGTTTATTGAATCCTGAGTTTGTGGTTTGCCAAAAGCGTAATGAGCTATGGGCAGAACGATACTTATCTCTTGTAGAACCGGTTATCGGCTAAGAAATACTTTCATATTTATAGAAGCGCTTAAGGATTATTCCTTAAGCGTTTCATGGATGTGTTGATGTAGCTGCCGGGCACCGGATATATAAACCGTTTGATTACGTCCTGTTTTTTTAGCCTGATAGAGGGCATCATCCGCTCGCTTTAAAGTATCCTCTATGGATTCCCCTTGTCGGTGCAGAGTAATGCCTGCTGATAGAGTAATGTTCAGATCCGTTTTAATATGATCGAAGCAATGATCCGCAAAGGCTCTACGGATGCGCTCCGCTACCTTGATACCGCTGTCCTGATTATTCTGGGGCAATAGTAAAATAAATTCTTCCCCCCCATACCGACCGAATAGATCACTGGCTCGTAAGTGTTGATCGGTAATACGAGAGAACTGTTCCAGTACTTTATCACCAGCCTGATGGCCAAATTGATCATTCACTGTTTTAAAATGATCGATATCGATCATACAAAGTGCACTGGCTTGATAGTGTTCATCATCATTTAATCTATTTTTAGCTTCTTGAAAAAAACGACGGCGATTGAGGGCTCCTGTGAGTTCATCGGTACCGGCAATTTCATCCAGTTGCAGCATTGCTTGTTCGAGCTCTTCATTGGCTTTTAGCATCTTATGATTGCTGTCTTTTAAAACGCTTTTCTGTTTTTTCAGACGTTCACTTAAGCGACGTACGTAGCTGCTAAAAAGAGCAATCCAAGTCTGAGCTGTGGCCAAAATAAGCCATTGCATAACCCCTAGACGCAGATTAGGTTGCTCAGGTCTTAGCGTGATATCGGCAACGATAACGATACCAAAGGAAATCAGACTAAGTAGACCCACAAAGGCAAACTCCAGTGTACGGAGCTGAAAAATACCGAATAACATGACCATCACATAGAGAATCAGCAGAGAGCCTCTGAGCTCAGGAAGCTGGCTAATCATCAGGCTAAACCAGATGATAGCAGTAGACATCTGCATTAAGGTTAATGAGGGGTCATTAAACTTTAGGTTCAAATTATGGTGAAACAGCAACCAGAAAATACTCTGCGTAACAACAGCGCTACCAGCAAAAAGCAGATAGTTTTGCAGTGTGACGTTATTGAGTAGACCTGTGAGAAGCGCCAGACCTAAGATACCTAACAAAATAGCATGAGATAATGCCGAGATAGCAAGGCGCTTTATACGGATGCGCTGTTCATGCCGTTCCTTGTGCATTGGAAATTTTAGCGAGTTCATATCCTGTACCCACAAAAGCAACCTTCATTAAGAATTAGCTTTGAAATTATTTATATTAAATGAATCTTTGAGTGTGCAGTGTGGAATAGAAACTCTATTTTTTCTGTGGAATAGCTGTAATTCATTGTCAGTCTTTGTAACTAAAGTCTAAAGTTGACTTAAAAGCCATTGAGGTATTTGGCTAAAGTTCATGGGTTCAGAATCATGATGAGGGGTAAAATGGTGTATACTTTCGCCATTTCGTGTAAGTGAGAAAACAGCATCGGCCCCATGTTGTCATAACCGATATAGCAACATGTGGGATCGTTGATAAAAAGTGTGTCCGGTGACCCCCGGACGATAAACACAGACCGTGATAGGAGATGCTCCGAAGATGACGACTGTAATCCGTCAAGACGATATGATCGATAGCGTTGCGGACGCGCTGCAATATATTTCCTACTACCACCCGGTAGATTTCATTCAGGCGGTTCACGAAGCCTACCTGCGTGAGGAAAATCCAGCGGCAAAAGACGCTATGGCTCAAATCCTGATCAACTCACGTATGTGTGCGGAAGGTAAGCGCCCTATCTGTCAGGATACTGGTATCGTTACTGTATTTGTAAAAGTGGGTATGCAAATTCAGTGGGAAGGCGATATGAGCCTAGAAGACATGATCAATGAAGGTGTGCGTCGTGCGTATACCCATCCTGACAATGTACTGCGTGCATCTATTCTGGCTGACCCTGCAGGTGCTCGTAAAAATACAAAAGATAATACTCCTGCCGTTATTCACTACGAAATCGTACCGGGTAATACAGTGGATGTTCAGGTTGCAGCGAAAGGCGGCGGCTCTGAAAACAAATCGAAGATGGTGATGCTGAACCCATCCGATTCTATCGTCGAGTGGGTGAAGAAAACAGTCCCTACTATGGGAGCGGGCTGGTGTCCTCCTGGTATGTTAGGTTTGGGTATTGGCGGTACGGCTGAAAAAGCCGCTGTGATGGCGAAAGAGTCCTTGATGGATCCAATCGACATTCACGAGCTACGTGAGCGTGGCCCACAGAACCGTGCTGAAGAGCTGCGTCTGGAAATTATGGATGCGGTTAATGAGCTGGGTATAGGTGCCCAAGGTCTGGGTGGTTTGACCACAGTTCTTGATGTGAAAATTATGGACTACCCGACTCATGCGGCTTCTCTACCGGTTTGCATGATCCCAAACTGTGCGGCGACGCGTCACGCACATTTTGAACTGGATGGTTCCGGTTCGGCGCTGCAAACACCGCCTAATTTGGATGACTGGCCAGAAGTAACCTTCGAAGTCGGTGAGACTACTCGTCGTGTGAATCTGGATGAAGTCACACCAGAAGATGTACAAAGCTGGCAGCCAGGTGAAACTGTACTGTTAAACGGTAAAATGCTGACCGGTCGTGATGCGGCTCACAAGCGTATGGTAGAGATGCTGAATGCCGGTGAAGACTTACCGGTTGATCTGAAAGGCCGCTTTATCTACTACGTAGGTCCGGTTGATCCCGTTCGTGACGAAGTTGTAGGCCCTGCAGGCCCAACGACCGCGACACGTATGGATAAGTTTACTCGTCAGGTGATCGAGAGTACGGGTCTTCTGGGAATGATTGGTAAATCTGAGCGTGGCCCTATCGCTATTGAAGCGATTAAAGATAATAAGGCGGTTTACTTGATGGCTGTTGGTGGCGCTGCGTACTTGGTATCTAAAGCGATTACAGATGCGAAAGTATTGGCCTTCCCAGAAATGGGTATGGAAGCTATCTATGAGTTTGAAGTAAAAGATATGCCTGTGACTGTTGCGGTAGATACCAAAGGTGAATCTGTGCACACCACAGGTCCTGCTAAGTGGAAAGATATTATTGCAGCGAAGCATGTTTCTGCATAAGACCTTTGTTTTCTTAGTTTCCTCTTAAGAGTATGTCTTAAGCAGGTTGTATAAAGAACCCGGCCTATCTGCCGGGTTTTTTTTCGCCTGTACTATCTTATCCAGTACCCTATATGAGGGAGGTTATGTTCTTCGTGGTAGGGCATATTGATAGGGTTAATTAACTTTCAAACAACTGACTGAATAGTCTCTTTTGACAGCGACTAAGTCTGTGTGAAATTCTGTTAGCCAGTACTCTTTTCTGATAATACATTTCCTGAAAATAAAAATAAGGACTCCCCATGAGCCAACCTGTTATTTTTGAACTGCGTGATCAAGTTGCCTGGATTACACTCAATCGCCCTCAGGCCTTTAATGCTATGGACGCAGAAACTATGCGTTTGCTATCGGATACTGCTAACCAGTGCAGTTGCGATAAGTCGTTACGTGCTGTGGTGATTACCGGCAGTGGTGATAAAGCATTTTCAGCGGGTGGTGATGTCTCTGCTTTTGCTGATGATCCTGAAAATGTGGATCGCTTACTGATGGATATGACCACTTATCTACACAGTGCTATCTCACGCTTTGCTCGTTTACCCATGCCCGTGATTGCTGCTGTGAATGGGATGACTGCTGGAGCGGGTTTAGGCTTGATGGCTTGCTGTGATCTGGTTATTGCGGCGGATAATGCTAAATTTACCAGTGCCTATACTCAAATAGGATTCTCCCCTGATGGCAGTACTTCTTATTTCTTAACTAAAATTCTTGGTCCTCGCCGCGCTAAGGAATTTTTTATTACCAATCGAGTTTTAGATGCTGAATTAGCTCTGGATTGGGGCTTAGTCAATAGAGTCGTACCTGCTGAAAAGCTAATGGCTACAGTATCTGAATTTGCCAATATGTTAGCTCAAGGGCCGACTCAAGCTTATGGCAATGTAAAAGAATTAGTGGATAACGCTTTAACGGATACTTTGGAATCGCAAATGGAAATGGAGGCACGCTCTATTGCTGAATTGAGTAAAACTCAGGATGGCCAAGAGGGGGTGCAAGCCTTTATCCAAAAACGTCCGCCTCAGTTTAAGGGGGCTTGAGTTAGTATTGAGTTAATCAAACTTAACTATTAAGAGCACTTTGATGCACTCAAAGGCCTCTACCGATAAGTGTCGAGGTCTTTGAGAGGGTGATTTATTAGTAAGAGATGCCTAGCTTTTTATAGATAAAGCTTAATAACCAAGCTGGGCCAATCAGTAAAAACTGTACATCCTGAAAGAATGAAGGCTTTTTACCTTCAATTTTGTGGCCGATAAACTGAAATACCCAAGCGATGATAAAGAGACAGAGGCTGAATTGCCAAAGAGGAATAAGGATAAACGCTTCAAGTTGTTGGGTTAGCCAGAAGCAAAAAAGGCTGAAGAGCATCATACCTAGCATTAAGCTTATGGAGAGCCGAGCATAAAATAGCAGCACAGGTATCAATATCAGGCTGGGCCAGTTTACTCCCTTTATTCCTTTCAGAAACTCAGGTAATGGGATGTTCCACAGTAATCCAATAATGGTGAAAAATATCGCTGGTACCATTAACCAATGGATCACCTTGTTTATAGGGTTTTGATGACTTTCGCCGTAGGTATCGAGCCATTGCTGAACGTTGCGGGACATAATCAATCTCTTGTTTTTTTATTTTGAATAGAGTTTTTAGTCTATTTTCTCCTGTTTAGCAAATACGGGAAGCTATTTCGGTGGAGGAAAACTTTTATCTCTCTTGGATTCAAGTAATAAGTGCAATCCTGTTTTAGCGAGAAGTGCTAACTCCTGATATATTAAATCAGCGGATAATATTTTTGTTTGAGGGCGTTATGACAAAACCTTTTTCACAACCCTGCGAGAACAATAAGCTTCCCATTGCCAATGTTTTAAAAAAGGCTTTTTCTCAAAGTCATCTAGCGTTGGAAATTGGCAGTGGTACTGGGCAACATGCTGTTTTTTTTGCTGAACAGTTACCTCATTTAAAGTGGCAGCCGACAGATCAACAGATTTATTTAGAAGGTATTCATCAATGGTTAGCTGATTACTCTGGCGAGAATATTCTATCGCCGCTGGAGCTGGATGTGACCCAAGATAAGTGGCCTATCAAGCGGGCGGATGCTGTTTTTAGTGCTAATACCTTGCATATTATGTCTTGGTCTATGGTTGAGGCTTTTTTTCATGGTGTTCGAAAGGTTTTAAGAAGCGGTGGTGTCTGCTGTATCTATGGACCATTTAATTACGAGGGAGAATACACCAGTCCCAGTAATGCTCAGTTTGACAAATGGTTAAAGCGCCGAGATCCAGCTAGTGGTATCAGAAATTTTGAGGATGTGGATCGTTTAGCCCGTGAAGCCGGCATGTTCTTAGTTGAGGATTACACCATGCCTGCTAATAATCGTTTACTACAATGGCAGATGTTAGATGTGTAATCGCCCAGTATTGGCTGTTTGATGATGAATGGGCAAGATAGATTATTGGGATATGACTTCTGTGGCTTTTCCCTCTTGTTAGGCTAGGGTAGGATTGCACCTAAGCTTGAAGTGATATTGAATTTCTTTTTTGTTTTCCCTTAACGGATAGGTGCTCTTGTGACTCGATTTATTGTCATTGTGATTGTCATTGCCATCGCATTTTTTATTTTTCAGCGTATGTCTAACAACAAAAAAGCCTTGGCTGAGAGCAGTCAAGCAGGTCAGGCTTTTTTATCCAGTAATGGACAAGAAGACGGTGTTAAATCTACGGATTCAGGATTGCAATACAAGGTATTAGAAGCTGGTACAGGTACGGTTCATCCTAAGGCAAGCGATAAGGTACTGGTGCATTATCATGGTACTCTAATTAATGGTGAGGTGTTTGATAGTTCCGTTGATCGTGGTCAGCCTATCGATTTTGGTTTAAGCCAAGTCATTCCTGGTTGGACGGAGGGTTTACAGCTGATGGTAGAAGGCGAAAAGACCCGTCTGTTTATCCCAAGCCATCTTGCTTATGGTAGCCGCGGTGTCGGTAGTATCCCAGCAGGTTCTACTCTGATTTTTGATGTTGAGTTAATTAAAATTAATCCGTAGTTTTTATTATGACCTGTTATGCCGGGCATGACAGGTCGTGATCTGTGTTATCTAATTACTAGCCTCTAATTTTTCTTCTTTAGTTTTCAGCCTTTATCCCTTTGGCTTTTATTCTTCGCGTGACCCGCCGGTTCCCCTATATCCTTGCTATCAATTTACCTCTGAGGTTTGATGGTGGGTAATAAAAACAAAATGAGGTGCAGTATGTCAGAAACCTATACCGGTAGTTGTTTGTGTGGAGACGTAAAATACCAGCTGGAAGGCCCGTTAAAACATTTCCAATACTGCCATTGTTCTCGCTGTCAGAAGGTGAGTGGTAGTGCGCACTCTGCCAATCTATTTGTGCCGCCAGATCGTTTTGAGTGGTTAAGCGGTGAGGCATCCGTGGGACGTTTTGAGCATCCTGAAGCCCGTTATTTTGCCTCTTGCTTCTGCAAAAACTGTGGTTCTTCTTTACCTTGGCTAGTACAAGGGGGAGGCAATGTAGTGGTGCCGGCGGGTACGTTGGATGATGATCTTGAAATCCGTCCGTCACAAAACCTATTTTGGGCAGATCATGCTTGCTGGTATGAAAGCGTGGACCAATTACCTAAAAATGAAGGTATGCCTGCTCGTAAAAAGTCTTAATTGCGTTATAAACAAAAAAGCCATGTTTGAGTGTGTTCTTACTCAAATATGGCATTTTATTGGCGTCGATTTAGTTATTTT
This sequence comes from Oceanospirillum sp., assembly GCA_047518265.1. GTDB lineage: Bacteria > Pseudomonadota > Gammaproteobacteria > Pseudomonadales > Halomonadaceae > Oceanospirillum. Next base: position 36,716 of record JAKZRG010000003.1, read on the forward strand.
TATGCGGGTTCTGGTATAGCGGATAGCTGTTGAATCAGCTCATCCGTTTTTACCTGATCCAGTTGATCTGTTTGTAAGTGATTCTGCCCATAGGCCATAAACACATCTGTCTTTAATAAGTTTGCGAATAAAACGGGATCAATATGACCGCCTTGGGCCATATTCGTCATAATATTCAAGGCTTGTGATATCGATTTTGGTTTTTTATACGGTCGATCAGAAGCGGTTAGTGCTTCAAAAATATCGGCAATGGCCATAACTTTTTCCGGTGTCGACATCTGCTCACCGGTTAAACCTCTAGGATAACCTTTGCCGTCTATACGCTCATGGTGGTTGCCTGCTATCTGTGGCACTTTTTTCAGGTGTTCCGGTAACGGCAGTGCATCGAGCATCATAATGGTGTGCACGATATGTTCATTGATTTTAAAGCGTTCTTCTTCAGTAAGAGTACCAAATCGAATGGACAGATTGTAACGTTCGCCAAAGTTAAAAGAGTACTCTGGTCGTTGCATATTAAACTGCCAGCGGTTGTTTGGGTCATCTGGAGTGACGGGTGGTTTACGGCCAGGTTTCCAATTGATGATATGTTCAGGGCGATTCGCCAATAGTTTCTCTGTGGCTGGCAGCGGGAGGGCCGCTATGCCGGTTAATAGATCAAGTTCATCTTGTGATAGACCGATACGGTTATCAAAATGTCTTAACCAAGTACGTTCACCTATGGCGTCAATGCGTTTGCATTGCTCTTCATGTGTCGGGATTGCACCCTCATTAATTTGAGCAATAAAGGTAAACTCTTCCTGTAGCTGTCGTTGTGTTTGTCGCAGCTTTTCTTCCAAAGATTTTTTATCGCCGCCTTGATGGAGTTGCTGCCAAAAATCGATTTCGGCATCACGCCAAAGGACTTCAAACCGAGTACGGATTTCATGAATACGGTTATAAATCGTCTCCAGTTTAGTTGCTTTATCGATGACATGTTCTTGACTTAGGATCTTACCGCAGTCATGCATCCAGGCCGCAATTCGGAAGGCTTCTTGTTCCTGTTCGTTCATCTTAAAATCAGCGTAAGGCCCGGTATTCGCCCGGCCTAATGTCTGAACTAGGTCAACGGCCAATTCAGGTACTCGTTCACAGTGACCACTTGTATAAGGGGATTTGGCATCAATAGCATCCGCTAATAAGCGTAAAATACCTTCAATCATGGCTTTTTGGCCATCAATTAAGCGACGAGTTTCAATTGCTACAGCAGCAGAGCCAGAGAGTTGAGCGATAAAGTGTTGTAGGTGATCTTTTTTAAGTGCTCGACCAGAGCCTTGGACAATCAATAAACCTTCTAGTTGATTATCCCGTTTACGTAGAGGTGTCACTAGATACTGAGTGCTATTTTCTAGTTGCCCTAATGTAAGTTCTATAAGCTTTTGATCATCTTTGGCATAGTGTTTCAGTATGGCTGGAAAGACGTCATTTTTCGTTTGGCTGGCCAGTTCAAAATCTTGTTGCTCTGATCGGTAAAGATAGATAGCTCCATCTTGCATTCCGGTGGCGCTGACGAGGTGTTTTAAAACACCATCAAGCATATTTTCTAAGTTAGGTTCTCGGTTTAAGGTACTACTGATTAGCTGGAAGTTGTGGATGGTACTGGACATGGAGTCCACTACTTGGCTCAGCTCTTTGGCTTCTCTAATAGAAGATTTAATCTCAATAGCTTGGTTAAAGTCGAAGTTTGTTAAGGCTCTAACTTGTCGAGTCAGTTGTTTAAAAGAGCGGCCTATCATGGTTGCTGAGTACATCCCAATCATCAGCATAAGAAAAATTAATAATACCGCCCAGGCTATTTGATCATAAATAACCTCTTTTGCTCCGGCTAATAGCTCTCCTTCGGGAACTGCAACTAATACTCTAATATCCGTTTCAGCGAAACTATTAACCGGTAACCAGAGGGCAAACCAGTCCTGTTCTATCGTATTCACGGGTTTAATAATGTAAGGGGCTTGTTCTAAATTTGCGAGAATTGTCAGAGGTTCTACGTTAAGTTGTTCGATAGAACTTAAGCGATAGCTATCCCCTTCTTGAACTAACATACGTTCAGTATCCGTATAGGCTAATACCTTCTTGCTGTTATCGATAACAGCGAGCTCTGTATTTGAGGTCAGCCTTAGATTCGCTAGCTGAGCGGAAAGGTCGGCAACAGAGGCGTCCATACCAATAACGTTATGACCCACATGAGCTTGCATTGCCAGAGTGATGCCGATCTCTTTTGTGGTGTAAAACAGATAGGGCGGTGTGAGCACTTGAGCCTGAGTCTGTTTCGCATCAACATACCAGCCTCGTGTACGAGGGTTGTATTGGTAGTCTGGCTTTTCTTGTTTTAGCAGTAGCTGCAACTGATGATCGTAATAGCTCCATTCACCCACCCTTTTACCATTTCTTTCTGTAATGGTTTGCAGCATATATTCTGCGGATTCTGGTACTTGATATTTGTCTTTCAATAGCGGATTAAGCTTTCGAATAAGAAAGAACTCACCATTGGTATATCCTGCATAGATGGCGCTGAGTACATCATTGGATTTCAATGTTTCGACCAATACAGGTAAACGAGCGGTACGTTGTGTTAGAGTCTTAGCTTGCAGTAGAGGGTCGTGGCTTAATATCTGTAAGGCGCTTTGGGCGGGACCTGTAATACGCTTTGTGCGTTCATTAATCGTTTGACTGAGTTGTTGAGCGGTTTCAGCTGTGGCCATCAATAATGCTTGCTTATTACTCTGATAGCTCTGAATCATCAGTATCAGGCTTAAAATAAACATGGCACTGAATATTGCTGTGCCGATGAGTAGCTGTAGCGGGATTCCCTTTTTATGCAGCGGCATGACCTTCTCCGTCGTGGCCAGAGTGTTTGACCCTAGAGCGTTTTAACTAAGCGCTTTAGGGGAAAACACAGGAATAAAGCATTTCCTTTAGATAGCAGTTACTTTATTAGGTTTTTTATAGACACCTTTAAAGGTTTAGGTGGCGTATTCTAGTCTATTTGTTTGATCAATAAAGGGTACTTTGGCCTATTTTCATTAAAATTCTGAACTTATATCTATTCAAGTAAAGGTATTTCGATATTTTGGCCTGTAGCCAGAGAGTCGACCAATACTTGGTAGAGAAATATCTGTAGAGTACTTGATGACTATTTCTATCTGGTGATAGCAGTGCTCCTATTTTAGTATAACTTTTAATGATATTCGTTTTTTTGTGAGGCGTTATGAGTACGGCAGTGGAAGCAAAAACGGTTTCTCTCGTATTGGGGAGTGGAGGGGCAAAGGGTTTAGCGCATATTGGTGTTATTCGTTGGCTAGAAGAGAATAATCTTAAAATTGCTTCTATTTCCGGTAGCTCTGTTGGAGCTCTCGTGGGGGGGATTTATGCAGCGGGAAAGCTGGATGAATTTGAGCAGTGGGTTCGCGCTATTAAAAAATCCGATATGGTTAATCTGTTAGATATCGCTTGGGATAAATCGGGTTTGATCAAGGGTGATAAAATTATCAATACCTTGATTGAGTTGGTGGGCGAGCAGCATATTGAAGATCTTCCTATCCCATATACGGCAGTCGCATCCGATATTATGGGGGAGAGAGAGGTTTGGTTAAACAGTGGACGTCTATTTGATGCTATTCGAGCATCTATTTCTTTACCGATGTTTTTTACCCCTTTTCAACTGCACGGTATGACATTGATTGATGGCGGCGTTTTAAATCCTGTCCCTATTGCTCCCACCTTTGGAGATCGAACGGATATTACTATTGCCGTTAATCTCGGTGGTGCGGTCGAACGTGAGCGAGAAAGTGTACCCGCCCCAGTTGAATTAGAGGAACCTTTATCCCCTGCACTGCATGAAAAAATCACTGGATTTTTTAAAGGCTTGCAGCGCTCCGATAATATACCTTCTGAGCGGGACTGGTCAGCCTATGATGTAGCAAACCAGGCATTTGATGCGATGCAAAGTACCATGGCCCGGCAGAAATTGGCTGCTTATCCGCCAGATCTTGTGGTTGAAATTGCACGAAACGCCTGCGGAACTCTAGAGTTTAACCGCGCATCAGAAATGATTAGCTTAGGGTATCGGCAGGCTGATAAATGCTTGCGCTCTTTAAGTGCGGAGTCAGACCACCCGGTGATTATTCCGGGTAGCCATGAGATTTATTAGGGGAGGGTCAGTATTTGAGTGAAATTTTTATATAACGCCCCCCTCTTCTCTGACGGCTAGCTAAACATATCGGAATACTTTTCTTTAGCTTTGTAGTGCTATTATACTATTTCTGCTTTTGCTAGGGATTGGCTTAAAGTTAGCGATAGAGTACCTGCTTTCTTACCATTTAAACCACCCTCCCCAATTTAAGCCGTGTATCTTAACTTGTAGTCAGGCTGTCATTAATTTTCTTTTGATTGGCTCAGGTCAAGGTCGTTACTAGGATAAGTTTGATTTAAGGAGATTGAGCTCTATGGCAACACACGTTTTCACTAATGATATACAAAAAATATATATAGCTTATTACGGTCGACCAGCGGATCGAGAGGGCTTGGAGTATTGGCAGCAACGTTTAGACGATGTAGGAGGCGATTGGAATGAGATTGCAGGGGCCTTTGCTTCTTCTGATGAATTTGTGGGGCGATATTTTATCTATCCTTACCCAACATCTGAGGATCTGATCAATAATATCTATCAGCAGGCTTTTAATCGAGATGCTGATCCTGTGGGCATGGAGTACTACAAGAATCTACTGGATCATCATAACAGTCTAGAGGAAATAACGACAAGTTTGGAGACACTTGCTATCCGAATTCTAGATGGTGCTCAGGGTGTGGATCTGGACGTGCTGAATAATAAGTTGGAAGTTGCCAACTATTACACGGAACAATTAGAAAACAGCAATCAGCAGTATGTTGGCAATGGAGCAGCAAATAAAGCGGCAGAAATGCTGCAAACTGTGTCGCAGGAACCTTCCACGGTCGAGCAGCAGAAAAACTTTCTGGTTGATTTTGGTGGTTTTTTGCCAACCGATCCAGATCAATATATAGCACCCGATTTAGATCAGGGGTATCAAACCCGTTATGAGTTTGATGGGAATCTTGATGGACAATTAGATGCGGTAGATACCTATACTTTTAACGACAATGATCAAGCAATCAGGGCAGATCTGGACTCTGATGTAGATGGCCTTATTGATAAAATTATAACATTTGAATACGACGAGCAGGGTTATCTGACAACCCGGTATATTGATAGTGATGCTGATGGCCAGCTTGATAGTATCACGTATTATGAGTACCAAATGATAGACGGAGGGGATTCACTGGACGAAGATTCCTCTTATTCATATTTCTGGAATACAGAATCTACAAGTTTTAAGCCTACATATGGCAATGCCAAGGTTGCTCAGATTAAGATTGATAATGACCTTGATGGCACAGCGGATTATATTAGAAACTTTTCTTATACTGATCAAGGTAAGCAAACGTTATACGAAATAGATAGTGATGCTGATGGTATTGCAGAATATTACTTGGCATATGAGTATGATGAGCAAGGTAATCAGACATTATATGAAAGAGATAGTAATGGGGATGGTATTATCGATAACAAGGAAGCTTCTTATTATAATTATGATGCATGGGGTAATCTGATTCGCAAGGAGATAGACTATCACGGTGATGGTGTCGTCGACTTTATTTATGTTGCTGATTATGATGGGGCTAGTAATCAGATCTCCTCTAGCAAGGATGTAGATAACGATGGTCAGGATGATGAAATTACTATATCTCAATATAATAGTGATGGAAATATAGTCTATTACTCAATGGATGATGATGGTGATGGAGAAATAGACTGGTATAAAGAGTACGAGTATAACGATGAAGGTCAGGTAGTTTCTGAGGTTGTTAATACGGGATTTGGTATCACTAGTCATACTTATTATGAATATGATGAGGAAGGGCGAGAAATTCGTAAGTTCACCGATGGCTTATATGAGAAATTTGGCTGGTCAGATGAGCTCATCATACGAGAATACGATCAATTTGGTAATTTAGTTGAGTCTATTTTAGATGAAAAAATTGATGGTGAATATGAAGAGTACTCTGCTACTCAGTATGATGAAAGTGGTTTGCAGATAAGTTATAGCAGTTATACCTCCAATCCTCAAAACTATGACTCATCGATTGACGGAGAAAAGATAGAGGAGAGGTATGATGATCAAGGGAATCTTATTTTTGTAGGTATTGGTTTAGTTGACGGTCATGCTGATATGTTAAGCATTGATTAATGCAAAGTAGATGGAAGCTCAAATAGATCTTTAATGCCCTATTTTTAGGTGATTTCTGGATGATAAGAATATCAATTAGTATCAGGTAAAACACTACAATAAAAAGGCCAGATAGAGAAAGCTATTTGGCCTTTCTAGTTAGTTTATTGCCAGTGTTTATAGTGTAATGGTACTGGCAATGAGTTTATTTGTTTATGAGTTATGACCAAACAGACTGCACTTCCTCTTCGGTCAGTTCGCGCCATTCGCCATCAAATAGATCTTCATCCAGCTCAATAGCACCTACTTGCTCGCGGTGTAGGGCGGTGACTTTATTATCCAGAGCACCAAACATACGTTTTACCTGATGATATTTACCTTCGGTAATGGTCAGTAGAACCTCTGTTTCGGTGATGCGTTTCAGTACTGCAGGACGTGTTAGTTCATCTTCACCATGGAGTTGTACGCCTTCAGTTAATTTTTCTTCTGCATCAGCGCAAAGAGGCTCGGCTAACCAGGCACGGTAACGTTTGGCACATTGTTTTTTTGGCGATGTCACTTGGTGTGACCATTGGCCGTCATCCGTAATGAGTACCAACCCCGTGGTATCTGCGTCTAACCGTCCGGCGATATGCAGACCTCGAAGATTAGGTAATTCTAAATGATTAAGGACAGAAGGATAGTCTTCATCTTCCGTTGAGCAAATCGTATTCACTATTTTGTTAAGCATGATGTAGCGCTTTTTAACTTCACCTAACCGACGACCTTCCAGCTCAACGACGGTCTCCTTTTTAACCTTAAAACCACCATCTCGAATGGCGACACCGTCACAAGTGACCTTGTCTTTATGCAGTTCTTTTTTCGCATCGGCTCGTGATAGGCCGGTATGATGGCAAACAAACTTATCTAAACGCATGATCTTCTCTAATTTAATATTTGGTCGGTTATCTGCTGAAGCTTACTTCAGACGCAAATGTTAGGGGCTGTTTTAAGCTGTTTTTTTACTGATTATCTTTTTGTCGGTAGCTGCGAATACTTTCTGCTGCTTGGTCAACAATATTCTGTCGGGCTGATTGTGAAATCCAGGCATTATGGGGCGTTATTATCAGGTTCAAATCTTCGTTTAGCGCATCCAATAATGGATTACCATCTACAGGAGGCTCTTGGCTTAATACATCCGTGGCATAGCCTGCTAATTGCTGTGATTTTAGTGCAGCAAGAACTGCTGTTTCATTAACAATACCACCGCGAGCACAATTAATAAGCAGTAAGCCGGGTTTGGCTTTTGCCAGAGTCTCTTGATTAAGCAGGTTTTCTGTATCCGGCGTTAGAGGACAGTGCAGAGAGATAATATCAGCCAGAGGCAATAAGCTTTCTAATGATGGGCGGCTATCCTGAGACTCTTGTCCTGGGCGGGCACTAAAGGTCACCGTCATATCAAAAGCTTCCGCTAGTTGAGCCACTTTACTGCCTAATGCTCCTGAACCCACAATAACGAGATGTTTCCCTGCCAGCTCACCGACAGAGTGCTGCATTAAGCAGAAGAACGGACTTTCTTGCCACTGGCCACTGGCTACGGCTTTACCATAACGTACCTGCTGAGTAGCAAGCATTAACATCAGCATTAAGCTATGTTGAGCCACACTATTGGTACCATAGGCAATGGCGTTATTGACGGGAATATCCAGCTGAGCTGCTACCGCTAGGTCGACATTATTCATACCTGTGGCCAGTACACAAATTTGTTTCAGTTTGGAGCTGGCTTTTAGAGACTCTGCATTAACAACGACCTTATTGCAAAGTACAATGTCGGCATCTTTTATGCGTTCTTGTACTTGCGCAGGGCTTGTATTGGGATAGCTTATCAGTGAATCAAGTTGCTGTTCTAAGCCGGAAAAATCGATATTAGAGCCAAGGCTTTCAGCATCTAATAGTACGCCCTTTAATGTCATGCTTCTCTCCGGTCAAAATATGGTTTGGGCAAGTTTAAGTCATTCCATTAGGTAAGGGAAAAATTCTCTATTTGGTCTATCCTATGGATTAATCTGGATTTAAAAGATATATTTAGTTTTTTTCTTCGATTGGCTGATTAATCTACCGTTTAAGTAGATGCTTTAGTTGTCAGAAGAGATTGTAGAGTTTAAGCTTCATTCTGTTAGTGAATCGGATTCTGGGTAGCCGTTGTGGATCGTAGAAGTATTCTAAAAGCATTCTCCATCAGTGGATTTGTTGCTCTGGGCAGTGGCTCAGTGATGCGACAGTTATTCTTGGGCAATCAGTCTGGACCTGTTATATCTACGGATCAGGCTGAAAGTCAAGTGGGTAAAGCCGCGCCTGAAGTACCGGAGAAACTGGTCGAAATTGTGGAAGAGCATGCGTCTTCTGCGGACTTCCATGAAGTATCTGCTCCGCAAAAAATTGAGCAACAGGTTGCAGATTTAAAAGCCGAGATCGAAGCGGCTGAAAGCGATCCCCATGTAAAAGATTACATGCAGAAAATTCGCTACTTTGAGGGTGTGTTTGAAGACGATTATTTCCTTTCTGAACAAGAGTTTAAGCTTGTCAAAGATACTCTTAAGCATTTAGGGAAAGTTCAACGTACTATCGGCCACGGTAACTTTAATTTGCTCAATTTTGATCAAATGGTTAAGTATGGTCGTAACTTCTCACAAATAGGGGAGTTCAGTAAGGTTGAGCTGGATTTCCTTGAACAGCTGTTTTTTGCCGATGCCAATAAGTACGGTTTTTATGGCGAAAAAGTATTGTTGGGACTGACTGAACGTATCCCTTCGAAAGATTTACTAAAAGTACCGAAAACAGGTCACTACTTGTTTAAAGGTAAGTCTCTGAAGTTGTATGAAACTCTGAGAAAAGACGTGGGTGAAGATATATTTTTAACCTCAGGTATCCGTAGTACTGTAAAACAGATGTATCTGTTTTTATCTAAAGTAGTACAGGCTGAAGGTAATATGTCCAAAGCATCTCGCTCTCTAGCTCCTCCTGGTTACTCTTATCATGCTATTGGTGATTTTGATGTGGGTAAAGTGGGTTATGGTTATAAAAACTTTACAGAAGACTTTGCTAAATCCGATGTGTATAAGCGCTTACAAGATCTAGGTTATATTTCCATTCGATATACCAATGATAACCGCTTTGGAGTGCGTTACGAGCCTTGGCATATTCAGGTCGTTTAACGTTCTCGTTTTCTTGGTGTTACTCTAATACTATATCTAAACAAACGTATTCCTATTTTCTCTGGTTGTCGTAACCAGAGAAAATAGTGACTGTTGTAGGAAACTTTTGTTTAGGTGCTTAAGTACTCTTTAAGGTTTTTGCCTTCCTATTCTGCTGCTAAACAAAAAACTCCTATTTAGGATACCTTTCTGATTTTCCAAATGACATGTCATGTTTCTTGGCGGATAAAGGTGATGTTCTAGCGTTTTTCTGGACGATTTAAGTATGCTTTCAGTTTTTGCCCGCAGCTGGTTACCTGTTGTTTTGATCTGTTTATTTTCTTTGGGTTTTTGGTTACAGGCAAAGGCTCCAAAAGTACAGCCTTTGGTTGTTGTTCCTGTGCCTCTACCGCCTCAATTAATAACAACTGATTTAAGCGAACTTTATAGCATTAAAAATACGCGAAAGAAGAAGCAACGCTTTTTTGCTTTGCTTCAACCACTTATAGTATTGGAAAATAATTTTATTCTTCAGCAGCGTAGTTGGCTGGAGGCGTTAAATGTGATGTCTTTGAGCAAAGAGTCTTTAGAGCGACAAACCGTTGCTGAAAGACGGTTGTTCCAAGAGCAACGAGGTTTGTTGATGCAATTGGCTCGTGATTATCGAATTGATTCTTCATCAGTTACTGAGGCATATCAGGCATTATTATTACGAGTAAACGTTATACCTATAGAGCTGGTATTGGTTCAAGCGGCAAATGAATCTGCTTGGGGCAAATCTCGCTTTGCTCGTCAGGGTAATAATTTATTTGGCCAGTGGTGTTTCAGTGTGGGCTGTGGAATGGTTCCTGCTAGAAGACCAGAAGGGGAGCGGTATGAAGTAGCAACATTTTCTTCTGTACAGTTGAGTATTCGCGCATATTTGCATAACCTCAATACCTTTTCCGCTTATGATAGCTTGCGACAACAACGTGCAGAGCTGGGGGAAAAGGGGGAGGTTGTGACTGGCATATTATTAGCTAATTCACTACAGCAATATTCCCAGCGTGGCCAAGCTTATGTCACTGAGTTACAGCATATGATACGAATCAATCAGTCATTAATCGCTCAAGCTGGTGCTCAATAGATATGGCTGAGATGCCAATACATGAAGAGATAAACTGAATATGGATTTTGGTAAAGTTGTGCTTCCGATTCAGGTAATATGATCTTTAACTTCCATTTCGAATAAAAATTTGCAGAATAATAATTCTATGACAAAAAAATTTGCCGTAACCGTGTTAGGCGGTGGTAGTTTTGGAACTGCCTTAGCCAGTATTGCTGCAGATAATGGTTTTCCTGTAAAGCAGTGGATGCGTGACGAAAATCTAGCTCAGAATATTAATGAGCAGCGCCGAAATACGCGTTATCTACCGGATTATGAAATTAATCAGAATGTTCAAGCGACCACGGATGTCATTGATGCCGTTTCTGGGGCTGATGTTATTTTTGTGGCAATTCCCAGCAAGGCATTTTCAGCGGTAGTGGATAAGGCTAGAGCCTATTTGAGTAAAGATCAGATTATGATCAGTACCGCTAAAGGGATTCAGGAGGATGGCTTTTTATTAATGTCTGAAATTCTGAAGACTCATACGCCTAGTGAGCATGTTGGCGTATTGAGCGGCCCTAATCTCGCTAAAGAGATCGCACAAAAGCAGATGACGGCAACAGTTGTGGCTAGTGATGATGCTTTTACCCGTGAGACTATCCAGCAAGTTTTGGGTTGCAGTTACTTTCGTGTTTACGCCAGTAATGACCTATTTGGCGTTGAGTTAGGCGGAGCCTTAAAAAATATCTATGCAATCGCATCGGGTATGGCATCAGCCTTAGGTGTTGGTGAAAACACAAAAAGCATGCTGATTACTCGTAGTTTGGCTGAAATGAGTCGCTTTGCCGTCGCAATGGGCGCTAACCCTATGACTTTCTTGGGGTTATCTGGTGTTGGGGACCTGATTGTTACTTGTACCTCCCCTTTAAGCCGAAACTATAGAGTGGGCCATGCGCTAGGTGAAGGAAAAACATTGGCTGAGGCCGTTGAAAGCCTGGGGCAGGTGGCTGAAGGGGTAAATACCATCCGGTTAGTAAGAAATAAATCAATAGAGATGGGGGTTTACATGCCCCTAGCTTGTGCTTTGTACGAAGTGTTATTTAATGATCAATCGGTGAAAAAAGTAATCCACGGCTTGATGACGGGTGAACAAAGTACGGATGTCGAATTTGTTTTACCTCGTTAAGGGTCGTTATTAAGGGTTTGGAATGAGCAGTCAAAAATCAGGCAGGGGTAAAACAGGTATGGCTAAAAAAGGAATCACAACGGGTGCATTTTGGTTTCGAATCATCTTTATGCTGGTCTTCTTTTTTGCTTTTCAGGTTACTAAACTATTAGTTGGTTTAGGTGTTTGCCTACAGGTGATCTTTCTTGCTTTAACAGGAGAGAAAAATCTATTTTTACAGCAAACGGGTGCCAATTTAACGGCTTATACATACCAGTTGTATCGTTATTTGACATTTAATAGTGAAGAGAAGCCGTTTCCTTTTGCTGCCTGGCCAGAGGGTGATTCACCGGATGTCGATCCTTATCAATCTCGTGATTAACCAGCCATAAAGCTTTGAGAGCGTTTTATTGAATCGGAGCTAAAATTTATGAGATATCTTGCGATAAAGCAGCATGACTTCTGGAGTATTAACTTTTGAAACTGATTATTCTTCGTCATGGTGAAGCAGGTCGAGCCACAACAGATTTTGATCGTAATTTAACTCATAACGGTAGATCTGAAGTTGCTGCCATTAGTCAGGCGAGTTTGACGAGTTTAAAGGGAGCAAATGCTTTTGTTAGCCCCTATGTACGGGCACAACAGACCTTGCATGAAGTCTCTCAACACGTGGTACTGAATCGGCAGACAACTCTGCCGATTATAACTCCAGATGATTCACCAGAAGCTGTATTGGAATGGCTGTCAAACCAACCAGAGTCTGATTTCCCAATGCTCCTTGTGAGTCATCAACCCATGGTTAGTCGTTTAATTAGCCTGTTAGTGGATGGTGATTTTTTAGGGTATTACCCTATGTCGACAGCATCTATGACGGTGTTGGAAGCCGATGTATGGGCAAAAGGTCTCGCCAATGTAGTGTCTCAGACTCATGTGGCAGATTTACAGTAATGCATTTCACTAAGCTCAATGTGCTGTCAGTGCTTTAATCCTATGAGCATTAATGGACGTTATTGTTAACTAAACTAGCTTTAACCAGTGTAGTAAAAACACCCCTAAGGTAATGCTTAGCGTTGAGCCCACGGTCGTTAGTGCCACAATATTAGCCGCTAATTTGTCGTTCCCACCCATGGCCTTAACCATCACAAAGCTGCCGGCAGCAGTTGGGCTTGCAAAGTATAAAAATAAGATCCCCAGAGTTTGTCCTGTCCAACCCAATAACCAAGCACCAAAGGTCATAATCAGTGGCAGTATGGCAAGCTTCATTGCAGTGGCATTCCAAGACGCAATGGATGAGGCTCGTAAAGACTTCAAACTTAAGGAGGCACCAATACAAAGTAGTGCCAAAGGTAGGGTAAGGCCGGAAAAGTAATGACCTGTTTTTAACACTATTTCTGGTAGCTCTATGTTTAACAAAGAGACTGGAATGGCGGCAACGACAGAAAAAATAAGTGGATTCTTTACAATATCAATCAGTATGGGGCGCCAGCCTGCTTCTGCTCGTCCTGGCATGGACATATTCAGTGCGATCACGGATAAGATATTATAAATAATGATCAGGCAACCCAATAAAATAGAGGCCAGAGGTAAGCCGGTCTCTCCAAACTGGTTGGCAGCCAAAGCCAGCCCGATAATACCTTGATTTCCCCGAAAACTCCCCTGAATAAATACCCCTCGATCTTCTTTAGGGTAAATAATTTTTTTTGCTAACCAGATAAGAAAAAAGAAACCAATTAAGGTTGCGACAGAAGCATAGAGTAAAACACCGGGGTCAAGACTCTGTCTTAAATCGGTTTTACTGATATTTAGAAAAACAAGCGTAGGTAGTGTGACACGAAAAACGAGCCCTGATGCCACTTTGACAAAATGATCGTCCAGCCAATTTAAGCGGCGAAACAGGATGCCTAAAAATACTAGGATAAAAACGGGGGCAGTAACTTGTAATGTCAGGGATAAAGAGTGGAAAAAATTTTCCATTATGAATTATTGCTGATTTGCCAGATCGCAAAAGCAACTGCTGCAATTACCGTTATAAAAAAAGATAGGTTACGCTTTCTTTTGACTTCAGGGGAGCGGCTTGGGCGATTGGATTTATCAACGGGTTGATGGCTCATGGTGGTCTCCTGCTATTGGATCAGGTATTAATCCTGTTAGTCCAAGTATTCAGCTATTACAGCCCTTATTTTAAGAGGGGGACTCTACTGCCAGTTGTACCTTCCTGCAAGTTGATTAATTAATTTTATCTCAAGGACTGTTGTTTCTTTTGTACCGGAGCATAATCAAGAATATTAAAACATACGTTTGCTTGGAGAGGCTATGTCGACTATTCACTTTGCTCATGCCAATGGGTTTCCTATGGCCAGTTATCGTGTGTTGTTTGAAGCGTTAGAAAAAGACTTTGATATTCAAGGCGTGTCTCATATTGGTCATGATCCTCGTTGGCCTGTGGATCATAACTGGGACGCCCTCGTACAGGAGCAGTTGGCTCAGGTACGACAATGTGAGGAGCCGGTGTGGGCTGTAGGGCATTCATTAGGTGGTGTTTTGTTGTACCAGGCTGCACTAAAGGCACCGGGTTACTTTAAAGGGTTAATCTTATTAGACCCACCGCTGTATATCAGTGGGCTAAGGCCTTGGTTAATTAAGTTGGCCAAGCGTATAGGGAATATTGATAAGGTAACCCCCGCCTATAAAAGCCGTAAACGTCGTGATCGATGGGCAAATAAAGATGAAATGTTTGCTTACCTGCAGCAAAGAAAATTGTTTCAGGGCATGGACGAACGCTGTATGTGGGATTATATCGAATCAGCCAGTCACATAGAGTCCGGTGCGCGAGTCTTAAATTTTCAGCCAAAAGTTGAGTACGATATATTTTGTAACGTGGCAGATAATCTCTGGAATAGTGGGGCTAAAATGCAACTTCCAGTGGCCGTATTTACCAGTGAGCAGGACTCTGTGATTCATTCTTCTGGTCTTAAGGGAATGATTAAAGCCGGTTTTCATTGGCAATCTGTTAATGGCGGGCATCTGTTTCCCTTGCAACATCCAGAGTCGACAGCGCAGCAGATACAGGCCATGATTAAGACATTTCATGGTAACTCTGACTAAGGCTAAGTAATGCAGGATCCAATCCCATTTCAAATAGAACTTGATTACGTCACCATCACCGGCTGGCGCTGGGGTAAGGGCAATTCAAATACAGTATTGGCTTTACATGGTTGGCTGGATAATTGTGCTAGCTTTGTGCGTATTGCTCCAGAACTGGCCCAAAGCTGTGATTTAGATATATGGGCCATTGATTTAGTGGGTCATGGCCATACAGGCTATCGTCCAAAGGGCAGCTACTATCATATTTGGGATAATGTTATTGATTTAGCTCTATTAATGGATGCTCAAGGTTGGGAAAAAGTTGATCTGTTAGGGCATTCCATGGGGGCCGGTGTTGCAACCTTGATGGCAGGAGCAATGCCTGAACGAATGGGGCGAGTGGCTCTGTTAGAAGGGCTAGGGCCTATCTCCACTCCAGCAGAGGAGTCTCCCTCTCAGCTGGCTCAAGCTGTTGGTAAATATCAATTGATGGGATATAAACAGCCGCCGAGTTATGTTGATGTCAAAACGGCTGCAGAAGCCCGTATGCGTGGTGTCGGTGATATCAGCTTTGAAGCTGCTCTACCTTTAGCTGAACGAGGAACGATCAAGCAGGATAATGCTTGGATCTGGCGTTCTGACGCCCGTTTACGCATTCCTTCTCCTGTACGTCTAACAGAAGAGCAAGTGAATGGTTTTTGTCAGGCGATTACGGTTCCCGTGTGCTTGCTAACGGCAGAAGAAGGTTTCTTAGTGGGGCGAGAAAATACCGAGAGCCGTTCAAAGCATATTACGGATATTCGTCACCAGTGTTTACCGGGCAATCATCATTTTCATTTGGAACCTGAGTCCAGTGCTAGAGTCTTGGCTGAGCTGATAAAATTTTGGCAGGACTAGATTTATCCAATGGGTGATCTTTAAGAGGTTTGTTATCTGATCACGAATCTTTTTAGTATCACAGGGTCAAACCCTTAATGGTTTAAGGGAGAGTTACGGATGGCGACAATTTTGTTTGATCGACTGATATCGAAGCAAAAGCAACTATCGAAACAGCAGCAACAATTGAAACAGCAGCAAGGGGCTCGGATAAAAAGTGCTTGGGCCTTAGGGTTCTTATGTTTGTTAGGTGTCTCCCCTTTAGCTCAAGCAGTGGAAGAGTTAAAACCCTTCCCTCTTGCAAGTATTGAGATGAATAAAAGCCTTTCTCTGATGGAGCACCGAATAGCAACGGGTCGTATACAGAAGAAAAACTCAGAGTCTATACCGGAACATTGGCTAGCACTGCCGGAAGGGGAATTAAAACGCACTCTATACCGAGTACGTTCCAGTCGTGGTACCGATCAGATTTATCAGCATTATCGGAACCAGCTAAAAAACCCCAGTAATACCGTTCTTTTTGAATGCAGCAGCCGGGAATGTGGCAGCAGTATCGATTGGGCAAATAAGGTGTTTAAAGTCTCCACTTTGTACGGTGTAGACCGCAAACAGCATTATCTTGCAGTACAACGGCAAGAAGGTGATAAAACCGAGTTTGTATCACTATACATTACTGAGCGAGGCACAGGTCGTACCTATGTTTATCAGGAGAGTTATCGTTTACCCACTGCCAATATAGCAAAGCAGGAGGACGCGAGCTTATTTGAACAGTTGGATCGTAACGGTTGGATTACTCTACCTGTATCCCCTGATGGTAGTTTTGAAGAGGGTGGTTTTACTCAGCTGCAAGCACTAGCGACTGAACTTAATAACACCTCTGATTCCTACTGGTTGGTTGCTCATCGTTACGGTAAGGGGAGCGATGAAGCCTTAATGGAGCGATCAGAGCAAGCGGCAGAAAAGCTATTGCAGCGTATAAAAAACATGGGATTGGAGAAAGATAATATTGAAATTAAAGGCTTAGGATCTTTCGCGCCAACCGAAGATTCTGTGAACTATGGCGGTAGGATTGAGCTGGTCAGGAAAAAAAATTGATCAACTGACTTGAAATCGATGGGATTGACCCTATCTTTATTAATACGATGCGGTGTTGAGGTTGTTCCTAGTTAATGGTTTTAGCTTTTAAAGCAGCCCCTATTAACCTTACCTCCACCGGTTCAATGATGATGTTCGCTATTATTTTTACGGCTCAGATTTCTATGAAATCCGGGCCGTTTGTTTTTGTGATTTACAATGTTTTTGGCTGGAGTTAAACGCTAGAAGCCGCCCAAACCATCTTTTGTTTTTAACAGTGCATATACAGCCCCTGTACCGCCATCAGCAGGTAAACAAGAGTGAAAGGCAATCACCTCTGGCATCTGTCTTAACCATACGTTTACATAAGATTTTAATTCTGCTCGTCCGCTGCCCTGTGTCCAAGATTTTCCATGAACGATCACAACACAGCGGAAACGACGGGCACGACAATCCTGAATAAAGGCAAAAAGCTCTGCTCGGGCTACTTCAACGCTTTGGCCGTGTAGGTCGATGCCTTCCTGCCAAGTATATTCACCACGCTTTAAACTTTGGAATGTACGGTAAGGCAGATCAGGTACCATAAAACTCAACGTATCGCTGGGCTTCATATCCGGGATGTTGCCTTCCGTTAGATTGTCCACCACAAAGCGTTCATCTGCAGTGGTGGCTGATTCCCGTTTGAGAGCTGCGTTGATATCTTTCTTTTTTGGCTTGAGCAATACTCGATTGCTTTGCAGCGGTTTTACACCCTTCATGGCCGATTTGAACATATCCATATCGTTCAATTTATCATCGTCTTCAGGTTTGCTGTTATTACTCATGATGGCTTAATTCTACTTATGGCCGGCCGTTTTATTTTTAACGGACAGTATCTTGCCTACAGGTATTGGATTAGGGGCAAGCAGTTTATAATTAGGGTGCTTGCAAAGTGCGGCCACCTTACCAGATGCAAAGCGGGACGCAAGTCTGGTTTATAGCTAAGCATAGCTGGGGTAAACTTAGGTAACCCTGAAAGTATCATTTCCTGTTTTGGGCTGAAATTGTTTCGAGCTGTTTTTCGAATATCCATTTATCGAATAAATGGGTTGGCCTTTTGTGAAATAAGATTTCAGTGGTTGTTTATTAAATCAGGATGTTTGGAGACGGTGTTGTGCCAAAAAGTAAAGCCTTAGCCGAAGTAGCCCAACAGCTGCATACTATTAAAGATTATATTCGCTGGACCTATTCCCAGTTTAATCACCATAAGCTGTTTTTTGGTCATGGCACCGATAATGCCTGGGATGAAGCCGTGCATCTGATTTTGGGTAGTTTACATCTGCCATGGGATTTTGACTCTTCCATGTTGGATGCCCGCGTTACCCATGACGAAGCCATTATTATTCTAAGTCACGTAGAAAAACGTTGTTTGGATCGAGTGCCTCTGGCTTATTTGCTTGGAGAGGCTTGGTTTATAGGTTTGCCTTTTCATGTGGATCGTAGAGTTTTAGTACCCCGTTCTCCTATAGGAGAGCTGATTCAGAATCGCTTTGAACCTTGGGTATCCGATGATCCGTTGCATGTCTTAGATCTTTGTACTGGTAGTGGTTGTATCGGTATTGCAACAGCCTATGCGTTCCCTTACGCAAAAGTTGATTTAGCAGATATCTCTGAAGGTGCTTTATCTGTCGCCCGCAGCAATGTGGAGCGCCATCATCTGGAAGATCAGGTGACGATCAATCAATCGGATCTGTTTAATGACCTGCCGAAAGCAGGCTATGACTTGATCGTAACCAATCCTCCTTATGTGGATCAGGAAGATCTATCGGCCATGCCGGAAGAGTATCAGCATGAGCCTGCTCTGGGGTTGGGTTCAGGTGATGATGGTTTAGATATTACCCGTCGTATCTTACGAGATGCACCTAATCATATGAGTGAACAGGGTATCCTGATCTGTGAAGTGGGCAATAGTGAGTTTGCTTTACAGGAAGCCTTCCCGGAAGTGCCTTTTCTGTGGCTGGAATTTGAACATGGTGGTCAGGGCGTCTTTATGTTGACGACTGAACAGCTACGCCAGCATGCCGATGCCTTTGCAGATTAAATCCCTTTAAATAAAAATTTGAAGAGTAACCCCTTTAAATAAAAACCGGTGTTCAGCCGGTGTATGCAAGAGAGAGATTATGTCAGGTAATACCTTTGGCAAATTATTTACGGTGACCACATTTGGCGAAAGTCATGGTCCTGCTTTGGGCGCTATTGTGGATGGTTGCCCTCCTGGGTTAGAGATCAATGAAGAAGATCTTCAACTGGACCTGGATCGCCGTAAACCGGGGACGTCTCGTCATACGACTCAGCGACGTGAGCCTGATCAGGTTAAAATTTTATCCGGTGTCTTTGAGGGTAAAACTACGGGTACGGCTATTGGTTTGTTGATTGAAAATACGGATCAGCGTTCAAAGGATTATTCCAATATTGCTCAGCAGTATCGTCCAGCTCATGCCGATTATAGCTATAACCAAAAATATGGCTTTCGTGATTACCGTGGCGGTGGCCGCTCCTCGGCTCGTGAAACGGCAATGCGGGTCGCTGCTGGGGCTATTGCTAAAAAATTCCTAAAGCAACGGTTAGGCATTGAAGTTCGAGGTTATCTATCTCAATTGGGGCCGGTAAAGGTTGAGAAAGTGGATTGGGATTTGATTGAAACTAATCCATTTTTCTGCCCTGATGCGGATAAAGTCCCTGTGATGGAAGCTTATATGGATGCTCTTCGTAAAGAAGGGGATTCAGTGGGTGCAAAAGTAACAGTTGTCGCTCGCAACGTACCACCTGGACTGGGTGAGCCTATTTTTGATCGTTTAGATGCTGAGTTGGCCCATGCATTAATGAGCATCAATGCCGTTAAAGGCATTGAAATAGGCGCTGGTTTTGACTCTGTAGAGCAAAAAGGCACAGAGCACAGAGATGAAATGACGCCAGAAGGTTTCCTGTCGAATAATGCCGGTGGGGTTTTAGGTGGTATTTCCAGTGGTCAGGATATTGTGGCTCATATTGCCTTGAAGCCAACATCCAGTTTGCATCTGCCTGGACGCAGTATCAATGTATCCGGTGAGCCTGTGGAAGTGGTTACTAAGGGACGTCATGATCCTTGTGTGGGAATTCGTGCTACGCCGATTGCTGAAGCGATGATGGCGATTACATTGATGGATCACTATCTGCGTCATAGAGCTCAGTGTGGCGATGTTGAGATGCCAACACCTGTGATACCTGCACAAGCATGATTCGCTAGATAAATAATCTAAATAGTCTTAAAGCATGTTTTATCCTATGTTCTATTTAAACATGCTCTATTAAGAAAGAATGCCTCGCGTTTGCGGGGCATTTTTTATTGTCATAGAGAGCCCTTTGTATGCCAATACCTTACTGGCAGTTATCGTCAGTTTATTTTTTCTATTTTGCTGTCTTAGGTGCCACGAGCCCCTATTGGAGTCTGTACCTACAGTCACTGGGTTTTTCTGCAGAACAGATTGGTAGCTTAATGGCGCTGTTTATTGCCACTAAGTTGATTGCGCCTAATATATGGAGTTATTTGGCAGATCGAACCCATCAGCATCAGAGGGTAATGCAGCTGGGAGCAATATTGACCCCTATCTGTTTTACGCTGGTATTTTGGCAGGATGGCTTTTGGCTAATGGCTGGTGTGATGGCGCTGTATAGTTTTTTTTGGAATGCTGTCTTACCTCAGTATGAAGTTATTACCTTAAGGGCTATAAAGGGACAGGAGGAGCGTTACAGTCAGATCCGACTCTGGGGGTCTATTGGGTTTATTTGTTCTGTAGCGGGTTTAGGATGGTGGTTGGACTACGCTTCAATCGAAACTCTCCCTGTAAGTATTTTGCTTATTATGGTGTTTATGGCTTTGGTTAGTTTGAACGTGCCCAGTGGTCAGGAAACACCAGCAGCATCCAATAAAAAGCCAGAAGCAGAAACTAAGTTTATACAGCGTTTACGTCAGCCTCATGTATTAAGTTTTCTATTTGGGGTGATGCTGATGCAGGCGTCACATGGGCCTTACTATACTTTCTTTTCCATTTTTATGGAGCAATATGGCTATAGTCGAACAGCGATAGGTTTGTTATGGGCATTAGGTGTTTTTGCTGAAGTACTCTTGTTTATGGTGATGCATAAACTACTGAGATGGATAAATGCTGAGGTTATTTTATTTCTTAGCTTAGTATTGGCGACGTTGAGATGGGCGTTAACAGGTCTATATCCTGATTCATTCATCTTGATTTTATTGTTACAGTGTTTGCATGCCGCCACTTTTGGCAGTTTTCATGCTGCTAGCATTGCTTTGGTTCATCGCCTATTTCCGGGCAAAAATGCCGGGCAGGGACAGGCGGCATACAGTAGTATAGGTTTTGGGGTTGGTGGTGCCTTGGGTGCCTGGGGTAGTGGCTTGATTTGGCAGTATTTTTCTGCTGAAACAAGCTTCTTATTAGCAAGTGTTACCTCAGGTATCGGAGCGTTAATTATTGTCGGATCACTGTATAAGCACCGAGCCGCTTGGGCTGGGGCTAAATGACTGAATGGTCGGTTTTAGTCGCATCTAATCCCATTGTGCAGTTGCAACAAAGTGCTACTAAGAGTTACATTTAAACCCAGTTAAGGCCTGACTCAGGCAAGGAGACCTCCATGAAAGTGAACATCGAAGTTGATATGACCCCGGATGAGTTTCGCAAAGCGATGGGGCTACCCGATGTACAAAAATTTCAGGAAGAGTTGATGACAAAGATTCGTCAGCAGATGGAAGAAGGCGTCGATGGTTATGATGCGCTTTCGTTGATGAAACCTTTTGTCGGCCAAAGTTTTGATTCTGTGGAAACGTATCAGAAGCTGATGATGCAGATGATGAATAGTTATACACAGCAGAAGTAATTGATAAAAATGGAATGCAAAAACAGATAGGGAAGCGACAAGGATATCTGGCCGATTATTTGTGTGCAGGATGCAGTAATCGGTTGAACAAAATTGGTAGCTAACAACCAGTTTGCCAAAGCACAAACTGCTTGGCTCATATTTGAATAGCCACAAAAGTGCAGTGCAATATGATTCACTAAAACATGTAATCATTTTGACATTTGGCAGAAGATAAAATCATTTAAGTCGATAATCTAAAAATCTAGGGAATTCACCATGCAAGACAAAATCATGAACGCCTTTGCTGATCAATCTAAAAACATGTATGCACCTATGCGTAAACTGAACGCGCTGATGGTAGAAAACATGGAAAAAATGGCTGACTTCCAAATTGAAGCGCTGAAGTCATACAGCAAGCTGGGCGTTAACCAGCTGAAAAATGCTACCGAAGTGAAAGATGCCGAGTCTGTACGTGACTTCTCTGCTTCTCAAGCTGAGCTGATGAGTACTCTGAGCAAAAAAGTTTTGGAAGATGCAAAAAGCATGGCTGATATGAGCATGGAGTTTAAACAGGAAGTAGAAAAAATTGTTGAAGATTCTCGCTCTAACGCAGAAGCTGAAATAAAAGCTGCTACTAAATCTTAATTGAGATTTATAAAAGGCTGCTGGATCTTTGTTCAGCGGCCTTTTTTATTTCCTGTTTTACCTGTTCAGTGCTTGTCGAAAGACACCAGGGAAGTCCGAGGCCTAGGGCCCGAGAGAGGTACGCTCATGAGCGAACAGACTACCGAATCAAATAATTTCTTTTACGATCCTTCCGAATTAGCAGATATCGTAGGTAAAGCGAGCAATCAGTATCAGCAATTGATTGAACAGCTGATGTCCCGTCAAGGCACAAGTGATCCTTCTTTGGCCGTTCTTATGGATGTGTCTGAATCCTTCCAAAAAATGGCCGAGCAGCTTTCAATAAACCCTATGGCGGTTTATGAAGAGCAGATGAATCTGTGGAAAAGCCAGATGCAACTTTGGCAGAACGTTTCCCGTCAAATGTTAGGCGAAACGGTTGAGCCTGTCATTGAGCCTGCAAAAGACGATCGTCGTTTTAATGATGCTGAATGGGCTGAGAACGGTCTGTTTGATTTTATTAAGCAGTCCTATCTGTTATTTGCTCGCGGTATTTCAAACTCGGTGAACAATGTTGAAGGTCTGGACGAAGAAACGCGTCAGACTGTGGATTTCCATGCGCGTCAATTTGTTAACGCTATGAGTCCAACCAACTTTGTGGCAACTAATCCAGAAGTACTGCGCCGTACGGTTGAGACTAAAGGTCAAAACCTAGTTCAAGGTATGGAGCAGTTGGTTGAAGATCTTAAAGCCAGCAGCGATGGTTTAAGCGTCTCCATGACGGATAAATCCGCATTTACATTGGGTGAAAATGTCGGTAGCACGCCTGGTGATGTGGTTTATCAGAATGAACTGATGCAGCTGATTCAGTATCGTCCGACCACTGAAAAAACGTTTAGAACACCTCTTTTGTTTGTTCCGCCTTGGATCAATAAGTACTACATTCTGGATCTGCGTCCAAGCAACTCCATGATTAAATGGATGGTTGATCAAGGTCATACAGTATTTGTTATTTCTTGGATTAATCCAGGTCCTTCACTGCGCCATAAGGGCTTTGAAGACTACATGATGGAAGGTCCTCTATCAGCTATTGATGCGATTGAGAAGGCGACTAATCAGAAAGAAGTTAATATTGTTTCTTACTGTATTGGTGGTACGCTGACGGCATCAACTCTGGCTTATATGGCTGCGAATAACGATAAACGCGTTAAGTCTGCAACTTATATGACCAGTTTGATGGACTTTGAAGATCCAGGTGAAATTGGTGTCTTCCTGAATGAAGCGACTTATAAAGGCATTGAAAAGCAGCTGGATCAAGACGGTTATCTAGATGGCCGAGCCATGTCTTTCAGTTTTAATCTGTTGCGTGAAAATGATCTGTTCTGGTCATTCTTCATCAATAATTACCTGAAGGGTGATAAGCCAGCGGCATTTGACCTGCTGTACTGGAATACAGACAGTACGAATATGCCTGCTGAGATGCATAAGTTCTATCTGCGTAATATGTATCTGGAAAACAATCTGATTAAACCGGGTGGTATTAGTCTGAAAGGAACTGAAATCGACTTGAGTAAAATTGAAACTCCGGTTTATTTCCTTTCCACAATTCAAGATCATATTGCCAAATGGACATCGACCTACGGTGGCGCGAAAGCACACTCTGGCCCAGTTAAGTTTGTACTAGGTGGTTCTGGTCATATTGCGGGTGTGGTTAACCCTCCTAGTAAGGAGAAGTATGGTTACTGGACCAATGATACTTTGACTGATACACCAGATGAGTGGCTGGCTGGTGCAGAAAAACATGCCGGTTCTTGGTGGTTAAACTGGCAGGAGTGGGTAACGACTAACGGTTATGCTGACCCTAAGGGGATGCTCGTTGCTCGTCAGCCCGGTAAAGGCAAGCTGAAAGTAATTGAACCAGCGCCGGGTTCTTATGCTTCTAAAAGCATTGTTGAAGTACTGAAAGAAGATGCTGTTGCCAGTGAATAAATAACTTCGTTCAGTATTAATTAAAGCCCACTATTAGAGTGGGCTTTTTTATTGTTTCGGTGGTAATATTGATACTTTAATTCCAGTCATGAATAAAGTGCTGTATCAAAACACTGGGTTTTTATGGAAGATAAGTTTTTTGTTGGTGCCAAAAAAGGGCTGAATATTCTCTTCACCCTTATTGTTTTTGTAGCCTTGATTTATGTTTGTGCTCTATATAGCGCAGATGTTGCTCGACAGAAAAATGATGCCGTTTCAGATCTGTTTCAGAGAACCGCTGAGCAGGCTTCTGACCTTTTGCACGAAAAAATTAAACCTTTTCCTCTGTTATTGCGCTCTGCCCGTGGTTTGATTCTAGGCCATGATGATATTGCTCCAGAAAGCTGGAGTAGCTTTGTTGATTCTCTTAATTTGGATTACACCTCTTTAGGTATTATCGGCTTAACTTATACTGAGAGTGTTTTCGATTATCAGTTAGACTCTTATCTTGCTAAGCGTAAAAAACGCTTTCCTAATTTCCGTATTTTTCCTGAAGGTGTTCGGGAAGAATATATGGTAGTACTTTATCTTGCCCCTGAATCCGTTTCTGCTCGGGTAAGAGGGTTTGATATATCCGTTGAAGAGCATCGGCGTAATGCTGCAATTTTGGCTCGTCAAACGGGCTTGATGACGTTAACCCAGCCCATCTCATTACTGCCAACTGAAACTCATTCCTTGGATTACCTCTTATTGCTACCTGTTTATGATAGCGAGTGGCACCCTGATATTTCTTTGTTAGCTGAAAGTGATGGCCAATTTAAAGGTTGGGCAACGCTAGGTTTTTCCATGAGCCGTCTAGCCCAAGGGGTCTTGGATGAGACTGCCAATGGTTTGCGTATACAGTTATATGATAATCGATCTGGTGACAAAGCTGTTTTTGACTCTAAGCCTTCGGCTATAACGGAAGGTATTCCTGAGAGTCGTGTATTAAATGCAGTTTTGACCCTAGGTGGTCAGGTATTGACGATGCGTATAACACCTTTGAAGGAGAGTGGTTTAGCTCAATCAGAGGAGGTTTATGATCCTGACGCTTTGTTAGCTTCGGGTTTGATCAGTGTTCTCATTACTTTGATTTTATTCTTGTTATTGAATAGCCGTTTTACCGCTGTTCGCATGGCTTCTCGTCTATTGGAACAGTTTGCTGAAAGTGAGACACGTTATAAATCTCTTTTTGAGTTGTCACCTGAGGCGATCATTATTCACCGAGAAGGGCGAATTCTATTGGTCAATCAAGCGGCGCAAACGCTATTGCAGGTGGAATCTCCAGGGCTGTTAATTGGGCGTAATATAATGGATTACGTGCATAAGGATTCACAGCAAGCGGTTTTGGCTCGTATGGAAGACTCGGAAGCTGTCATGCCTTTTATGGAAGAGATGTTACAGCGCTATGATGGTTCATCGTTTTTAGCTGAAGTATCCGGTGCGGCGATTCAATTTGAAGGTCAACCAGCGACTCAGGTGTTATTCAGGGATATTTCTGCTGAGCAAGAAACCCGTTATGAGGCTCAGATTTCAAAAGCTGTTTTTCGTCATTCTCATGAGCCTATGATGGTGACGGATGCCAAGGGGATGATCTCTTTGGTGAATCCAGCGTTTACAGATGTCACAGGTTTTGAACCGGAAGATGTTCAAGGGAAAAATGCTTCGATTTTATCTTCGGGTTATCACGATAGTGAGTTTTATGAGTGTATGTGGCAGGTCTTGCTGGCTGAAGGTGAGTGGGAAGGTGAGATGACCAATCGTCGTAAAGACGGTGAAATCTATATTCAAAGAGCTCACATGTCGGCGATTCGAGGGCTACATAATGATATATCCCAATTTATTTGTGTCATGGGGGATATTACGGAGCAGAAGAAAGAGCTGGAAAGCATGCGCTTTCAAGCCCTACATGATCCGTTAACTCGCCTGCCTAACCGCATATTATTCACCTCTGAAGTTCGCAAAGTGATTGCTATAGCAGAGAAAGAGCAGCGTAAATTTGCGGTACTCTTTATTGATCTGGATGGTTTTAAGCCAGTAAATGATACCTATGGGCATTTACTGGGTGACAAACTGTTGGTTGCTTTAGCGAAAAAGCTATCCGGTGCTATTAAGAAGCAAGATACCGTTGCTAGGGTTGGCGGTGATGAGTTCTTAGTTTTACTGCGAGAAGTCGATAATGGTGAGATGGCTTTGGCAGTAGCTGAGCGTTTAAGTGCTTTGGTGGCTGAGCCGGTTGCCATTGATGACATTGAAGTGCATGTGGGGGCCAGTATCGGTGTCGCGGTATACCCTGAACATTCGGGGGATGAACTAACCTTGATAGATCGTGCTGATAAAGCCATGTATAAAGCGAAGCACTCAGGTAAAGGTCGAGCGATTTTAGCCTTGGGCTCTGAATCCAGTATGCCTGTTTCCATGCCTTCTGACGTTGAGCTAAGAGAATGATCGAAACTGTGGCTGGGTATTTGTTAATCTTTATGCTCGCCCAGTAATGTAATTAACTTCTGGCTGGCATTCGATAGCGTTCTTTCTGTGTGATACAGATAACCTAATGAACGTGTTAAGTTGATTTCTGGTAGATGGATTATTTGCATGCTGTCATCAATGAGTGTTTCAGGTAAAACGCTCCAGCCTAACCCAATCGTTACCATCATCTTGAGTGTCTCCATATAGTTGGTAGACAGTGCCACTTGAAGGTCAAGCTCTTGTTTGGCGAACGCGGTTTCGACAATCCCTCGGGTGAAGGTTTGAAAGCCAGGCAGAACGGCGTCATATTGTGTCAGAGTTGCTAGATTGATCTGTTTTAATTGTGTAATAGGGTGATCCTTGGCGGCAACCAGTTGCAAATGATCCGTCCATATGGGCACCACTTCTAAGTTAGCTGTTTGCTTAGGAGATAAGGTGACTACTGCTAGTTCTAATTCACCTTGTAAAATCCCTTCGTAAGCTTGTTCTGAGTCTAAAAAACGCATATCCAGTTTTACTTGGGGGTAACCTGAGGTAAATGCTTTGAGTACAGGGGGAAGTCTGTGCAGGCCAATGTGATGGCTGGTGCCTAATATTAAAGAACCGGACACCTCACCGTTAATATTATTCAATAATCGTCGAGTATCTTCGAGCTCAATCAGTACCCTTCTGGCTCTTGGCATGAGCGCCTGTCCAGCCTCTGTCAGATGAGTTTGTCGGCCAATACGGTCAAATAAACGACTATCTAGTTGAGATTCCAAGTTGGCAATGCGTTTGGATACGGCAGGTTGAGTGATGTGCAGTAATTCTGCAGCCCTAGAGAAAGACTGAGTCTCAGCAACCGTAATAAAGGCCTGTAATGATTGAGTATCCATAGCTTCACCTTGTTTTTAGAGGAGAAAATTTTGGTTTTATCGGTTAATCGTATTCTTAGCTGGGCTTATATCTTCTTCTATAACCAATTGGAATCCAATCAATAAAAAATATGAATTTGTTTTATCGTAACGGAAACCCTAAACTGCTTTCAACGCCCAATTTAGAGGCGATCAGATAAATGATGAGGAGCTAGACAATGGCTGGCAAAACCCTGTATGACAAATTGTGGCAAGACCACTTAGTACAAGAACGTGATGATGGTACATCGTTAATTTATATCGATCGTCAACTGTTGCATGAGGTGACCTCACCACAGGCATTTGAAGGTTTAAAACTGGCTGGCCGTGGTTTGTGGCGCTTAAGTGCTAATCTAGCTACCCCGGATCATAACGTGCCTACAACCGTTGAAGAGCGTAAAGCTGGCAACGATGGTATTGAAGATCCAGTATCCAAGATTCAGGTTGTCACCCTAGATGATAACTGTGATGAATTTGGTGTCACTGAATTTAAGATTAACGATATTCGTCAAGGTATCGTGCACGTAGTAGGCCCTGAGCAGGGTGCGACTTTGCCGGGTATGACAGTCGTCTGTGGTGATTCTCATACCGCGACCCACGGTGCTTTTGGTGCTTTGGCCCATGGTATTGGTACTTCTGAAGTTGAGCATGTGATGGCCACTCAGTGCCTGATTCAGCGCAAGATGAAAAATATGCTGGTAAAAGTGAATGGTCAGCTGGGTGCTGGCGTCACTGGTAAAGATGTTGTCTTGGCTGTGATTGGTAAGATCGGTACTGCGGGTGGTACGGGTTATGCCATTGAGTTTGGTGGTGAAGCGATGCAAGGCCTATCTATGGAAGGTCGTATGACCGTCTGTAATATGGCCATCGAAGCCGGTGCTCGTGTTGGTCTGGTAGCCGTGGATCAAACCACTATTGATTATGTTAAAGGTCGTCCATTTGCGCCAACGGAAGATCAGTGGGATCAAGCTGTTACAGCTTGGAATGAGCTGCACTCTGATGCTGATGCGGTATTCGATACCGTGATTGAATTGGAAGGTAGTGATATTGCACCTCAGGTTACTTGGGGGAATTCACCAGAGATGGTGGTTTCGGTAACGGCTAATGTGCCTAATCCTGCAGAACAAGATGATGAAAATCAACAGAAAGCCTATACCCGTGCGTTGGAGTATATGGGCTTGAATGCTGGTCAGGCGATTACGGATATTAAGTTGGATCGCGTGTTTATCGGTTCTTGTACTAATTCCCGTATCGAAGATCTGCGTGAAGCAGCTGCTATAGCTGAAGGCAAGCAAGTTGCCGATAGCGTGATTCAAGCGTTGGTTGTACCGGGTTCTGGTCTAGTGAAACAGCAAGCAGAAGAGGAAGGTTTGGATAAGATCTTTACGGCTGCGGGTTTTGAATGGCGTGAGCCAGGCTGTTCTATGTGTCTGGCTATGAATGCCGATAAGTTAGGTGCCGGTGAGCATTGTGCTTCTACTTCAAACCGTAACTTTGAAGGGCGTCAGGGCTTTGGTGGTCGTACTCACCTAGTCAGTCCAGGTATGGCGGCAGCAGCAGCGATTGCTGGCCACTTTGTTGATGTTCGTAACGTGCAAAACGCAAACTAAGCCGGAGGCAATAATGGATAAGTTTACACAGTTAGATGGCTTGGTTGCACCAATGGACCGACCTAATATCGATACCGATATGATTATTCCTAAGCAGTTTTTAAAGTCTATCAAGCGTTCTGGTTTTGGCCCGAACCTATTTGATGAACTGCGCTATCTGGATGAAGGTAAGCCGGATCAGGATTGTAGTGGTCGTCCGCTAAATACAGAATTTGTACTGAATCAGCCGCGTTATAAAGGCGCTTCTGTACTGATTGCCCGTCAGAATTTTGGTTGCGGTTCTTCCCGTGAGCATGCGCCTTGGGCTTTGTTAGATTTTGGCTTCCATTGTGTGATTGCGCCAAGCTTTGCGGATATCTTTTATAATAACTGTTTTAAAAATGGCATCTTACCCATTGTCTTGGATGAAGAGACTGTTGATAGCTTATTTACCGAAGTAAACGGTGAAGAAGGTTATCGTCTGGTGGTTGATTTGGATGCGAAAGAGATCCGTACACCTAGTGGTCGTGCTATTGCTTTTGACGTGGATGATTTCCGTCGTCACTGTCTGTTAAATGGTTTGGATGATATTGGTCTGACACTGGAAAATGCGGACCAGATCCGTGCTTACGAAGAAAAGCGTCAGCAGCAAGCACCTTGGTTATTTAATTAATCAATCAATTGTGTGTTCCCAAGCTCGTTTAAACGAATTAATCATGTAAGAGTGCAGAGATGGGTAAGCGCCCATTTCTGCGTATAAGGATAACGAAATGTCTAAAAAAGTATTGGTTTTACCGGGTGATGGTATTGGTCCTGAGATTGTAACCGAAGCTGTTAAGGTATTGGGTACAGTGAATCTGGATATCGAAATTGATTCTGCCTTGATCGGTGGTTCAGCTGTTGATGCAACCGGTAATCCTCTGCCTGACGAGACTCTGGAAAAAGCCCGTGCGGCTGATGCGATTCTTTTAGGTGCAGTTGGCGGCCCTAAATGGGATGGTAATGAGATGGCTCAGCGTCCTGAAAAAGGACTATTGGGTATACGTTCTCAGTTAGAGTTGTTTGCCAACTTCCGTCCGGCTATCTTGTATCCGCAATTAGCCGAGGCTTCTAGCCTTAAGCCAGAAATTGTCTCGGGTCTGGATATTCTGATCGTACGTGAACTGACCGGTGGTATCTATTTTGGTCAGCCTCGCGGCATTCGTACGCTAGAAAACGGTGAGCGTGAAGGTTATAACACCTACGTTTATAACGAGTCAGAGATTCGCCGTATTGGTCGTCAAGCCTTTGAAGCAGCACAAAAACGCGGTAAGCGTCTGTGCTCTGTTGATAAATCCAACGTACTGGAAGTCACCGTACTGTGGAAAGAGGTGATGGAAGATCTGGCGAAGGAATATCCAGATGTTGAATTGAGCCATATGCTGGTAGACAACGCTGCTATGCAGCTTGTCCGTGCGCCTAAGCAGTTTGATGTGGTTGTGACGGGTAATATGTTTGGCGACATCCTGTCCGATGCAGCGGCTATGCTGACGGGTTCTATCGGTATGCTACCTTCTGCATCTTTAGATAAAGACGGTAAAGGTATGTATGAGCCTTGCCACGGTTCTGCGCCAGATATTGCAGGTCAGGGTAAAGCTAACCCATTGGCAACTATTTTGTCTGTGGCTATGATGCTGCGTTACTCTCTGGATGAGCAGTCTGCGGCTGATCGTATTGAAGCTGCGGTACAGAAAGTACTGGATCAGGGTTTGCGCACTGGTGATATTATGTCCGAAGGTTGCACTCAAGTAAGTACTGAAGAGATGGGTGATGCTGTAGTTGCAGCTTTGCTTTAATATCGATAGATAAGTAATTTATTTTGCTCAAAGAGTCCTTGGGCTCTTTGAGTGGAATGATCTGTCCTTGATGCCAAAAAGTGTCGGGCAGAGATATAGATAAATGACCAATAGGTGAAAAGATGGCTCAAAAACGTGTAGGTCTTGTTGGCTGGCGGGGCATGGTAGGTTCCGTATTGATGCAGCGTATGCAGGACGAAGGTGATTTTAATCATATCGAACCGATCTTTTTTACAACCTCTCAAGCGGGTCAGGCTGCGCCTAACTTCGGTAAAGAGGCACCTGCGTTAAAAGATGCGACTGATATTGAAGAACTAAAAGCAATGGATGTCATTATCACCTGCCAAGGTGGTGATTACACCAAAGCGGTTTATCCTAAGCTGCGCGCAAGTGGTTGGGATGGTTACTGGATCGATGCAGCCTCTTCGCTGCGTATGGCTGATGATGCGATCATTGTGTTGGATCCGGTTAACATGAATGTTATCAAAGACGGTCTGGCCAATGGTATTAAAACCTATGTGGGCGGTAACTGTACGGTCTCTTTGATGTTGATGGGCTTAGGCGGTTTATTCCAAAACGATCTTATCGAATGGATGACCTCTATGACGTATCAGGCTGCCTCTGGTGGTGGCGCCCGTCATATGAAGGAGCTGATTGCTCAGATGGGTATCATTAATGGTTCGGTTGCGGATCAGATTGATGCCGGTGCTGCCATTTTGGACGTGGATCGTATGGTTGCAGAAACCATCCGTGGCGACAAAATGCCAGTGGATAACTTTGGCGTGCCTTTAGCGGGCTCTTTGATCCCTTGGATTGATACCAAGCTAGATAATGGTCAAAGCCGTGAAGAGTGGAAAGCTTACTCTGAAACGAACAAGATTCTGGGTCTGAATGATAGCCCTATTCCAATCGATGGAACTTGTGTACGTATCGGTGCCATGCGTTGTCATAGCCAAGCCTTCACCATCAAACTGAAAAAAGATGTACCGATGGATGATGTAGAGAGCATGATCGCTGAAGCCAATGATTGGGTAAAAGTGATTCCTAATGAGCGTGACATTACTGCTGCTGAGCTTAGCCCGGCTAAAGTAACGGGGACGCTAAGTGTACCTGTGGGTCGTCTGCGTAAGATGAATCTGGGTAATGAATACCTGAATGCCTTCAGTGTGGGTGATCAGCTGCTATGGGGTGCGGCTGAGCCGCTGCGTCGTATGCTACGCATCCTGCTGGAAGACTAAGTTTATTGCTTCTCGTTAGAAAAAGTCTGCTTCGGCAGACTTTTTCCGTTTTTATGGCAAATAATAACCTTGGGCTTTCTCGTTTCGTGTGGAAAAATTGATATTCAGTTGTATTGAAGCGTTTAAATACACACTAGAGTGTTTAGATGCGGGCTTTGAATTTTTATTTTAAACTGGCCTTTTTTTTGCTTGATTAATTGATAGAAATAAAAAATCTTAGCAAAAATAATAACCTAAACCAGTAAAAACCTAGATTGACTCTTTACTGATGTGTACAAATTGTCTAAATATTGATAAAAGTGACACTCAGAAAAGTATCAACTGAACCGAAGTGTACAATGGCTTAGGTTTCGGTGGGCGGTGCTGCTGTTCGGGACAGTACAGAGAGTTAAGGAATTAAATTATGGTGCGCAAGCTGGCGGGTACTCTGGCAACGGTGGGCATGTTAAGCAGTCCATTGGTGTTAGGGCTTGGGCTCGGGAATGCCGAGTTACAATCATCACTGAATCAGCCATTAAAGGCGACAATTCAGCTGTCACAGACTCAGGGGGTTTCTGCTTCCGAAATTCGAGTGATGTTGGCAGATGAACAAGCATTTGCTAAAGCAGGGCTTGACCGGCAATTCTTTCTACAAAATCTTGATTTTGTTGTGCGTGAGAATTCACGGGGAGCTTATGTTGAGCTGACGAGCCTTGCGCCGGTAAAAGAACCCTTTCTGAATTTGTTGCTTGCTGTAGAGTGGCCTCAAGGACGCTTGCTGCGAGAATATACTTTCTTACTCGATCCCCCAGCCTATAACAGCTCTATAACTCAGCAATATGCCCAGAATCAACCGGCAGGTGCCGCCCCTAGAGCAACTCCTCTTGCTGCTCCTGCAGCCGGTAAGTTAGTAGACGAAGGCGCTCGCCGAATCAGAGTGGGGCCTGTTGATACTCTTTGGAGTTTGGCTCGTAAGCACAGAGCTAACAACGACATCACGATTAAACAAGCGATGTTAGCGATCAAGGATGCGAACCCCGATGCTTTCCCTAGTGGCAACATTAACGATATGGAAGCAGGTAGCACCATCCTGGTTCCAAGCGAAAATGCGATGCTCAAGCGGGATTCTTTAGCGGCCATTAGAGAAGTTGCTAAGCAGAACCGTGATTGGGTGTCACTGAAAGCTGCCTTAGCGCCTCAAACTACACCTAAGCCTGCGGCTAAATCCGCTACAGCGAGTGAACCTGTTGATCAGAAATCATTAAAACTGATAGCAGAGAAAGCTAAGCCTGATACAAGTGTGGATAATTCTGGTGCTTTGAAAGAAGAGCTGGAGCTTAGTAAAGAGAATTTAGATCAATCTGAGCGTGAGAAAGAGGATCTTTCTAGCCGCTTAGATGAATTGCAAAAACAGATAGGTACTCTACAAAAGCTGATTCGTTTGAAAGATGAACAGTTATCAGCCATGGAGACCATGCTGGCAAAACAAAACCAGTTATTGTCAGGCAAATCTGCATCAGAGCCGACTATGATGGCTGAACCTGAAAAGGAAGCTGAAGTGATGCAACCGCCGGTTGCAACAACCTCAGCGGCAGCTGTGACGGGCAAGGTCAGTACCGGTGCTATAGGTTTAGATTTAGCGGCAGAGGCAGAAAAACAAGCTGAATCAGAAAGTATGCAGGAAGAACCTGTTGCTGAGATGAAGCCTGAGCCTGTCGTTGAGATGGAGCCAAAGGCCCCTGTTGAAGCTAAAAAGCCAATTCAACCGTTTAAAATAGAAGAGTCTCAACAGACTCAAGAGTTAGAGCCATCTAACTTTATCATGGATACTCTGCGCAATAATGCCATGATCTTAGGAGGCGCCGCTGCGGCCATTTTAGCTTTGGTTCTCGGTCTGCTTGTTATGCGTCGGCGTAAAGCAGAAGGTAAAAAGCAGAAAGGGAAAGATAATGTCTCTGGTGCTGATGTTGCAGCAGGAGCGGCGGCAGGTGCTGCTGGTATGGCCGCTGCGGATGCAATGTCCGATGATTTGCCGGATGATTTAGCCGGAGATCTAGGAGATGACTTAGGTCTAGATGATGATCTGAGCGGTGATTTAGGCGGGGATCTAGGCGACGATTTAAGTCTAGATGATGATCTAAGTGCCGATCTAGGTAGTGATTTAGGCGATGACTTAAGCTTGGATGATGATCTAAGCGCCGATCTAGGTGGAGATCTAGGCGATGACTTAAGTCTGGATGATGACCTAGGTGACGATCTAGGTGGTGATTTAGGCGATGACTTAAGTCTGGATGATGACCTAGGTGCCGATCTAGGTGGTGATTTAGGCGATGACTTAAGTCTGGATGATGATCTAAGCGCTGATCTAGGTAGTGATTTAGGCGATGACTTAAGTCTGGATGATGATCTAAGTGCCGATCTAGGTGGTGATTTAGGCGATGACTTAAGTCTGGATGATGATCTAAGTGCTGATTTAGGTAGTGATTTAGGCGACGACTTAAGCTTGGATGATGACCTAGGTGCCGATCTAGGTGATTTAGGAGATGACTTAAGCTTAGACGAAGGCCTTGATGTCGGCTTGGAGGATATCGCTGATCTGGGAGATGATTTAAATTTAGATAGTGATCTGAGTTTAGATGAAGACCTTGATGCAGGCTTAGATGATATTGCCGAATTAGGCGATGATTTAAGTGTCGATATCAGTGATGACTTGATTGCGGACTTTGCTGGTGATGACAACTCAGGGGCTGATGAGTTAGAAACATTAGATGAGCTGGATCTTAATGATCTGGATGATGACTCTTCCAGTGAAATGGCACTTGATGATCTTGATCTGGGAGACTTTGATCTGGATGAAGAGCTGGACCTGGGTGATTTAGATGATATGAACCTAGAGGATGATACAAAAAAGCTTCCAGCTGAGTTAACTGAAGACATTTTATCGGCAGAAGATGCGGATTTAGATGTGTTAGCTCAGGATAATTTTGATCAAGTTGTTGATTCATTAGATGATTTAAGCAACATCGAAGATATCGATTTTTCCCTTGCAGAAGATTCACTTGAAACCTTAGAGGAGGATCATTCAGTCATTGAGGATGATCTTAGTGACTTATCTTTAGATGGCTTGCTTGAGGCCGATGAGGAGTCTTTGGTCTCAGAGGATGATCAGGGAGGAGATTTTGCTCCCGGTTTGCTCGATGAGCTTATTGCCAATGATGATGACGTGTTATCGGCTTTAGATCCTATGGCAGAATCCCAGCAGCATATTGATGCGGATCAATATGAGCAGGCAGCTGCTGTTTTACAGGGTGCTTTAGGCGATGAGCCTGACAATAATGAATTACGTTTAAAGTTTATGGAGGTACTGGTTGAGCTTGAGGATGAAGCAACCTTTGACCATGAATTACGTAAGGTACAGGCTTCTGAAGATGTTGATGCTCTTGCTGCGGCCTTGAGCTTACAGCAGGCGATGAACGAAAAATCCGTATCTGATATGGAGAGTGAGTTTTCGATCGATGATTTGGACGATCTTTCTCCTGATATATCGGACTCCCAAAGTGATTTTGATCCTATGGATCTACTTGAGTTGGGTGTTAATGAAAGAGATGAAGAGGTCACCGAGCCCGAAGAAGATATCATCGACTTAGGTAAGGAACTGGATGATTTAGAACAGGATTTTGATCGATATACAGAAGAGCGTATCGAACGTTCTGATGGATTGAACTCTGAATCTATGGTTTCTGAATCGACGGCTTTAGATGATGAGCTTGCTGATCTAGATCTAGAGTTGGTTGATCTTGATTTAGGGGATGATGATCAGAGTGAAAACGAAGACCCTCTAATTAACCTAAAGCCTTTGGATTTAGGTGCACCAGATCCTCTAGAGCAAGATGATTTTGAATTAACCGATTTGGTTAATGAGGCTGATCCTCTTGATGAGGCTGATTTTGAGTTAACGGATTTAACTGATCAGACGGACGTTCTGACAGATGATTTTGACTCAGCAGATAACACGGATGGTGTTGATGACTTGGACTATCAGTTTAATGATGCTCAAGAGACATTGCGCTCAGAGGCTGAAGAGTTTTTAGAAGATCTGGGTGATCTATCGATGGCTGCGGCATCTGAGTCTGACAATGATGCTTCTCTTGAACTGGATAGCTTGGAAGATATCATGGGCCGAGATTTAGCCGATGATGACTTTGATGATCTTTCTCCGTCATTAGATGAGGATAATGACTTAGATAGTTTTGATGAGTATGCTGATCTTGATGATTTGACCGATTTATCTATGACGGAAGAGGATCTTTTTGCAGAGGATTCAGACTCTTTAAGCATTGATGATATTTTGGATGAAGAAGAAGATCCTTCAATCAAGCTAGATTTGGCTCGTGCTTATATTGATATGGGTAACTCAGCCTCGGCGATAGAAGCGTTGCAAGAGGTCTTGCAAGGCGGCAATACAGGGCAAAAGGAAGATGCTCAAAAATTACTGGAGAAGCTGAAAAGCTGATATGAGCGCATTTCCAATTATATCTGATGATAACGGCCGTCCTGGCCGTTACGCTTTATGTATCGAGTATAACGGTTCGTCCTATCATGGCTGGCAAGCCCAGCAGGCTGGTGTGAACAGTGTTCAGGAAACGCTGGAAGCGGCATTAAGCAAAGTGGCGAATGAACCGATTCGTGTTATGTGTTCGGGGCGCACTGATTCTGGTGTACATGCCTCTAGCCAAATCGTTCACTTTGATAGTTCTGTTACACGTTCCAGCAAAGCTTGGGTTTATGGTACAAATACTAACCTACCTAATGATATTGTGGTACGTTGGGCAGTACCTGTCGATAATGAATTCCATGCGCGCTATTCTGCTGTTGCTCGGCGATATCGTTATGTAATTTATAATCATCGGGTGAGACCCGCTTTGATGTCCGATCAATTGACTTGGCATGATCACCCCTTAGATGCGGATAATATGCATCAGGCTGTGCAGCACTTGTTGGGAGAGAATGATTTTTCTTCTTTTCGGGCCGCAGGTTGTCAGTCCAATACACCTTGGCGAAATATTGAAGAAGCGAAGGTTTTTCGTACCGGAAACTTAGTTATTTTAGAGATTCGGGCGAATGCTTTTCTTCATCACATGATTCGTAACATTGTCGGTGCCTTATTACCCATAGGCATGGGGGAGCAGCCTGTAATGTGGATGTCTGAGTTACTTGCTCTGCGTGATCGAACAAAAGCAGGTGTTACCGCTAAGCCTAATGGTTTGTATTTTGTTGAAGCGATCTATCCAGAAAGCTTTGATCTACCAGCCCAACCATTAGGTCCTCACTTTCTTAGCATGCTTGAATAAATACATTTTGTTTTTAGAAGAGACTTATGAGCAGAGCACGCGTTAAAATCTGTGGTATTACTCGTTTGGAGGATGCGTTAACTGCTATAGATGCAGGGGCAGATGCATTAGGCTTTGTCTTTTATCCTCCAAGCCCACGTTATGTTGAGCCTGCTGTAGCGGCAGATATTATCTGCCAGTTACCTCCCTTTGTGACAACGGTTGCTTTGTTCGTAAATGAGACGGAAGAAAATATTCGTCAGATCACAAAGCTGACTCAAATAGATCTGTTACAATTCCATGGTGATGAAACTGCTGAGTTTTGTCAGGGATTTAATAAAGCTTGGATTAAAGCATTGCGAGTGCGTAATGCTGAGCAGTTACAGGCTGATTTGCAACAATTTACCCAAGCTAGGGCGATTTTATTAGATAGTTATCGTCCCGGTGTACCTGGTGGTACAGGAGAAACATTTAATTGGGAATTGATTCCCCAAGATTCTCCAAGACCTATTATTCTTGCCGGTGGTTTAACACCGGAAAATGTTGGCACAGCGGTACATCAAGTCCAGCCTTATGGTATTGATGTATCAGGCGGTGTTGAAGCAAGTAAAGGGATTAAAGATCCCGTTAAAATTCATGCATTTATTAGAGGTGCAAATCCGTGACCAAGGCGAACACCTATGCTGAACTAATGCAACTGCCAGATGATAATGGCCACTTTGGCCCTTACGGCGGTCGCTTCGTTTCAGAAACGCTGAGTTATGCGTTAGAAGAGTTGGAAGCAACTTATAAGAAATTATCGGCTGATCCTGAGTTTCAGGCTGAGTTTGATAAAGATCTGGCTCACTATGTGGGTCGTCCTTCGCCGCTATACCACGCAGAACGATGGTCACGGATGCTGGGTGGTGCGCAGATTTATCTAAAGCGGGAAGATCTTAATCATACTGGTGCTCATAAGGTCAATAACACTATTGGTCAGGCGCTGTTGGCAAAATATACGGGTAAACCTCGTGTGATTGCTGAAACCGGTGCCGGTCAGCATGGCGTGGCTACCGCAACGGTTGCGGCTCGTTTAGGTTTAGAGTGCGAAATCTTTATGGGCGCGGAAGATATTCAGCGTCAGACACTGAATGTTTATCGTATGAAGTTACTGGGGGCAAAAGTAAACTCGGTTGAATCGGGCTCCCGTACACTAAAAGATGCCATGAACGAAGCCATGCGTGACTGGGTGACCAATGTCGATAATACCTTCTACATTATTGGTACGGCCGCAGGGCCTCACCCTTATCCGCAATTGGTACGTGATTTTAACTCCGTTATCGGCCGTGAAGCCCGTGAGCAAAGTCTAGCACAAACCGGTCGTTTACCGGATGCATTGGTGGCTTGTGTCGGTGGTGGCTCTAATGCCATTGGCCTGTTCCACCCATTCCTAACGGATGAATCTGTTGCTATGTATGGTGTTGAGGCCGCAGGTGATGGTTTAGAGTCAGGTCGTCATGCAGCGCCTTTATGTAAAGGTGAGCCGGGTGTTTTACACGGTAATCGTACTTACCTGATGCAGGATCACGATGGTCAAATCATTGAAACTCATTCTGTTTCTGCTGGTTTAGACTATCCCGGTGTTGGCCCAGAACATTCCTATCTGAAAGATATTGGTCGTGTGAACTACGTGGCAGCTGGTGATGAGGAAGTACTGGATGCTTTCCGCGAATTGACTAAGGTGGAAGGTATCATGCCTGCACTGGAGAGTAGTCATGCTCTGGCTTATGGTCGTAAATTAGCGCAAACCATGTCACCAGATCAGCAAATCATTATCAACCTGTCTGGTCGTGGGGATAAAGATATCCACACGGTAGCAGGTATTGATGGCATTACGGTGTGAGGTTGATGATGTCTAGAATTGAACAAAAGTTTGCTCAGCTGAATGAGCAGGGTAAAAAAGCGCTGATTCCTTATATCACAGGCGGTGATCCTAAACCTGAGCATACTGTCGGTCTGATGCATGCACTGGTTGACGCCGGGGCAGATATGATTGAATTGGGTATTCCGTTTTCTGATCCTATGGCTGATGGTCCTGTGATTCAGAAAGCGTGTGAGAGGTCACTAGCTGCGGGCACTAGTTTAGAAAAAGTGTTGGCGATGGTTGCTGAGTTTCGTACGAGCAATACGGATATACCGGTTGTTTTGATGGGGTATTTAAACCCTATTGAACATATGGGTTATGCTACTTTTGCTGATAAGGCCAGCAAAGCGGGTATCGACGGTGTTTTGATGGTGGACCTTCCACCTGAGGAAGCTGACAATGCCGTGCCTGTGTTTAAAGATGCTGGTATTGATACTATTTTCCTGATTGCCCCTACCACAACACCTGCTCGTGCGGCTAAAATAGCCAGCTACGCATCCGGTTACCTGTATTATGTTTCGATTAAAGGTGTAACGGGTTCTGCAACCCTTGATACGAATGCTGTTGCTGACAAAGTAGCGGAACTGAAAAACATTACGTCTGTCCCAGTAGCAGTAGGTTTTGGTATTCGTGACGGTGCTTCTGCAGCTGCAGTCGCTAATGTCTCTGATGGTGTGATTGTTGGTAGTGTTCTGGTTAATAAGATTGCAGCATTATCTGATCAACCTGAAAAAATAGCGCCTGCACTCAAAGAAACTTTAAGTGCCATGCGCACGGCTATGGATGCCTGAGCCGGTTAACTGATACTCGGTTGATCACTGCAGGATTTATTAACCAATAGATCCTGTAGGTACAGCGTTTACCAAGACAAGGTTTACAAGTACGGTGTTTAGCAATATAACACCTGAATATACAACTATAGTTTAATGCTGGCCGCCTTCGGGCGGCCAAGCTGTTATGACTTTGCTGAAGTAGTTAATGATATGAGTTGGCTTGAAAAAATTGTTCCTTCAATCGTTCGCTCAGAGCGAAATCGTCGCAACAATATACCGGAAGGTTTGTGGCGTAAGTGTCCAAAGTGCGAATCTGTACTTTATCTTCCTGAGTTAGAAAAAAACGAGAATGTTTGTCCGAAGTGTGACCACCATATGCGTCTCACTGCGCGTAAGCGTTTGGGCACTTTTCTGGATGAGTCTGGCCGTACTGAACTGTTCTCTGACATTGAGCCAGTAGATCGCCTAAAATTTAAAGACTCAAAGAAGTATAAAGACCGTCTATCTGCTGCACAGAAGAGCACCGAAGAGAAAGATGCTCTAGTGGTTATACGTGGTACGGTCAATGATGTTGAAGTCATTGCTTGCGCCTTTGAGTTTAACTTTATGGGTGGCTCTATGGGGTCCGTGGTTGGTCAGCGCTTTGTTAAAGCGGCTGAACTAGCCTTGGCTGAAGGTATTCCTTTTATCTGCTTCTCCGCCAGTGGCGGTGCTCGTATGCAGGAAGCTTTGTTCTCTCTGATGCAGATGGCACGCACTAGTGCTGCACTGGAAAAGCTAAAACAGGCCGGTATTCCTTATATTTCTGTACTGACAGACCCTGTATATGGCGGTGTGTCAGCCAGTTTGGCCATGCTAGGTGATCTTAATGTTGCAGAACCGTTTGCCTTATGTGGTTTTGCTGGCCCCCGTGTGATCGAGCAAACGGTACGTGAGAAACTACCTGAAGGTTTCCAGCGTAGTGAGTTTTTGCTAGAACACGGAACAGTGGATATGATTCTACACCGTCATGAGTTACGTGAGCGTCTATCCTCTATTCTACGTAAACTGACCGATATGCCGGCTGGTGAACTTGAAGTGGTTGCGGATTAATTAGCTATGAATTCCGGTATTGATATTCATAATGCTAGCTTGAATGAATGGCTGGCGTATCTGGAGGCTTTGCATCCTTCAGAAATTGATTTGGGATTGGATCGGTTACGACAGGTTGCCCAGCGTCTTAATGTGCAGTCATTGCCCTGTGAGGTAATCACAGTGGCTGGCACAAATGGCAAGGGTTCGACGGTTGCAATGTTGGATTCAGTCCTGCGTCATGCCGGATATCAGGTGGGGAGTTTCACCTCACCTCACTTTTTGCACTATAACGAACGTATTTGTCTGGGTGGTGAACCTGTCTCAGATGAGATGCTATGTGACGTTTTTGCTCGTATTGAACAAGCTAGAGCAGAGATCAGCTTAACTTATTTTGAATTTGGTACGTTAGCAGCTTTTTTGATCTTTTCCGATCAAAAGCCCGACTTTGCCATTTTGGAAATAGGTCTAGGTGGCCGCTTGGATGCGGCAAATCTCATTGATCCGGATTTGGCGATTGTTACAACAGTAGCCATGGATCATGAGAGTTGGTTAGGGTCGGATTTAGAGCAGATAGGCCGAGAAAAAGCTGGCATTTTCCGACCCAATATTCCTGTCTTGATCGGCTCTAAGGCAGAAAATATCCCTGTATCTGTACGAGCGCATGCAGAAGCGATAGGTGTTGCTGGTATCTATCAGCTAGGTCAGGAATATCATTGGCAGATAGAGGATGCTTCTACTGCTGGCCATACGAATACTTGGTGTTGGCAAGCGCTTTCGTCTATTGGTGATGTGACAGAAGAGTATCTGGCTTTGCCAAAACCTGTTTTGCCAACTGATAATGCTGCTACGGTTATTCAGGCCGTTAAGTTATTAAAATACCCCGTATCAACTGCGGCTATTTATCAGGGAATTCAGAAAGCTTCTTTAACAGGGCGTATGCAACAAATCGGTCGCTTTTTATTGGATGTGGCCCACAACCCTCATGCGGCTCACTATGTGGCTAATCAACTGCAGCAAAAAGCGGTTAGGGGTAAACGAGTGGCCCTGATTGGTATGCTGGATGATAAGGATGTTGAATCTGTTTTACAGATTATGGCGCCTTATTTTGATGCCTGGTATGTGGCTGAATTAGATGTTCCCCGCGCTACACCCGTCGAGCGTATTATCAATACTCTTCATCAGTCGGGGTGTCAGGATTGTCATGGCTTTACCGATGTAGAGCAGGCTCTTACACAGGTTTTGCAAGATACCTCTGATGATGACCAAGTGCTTGTCTTTGGTTCTTTCTTTACGGTTGCCGGTGTTTTGGCTATTAAAGAGCGGTTGCTCCCGTGAAGTATGGCCTGAAACACCGTATTATCGGTGCCATTATTGTTGTTTCTATTGCTGTTATTTTTTTGCCAATTCTGTTGGATGGAGGACAGCGTCCTCAGCTCGCCCAAACAACCACCTCTATTCCTGATGCTCCAGAAAAGCCTGAAATCAAGGTTAAAAATCCTGTATCTGGAGGCGCACCAGAAGCCATAGTTGAAGATATGCCTAAGCGGAAGAATTGGCAGTCAGGTTTAACGGATCGCAATACTCTGGCTTCTTGGACATTGCAAGCGGCGAGTTTTAAAGCAGAACCTTATGCTTTAAGATTACGGGATCGCCTACGAAAGGCCGGGTTGCGCTCTTATGTGCGACAAAAGCAGGCTTATTTTGTGGTATATTCCGGCCCTTTTACCGATCCAAATAAAGCAAAACAGATTAAACTGCGGCTGAAAAAAGAGTTTTCTATCTCTGCAATTATGGTCAGTTATGATGCTATGGCGGATGTACGTTAGTGATGGAAGCGATTGGTAATCTAATTTGGATTGATTGGACGATATTGGTCATCTTACTGATATCGGCCTTGTTTGGTTTTATCCGGGGAATGGTGAGAGAAGCCGTTGCGCTTATTACCTGGATAGGAGCCATTATGTTGGGGCGTTTATTTGCTCCCGAAATTGCTGAATTATTCAGTACTTATATCGAACAGGAAACGGTCAGAATCAGTCTGGCTTTTGTGGCTATTGCTATCGTGGTAATGGTTGCTGGATCTATATTTTCTCGCGCTGCAAATCAACTGGTTTCTGCCTCTGGTTTTGGTGGCTTTAACCGGTTCTTAGGATTGATTTTTGGTGGTCTAAGGGGCGTAGCAATTCTGTTAATTATTGTTACCCTGATGAGTTTGACGCCACTGGTTGAAGAACCTTGGTGGACGCAATCCGAGTTTATTCCTATGTTGGAAGAGTTACGGGATCAGGCTGCTGGCCTGATTGACAATCAGTTGAGTTAATTCGGCTGATTACCTATTCGTTTGATTCAGAAGTGATATAACCCCCAAGAGGTGATTTTCGATGTGCGGAATCGTCGGCATTGTTGCCAATAGCAGTGTAAATCAGGCAATTTACGATGCCTTAACTGTCCTACAACACCGTGGACAGGATGCTGCCGGTATGATGACTTGCCAGGATGGTCGTTTTTTCCTGCGTAAGAGTAACGGCTTAGTGCGCGA
Organism: Oceanospirillum sp.; assembly: GCA_047518265.1. Classification (GTDB taxonomy): domain Bacteria; phylum Pseudomonadota; class Gammaproteobacteria; order Pseudomonadales; family Halomonadaceae; genus Oceanospirillum. Next base: position 80,605 of record JAKZRG010000003.1, read on the forward strand.
TGTTTTCCGTACCCGTCACATGCAGCGTTTGCATGGTAAGGTGGGTATTGGTCATGTTCGTTATCCGACAGCAGGTTCTTCTAGTGAAGCGGAGTCTCAACCGTTTTACGTGAACTCGCCGTACGGTATTGCACTGGCGCATAATGGTAATTTGACCAACTCTAAAGATTTGGCGGAAGAGTTATTCAAAACAGACTTGCGTCATATTAATACGACTTCCGATTCAGAAGTTTTGCTAAACGTTTTTGCCCATGAATTGGGCAAACAAGGTTTACAGCTGAATCCTGAAGACATTTTTGATGCGGTTCGTCGTGTACATCGCCGCTGCCGTGGTGGCTACGCCGCTATTGCTATGATCAGTGGTCTAGGTCTGGTGGCTTTCCGTGACCCGTTTGGCATTCGTCCTGCGGTTTTTGGTAAGCGTGATGCTGCTGAAGGCACCGAGTATATGGTGGCCTCTGAAAGTGTGGCTCTGGATGTGCTGGGCTTTGAACTGGAGCGTGATATTGCTCCAGGTGAAGCGGTCTTTATCGACCTAGAGGGGAATATCTTCACACAGCAGTGTGCCGATAACCCAACACCACGTCCTTGTATCTTTGAGCATGTCTATTTGGCTCGTCCAGACTCTATTATGGATGGTATCCACATTCATAAATCTCGTATGCGTATGGGACAGAAGCTGGCTGAGAAGATTGCTCGGGATAATCCTGATCACGGTATTGATGTTGTTATTCCTATCCCGGATACCAGCCGTACCTCTGCTCTGGAATTGGCTTACCATTTGGGCGTTACTTTCCGTGAAGGTTTTATTAAAAACCGCTATATCGGCCGTACCTTTATCATGCCGGGTCAGCAGGAACGTAAGAAATCTGTTCGCCAGAAGCTGAACGCCATCGATCTTGAATTTGAAGGTCGCAATGTTCTGTTAGTGGATGACTCCATTGTACGAGGCACCACTTGTAAGCAGATCATTCAGATGGCCCGTGATGCCGGTGCTAAAAACGTTTACTTTGCTTCTGCAGCACCTGCAGTACGTTACCCTAACGTGTACGGTATCGATATGCCGTCTGCAGATGAGCTGATTGCTCATGGTCGTACCGATGAAGAAGTCGCGGAACTGATAGGTGCCGATTGGTTAATCTATCAAGAGCTCAGTGACTTGATTGATTGTGGCCTGGAAAGTAATCCTGAATTAGACGCTTTTGATTGTTCTGTGTTCAACAAAGAATATGTCACTGGCGATATTGATCAAGCCTATCTTGATCGCATTGAGGCTGAGCGTAATGATGATGCCAAAGCAGATGCGAGCCCAAAGGTTGATGCTGTGATTGATATGCATAATGATGTGACTGAGGATTAATCATGCCTGATTTTGATATCGAGGCTCAGGAGTGGGGTCTAGAGACCTTAGGTGTGCGTGCTGGTCAGACCCGGTCTCATGAAGGTGAGCACAGTGAGGCGATCTACCCAACCTCCAGCTTTGTCTTTGGTTCGGCGGCTGAAGCTGCAGCTCGCTTCTCTGGTGAAGTGCCGGGCAATGTTTACTCACGTTTCACCAATCCAACCGTACGTATGTTTGAAGAGCGTATTACGGCACTGGAAGGTGGTGAGCGTGCGGTAGGAACGGCTTCTGGTATGGCTGCGATTCTGAGTACCTGTATGGCACTTATGGAAGCTGGAGACCATATTGTTGCCTCTCGTAATATTTTTGGCTCAACCACTAACCTGTTTGAGAAATACCTAAAGAAATTTGGTGTTTCTATCAGTTATGTGGGTCTACGAGACCTGGATGGTTGGGCAGATGCTGCCACAGAAAAAACCAAGTTGTATTTTCTGGAAACGCCGTCAAATCCTGTATGTGAGCTGGCAGATATCGCTAAGATTGCGGATATTGCTCATAGTAAAGGGGCTAAACTGGTTGTGGATAACTGTTTCTGCACACCAGCGCTTCAGCAGCCCCTATCATTAGGTGCAGATATTGTTATTCACTCTGCAACTAAATACCTAGACGGCCAAGGACGCTGTGTGGGTGGTGTTGTTGTGGGCAGTAATGATGATATGGAACAGGTGATGGGTTTTGTCCGTACCTGTGGCCCAAGTCTGAGCCCATTTAATGCTTGGGTATTCCTTAAGGGTTTAGAAACGCTGAACTTGCGTATGAAGGCTCACAGTGAGAGTGCATTAGAGCTAGCACAGTGGCTGGAAGCACAACCTCAGATCGAGCGAGTTAATTACTCGGGCTTAGCATCACATCCCGATCACGAGTTGGCGAAAAAGCAGCAAACCGCTTTTGGTGCTGTTCTGTCTATCGAAGTACGTGGTGGTAAAGAAGCGGCTTGGACTGTGGTTGATAATACTCAGATGATGTCAATTACGGCAAATCTGGGAGATACGAAATCTACCATTACCCATCCAGCAACAACGACCCATGGTCGTATTAGTCAGGATGAGCGTGATCAGGCCGGTGTAACCGATGGTTTGATTCGTATCGCCGTAGGCTTAGAAACTCTGGAAGATATCAAAGCTGATTTGGCCAGAGGTTTAGCAAAGATTTAATTTTTTGCTAATGCCTAGCTAGTGGTTATTACTGGCTGGGCGAGGGGAACAAAAAAACCGTCTATTGCTCTCAAGCATAGACGGTTTTTTAATATGTTCTCCAGCCTCCAGCCTCCAGCCTCCAGCCTCCAGCCTCCAGCCTCCAGCCTCCAGCCTCCAGCCTATTTATCCCTATTGCAGATAAAAAATCACTTTAACCTGACTTTGAAAGCTGATCTCTCCTGGTTGATAGTCGGCTTCAGTATTGCCTGCACTATCGGCCATCATCATCTGTTTACCCATCGCTCTAGGCATAGGGGCATGGTAGTTTACTTCTTCAATACTATAAGCTCGACCGATGCGTTGCCCTAATTGGCGAGCCATACGTTGGGCTTTTTGTTTGGCATTCAGAATGGCTTGATCCAATGCTTTTTCTTGCAAGGTATCCGCTTGGCTATGATCAAAACTGACTTGAGCCATGGAATCAATGCGGGCTGAGAATACGGCATCTAAAATGTTAGGATATTCGTCTAGATTGCGAATTCTAAAGCGCATCATACGGCTAACCCGTGTGCCAATCTGTTTTCGCTTATTCTTCTCCCAGCGGTACTCTGGTTTAATTCGAATTTGTCCCGCTTCTATATCTCTATCTTCCAAATTAAAACGACGAATAGCCCGTAGTAGCTGTTTGCTGCGTTGCTCTACATTGTCACGTGCTTTGTTTAAGTGAGGGCTAACATTTTCAATGGTTAAGTTCAGGGTTACCTGATCCGGTAATACATATTCACTGGCTTGTGCTTGCACAATGATATGAGGTTTTTCCGGTTGTTGTGCCCAAAGCAAACCTGAGAATAATAGGGCTACGCCGGTTAATAGGTGAGTGATATAGTTCACATGAGATTCCTTATACAAGTAGCGATAAACACCAATAGAGCAGTCTTTGCTAATGAATAAGAAAGATAGTTTATTAGAAAGTTCAATGTCGATGCCCTAAGTAAAAAGTCTTTTGATATTTTTAATTGAAATTAAGTATAGAGGGTTATGAGGTGATACGTTTTATTTTAGGTGGGGCTCGTTCTGGGAAGAGCGCTTTAGCTGAACAATTAGCTGGGGTTTCGGACCTACCCGTGCATTATCTTGCCACAGCCCAAGTGTGGGATCAGGAAATGGCTAAACGGGTCGCTCATCATCAAGAGAGTCGCCCCCAAGAGTGGCCCTTTACTGAAGAGCCTTTGGATATTATCCCTATTTTACAAATGTATACACCAGAAGGCTGTGTCTTATTGGATTGTTTAACATTGTGGTTAACCAATGTGTTATTACTTGATGATGAAGAACAATTGATTAAGCGACAGCAAGAGTTAATAGAGTATCTGTCAAAGGGAATAGAAGGTGAATTAATACTGGTCAGTAATGAGGTGGGCCAAGGGATTGTACCGGATAATGCTTTGGCAAGGCGCTTTGTGGATGAAGCTGGGCGTTTGCATCAACGTATAGCTGCTGTGGCCGATCAAGTGATTTTTGTAACTGCCGGGTTGCCCCAAATATTAAAAGGCCCGGCAGTACATAAGGAATAGATTCTTCTAGTGAAGGGTCTCTACTTGGTGCTTACTTTTAGGTTCAAACTGAGAGATTAGCATACCGGCAAGCATCAAAGAGCAACCAATAAGGCCTTTTATGCTTAGTAGTTCATTCAGGAATAGATAACCACCGATAACGGCAAATACGGCTTCCAGACTTAAAATAATAGCGGCGTGTGATGCGGGAGCTTCTTTCTGAGCAATCACTTGTAAGGTATAAGCGACGCCAACGGATAATAAACCGGCATAAGCGATAGGTTGCCATGCTTGTGCTAGGCTATTCAGGTTGGGTTCTTCCATCACAAGAGCGGCTAATAAACTGATACTGCCACAAGTAAAAAATTGAATAACAGAAAGCCGTAAAGCATCCATACGTGGGGATAGCCAGCCTATCAGTAGTACATGCCCTGCCCAGAATACTGCACCAATCAGCTGGAGCAGATCACCATAGGCTAGGGTGAAATCATCGGTCACACTGAGTAGATAAAGTCCGATAACAGCCATAGACGCACCAAACCAAGTATGTTTACCAGTCTTTTGCCCCCAAAGGAGTGCCAGTATTGGCACGATAATAATATAGAGTCCAGTAATAAAACCGGCATTGCCCGCTGTGGTGTACTGTAGTCCCACTTGTTGAAATGTTGAGCCCATAAATAATAACAAACCGGCTAATAGTCCGCCTTGCCATAGCTTGATGCATTTACCGTCTTTGGCTGGGGTGGGTGTTTGAGCTTTTAAAATAAGCAGTAAAGGTAATAAGGAGAGGGCTCCCAGGAAAAAGCGAGCAGCATTAAAGGTAAATGGCCCCACATAGTCCATACCTAAGCGCTGCGCCACAAAGGCAAACCCCCATATTGCTGCGGTAATTAATAACATGACATCGGAGCGTAATGTTCGAGTTTGCATAAAAAGTGCCTGATATAAAAAGATGAAATTGTATCAAAGAGAGGTTGGTGGGTAGAAAAGAAAATTAATTATCGATCAAATAGCAGGTGAATTTATTGTCATTAGTGCTTGTTTAAGTGTTCAAATGAACCTTTCAAAAGAGGGTTTGGCCTTATTTCTTGGCGGGCGATTAGGTAAAGGGCTGATGTATTTTTATTTGGCGATTCAAAAAATAAGCATGTTTTTCTTAACATGGTTCTATGCTAGATTCGTGGCGCTCTTTTATTAACCTGCTTGGGGTAGGAATGAAGCAATTTCGTATGGATCGCGGTTTGTTGAGTGGCTTTGCTTACATCAGTCTCTTATTAGTACTTAGTGCTTATTTTACTTTAAGTATGAATAAAGACGCTTCGAAGACTCTTTCTCTACAAGCCAAAGCCGGTCTTATGTCTTTGACTTTTTGGTACCCTCAAACCAGTAGCCCAATACCTTTATCAGGTGAGTGGCTAAGCTTTCCTGACCAGCTATTGCATCCTACGGAAGTGGAGCAAAATTTATCAGGGTCTATTCCTGTTACTTTTCCCGATATTTGGCAGCCACCTGGCCCCCGACGGCATGTGACTACCTATACCTTAGAATTAACTCATATCCCAGAGAAGATTGATTTAGGTTTATTTATACCGGAAGTTAAAAATAGTTTTCGATTATTTTTAGGTGATAGAGAGATTGCCACAGGAGGAAATACGACAGTAATGTCGGGACAGGAAAAGGGCTACTTTGGTAATAAGATTGTTTATATCGGTCAGCTTGCAGGAGAGGCTCGGTTAACACTGCAGGTGAGTAACTATGGCCATGCCCGTGGTGGTGTACATGAAAGCATGATTTTAGCACCGTATGACTACTGGCAGAGTGTTTATCGTACAAATACCTTAATAGAAGGTGTGGTTATCTGTTTAGCATTATTGGCTGGCAGTTTAATGTTAATCGAATTTTTTCTAGTGCCTGAACATAAATCACTACTGTGGCTTGCACTGTTTTCTTTAGTGTTAGCGGGGTATACAGGTACAACAGGCTTGGGGAGTTTTGCTACTCTATTTGGCTCATTTCCCTGGCAAGTTGCTGTTCGCTTGGAGTACATTGGTTTTTCTGCGTCCATTCCTTTATTTCTGAATTGGTTAGCTGCTTTATATCGCGATGACGTGAAGCGCTGGCCGGTCAAATATTTACTGTGGCTATCCGGAGGAATGGCCCTTGTCATCCTGCTGACCCCCAGTGTTTTGTTTACTGAGTTACTATACTTTTTCCTGATCTATATGTGTGCTTGTATGCTTTTATCCATATGGATTATGTTGCACCTGTTTATTCTCAATCGACCTGGTATCCGTATTTTAGCTTTTGGTGCATTTTTTCTATTAGTCAGCATATTCCATGATCTAAGTCTATTTTTAGGTTGGCTTGAAGGGGATGGTGTCTTAGGTATTGGTGTCTTAGTTTTTTTGGTCGCGAAAATCGGTTTTCTGACATTTTATCGTACACAAGAGCAAGTACGTATTTTGGATTTGAATCAGTCTTTACAGGCCTCAACTCAAGAGGCAGAAGGGGCCATAGAGTCCTATAAAGAAACATTGAAACAAAAAGTACAGGCATTAGAGCAGAAAAAAAAGGAACATAAAAAACTGGTGAGTGAGGATAGTTTGACTGGCTTAGTCAATCGACACTATTTCTTTCAACAAATTGCGCGTCGTCTTGAGCGCAATCACCGTATTAGCTTTGCAGTGATAATGATAGATGTGGATCATTTCAAACAAATCAATGATCATCTGGGCCGTGACTTTGCAGAAGGCGTACTTTGCAAGGTGGCAGAACAACTTGTTTTAGCCTGCGATGGACATTTTGATTGGATTCCCGCTCGTTATGGCGGTGATGAATTTGTTTTTTGGTTAGGAGGAGCGGATCACGCTCACGCTGTAGCCCTTGCTCAGAAAATACAGGCCGATATTTCCCGTATTCAAATACCTATTTTAAGTCAGCCAGAAGAGATGTTTCGTTTTTCAGTATCCATGGGGGTTGCTGTAAATGATCAGGGAATTTCCTCTTTAGATGCTCTGTTAGCAAAAGCTGCCGATGACTTACACCATCAGAGAAAAAAAAGTCAGCAAAAGAGAACGGTATCTCAGCCTCGTCTGTTTTCGCCTTCTAATAACACTTCTGTGAAACAGTAAAGTGGAAATAATGATAAACACCCAAACAAAAAGTTATCGAGGAAATACCAGCATACTCTCTGGTTTTTGGCCTAGGAACATCGAAATACTTTGGTTGGATTATATAAGAATATTTTTATGGGGTGGCATCATCCTGGCTTTCAATAGTCTGGTACCTGCCCATGCGAACGCTGATGGTGCTCGTAATGGTGTGATGGATTTTCAACATTGGCAGTTTGACTCTAATGAGCCTCTTCCTTTAAAGGGGGAGTGGCTTTTTTATCCTCAAAAACTTGTGGATTTAAATAAACTCACTCATTTATCTATTCCTAGCTCAGTGGTTTTTCCACAAGGATTGCTGAATTGCTCTAAGGTTTTGACGCAATCTCGTTTACCTGAACCGATAGTAAAAACATCAAAAGAAAATTGTTATGGAACCTTTGTACTTGAATTAAGGAACTTACCTGCTCAGCCTGTTTCTCTATTTATTCCTGAACTCTCAACGGCCTTTAAGCTATTTTGGAACAATCAACTGATCGCTTATGGTGGCATTACCACAGATAAGCCCGAATTATTTCATGCTTATAAAGGACATAGGATTGCCCGTTTACCACTTGATCATAATCGAGGTGTTTTAATATTACAGGTAGCAAATCTAATTGATGCAGATACGGCACTTACACGGAATATTTTATTAGGTGATACGGGCGTTATTGAAAATAAATTTGCTGGAGAAGAAATAACTCAAGCTTTGGCTGGAGCGTTATCGGGTATCGCAGGAGTCTTATTTTTATTGCAGTATTTAGTACGATATCGTTATGAAAATGGTCTTTGGTGTTTAAGTCTATTTAGTTTTTCTGTGATGTTATACATCTTTAGTGATGGTTATATGGTTTTAAGCTGGTTTATTTCTGATGTGGAATGGGCTTGGGCTTTGAGGATAAACTTATTAGCACAGAGTGTATTGGTACCTTGCTGGGCCATCTGGTTGCAGGGTTACTACCGAGTTGAATTTCCTATAGCTGTCTATCGATTTCTTTGGTTCCATTTATTGGTACTGGCCCCGAGCTGGTTGATAATACCTGAATCAAGTTTGATTTGGTTAGAAACACCGCACATGTATTTAAATATAATATTAGTCTGCCTAATATCCTTCTATTTATTACGCTTTAGCTGGAAGGAGTCTAACGTTATATGGCCCGCATTAGCTTCAATAGGGCTATGTTTCGCTGCAGGGCTACATGATATTTTAGTTTATTATCAGTTTATTTTAGGTGGTGATTGGCTACCAATCTGTTTTGTTGGCTTTATTATTGCTCAACTTTTAATTCTGGCCGTTACAAGAGCTAAGGCCCACCGATATTTGGAACAGCTTAACCAAAAATTAGAGTTTGAATGGAATAAGTGGCAGAAACGAGCATTATTAAACCTTAATGAATTAAAAACCAAAACGGATGAAATGGATTTGATTCATGATGAATTGAAATACCTGCAACGCTATGACGGTTTAACAGGTTTATTGCGTCAGGATGCTTTTCAGCAAGAGTGCCAAGGTATGGTACAAGGGCAGGTACTTTCTGATCATCCTGTCAGTATGATTTTATTGGATATTGATCGTTATAAGCAGATTAGTGCACAGTACGGTTATTTGGCTAGTGATCAAGCTATGAAAGACGTGGCTCACTTATTGGAACAATGGAGCGATAAGCAACGCTGGGTCGCACGAATGGAGGGGGAGTCTTTTGCACTGTTTGCTATGGATATGGATGAAAATGAGGCATTAAAAGAAGCTGAGTGGCTACGTATTCGTATTCAACAGAGAGCCATTGTCTTGGGTAACTTATCAGAGAAAAATCAGACATTTCATATCTCTGTTAGTTTTGGTCTTAGCAGCTGTCAAGCTGATGAGGCCACATTCGCAAGGCTGATAAAGGAGGCGGATTTAGCTTTGAACCGCGCTAAATCCTTGGGGCGAAATTGTGTTGTTAGCTATAGTGATACTTTGCAGTCATCCTTAAAGCGCTCTTGTATTTAATCTTCCTGGTTCTAGTGTTAGTAGCTGCTCTAGTTGGTTTAGATCAAAGCTGTTTTCTATCGCATCGGCCATACGCTCAATAGAGTGGTCGTATAAGGCTTTTATATCCAAGGTGTCTGCTTGCTCCAACCCCGCCCAGCGTAATAATTGTTGGCAAGCTTCAGGGGCATCAAATAAACCGTGCAGGTAACAGCCTGCTATTTGATTATCTTCTGATATGGCACCGTCAGGGCCAGATTTGAGCCTTAGTAATGGTCGTTCAAGGGCTGAACCTTGTGTTATACCTGCATGAATTTCATAGCCCTCTACTTTGACTATCTTTTGTTCAGAAAGTAATAACTCACCCTGAGTATTTTTTAACTGTTTGATCTTTTCTAGGGTCGTTTCTGTTTCTAAATAACCTAAACCTTGCATGCTGGTTGGTAGGCCTTCTATACCTTCTGGATCATGGAGCCATTGGCCGAGCATCTGCCAACCGCCACAGATACCTAATAGTTTACCGCCGTACCTTAAGTGACGTTGCAAATAGTCCTCCCAACCTTGTTCTTTTAGCCACTTTAAATCGGACTGGACGCTTTTACTGCCGGGTAGAATAATCAGGTCTGCAGGAGGCGGTGTTTTATCCGATGGAATAAAGTGAAAATCTACCTGTGGGTGATGACGTAATGGGTCAAAATCTGTGTGATTGCTGATACGGGGGAAGACGGGTACGACGACGCGTAGATTTTCTTTTGTATTGGCTCGATCCGGCGCTTGGTTAACGCCATCTTCTGCTTCAAGACAAAGGCCATGTAGATAAGGGATAACCGATAAAACAGGTTTGTTAGTACGTTGTTCCAACCAATCATTACCGGGCTGTAATAGGCTGATATCACCTCTAAAGCGGTTAATAACAAAGCCTAAAGTGCGCGCCTGTTCACTTTGGGATAGAAGATCCAGGGTGCCTACTAGGTGAGCAAAAACGCCTCCTTTGTCTATATCGGCAACAATGAGAACGGGGCAGTCCACTGCCTCTGCGAATCCCATATTCGCGATATCGCGATCCCGTAAATTAATCTCTGCGGGACTACCGGCCCCTTCCACTAAAATAACATCATATTCTTGTTGCAAGCGTTTGTAGCTATCCAGTACAGCTTTCATCGCCTCCGCTTTATAATCATGGTATACCCGCGCATTCATATTGGTGATGGCTTTACCCTGAATAATAACCTGAGCACCGGTATCCGAGTTGGGTTTCAGTAGAATAGGGTTCATATCCGTATGAGGGGCTAGAAAACAGGCCTGAGCTTGGGCTGCTTGGGCCCGGCCAATTTCACCACCATCCACGGTAACCGCACTGTTTAAGGCCATATTTTGCGGTTTAAAGGGAACAACGCTAATGCCTTTTCGAGCAAGTAGGCGACATAGGCCTGTAACGACGGCGCTTTTGCCCGCATCGGACGTTGTTCCTTGAATCATCAGTGTGGATGAGGTCATAAAAAATCCTATCAATACAACAAATTACTTAGCGTCTGTGGACGACAGGCTATAATAGCGCACTTTTATCTTTATGCTGGTTTGAATCTGGCTCGTTTTTTAATCGTACTTTTTATCACGCTTTTATCGTGTTGTTACAGGAAGGACGCAGATATTTATGTTGTTTTTTGCCCCTGAGATCATTTTATTGTCTTTGTGGTTAGGTTGGGGCTTGGATCGATATTTTGGAGAGTTGCCTCACTGCCATCCATTAGTGGGATTTGGTCGTTTAGCATCGTGGCTGGAAAAATGTCAAAACCCCAATATTATCGCAAAAGAAAAAGATCGGCTGAAAAAATCGAAACGTATTTTAGGTTTATGGAGTTGGTGTTTATTGGTTTTACCTCTGCCACTGATTCTGATCGCCATGATCACTGATTTTGGGGATGGTAGTCTAAGTAATTTGAGTCTTTGGCCGTTTTTGCTTTGGGTAGTGCTTAATGCTATTGCCTTGTATTTTGCTTTGGGGGCAAATAGTTTGATTCAACATCTGTATTGGATCTATAAACCCTTACAGCAAGGAGACTTAATGGAGGCGAGAAACAAGGTTGGCTGGATTGTTAGTCGGGATACGGGTGATATGGACCGGATGCGGGTTGTGCGAGCGTCTATCGAATCCGGTCTAGAAAATGGCAGTGATGCTATTTATGCCCCCCTGTTTTGGTTTGCTGTTGCAGGTGCTCCTGGGGTGTTGTTATACCGCTTTGCTAATACATTGGATGCTATGTGGGGGTATAAAACAGCCCAATACCTACATTTTGGCTGGGCTGCAGCCAAGTTGGACGACATTTTAAACTATATACCTGCCCGAATAGCCGCTTTTATCTATTGTCTATGTGGTCGCTGGTATACGGGGTTAAGATGTTGGCAGAGACAGGGTGGTACTTGGGAGAGTCCTAATGCTGGGCCTGTTATGGCAGCTGGGGCAGGTGCTTTAGAGGTGCGCTTAGGAGGAGGTGATACTTATCATGGGGCATGGAAAGAGCGTCCTATTTTAGGTTTAGGAGAGGACCCTGATCTTATGGATCTATTGGCCACCATTAAATTGCTTAAAAAGAGTTTGTGGATGTGGTTGCTATTGTTAAGCGGTGTCGTAGTGCTATATCGAGTAATTTATCTATGAAGCCTGTCGATTTTTCTCAACCACCATTACATGGAGGGGATTTAGAACGTGCTCAGGTCGCTTTTTCTCACACTGACTCTTCTCATTCTAGCGGGCCTTGGTTAGACCTATCTGCGGGTTTAAATCCCAACCCTTGGCCTATTCCCTCTATTCCTAATGAGTACTTCGCTCGTTTGCCTGAAAGCTATACTTCTTTGCTGAGGGTTGCAGGTCAATATTATCAACAACCCTCTATATACCCTGTTAATGGCTCACAGCAAATAATTGAATTATTGCCCAGACTACGCCCTTTTTCTGTCGTTGCTGTACCGACGACGGGCTATGCTGAGCATGCTTGGTGTTGGCATAAGTCAGGTCATCAAGTGAAAAGCTATCAAGAGGACTCCCTTGAGCAGGTTGCTAAGCAAAGTGATGTGGTGATTGTAATTAACCCTAACAATCCTTCGGGACGATTATATTCACGGCAAGAGTTACTGTTAGCCCAACAAGAGCTGGCAAAGAAGGGGGGGTGGTTAATTGTTGATGAAGCATTTATGGATGCTTTGACTGATGACCAGCGTATGAATTGTTCAATAAGTAAAAATGCTCAGTTACCTGGTGTTTTTGTTCTGCGTTCGGTGGGTAAGTTTTTTGGTTTAGCGGGTATTCGTAGCGGTTTTGTTTTATCCGCCCCAGAGAATATCCATTGGATTAAAAAACAGCTCGGCCCTTGGCACTTGAGTGGGACAACCTCTTTTCTAACGGAAAAGATGCTGACAGATACTACCTGGCAGCAACAGAGTCGAAAGCGTTTGCAAGCATTCATGTTACTGCAAGAGCAAGCCTTAGATGGGCTCGGGGAGAAGATAGGTTCTACTCCCCTGTTTTATACTTGTTATCATCCTGAGGCAAAAGACGTTCAAAAGAAATTAGCTCAACAGGGGGTTTGGGTGCGGTACTTTGCACAGGAGTCTTGGTTACGCTTTGGCTTAACTGCTAATGAGAGCGAATTGGAGCGTTTGAGTTTGGCCCTCAAGTATTGAATCCTGTCACTCTCTATCAAAGATCGGTTAATCATTTTTGGCATACACCAAGGGAGGTTCAATGTTTTTCTCATCTTTATCTACAAGGAGTTATCGGGATTAGCATAAGAGCCATGCTTAAAAGGTTTCATTCTGCTGCTCTAACAAAAACTCTTGTATAGGGCCAAGTGATTGAGCCAGTTGTTGATAAGCCGCCAGGCTATGCTCTTGTTGGCCCGCTTTCATTGCTTGCTCTAATCGCGTTGCTGCATCCTCTGCCTGTGTAAAGGCAAATGTACCCATTAAGCCTTTTAATGTGTGTACCAAACGCAAACTGTGTTCCGCCTCTGGCATATTATCCAGAATATTTTGTAGTGTCGGTAAAATATCATGGTAATTGAGCAGGAAATCTTGCAGTAAGTCAGCCATAAGCTCAGGGTCTTCCCCCAGTTTGTGCAATGCTCTACTCAATTCACAACCTGGGATATCTTGTAACCATAAATACTCATCAGGAAGGCTAGGGTGTGAAGTGTCCTGATGCCCATCTATGTTTTGATTGAAGCTCTGTTCTTCTTGCTTATCCGCTTCCAGTGTTTTAGGTGGTGTTTGCCCTGTCGGTTGTATCCATTGCAATAAGGTTTCTGTCAGGGTATCAGGATCAACGGGTTTACTAATATGTTCATTCATCCCTGCCGCTAAACAACGTTCTTTATCACCGGTCATTGCGTTGGCTGTCATGGCAATAATCGGTAAGGTGTCCAGTTTCAGCACTTCACGGATCTCTTGAGCGGCTTGATAGCCATCCATTACAGGCATCTGGATATCACAAAGCAGTAAGTCAAAATCAGAATCTTTTAAATATTCCACTGCTTCCCAGCCATTATTAGCCAGAGTGACCTGCATACCTCGTTTTTCCAATAACTCTTGAGCAACTTGCTGGTTGATTAGATTGTCTTCAGCAACCAGTACTTTTGCATTGTAAATATCTGTCAGTTGTTCACAGTATTGTTTATTGATGCTGATAGAGCCTGCTCGACGGATATGCTCTGCTCCAAACAGATAGGCGATACTGTCCAGCAAAGCGGATGGGTTGACTGGCTTAAGAATTAGGTCGGATACACCAGGTTGTTTACGTAACCAGCCAAAAGATTGACGACCATGGGCGGTAACCAGAATGCACTGAGTATGATCTGAGCCCTCATAAGTTTGATATTGTTTGATGAGCTCAATACCGTCTAAATCTGGCATCTGCCAATCGATGATGGCCAAATCAAAGGGCTGTTGTTGAGTCTGGGCATTTGACAGAAGACTTAAAGCCTCCTGACTATTACTGGCTAAAGTGGCCTGATAGCCAAAACTTTGAATGATGCTACTGATAATTTCTCTTGCGTGATGATTATCATCAACAATGAGGACTTTGAGATCTGAGACAGTATGCAGTTGCATAGGCTTTTGTTTCGCACTGGGCTGCTGCTGGCACGTAATGCTAAATTTGAAACAACTGCCTTGTTTTACGATACTTTCTACACTGAGCTCTCCCTGCATTTGCTCGACCAAGTGTTTGGATATGGCGAGACCTAAGCCTGTGCCGCCAAAGCGTCGGGTAGTTGAAGCATCTGCTTGAGTAAAAGGTTGGAATAGTCCACCAAGCTGTTCTTCTGACATACCTATGCCAGTGTCTGTCACCTCAAAATGCAAACGCATATGCTGATCATCTAATAACTCAGCTTTAGCGCTGACAAGCACTTCACCATAGTCTGTAAACTTAACCGCATTGGTGCATAAATTAATTAATACCTGACCCAAGCGCAGAGAATCGCCAATCAATAATCTTGGAATATTGGTTGGAAAGGAAAAAAGTAACTCCAAGCCTTTTTCTTCTGCTTTAAGGCTAATCACTCGGGCGAGATATTCCACCACATCGTCTAGATCAAAAGGAGAGGTTTCAATATCCAGTTTACCGGCTTCAATTTTAGAAAAGTCTAAAATATCATTAATAATACCCAAGAGACCCTTTGCTGATTGGTGGATTGTATCGAGATAGTTAGCTTGGCTGGATTCTGGGTTATTTTCATAGGCTAGCTGGCTTAAACCGATAATGGCATTCATAGGTGTTCTGATTTCGTGGCTCATATTGGCTAGGAAATCACTTTTCATCTGATTGGCATTATCTGAGGCTTCTTTGGCATCGGCTAAAACCTGTTCTGCTTCCTTTCGTTGAGTAATATCATATAACCATGCAAAGTAAGCTGGGGCATCATCGTAGGTTGTTTTATAAACGGACAACAAGCCCCACAGCGGTGTACTTTGGCGATCTAATAGTTGTGTTTCGATATCCAGTAACTTGTCGACGGATCTAAGTTTTTGAATAATCTTAGGAAAATCATTCTTTTCTGCAAAAAGACTCAAGGCTTTATTGCCTAACAGTTCTTCATTCGTGTAGTTGAGAAGATTTAGAAGTGCATCATTACAATAGGCAATTTCGCCATCGTTACGCAATATAGCGGCACCTACTGGGCTGGAGCCCATTAGGCCGAACATCTGCTCCTGCGCTTGGTTTTGTTGTGTTACATCAACAATCGTGAGGATACGATTTAAATCAGCCATTTCATTGGAGTAGATTTCCAGTACTTTGCCGTTAGATAGTTTTCTTTGGTAGCTGGAGTTTTTATTTTTCTCAAGATTATCCATTGCTTCAGCGACCAGTGCCTCTTTATCCCCGGCACCTAAATCTCCACGATTGGCAATGTAATAATAAAAGTCACGTATCGGTCGTCCCGGTTGGACTAAAGTATCGGGCAGATCATAAATTTCGCGAAACCCTCGGTTGGCATAGAGTAGGGTTGTATCCTCTGCAAGTTTAATAACACCACTAGGCTGACTGTTGAGAATGGTATCTTGCTCACTTAGGGTACGGGATAACTTTTCTTCAATATGTTTAAGATCGGTAATATCTGTACCTTCAGGTAGCAGCAAGATCACTTGACCGTCGTTATTGAAAATAGGCGTCAGTTTAAAGTCGATATGTACGGTTTCACCGTAAGGGCTGAGATTAGTGACTTCAAAGTGCGAACTAATGCCTTGTCTTGCCTTCTCTAGGGCATTTTTAACCTTATCTTGTTGCTGTGGGTCATGCTGCCACCAAGGGCCTTGCCAAAAAGGACGTCCTTCTATGCTGGTATTAGAGAGTTGAACCATGCTTAAGGCTGCGCGATTGGCCTCTAGAATATTGCCATCAGGATCAAGAATAGCTAATAATTCGGAGGAGTTATTAATGAGGGCATTAAAATAATCGGTGGTTTTCTGTAATGCTTTTTCGTTACGTTTTTCAGTACTGAGATCCCGAACAATACCTGTGAAAAAGATATGTCCATCTGTGATAACTTCGCTGACGGCTAAATAAAGTGGGAAAGTATGCCCTTCTTTACTGAGGCCAATAACCTCTCTTCCCATTCCAACGGCTCGGCTGGACTCCTGAGTTTTACTGCGTTTAGACATATAGTTTTCAAGAAAACTATCGTGCTGAGTACGATAAGGTTCAGGCATCAACATAGAGATATTTTTGCCCATAATCTCTTGGCTGCTGTAACCAAAAAGCCTTTCGGCTGCAGGATTAAAACGGATGATGTGCCCTTTGGGGTCAATACAAATAATACCGTCAACGGTGGTGTCTAAGATTGCCTGAAGATAATTAGCTTGCTCCGCAGAAGCTAAATCAGTCTCTGTGTTTGAGCCTGAAGCCGTTTGTGGGCCAGAGAATAGACGTAGCAGAAGCCAACCAAAAATGATACCGATTAGAAGTGCAAGAATTAAATCAAAAGGCACAATTCACCCTTTATATCAGCTGCGCAGAGAAACAAACCATGCCCTATTTAGGATCCCTTTAGATATATTGGTTTCTTTGTAGGAATGCTTATGTTCCAGCGCTTGTACGTTTTATCGTTCTTTAATTTATTGTATCGGCATATAAGGTCAAAGGTTAGAGGGAATAGGGAAAAAACGTTAATTTTATTGGATATTGTAGGTACGCACATGCCTAAGCAAAAGCATTTGGGTACTTCCCAACCAGTGAGGCGAGGAATATGGCATTTTTGTCGAGGCGTTATATTTTGGAGGAAGCATCTTTGAAAGGCAGCTTTGCAAAGATGCTGGAGATATTCCATTACCTCATTTTGAGGGCTTTATGATTTGTTAATAAGGATTAAAAAGCATAATGAGTACTAACAAGGTTCCCAGCACCAGTAATATATCCACAACCCAGCGCATGGGGGTCTTTTTAGCTTTTTTCCGGACTTGCATAGCAGGTTTGGCCTGTCCCTTACGACCACGACCAGAAGCGTCTCTATCACGTTTTTTGTGACTGGATCGATTGCTTCTATCGCGCTGCTTTCTAAATTCCTCAGAGCGTTTTTTATCTTCAAATTCTTGTTTTCGCCGAAGGGCATCTTCCTTCAGCTTATTCATATCTGCCATTTATGACCTCAAAGCGTAATATGGCTACAACGCAGGAGTAGCCATATCGATTCCTTATCTAATATCAATGCTATTTAAGTACTTTCTAGAGCTACTTAGCTATTTCGTAACAGGGATTATACTCTGTTCCAGGCAATTTCATGCGTTGTTGTCGTACAAAAGATTGTAACAGAGCGTCAAGAGGTTCCATGATCTCCTTTGAGCCATTAATTTGGAAGGGACCAAACTCTTCAATAGCTGTAATGCCCGGTGCTTTTACATTACCGGCAACAATACCAGAAAAAGCTCTACGTAAGTTAGCGGCCAAAAGATGAGTTTCTTGATTTAAATTGATATTCAGTGCTGCCATATTGTCGTGTGTAGGTTCGAAAGGTTGCTGAAAGTCCTCTGATATTTTTAAGCGCCAGTTAAAGTAGAATGCATCATGGTTGGTTTTTCTGAATTGCTCAACCAAGGCAATACCTGAAATCATCTCTTGGGCGACACGTTCCGAATTATTAACAATAATTTTATAACGTTGCTGGGCACTTGCACCCAAGGTGAGACCGATAAATTGATCTATTTTTTGCCAATACTCTCGACTGTTTTCAGGGCCGGTAAAGATAACAGGGAAAGGGAGGTCATCGTTTTCTGGGTTAAGCAAAATGCCCAGTAAGTACAGTATTTCTTCTGCTGTGCCTGCGCCACCGGGAAAAACAATGATACCGTGCCCTACTCGCACAAAGGCCTCCAAACGTTTTTCAATATCTGGCAATATGACTAATTCATTAACAATAGGATTGGGAGACTCTGCTGCAATAATTCCCGGCTCTGACATACCTAGATAACGGCCATTGGGATTACGCTGTTTGGCATGGGCTAGATTTGCCCCCTTCATTGGGCCTTTCATTGCACCAGGGCCACAGCCAGTGCATATATTTAGCCCACGGAGCCCAAGTTCATGGCCCACTTCCTTGGTATAGTTATATTCTTCACGGCTGATCGAGTGCCCCCCCCAGCAAACCACTATACTGGGCTTTAAGCTGGCTTTCAGAGTACCTGAATTACGCAGAATATGAAAAATAGCGTTCGTAATACCTTCCGAGTCGTTTAAATCGAAACGGGCGTTGTGTTCAATTTCATTACTGACGTAAACAATATCTCTGAGTACCGAAGACAGGTGTTCGCGAATGCCACGAATCATTTCACCCTCGACAAAGGCGCTAACAGGTGCCTTGGTCAGCTTAAGTTTAACGCCCCTGTCTTGCTGCAGTACCTCGATATCAAAATTCTTATTTTGTTCCAGAATCGCTTTACTGTCATCGGTATGGCTACCGCAATTTAGAACGGCTAAAGCACAACCTCTGAGTAGTTCGTACTGACCATTTTCAGAGGTTGATTTCAGTCTATTGACTTCGCTTTGAGATAATATCTCAAGGCTGCCTTCCGGCGATATAATGGTACTAATACCTAGATTTGTATCATTCATTGTTACACTCCTGCCCTGAAGCAGAGAGCCGGTATATTAGCCTGCTAATCGAAGCGCTTCTTGCCAAAGGCCTATAATTTCCTGCTGGTCTTCTGACGTTAAATTGTCATCATCAAAAACCTGATAGAGCCATTGGGTAAAACAGGCATCAAAGTTGTCTTCCGGCTCAACATACTCTGCCACTAAGGTTAATTGGGGAATCATATACCCCAGCGCAAATAATTGATCATCTTCCGCGGATTGCTCCATTTGTCGAAGGATGTTTGATAGTTGGTCAGCGCGAGCGCTAAAGCTGTCCATTTATAACTCTCTGTTTCGTAAGATTTTAATGATGTGTCTACACCCTAAGCATAACACCCGTAAGGACAGAAAAAAGCCAGAGAGAAAATTTTATGTTCCTGAGTGTAAGCTTGGTTTTCAATTTTTGACTGTTGTTGGCTTGATAAGGTTCTTCTTATTTTAGACTTATAAGTCACTTTTCTTTATAGGGGAAAAGGTTTAGTCCATTGGTCTATGAGTTTATTTTCGTGTTAATTTAGATATCTCTTAATTTAAACGTTTGTATGATTTTTGTTGGAGTTTAGTCTAAGCCTTATCTTATCTAGCCTTCCGTCTGGTAGGTTGTTTTGTGACCTATAAGTCTTTGATTTTTATATCACTATTGTGACCTGTAGGTCATTTTTACATCTGACTAATGTCTAATATGTTGCGGGTGCGAAAAGACAGTAAAAAGCATCCATTGTGAATCTATTTGATAACTAGCAGGTGTGACAGTGCTGACAAAACGTAATCACGGAGACGAACATCCGTACTGGCCCGCAGGGCCATTTAAAATCCGTTTACCTATCATTCATTACCGCTGGGAATTAGCTGAGACTATTCAGGGTATGGTGATGTTTGTGGTCGGTATGGCCATGATTCCATTACTGCAGAAATACCTAGGGTTACCTTATGATGTGGCTTTGGCATATGTGGTCGTCTGTGGTATCGGCTTTATGCTACCTAATTTACTCGGTGTTCCTTTTGTACCGGGCTGGATTACACCGGCTATTCCTGTTGTTCTTTTATTTGTTGGGCAATTTGAGCCAGGACCAGAAGCGATTAAATCTTTAGTGGCTTTGCAGCTGATGGTTACTGCTATTTTTCTCTTTATGGGAGTGACACGTCTTGGTTCTAAGCTGATTAATACGATTCCTGATTCTATAAAAGCCGGTATTTTGTTAGGGGCAGGTATTGCTGCCATTACTGGTGAGATCAGTGAGGGTGGGCGAGCTTACAATACGCCAATATCTTTAGGCATTGGTGGTTTAGTAACTGCCTTTGTTCTTTTTTCTCTGTCTTTTCGTGATTGGGTTGAAGAGCACCGTTGGGCTAAAACCATTGCCGGTTATGGCATGGTACCGGGTATGTTAATTGCCATGGCTATCGGCTGGGGCGTTGGGGAGTACAAGCTACCTGAAGTTGAAATGGGAATTTCAACGCCTAACTTTACTGCTATTTGGGACTATTTACCGTTCAGTATTGGTATGCCGGGTATTGATTTAATGATTGCGGCAATTCCAACGGCCATTATTGCTTATATCATCGCTTTTGGTGACATTATTGTTGGTCAGAGTTTATTGAGTCGTGTCGATCATTTACGTCCTGATGAAAAGATCGAAGTAAATGTCGATCGAGTGCATCTCATCACGGGTTTACGTAATCTAATGCACTCTTTCTTTGCGCCTTACCCAGGTTTGGCAGGTCCTTTATTTACCGGCGTGATGGCTACTATTGCAGAGCGTTATCGCTATGGCCGTGGAGCTATGGATACTATTTACTCAGGGGCCGGTGTTTTCTGGATTGTCGGTTTTATCGCTCTGTTTATGTTGCCTCTGATCACTCTATTTAAACCTGTATTACCGATTGCTCTGTCTATTACTTTGTTGATCACAGGGTACCTGTGTGTCGCAGTTGCAGTAGAGCAAATCGATAACGCAACGTCTATGGGGGTTGCAGGTTTGATGGGGGTTGTATTAGCAGTACATGGTGCTGCTTGGGGCTTAGGAACAGGTTTAGTGCTGTACTTTTTGATTGAGTACCGTGCTAAGAAAAATGTTAAACCTGAAGAGCCTATTCATGTGGAAGAAAATGCTACCGTAGTCGATTAAGTCTGAATTCTTTTCAGTAAATTAATTTGCCTCTTACGCTTTGGTTTAAGGGGCTTTTTTGTGTCTGTTTTTTATGGTCTTGTTAAAACCTATCGTCTGAACCATTCTTTATATGGATAAACTAAAATCATGAAGGATTGCTTACCTGTGTTTGCATTCTTGGGTTTTTTTACTTGATAATTTTATCTCCGACTATTTTACTTGGTTAATATGATGGTGTAATTTTGTAGTTGACTGTAACAAAACTGTAACAAAGTCTAATTGGTTATGGCTTCTGTAGAGTTGATACTCCAGATGATTATTAAAGAATAATCAAACACTTATTTGCATACCTAAAGTGATCGTAGAATCATTTTTTAATGAGGGCCCCCACTATGCTAATTAGACACAAGTTGAGACTGAATGCGGCCATTGTCGCTGTCGCCATGGCGGCAATGTTTACCTTGTTTTCGTTTACCTTGGAAACAGTTAAAGAGTTAAGTCATGGCAAGGAGCTTGCGATGCAGCTTCAGACCGATATGTTGTCATTGCGCCGCCATGAAAAGGACTTTTTAGCCCGTAAAGATAAGAAGTATCAGGAGCGATTTGATAAACAGTTTAAGCAAATAAATGCAGATTTAGAGGAGCTGGAAACTTTATTAAATAATCATGATATGCGTTTACCTGCGCATGACGCCCTTGCAGAAACTTTCTCCACTTATCAAAATAACTTCCATCGAGTCGTTGATGCTTATGAAGCTATGGGGTTTGATCATAAGTCGGGATTAACCGGAGAATTAAGGGCAGCAGTGCATGGTGTCGAATCGGCGCTTAAAGTCATTGATGCCGATAGTGTATTGGTGACAATGCTTCAGCTCCGTCGAGCTGAAAAAGACTTTATGTTGCGCAGTGATTTAAAATATCTAAAGAAGTTTAACGGATTGCACCAAGCACTGTTACAGCAGTTAAATAGGCTACCAATTGATGGGGGACAACGGCAAGATATTTTAAATTTAGCCAAGGTTTACCAAAGCAAATTTATCGCCTATGTGGATGGTGCCAAAACACTCGGTTTGAATAGTCAAAGTGGTTTTCGTCTTGAAATGAGGACAACGGTACAAAGCAGCGAAAAACTGTTACTGGAAAATATCGATACAGTGGATAAGTTGTTGCACGACAGTTTGGATAAAGCGCAGGTTCTTTCTGTGCTTCTCTTTATTGGGCTCTTGTTGATAACCGCTATTGTGGCTTGGTTTGTGGGACGCTCAATATTTCTACCTGTACAGAAAATTCAACAAGCTATTCATAATATTCATCAAAGCCAGGATTTAAGTTTAAGAGTTGATGCCACTGGTAACGATGAGATTGCTGCTATGGCCGATACTTTGAATACCATGTTGGTAGGTTTTCAAAAGGTTATTGCTAATGTCAATCGTGCTGTTGATGCGATGAACAATACAGCAGAGGGGCTATCGAATGAAGCCCATAGAACATCCTCTGATATAGAGCGTCAGAAAGTAGAAACCGATTTAGTCGCTGCAGCGATGACGGAAATGGTCAGCACTGTGGAAGAGATTGCTCGAAATACGGAAAATGCCGCTTTTAAAGTGAATCAAACCCACGATGATGCAACCTCCGGTCAAGAGCAGGTGCGGTCAGCCATTGCTCATATTAGGGGGTTGTCGGGCAAACTTGAAGGGTCAATGAGTACCGTTGAGGAGTTAGCTCAGGAGAGCGAAACCATTGGTTCTGTTTTAGGTGTTATTCAGGGGATTGCGGAACAAACTAATCTTCTAGCACTTAACGCGGCGATTGAAGCCGCAAGAGCGGGTGAGCAAGGACGAGGTTTTGCGGTGGTTGCTGATGAAGTACGTGCGTTGGCTGGTCGTACACAGGATGCGACAGAGGAAATTTCCAGCATAATTTCATCCTTACAGATGAAGACTAAAGGTATTGTTGAACTGATGCATGATTGCCGACAAGATGGATTAAACAGTCGTGATCAAGCAGCCCAGGTTGAGAGCGTATTGACGGGCATTACAGCCGATGTTACTGAAATTTCAGATATGACCAATCAAGTGGCTGCCGCCATTGAAGAGCAAAGCAGTGTAGCGAACGAAGTAGGACAAAATGTAGTAACGATTCGAGATATTACGGAAGATGCTGCTGAGGCCGTACGAAGAAACTCTCAGGCCTGTCAGGATATATCTGATCAAGCGGGAACATTAAGAAAAACTGTTTCTGTGTTTCAAGTATAAATATAACCCCCCTAATTACTGTTCAGTAATTAGGGGGAACCTATCGGTATAAGTAATCGATTTAACTGGCCGGTTGGTAAGGGGTAAATTGGATGAGAATGCCAAACTTCGGGTGATCGATATAATGCAGTTCTTTACTGCGCATTCTGCGGGACTGTTTCATTGGAATGACCTGGCTAAGCACTCGCTTGGAACTGGACGATCCCTGATCTGTAGCTGTCTGGAATTTTGATAAAAACAGTTGTGTATCCACATGAAGATAGCGGGCAACGGATAAGCGAATACTGCCATCTAACTCGTAGCGACCATTGTAGCGTTTACCACCTTGGATTCGAATTGGAACACTGTGCTTCTTGCCATAGATAGGCATCTTCCATGCTTCATGGAATAACACACGGAAATCCTTACGATAAGCCAGGCGACGCTTTCTATTGCCCAATA
Organism: Oceanospirillum sp.; assembly: GCA_047518265.1. Lineage (GTDB taxonomy): Bacteria > Pseudomonadota > Gammaproteobacteria > Pseudomonadales > Halomonadaceae > Oceanospirillum. Next base: position 104,249 of record JAKZRG010000003.1, read on the forward strand.
TATATTGGCTTTTGTTTAATAGAAAACGATCTGCAGTAACACCTTTTTTCAGATCAAGAATCTGTTTTTGGCTCAGAGGGGCCTTTCCCGATTTTACCGGTGTATCTCCCGAGGCTAATTCAGCGGCCAATTCATCCAGTTTAGATCGGCTAAAGCTTGAGCGTTTATGCAGCCCATTGTAATAAGGAGGCAACTCTAGATGCAGATCCTTTGGCCATTGCTCAGATAGGCTGGGATCATCATTTTCATAACTAAAAACAATCATTTCTACGGTATAGTGGCGGCCTTGATTGCCCGCCTGCACTTCTATGCTTGTGAACATTAGAAGTAGGGTGGGCAGAAGAATGCGTAGTATTTTTTGACTTATCATACAATTAACTTCTTTAGGTTTAGGCTGCTTTAGGTACTAATAGGGTGAGCAGCTTTTCAATCACACTGAAGCGACGTTCAGGTTTATCCATCAAGTCAGTAAATTTCAGTTTGCTAGCGCCTTCTAGGCGATATCGTTGTGGTGCTGATTGTATCAGTTTTACAATGGCAAGGGGCTCAACCTGAGTCTCTGCTGCAAATTCCAGTGTCCCGCTTTCTGAACCGCAATCGATACGAGTGATTCCCAGCTCCTCCGCCTTGAATTTTAATCGTGTTTGATTAAAGAGATTCTTTAAAGGTTCAGGCAACAGACCAAAGCGGTCGATCATCTCTACTTGCAGTTCTTTTATCTCTGTATTGTCCTTAGCATTAGCGATACGTTTGTACATCACTAGGCGACTATGGACGTCAGACAGATACTCTTCAGGAATCAGGGCTGGAATACGCAGATTGACTTCAATGCCTTGATTTAGAGGTTTATCCAGATCCGGTGTTTTGCCTTGTTTAATGGCTTGTACGGCTTTTTCCAGCATTTCCATATAGAGACTGTAACCCACCTGCTCCATCTGACCACTTTGGCCTTCACCCAGTAATTCACCGGCACCACGAATCTCCATATCGTGGGTTGCCAGAGTAAAGCCTGCCCCTAAATCTTCTGCTTGGCTGATGGCATCCAGGCGCTTTTGGGCATCAGAGGTGAGCTTTTTGCCTTCAGGTGTCAGTAGGTAGGCATATGCTTGGTGATGAGAGCGACCCACACGGCCTCGTAATTGGTGTAATTGAGCCAAACCAAACTTATCGGCCCGCTCAATAATAATCGTATTGGCACTGGGAATATCGATACCTGTTTCGATAATAGTAGAGCAAACCAGGACATTAAAACGCTTATGGTAGAAATCCGACATCAGTTGTTCTAACTGACGTTCCGGCATCTGACCATGGGCGACACCGACACGAGCTTCCGGTACTAAAACACGAATATCTTCAGCCATATTTTCAATGGTTTTGACATCATTGTGCAGGAAGTAGAGCTGACCACCACGAAGAATTTCCCGCAAAATAGCTTCTTTGATGGTGGCTTTATCAAAAGGTCGGACAAAGGTTTTTACCGACAGACGCTTGGCGGGAGGCGTGGCAATAATAGACAGATCTCGAATACCGGACATGGCCATATTCAGAGTACGAGGAATCGGTGTGGCGGTCATGGTCAGGATATCGACTTCTGAACGCAGAGACTTTAACTTCTCTTTCTGCTGCACACCAAAACGGTGCTCCTCATCGATGATTAACAGTCCGAGATCGCTGAAATTAAGCTCTTTTTGCAACAGTTTATGGGTGCCGATAACAATATCTGCTTGGCCGCTTTCGATTTTTTCCATCACGACTTTCTGCTCTTTTGCTGAGCGGAAGCGGGAAAGTACTTCAACCTGTACCGGCCAGTCAGCAAACCTGTCCCGGAAGTTTTCAAAATGTTGTTGGGCTAACAGGGTTGTAGGCACCAAGATGGCGACTTGTTTACCGCTCTGTACTGCAACAAAGGTGGCGCGCATGGCCACTTCTGTTTTACCAAAGCCCACATCACCACAGACCACTCGGTCCATGGGTTGTGGCGAGATCAGATCCTGTACAACGGCATTAATGGAAGCCATCTGATCCGGGGTTTCTTCAAAGGGGAAACCGGCAGAAAAGGCTTCGTAGGATTGATCGGTGTCATCGTGGGCAAAGCCCTTACGAGCAGCCCGGCGAGCATAGATATCCAGTAGTTCTGCAGCGGTATCACGGATTTTTTCTGCTGTTTTTCGTTTGGCTTTTTCCCACTGCTCTGAACCGAGTTTATGCAAAGGAGCGTTACTATCACCGGCGCCAGAATAACGAGAAATCAGATGTAGAGAACTGACGGGTACATACAACTTGGCGGCATTGGCATATTCAAGGGTAAGGAATTCGGCTTTTTGTTTGTCAATTTCAATGACTTGTAGGCCAATGTAGCGGCCCACACCATGATCGATATGTACGACTGGGGCACCTTCTTGCAGTTCGGTTAAACTGCGGATGGTATATTCGCCCAGATCTGTGGCCTTTTGTCGGCGACGACTCTGGAAGACCCGTTGTCCAAACAGTTGGCTTTCACTGATTAATTCGATATCAGGGGCTAGACAGCTAATACCCTCTAATAAAGGCGCTACGGTAATGGAGAGCGTACTGCTGTCATCGGCACAAAATGCCTGCCAGCTATCAAAGTTTTGCGGTCGTATTTGAATACGGGCCAGTAGCTCAAGCAGTGCTTCCCGGCGTCCAGCTGATTCAGCACAAAATAGAATGCGACCCTGAGCGTTTTCCAAATGCTGTTGCAGCTTCGCAAGAGGCTGGCTGTGTTTGGCATCAATAGGCAGTTCTGCTGGCGCGGCGAAAGGCAGATTCAAATAACCTGCCTTACTTTCATCCACCGTATCTAGATGCATCTGAATGCGGGAGAACTGTTTTAAACGTGCAAACAGCTCTTCTACTGGCAAAAACAGTTTGGCAGGTGGCAATATTGGGCGTTGAATATCGTAACGGCGATCTTCATGGCGGCGTTCCACTTCTTGCCAAAAATGTTGAGCAGATTCTTCTAATTCATTACTGCCAACGAGTAAGGTATTTTCTGGGAGATAGCTGAAAATATCCGCTGTTTGATCAAAAAACAGAGGTAAATAGTATTCTAAACCCGGTGATGGAATGCTCTTTAATACGTCTTGATACAAAGGACATTGGCGAAAGTCGATATCAAATTGATCTTGGAAATTAATCCTGAAATGATCAACCCCATTTTTATCCAGAGGGTATTCTTGGGCCGGTAGAATGCGAATTTTATCCACTTTATCTGCTGAGCGTTGGGTCTCTGCATCAAAAGTACGCAAGGTATCAATTTCATCATCAAATAGATCGATACGAATAGGGTGATCCGCTCCCATAGGGAACAGATCCATCAGAGAACCGCGAACGGCAAATTCTCCGTGACTGTAAACATTCTCGACGCAATGGTAACCCGCTTGTTCTAACTGACGGCTCATGGCTTGAGCATCAAACTTTTGCCCAGCGGATAGAAGAAAGGTCGAACCACTAATATAGCTTTCAGGCGCTAAACGTTGCATTAAGGTAGAGGCTGGAGCCACCAAGATACCTTGTTTTAATAGCGGTAACTGAAACAATACTCTCAAGCGTTCAGAAATGATGTCCTGATGGGGAGAAAAAGCATCATAGGGCAGGGTTTCCCAATCTGGCATACGCAATACCGGGTAGGCATCATCCAGAAAGTATTCAAGTAACTGGGCCAACTGTTCGGCTTCATTTTGAGACTGAGTAATAACAAACAGCAGCCCATCGTGTTGCTGGGCTAATTGACTGATGGTCAATGCTCGGGCATTTCCGGGCATATTACCCCAATGACGAGTATCACCTGATTTTACTGGAATGGAGTGGCTTTGTAGCTGCAGTTGCATGATGCCTGTCCGTTTCTGCCTGAAAAAGTGTTTAATAAGGCGTCAGTCTAAGGGGCACAGGATTAATGTAAAGTATCTGGTTAGATGAATTTTTTTAAATTTATCGCTATTTTGGGCCTCTCTCAGGCCCCATAAATAGACTTTGGCAGCAAAAACACCTTTAAAATTTGCCTCTTGGGCCATCTGCTCTCATAATACGCCCGCATTTTCGGTTGAGATTTTATTGATTTTAGTGAGGCCGCCCGTGAGTCAAGAAGTACTAGATAACTGTTTCCAAGATTGGCAAGAGCGCGAAGCTCTGGCTGAAGCTATGATTCCGCTGATTGGTCAGCTGTATCGTAAAAACAATGTAGTGACTTCACTTTATGGCCGAGCCATGGTGAACCAGTCTGTGATCCGCATCCTGAAAGATCACCGCTTTGTTCGCCAAGTGGAAGGTACTGAGCTGTCTGTACGCGATACCTACCCTATTATTGAAACCATGTCTCGTTTGAACATGGGCCCGGCTCACGTTGATATCGGTAAGCTAGCGGTTAAATTTAAAACAGAAGGCAGTTCTGACCTGGAAGCTTTCCTGCGTCAAGAGCTGGATTCCGCTGTTGATGAGCACTCTGATGGTGCTGATGCCGGTTATAAAGACGTTGTACTGTACGGTTTTGGTCGTATCGGTCGTCTGTTAGCCCGTATCCTGGTTGAAAAAGCCGGTGGTGGTAACAAACTGCGTCTGCGCGCCATTGTGGTTCGTGGTGGTAAAGAAGGCGATCTGCAGAAGCGTGCTAGCTTACTGCGTCGTGATTCTGTACACGGTTCTTTCCAAGGTACTATTGCGGTTGATGAAGATGCAAAAGCATTGATCATCAATGGCAACTACGTACAAATGATCTACGCTAACTCTCCTGCTGAAGTGGATTACACCACTTATGGCATTAACGATGCTATCGTAGTTGATAACACGGGCATGTGGCGTGATGAAGCCGGTCTGGGTCAACACCTAGATTGCAACGGTGCTTCTCGTGTCTTGCTGACGGCTCCTGGTAAGGGCGATATCAAAAATATCGTTCACGGTATCAACAGTGGTGAGATTACAGGCGACGATAAAATTCTGTCTGCTGCTTCTTGTACTACTAACGCTATCGTACCTGTACTGAAAGCGATGGAAGATAAGTATGGTGTTGTACACGGTCACGTTGAGACTGTTCACGCCTTTACTAACGATCAGAACTTGATTGATAACTTCCATAAAGCTAAGCGTCGTGGTCGTTCTGCACCACTGAACATGGTTATCACTGAAACAGGTGCAGCATCAGCAGCAGCTAAAGCGCTGCCTTCTCTGAAAGGTAAGCTGACCGGTAACGCGATTCGTGTTCCAACGCCTAACGTTTCTATGGCAATTCTGAATCTGACTTTGGATAACGGCACTACCGTTGAAGAAGTGAATGATTATCTGCGTGACGCTTCTCTGCACTCAGGTCTGCAAAAGCAGATCGATTATGTGCGTTCTCCTGAAGTTGTTTCTTCTGATTTTGTCGGTAACCGTCATGCGGGTATCGTGGATGGCGAAGCGACGATTGTTAGCGGTAAGCAAGCTGTATTGTATGTTTGGTACGATAACGAGTTTGGCTATAGCTGCCAGGTTGTTCGTATTCTGCAACAGATCTCTAATGTACAGTTCCAACACTTTCCAGCCCGTTAATCAAGGCTGATAGTGACAAAGAGCCTATGTGGGAAACTACATAGGCTTTTTTTTTATTTTTTTTTGATTGACCAAGAACGTCATTTTTTTGAGATATATCAGATTTTTTCAGAAGATCGCCCCACTTTTTTTCCGCTATTTCTTTTCTTTCGCTTTAAATCGCCGCAAGTGCGTCAAAATGTCACGGACGCGTGTGGTAATGCCGTAATCAGGTCTTTATAATGTGTGCGATTTTGGGGAGCGATCCGGGTGGGCAGGCTTAGGGTCAGCTAAAAAAACAGTTTTTAAAGCTGTAACAAAAGAATTTTTGCCTTGTGCTGTATTGCAGCACTGGGTAGATAGCATTTTATTTTCCAAATAATAACTAAGTGATTGGGCGAGACGTATGATTACAATCAAACGTGGCCTTGATCTATCTTTAGCCGGGGCGCCAAAGCAAAGCATTGATAATGCTAAGCCAGTGCGCTCGGTTGCCGTGATTGGCCCCGACTATGTAGGTATGAAACCTACAATGGCGGTGCGAGTGGGTGATCAGGTTAAATTAGGTCAAGAGCTCTTCAGTGATAAAAAGACCCCAGGTGTGAAATTCACCGCTCCAGCGGCCGGCGAAGTGATTGCCGTTAACCGTGGTGAGCGTCGTGTTTTGCAGTCTGTTGTGATCAAGGTAGCTGGCAAAGAAGAAAAAGTTCAGTTTACCAAGTACGACCAGGGACAACTGGCCGGATTGGATCGCGACAAAGTTCAGGAAAATCTGATTGAATCAGGTTTGTGGACTACTCTGCGTACACGTCCTTTTAGCAGTGTACCTGCACCGGGTTCTGCTCCTAAATCGATCTTTGTAAACGCAATGGATACTAATCCTCTGGCAGCAGATCCGGCAGTGGTTCTGAAAGGTCAGGAGAGTGATTTCCAAGCAGGTTTGGCAGTGCTGGCTAATCTAACAGACGGTAAAGTGTTTGTTTGTAAAGCTTCTGGCGCTTCTATCCCGGCTCAAGCCGGTGGTTCTGTTGTTGTGGAAGAGTTTGATGGTCCACACCCTGCAGGACTTCCAGGTACTCATATCCATTATTTGGATCCAGTGAGTATTGGTAAAGTTGCTTGGACTGTTGGTTACCAGGACGTTGTAGCGATTGGCCAACTGTTCCTGACCGGTGAGCTAAATGTTAGCCGTGTTGTTGCGGTTGCCGGCCCTGAAGCCAAAAATCCTCGTCTGCTGAAAACACGCCAAGGTGCAAGCCTTGAAGACCTGTGTAAAGCAGAAGTAACTGAGCGCTCTAAGGTACGTCTGATTTCAGGCTCTGTTTTTGGTGGTCGTACCGCTGAAGGCACATTTGCTTTCCTAGGTCGTTACCAGACTCAAGTAAGCATCTTGAGAGAAGGTAATCAGCGTGACTTTATGGGCTGGATGTCTCCAGGTGCCAATAAGCACTCTATGCTGAATATCTATGTTTCTAAGCTTCTAGGCCTGAAAAACTATGCACCGACTACCAATACAAACGGTAGTGAGCGTGCCATGGTACCCGTAGGTTCTTATGAGCGAGTAATGCCGTTGGATATCTTACCGACTCAGCTGTTACGAGCTCTGGTTGTTGGCGATATTGAATCCGCTATGCAGCTGGGTTGTTTAGAGCTGGATGAAGAAGATTTGGCGCTATGTACTTATGTTTGCCCAGGTAAATATGAATTCGGCCCTATCCTGCGTAACAACCTGACCAATATCGTGAAGGAGGGTTACTAATGGGTTTGCGTCAAATACTGGACAATATGGAGCCACACTTCCACAAAGGTGGTAAGTACGAAAACTGGTATGCCCTGTATGAAGCAGCGGATACTATTTTTTATGCTCCAGATTCGACCACAAAAACAACCTCTCACATTCGCGATGGTGTTGACCTGAAGCGTATGATGATCACCGTATGGATGTGTACCTTCCCTGCGATGTTCTTCGGTATGTGGAATATTGGTTTTCATGCCAATACGGCCATGGCCGAAGCGGGCATGGTTGATGCTGAAGGTTGGCGTCACGGTCTGATCAGTCTGTTTGCAGGTTATGATCCTGCCAGCCTGTGGGATAATATGATCCACGGTGCGATGTACTTCTTGCCAGTCTATGCGGTGACCTTCATCGTTGGTGGCTTCTGGGAAGTGCTGTTTGCAATGAAACGTGGTCACGAAGTGAACGAAGGTTTCTTCGTAACATCTATCCTGTTTGCATTGACACTACCGCCGAGCATTCCTCTATGGCAAGTAGCACTGGGCATTAGCTTTGGTGTTGTGGTTGCTAAAGAGATCTTTGGTGGTACCGGTAAAAACTTCCTTAACCCTGCTCTGGCAGGTCGTGCATTCCTGTACTTTGCGTACCCTGCACAGATCTCTGGTGATGCGGTTTGGACGGCTGTAGATGGTTACACAGGTGCAACTGCACTGAGTGTTGCAGCTGCAGATGGCGTTGAAGGCCTGATGAATACCCTGACTTGGTGGGATTCATTTGTCGGTGTTATGCCGGGTTCTATGGGTGAAACCTCTACTCTGGCGATCATGATCGGCGGTGGTTTCTTATTGGCAACACGTATTGCTTCTTGGCGTATTGTTGCTGGTGTCCTGATCGGTATGTTTGCTCTGAGCACACTGCTGAATGCCGTAGGTTCTGATACTAATCCTATGTTTGCAGTACCTTGGTACTGGCACCTGACTATTGGTGGTGTAGCGTTTGGTATGTTCTTTATGGCGACGGACCCAGTCTCTGCCTCTATGACCAACGCGGGTAAAATCTGGTTTGGTATTCTGATTGGTGTAATGACAGTACTGATCCGTGTGATCAACCCAGCATTCCCAGAAGGTATTATGCTGGCCATTCTGTTTGCCAACCTGTTTGCCCCGTTCATTGACCACTTTGTGGTTCAGGCCAACATCAAACGGAGAATGATGCGCAATGTCTAGTAATAACGATTCCATCAAGAAGACGCTAACGGTAGCCCTGCTACTGTGTATCGTCTGCTCCGTGATCGTTTCCGGCGCAGCCGTAGTCTTTAAAGCTCAACAGTTAGAAAACGTTGATCTTGACCGTAAGAGTAACATTCTGGCCGCCGCTGGCTTATTAGAGCCGGGCAAAAGTGTAGATGAACTGTTTGCTCAGATTAAACCTAAAGTGGTTGATCTGAACACCGGTGAATACACGGATGCGGTCGATGTAAATACTTACAATCAGCTGAAAGCCGCGAAAGAGCCTTCTCTGTCTAAAGCACTGACCAGTGCTGAAGATATCGCGAGCATTAAACGCCGTGAGCATTACGCCACTGTTTACTTGGTTGAAAAAGACGGTCAGCTAGATCGTATTATTCTGCCAGTTCGTGGCTCTGGTCTATGGTCTACTCTGCACGGTTTCCTAGCATTGGAAGCTGATGCAAACACAGTCGTTGGTTTAGGTTTTTATCAGCATGCTGAAACACCGGGTCTAGGTGGTGAAGTTGATAACCCTAAATGGAAAGCGCTGTGGCCAGGTAAGAAAGTCTTCGAAGAAGGCAGCATGACTCCAGCGATCACTCTGATCAAGGGTTCTGTTGATGCCAGCACACCAAACGGTGAGCACAAAATCGATGGCCTTTCTGGTGCGACTCTAACCAGCCGTGGTGTAAGTAACCTAGTTCAGTACTGGGTTGGTGGTGAGGGCTTTGGTCCTTACCTGAGCAAAATTCGTAAGGAAGGAGTATAACCATGTCCGATACTCCAAAGGGCGTTCTAATTAGCCCTATTTTTACAAATAACCCGATTGCTCTGCAGATTCTGGGTATTTGTTCTGCTTTGGCAGTAACCACTAACATGGGTACTGCTGTTGTAATGGGTGTTGCGGTAAGCTTTGTAACGGCATTTTCGAGCATGTTTATCTCGATGATCCGTAACCATATTCCAAGCAGCATTCGTATTATCGTACAAATGACCATTATTGCCTCTCTGGTAATCGTAGTAGATCAGCTGTTAAAAGCTTACGCCTACGACACCAGTAAGCAGCTGTCGGTATTTGTTGGTTTGATTATTACCAACTGTATCGTAATGGGTCGTGCAGAAGCATACGCCATGAAAAATGGCCCTGTGATGAGCTTTATCGATGGTATCGGTAATGGTCTGGGTTATACCGTGGTACTGCTGTTTGTTGGTTTTGTACGTGAACTGTTCGGTTCTGGTAGCCTGTTTGGCATCCAGATTCTAGAAAAGATCAATGATGGTGGTTGGTATCTGCCAAATGGCTTGATGCTGTTACCTCCTTCTGCATTCTTTATTATTGCGGGCTTTATCTGGCTGATCCGTACTTGGCAGCCTGCGCAAAATGAAGCAGCAGAGTTCAAGATCACTGCAAATACTCAGGCTAAGGAGGCCGTATAATGTTTGAATATTATCTAAGCCTTCTGATCAAGGCGATGTTTGTAGAAAACATGGCCCTGGCATTCTTCCTGGGTATGTGTACCTTCCTGGCAGTTTCGAAGAAAGTTGAAGCTGCTCTGGGTCTTGGTGTTGCCGTTGTTGTTGTACTGGTTATTACCGTTCCGGTAAATAACCTGATCTATAATAACTTGTTACGTGAAGGCGCACTGGTTTGGACCGGCATGGAAGGTGCTGAATCCATGGATCTGAGCTTCCTGGGTTACTTGAGTTATATCGGCGTAATTGCTGCTATGGTTCAGATTCTGGAAATGTTCCTCGATAAATTTGTACCTGCACTTTATAACGCGTTGGGTGTTTTCCTACCGCTGATTACGGTGAACTGTGCGATCTTGGGTGCGTCTCTGTTTATGGCAGAGCGTGACTACAATTTCGGTGAGTCCGTCGTTTATGGTGCGGGTGCAGGTATCGGTTGGGCGCTGGCAATTGTTGCGCTGGCGGGTATCCGTGAAAAACTGAAGTACAGTGATGTACCAAAAGGCCTTGAAGGTCTGGGTATCACCTTCGTGACTGTAGGTCTGATGTCTCTGGGCTTTATGTCCTTCTCAGGCGTACAGCTGTAAGTGCAGTTGACGGAAACTTAGAACAAAAAGGTTCAGAACATGGTTGATTCACAACTTATTGTGCTGGGCGTGGTTATGTTCACCATTATCGTAGTTTCTTTGGTACTGGTGATTCTAGCTGCACGCGGCAAGCTGGTTAATAGTGGCGATGTCACTGTAACCATTAATGGGGAGCAAAAAATTACCACCCCTGCTGGTGGTAAATTGCTCCAGACTCTGGCGTCCAATGGTATCTTCCTATCATCCGCATGTGGTGGTGGTGGTTCTTGCGCTCAGTGTAAATGTATTGTTTCTGACGGCGGCGGTTCTATTCTGCCAACGGAAGAATCTCACTTCACAATGGGTGAGAAAAAAGAAGGTTGGCGTCTGTCTTGCCAGGTTCCTGTTAAACAGGACATGGAAGTAGAAGTAGAAGCTGATGTCTTCGGTGTTAAGAAGTGGGAATGTACTGTTGAATCTAATGACAACGTTGCGACCTTTATTAAAGAGCTGACACTGCGTCTGCCTGAAGGTGAAAACGTTGACTTCCGTGCCGGTGGTTATGTTCAGCTAGAAGTACCACCACATGAAGTACATTATAAAGACTTCGTTATCGGTGAAGAGTATCACCCTGACTGGGATAAGTTTGATATTTGGAAGTACGTATCGAAAGTGGATGAAACCATTACTCGTGCATACTCCATGGCAAACTACCCAGAAGAGCGCGGTATCGTTAAATTCAACATTCGTGTTGCATCACCTCCTCCGGGCCGTGATGAGCTGCCTCCAGGTCAGATGTCTTCTTACGTCTTCAGCCTGACGCCAGGGGATAAGATCACTGTATCTGGTCCATTTGGTGAGTTCTTTGCCCGTGAAACTGACAACGAAATGGTTTTCGTTGGTGGTGGTGCGGGTATGGCTCCGATGCGTTCTCATATCTTCGATCAGCTGAAGCGTCTTGAGTCTAAGCGTAAGATCTCTTTCTGGTATGGTGCACGTTCTATGCGTGAAGCCTTCTATGTAGAAGAGTTTGATAAGCTGCAAGAAGAGAATGAAAACTTTAAGTGGCACCTTGCCCTATCTGATCCTCTGCCTGAGGACAATTGGGAAGGCTACACTGGCTTTATTCACAATGTACTGTTTGAAAACTATCTGAAGGATCACGAAGCGCCTGAAGATTGTGAATACTACATGTGTGGGCCTCCTATGATGAATGCAGCGGTTATTCAATTGCTGCTTAATCTGGGTGTCGAGCGTGAAAATATCCTACTTGATGACTTCGGTGGTTAAGGGATGAGCAGCAAAGCTTTTGCTGCACGGGCCATCTCTCTTGCAGAGGTGGTGCCGATGCACTTTGCACGCTACTTATTACAGGGCGTTTATCGCTCTGTAATAAGCTTTAAAGTGGGGCTGGTTCTTTTAGGGCTGGCCCTTCTTGCTGGTTGTGATAACCACCCAGTGATACAGAAATACTCTGGCAATATTATGGGTACGACTTATCACGTCAGCGTACTTATGCTAGATAATGATGAAGCTCGTCAGCAACTTGCCGAGGGTATTCATCAGACACTTGTGGATATTGATCTGAAAATGTCCACCTATAAGTCTCATTCAGAGTTGTCCCGTTTTAATCAAACTGCTCCAGGGGAATGGTTTGATGTCTCTACTGATACCGGTAAAGTAATCTCAGAAGCCCTTGATTTGTCAGGCAGCAGCCAGGGTGCCTTTGATCCGACCGTAGGGCCTTTAGTGAATTTATGGGGCTTTGGCCCAGACCTAAAGCCTAATAAAATACCGGATGAGCTGACATTAGCCGAAGCCTTTACCCGTGTGGGTTATCGTGCTTTGCATATTGAACCTCAGTTATCAGGCTCTGATAACAGCCGCACCGTATCAGGCTATCGAGTTAAAAAAGATAAAGATATTTATTTAGACCTATCCGCCATAGCGAAGGGTTATGGTGTTGATAAAGTAGCCTTGTATCTAGAAAAATCTGGCTATAAAAGCTATTTGGTGGAAGTGGGCGGCGAGATTCGTGTTAAAGGCGCAAAACCAAATGGCAGCCTATGGCGTATTGCTATAGAGAAACCGGTTTCCGATGGTCAGGTAGTACAAGGTGTTATGGGGCTAAGTGATATAGCAGTTGCGACCTCAGGCAGTTATCGAAATTATTTTGAGTATGAGGGGCAGCGTTACTCTCATACGATCGACCCGGCTAACGGACAGCCTATTAACCATACTTTGGCGTCGGTAACCGTTTTACATCCTTCCTGTGCCAGCGCCGATGCTTTGGCGACCACCTTGATGGTGATGGGGCCAGACAAAGGTTTTAAATACGCACAAGATAATAATCTGGCTGTTTATATGCTGGTTAAGTCTGGTGATGAATTTACGGTGAAACAAACCCAGCAGTTTTTAAAAACGGCTCAGTTGAACTAAACACCGCTAAATTAAACGAATACAGTTAAATATTTAAAGAAAATAGGTAAATACTCATGACAACAATGATTTTAGCGATGGTAGTGATCGCTCTGCTTATGACTGGTATGGCCGTTGGCGTACTTTGTGGCCGCAAACCCATTGCGGGTTCTTGTGGCGGTATGAGTGCTATTGGCATGCTCTCTGACTGTGATATCTGTGGCGGCAACAAAGATATTTGTGAAACCGAGCAAGAGAAAAAAGCAGATAAAAGTGAGAATGCCATGAATATGGATCTGGCTTATGATGCAACGCAGAATGCTGAAGAGAAAAAATAAGTTCAGAATACAGCGCAGAAAATAACGTATTGAAAGTAACGTTAGTCATATAACGTTGGAAATAAAATATTAGATATAAGATAGTCATAACAATTCAGGCCAAATAGCTTCGCTCGTACTCATTGCTTTCTAAGAGAAATAAGCTTATCTAACCAGATTTTTAGATAAGAGAAGGCTAATTAGAAACAGTACGCGGCGAAAGCATAATTGCTGACAGTGGCTAATGAGTCCACATTAGAAGACTCAGGCACAGTCAGATCTAACACGACAGTTAGGGAGTTATTCAGCGACAATGGCGGTTTATAATTACGATGTAGTGGTGATAGGAACGGGGCCCGCAGGTGAAGGCGCTGCAATGAATGCTGCAAAACACGGTAAACGTGTAGCAGCCATTGAGATGCAAAGCTCTGTAGGCGGTAACTGTACACACAAAGGAACAATCCCATCTAAAGCACTGCGTCACGCAGTGAAACAGATCATTCAGTTCAATACGAACCGCATGTTCCGTGATATCGGTGAGCCTCGCTGGTTCTCCTTCCCAAAAGTGTTAGAGCGCTCCCAGCGCGTAATTGAACGTCAGGTTCAACTGCGTACTAATTTTTATGCGCGTAACCGTGTGGATGTTTATTTCGGTAAGGCTCAGTTTATCGATTCCCATACCGTAATGGTGCGTGACGGTCATAATGCAACGGAAGAGATAAGAGCTCAAAAAATCGTTATCGCAACAGGCTCTCGTCCATACCTTCCGGCGGATATTAATTTCCGTCACCCACGTATCTATTGTAGCGATACGGTATTGACCTTGGGTCATACACCGCGTCGTTTGATTATCTACGGCGCAGGGGTTATTGGTTGTGAATACGCGTCTATCTTTAGTGGCCTTGGCGTTAAAGTTGACCTGATCGATAACCGGGATCGTTTATTATCCTTCTTGGATGATGAGATCTCTGATGCCCTTAGTTACCATCTGCGTAATAATGGCGTCTTGATACGGCATAATGAAGAGTACGAGAAAGTTGAAGCCGATGAGCAGGGTGTCACGTTACACCTGCAGTCTGGTAAGAAACTGCGTGCCGATGCTTTCTTATGGTGTAATGGTCGTTCTGGTAATACCAATGATCTTGGTTTGGATCTTGTGGGTCTTGAGCCTAATGGCCGTGGTCAGCTGGAAGTGGATCAACACTATCGTACTGCTGTTGAGCATGTCTATGCCGTAGGTGATGTCATCGGTTGGCCAAGTCTTGCCAGTGCCGCCTATGACCAAGGCCGTTCCGCTGCAGCGGATATTATGGATGATGATGAATTCCGGTTTGTAAATGAAGTACCAACCGGTATTTACACCATTCCTGAGATTAGCTCTATTGGTCAAACAGAGCGTGAACTGACACTGGCGAAAGTACCTTATGAAGTAGGCCAAGCCTTCTTTAAAGATACCGCAAGGGCGCAGATCACTGGCGAAACTCAGGGTATGCTGAAGATTTTGTTCCATCGTGAAACGCTGGAGCTACTGGGTATTCACTGTTTTGGTGACCAATCTTCAGAGATTGTGCACATTGGCCAGGCGATCATGAATCAGCCCGGTGAAAACAATACTATTCGTTATTTCCTAAATAACACCTTTAACTACCCAACTATGGCAGAAGCCTATCGGGTAGCGGCACTGAATGGCCTAAACCGTATTTTCTAAACGGATGAGTCATCATTGCTAATATTTCAGGGTTAGCCTGCTAACCCTGAAAGTCCTACCTCTACTCTTTTCTTATGCCTACACTTATAGTAATCCCGATGAGTTATAAACTCCGTAGCTTTAGATACATGGAGATTGGCTGAGCCCCTGCTTTTCAGTCATTTAAGTGTTATTGGGAAGGGGATTATCAGATTAAACGATATTTTGCTTGCAGAGTGTGGGAGGTTTTCCATGTCCTTTTTCATGTTATTTATAAATAGTCTGTTGTTTCTGGTTTTTAGTACTGCATTGATAACCCTCGCTTTATCGTTTGCGAGTTAGGTTAAACTAAGTTGTTATTACAAATATCGAAACGTTTTGGCTAAAGGAGACCAAAATGCTTAACACGTTAACATCTCGCCTAAGTTGTTTTTTCTTGGCAATGTTGTTTTTATCGGGCTGTGCCAATCTTAAAACCGCAGCTGAAAGCGCACTTTCAGCGCCAGAAGTTATATCCGATGAGATCAGAATCGATAAAATTGATTTCCAACATATCTATTTTATTGCTGATCTAGAGCTGAAAAACTCTAATGTTATCCCGCTAAAACTGATGGAATTTGATTACGAAGTATTTGTTGAGCAGGCGAAGTTTCTGACCGGTCATAGCGATGCTATTGACTTAAAAGCCAATTCAACGGGTAAGGTGCAGTTACCCTTTAAGGTGCGTTTGGATCAGATTTTTGACCTAGTGCCTGAGCTGCTGGAAAGAGATGAACTAAATTATCAATTTGTTGCGGATGTAAAGCTCGAAGGCCCTTTAGGCATGACTTGGAGAAAAAAAATTCGTACCTCCGCAGTGGTTCCAACGCCTAAAATCCCAGAGATAAAACTGCCTTCTGTTAGTGTGGAGCAGATGGATTTTTATGGTTTCCGTTTGACTATTACCCTACCCGTTGAAAATAAGAACAAATTTGCTATCAATCTAAATAGCTTAAATGGAGCCTTGGTGATCAATGGTCTTAAACCCTTCCAAATAGGTTCTGATCAATCTACTCGGTTACCGGGAAAGTCTGAAACAACCATCGATATTCCTGTTGAGTTATCTTGGGATAAAGCCAGCAGAGCCTTGTTGCCTTTGATTCAATCCGGCGAGATACCTGAATTTAAATTGGAAGGTAATTGGGAATTAAAACCAGAACTACCGGGTTTCGAGGTTCAGGAAGAGGCTCTTAAATACGGCGGTAAAGAAGGGATGATTTAAGCTCTAAAAGCTTATGAGTGATACATATGACTAGAAAAATGGCTCCATCTGAATAGGTGGCGCCATTTTTACTGAACTATTTTACAGTTCTCGCACATCACCATGAATGAATTTAGTGACAAATACTGCCTGGCCATAGGTTTCATAAGATCGTTTTAATTCAATCTTAATTGCGTCCATTACCACATCATAATCACCAAATAGTTGAGTGCTGGTGGCTGATGTAATCACCTCTAATTCTGGGTATTGATTAAAAGCGGCAATAACTGCTTTTATCGATGGTTTAAAATCATCAGCTAAAGGATACATGCTGATCTCTACGCTGAGTTTCATAATAAAGCCCCCGTGATAAGTTAGTTGAATGCCTAAGGTGCCAGATACGCCGTATTTGTAGTGCCCTAAGGTGTTAGGTGACGCTTGGTTAAATCTCCATAGGCATCGATACGACGGTCTCTGAAATAGGGCCAGATACGGCGGGTATCTTCAGTGCGTTGCTTATCAATCGTAGTCACAAGTACGCAAGCCTCTTCACCAGCATGCTGTAGAAACTCACCCTGTGGCCCTGCAATAAAGCTGCCGCCCCAGAACTGTATGCCTTCACTTTGGCCGCTTGGGTCGGTTTCATGGCCCACACGATTGGCAACCAATACCGGTAAACCGTTTGCAACGGCATGAGCTCGTTGAATAATGGTCCAAGCATCCAGTTGACGGGATTGCTCATCGGCATCATCCCGTGGGTCCCAACCGATGGCGGTAGGGTAGAGCAGCATTTCTGCACCGGCCATGGCCATTAGACGGGCCGCTTCTGGATACCATTGATCCCAACACACCAGAACGCCTAATTTACCCACACTAGTATCGATAGGACTAAAGCCCGGACGACCGTCATTAAAGGTGGCATCACCCGGAGTGAAATAGAACTTTTCATAAAAGCCCGGATCATCAGGGATATGCATCTTACGGTAGTAACCGGCCAGTGTTCCGTCTTTTTCAAAGACGACAGCGGTATTGTGATAAAGACCGGGGGCTCGCTTTTCAAAAATAGAGCCCACAATGACCATGTTTAACTCACAAGCCAGAGAGGATAGCTTCTGGCTGGTAGGGCCATCTAAGGGTTCAGCCAGATCAAATAGATCTGTGTCTTCGGTTTGGCAAAAATATTGACTGGCATGAAGTTCTTGCAGAAGAGCCAGCTCACAACCCTGTGCGGCGAGTTCTCGTAGGCCTTGCTCACTGATGGATAGGCTTTTCTCCTTATCATTAAAGGCGTGTTGTTGTACTAAGCCAACCTTTAGCTGTGAGCTTTTATTCGAAGTGGCCTTGCCCATTGTATTTGTTGCACTGTTTTTTGTGCTGGATTGACTCATGCTAATACTCCTTCTGGTAGCTGCATGGTTAAGCAGTGCAGGCTTCCGTACTGTTCAACAATAGGGCGGCAATTAATGGCGATGATCTCATGATCGGGAAAGGCAATTTTCATTTGGCCAATGGCCTGTTTGTCTTTTTCTTGATCACCGTAAATAGGCAGTAATACCGCATCATTAATAATCAAAAAGTTAGCATAGGTTGACGGTAAGCGATCACCCTCTTCGCTGTAGCAGGCTTGAGCCATAGGTAAAGGCACTAACTTGTAAGCATTGCCTTGATAATCCACAAAGGTTTTTAACTGCTCTTCCATCGCTTGGAGTGCTGGGTAATGCTCGTCTTCAGGATCATCGCATCGAACATAGGCGATAGTATGGGCATCACATAGGCGCGCTAGGGTATCCACATGGCTATCCGTATCATCACCGGCAAGATAACCGTGATCCAACCATAGAATGCGTTTTAGGCCAAACTTCTCGGTTAACAGATCTTCGATCTGTGTTTTGTCTAAGTCAGGGTTGCGAGTGGGGGCTAGTAGACATTCACTGGTCGTGAGTAGAGTACCAAAACCATCGGATTCGATACTGCCGCCTTCCAAGACTAAGTCTACGGTTTCTATACTGCTGGCAAAGGCGTTTTGTTGTGCCAGATTATCATTAATCTGAGTGTCCAGATTAGCGTCAAACTTATTGCCCCAGCCATTAAAGGTAAAATTCAGCAGGTGTGTTTTATCCGGTTTATCTTCCGCCGCAATGTCTAGAGCAATGTCTAGAGCGTTCTCTAAGACAGTGATAGGTCCATGATCTCGTGCCCAGGTATCATTCGTGGGTAGGACATAAATCC
This sequence comes from Oceanospirillum sp., assembly GCA_047518265.1. Taxonomy (GTDB): domain Bacteria; phylum Pseudomonadota; class Gammaproteobacteria; order Pseudomonadales; family Halomonadaceae; genus Oceanospirillum. The sequence continues at coordinate 122,663 of JAKZRG010000003.1, forward strand.
GCAGCTGATGGGATAAATTCTTGTTGTTAAAATAAGCTAGAATTTCTTCCTTTTTAGCGGCATTATCGACGCTGATAAGTACTTTTTCTCGACGGGAAATGGCTTCTGTAATCTCTAGAAAAACGGGCTCAACCTGAGTCAGAAAAGGAGCCCAATCACTGTCCGCATGGGGCCACGTTAGCATAACACCGCTTTGTTTCGCCCATTCCGGCAATAGAGTGTATTGATTCTGTTTAGTTGTTAATGAGCTCATTAATGCTATTACCTAAACCTAGTGATTGATTGTCTTAATTAGAAGCATTGGCTTTGCAACCTATGTTGATTTTTACAGTCTCATAGATAGCTTTAAAGCGGTGATAGATCCAAGGGTGGGTTTAGCCGAATGGGCTTTATAGGCCTGTCTTGGAAAACGCACTCTAGCAGAGAAATTCTCTTTGTCCAGAGGTGAGAGCCGTTTCAAAGTCGAGCTTGTTACTGACTACAGAATAGTGGGGCTTTGCCGTATGATGTGCGGCTTAACCTGTGATGGGTAATTAATTATTGAGTCGGACACGATGTTAGACAAAATCCCCTTTTTGATCGGCCTGCGTTACACCCGTGCTAAGCGCCGTAATCACTTTATCTCGTTTATTTCATTAACCTCCATGATTGGCCTAACCCTTGGGGTTGCGGTGTTGATTTTGGTGCTTTCGGTAATGAATGGTTTTGACCGTGAGTTACGTCAACGTATTTTAGGCATGGTGCCCCATGCCACTATCCATTCCCAAGCCAGTTTTCAGGATTGGCCTGAGGTGGCTAAAGAGCTGGAGAAGGATGAGCGGATTATAGCGGCAGTGCCCTATGCCAAAGCTCAGGGAATGTTTACCTCCAGAGGTAATGTTCGAGGTGCTTTAATCAATGGTGTTTTACCGGATCAGGAAGCCAGAGTATCCATTATTGATCAGCATATGAAGCTGGGCAGTCTGGACGATCTGGAACCCGGTAAATACGGTATTATTTTGGGCGATCTGTTAGCACGGTTTCTAGGGGTGACGGTTGGAGATAAAGTGACCTTGATGATTCCAGAAGCTTCCATTACACCTGCTGGTGTTTTCCCTCGTATGAAACGTTTTACCGTTGTCGGTACATTCAGTGTGGGTGCCGATCTGGACGGAAATCTGGCGGTGGCTCACCTGAAAGATATGCAAACCCTGATGCGTTTGGGCTCGGATATCCATGGTTTACGTTTACAGCTTACCGATCTGTTTGATGCCCCTGTGGTGGTTTGGCAACAGCTCAGGGATATGCCAAGCCATATGCGTGGCAGTGATTGGACACGAACGCACGGTAACCTATTCCAAGCTATTCAGATGGAAAAACGCATGATCGGCTTGTTACTGATGATTGTGATCGCAGTGGCCGCTTTTAATATTGTCTCGACTCTGGTCATGGTGGTAACGGATAAACAAGGGGATATTGCTATTTTACGTACACTAGGAGCAACACCGGGTACGATTATGGCAATCTTTATGGTGCAAGGGATCGTTATTGGTGTGACGGGCACACTGATAGGTACTGGTTTAGGCATTTTGGCAGCGCTTAATGTCAGTGATTTTGTTGCTTGGGTCGAACAGCTATTGGGTATCCAGTTTTTGGATAGTAATGTGTACTTTATTAGCTATTTGCCATCGGAATTGCGTTGGGATGATGTTTGGGTGATTGCCGGTTCTGCTTTGGTAATGAGCTTTTTATCCACTCTATATCCTGCGTGGCGAGCCTCAAAGATTCAGCCTGCGGATGCATTGCGTTATGAGTAATTCTAGGCCTGTGGATACGATGGAAGCGAGTGTTATGGCAGCAAGTGATCAGAAAAGCGTGACCCTAAAGACAGGAAAGCCAGTACTAGAATGTAAAGATTTGGCTATGGTTTATAGCAATGGGCCGGAACACATTCAGGTTTTGGATAAGTTAAATTTTCAGGCCTTACAAGGTGAACGTATTGCTATCGTCGGCAGTTCAGGTTCCGGTAAAACGACGTTACTGCATCTGTTAGGGGGCTTGGATAAACCCTCTTCTGGTCAGGTGATCATTGATGGTCATAATTTGGTGGAGATGAATGATGCTCAGCTGGGGAAATTACGCAATCAATCTCTAGGCTTTGTTTATCAGTTGCATCATTTATTACCTGAGTTTACGGCATTAGAGAATGTTTTAATGCCGCTGCTGATTCGTGGCGTTAAGCGTAAAGATATTATACCTAAAGCCATGGGACTATTAGAACGAGTCGGTCTAGGGCCTCGCGTGGAACACAAACCTGCAGAGCTATCCGGTGGTGAGCGGCAGCGAGTGGCTATTGCTCGTGCTTTAGTCGGTGAACCTGCTTGTGTCTTATTGGATGAACCGACCGGTAACCTTGATCCCAATACTGCAGAATCAGTAAACCAATTGATGTTAGAAATAGGTAGAGAACACAATACCTGCTTTATTACCGTGACTCATGATATGAGCTTGGCTCAACGTATGGATCGAGTCTTTTGTTTACAGCAAGGGCAATTAGTCGAGCAGGAGTTTGTCTGATATGTCGGCTAACAATAGATTGTCTGCTCATTTATCTGCTTACCGGTTATCAACATCTAAACGATTAACTTCCCAGTGGCCTGTATCTAACGTGCCAGTATCAAGCCTGTCAGTTAAAACACTTGGGATGCTGGGCATCTTGGCGGCAGGCTTTGTCTCAATGCCTAGCTGGTCTGATGAGCCCGTTCAGGTCGAAAATAAGGCGATAGTTGACTCAGATAAGAGCGCTTTGGATCGAACTGTTGAGGCTGATGACGTTGATGATACTTATACCGGCCCAAGTGCTCTGCGTAAGCGTTTTACGGAAGAGGTCAAGTTAGCAGAAAACCCGCTGATTTTTTTACCTTATAAGGCCAACTTCTTCCTACCCGTGAGTTATTACAGCGGTCATAAAGCCTCAGAGCAAGCCAGAGGAACAGACTATGGCCCTACGGAGGCTCATTTTCAGATTAGTCTAAAGTTTCCCATTGATAATCAGATTTTCTTTGAAAATGATGGTTTATTCGCTACCTATACTCAGGAATCCTTTTGGCAGATCTATGAGGATTCAGCGCCCTTTCGGGAAACGATTTATGAACCTGAGCTGATCTATGGTGTAAGTACTGAATACGATATCTTCAAAGAGCTAACCCTAGAGGCCGTAACATTAGGGGTTAACCATCAATCCAATGGTCAAGGAGGGGATTTCTCACGGAGTTGGAATCGGTTTTTTGTTTCCAGTGTGTTGGCCAGTGGTGACTGGGGTGTTGAGGTGAAGCGTTGGTTTAGGATTCCAGAATCAGCGAAGAATGATGATAACCCTGATTTAGAGGATTATGTGGGGTTAACAGAGCTCAGCATGGCATACACTAAAGCGAATCATGTTTTAACCTTTCGTTCCCGTAACCATCTGGAAAGCGACTTTAAACGAGGCAATCTTCAGGTGAGTTGGAGTTTTCCGATTGGTGAGCGTTATAAGGGCTACGTGATGGCTCGTACGGGTCATGGTGATACGCTAGCGGATTATGATGAGCGTATTGATCGTATTGGCTTTGGTATCTCGATCAACGATGTTCTGTAATTGAATCAGAGTGTTAAGGGCTCCCTAACAATGGAGCCCGTTTTATTTTTCTTGTCTAATCTGATCCAGGTGTCCGGTTACGGCGGCTTTTCCAGCTTTTATTCACATGCCAGCGCCATAAAATATGGATACCAAAGTAGCTTAAGACGGACATGATCAGGCCTACAACAGCAGAGCCCAGATAGAGTGGCCACCAGGCATCGTGAATCAGTTGTGTTAACCAGTCCAATGTTAATTCATCGGGCATAGGTTGAGCTTCGACACCTAGTAACCAAGAACCCACCAGATAAGTACCGTAGAACATCACCGGCATGGTAACAGGGTTGGTGATCCAGACTAAGCCAACGGATATGGGCAAGTTACAGTGCAATAGCACAGCACCGGCGGCAGCCAATACCATTTGGAAAGGCACTGGAATAAAAGCGAAAAAGATACCGACTAAAAAAGCTTTGGCGACGGAGCGGCGTGTTAGGTGCAATAACCCCGGATCTTCAAGCAGTTTGCCAAGAAAACGCAGTGATTTTTGTTCCTGAAGCTTTTTAGGATCAGGCATGTATTTCTTGATGATTCGTCTTGGCATGTCTATGGTCACCTGTAAGGAGCGGATTATTATCCACATATTTGATCTGACCACTAGTGGTATAGATCAAAACATCGACTAGACAAGGAGGTCTGGTGATGTGGTTTATTGTTATTTTTACTGTAACGGTTACCGGAATTATCACCGGGATATTTGATTCTGACTGGCCACCGGCAGATGCACTCTTATTATTATCTTTTCTGGCTTGGAGTTTGTGGCGTCAGGGCCGCATCTTTTGGCCTTTGCTGATTTTATCCTATCTCGTCACCAGCTTACATCTTGCATATCGTTTTGATGCCAGTTTACCCGTTTATTTATCCGGTAAAGATCTTATTGTGAAAGGTATGATGCTGACTACGCCTGAATTTAAGGTGACGGCACGCAAAACGGATAAACGCCAGTCTAGTACCCCGTCGAGTAAGAAGGTTAAGCGTTTTCTATTTCAGGTTGAACAATGTCAGCTAGCAGAGCTAAAACAGCGCTGTGATTTTAGTGGTCAGGTGAAATTGAACTGGTATCAAGATAGATCATCGTCCTCGGCTCATTCTTCCTCAGCATCTAACGCTCTCCCCAAAGCAGGAGAATATTGGCAATTTAGGGTGCGTTTATACCCGATAAAAGGTTTTTTAAATCCTGGGCAGAGTTTATATCGTATGCGGCAGCTAGCCAAAGGCGTGTCGGCACGAGGATATGTTCGATCAGGGAAAAATCAGCGCTTAGAACAGGCTAGTGATCTGTCTCAATGGCATAATCGTTGGTTCGAGTGGGCTCAAAATCAAGTCAATAGGTTAAGCCAGGATAAGGATGTTTCAGCTTTTTTGCAGGCATTATTGTTAGCAGATAATAAGAGATTAGAGAAGGATCAGTGGTCTGTGCTACAGGATACAGGCACGGTACATCTGGTGGTGGTTTCAGGTCTACATCTGGGCGTACTGCTGATGCTGTCTCTGGGATTTAGTCGCTTATTGATGAGCTTTTGGCCAGCGCAGCGCTGGTCTTCGATCTTATTTCGACAGTTATTACCAGTATTGATTCTATTGCCCGTATTTCTATTATGGCCGGTAGGGGTGGCGCTTCAACGAGCTCTCTTGATGTTGCTACTACTGATTCTATTTCGCTTATTAGCAATAAGCCCATCGCCCTGGCGTGTGTTGGCTTTGGCACTGTTATTGGTGTTGTTATTTAACCCTCTTTTACTGTTATCCCCCGGTATTTACTACAGTGTATTTGCCGTTTTTTTATTGCTATTTTTTGTCGGACAAAAAGCTCAGTTTGGTCTTTTTTTACGTGTACAACTGGTTATCTTTATTGGGTTATTAGGTGTACAGGCTTTTTGGTTTAACTTGCCGAGTTATAGTGCCTGGTTAGCCAATTTATTGGCTATTCCTCTGGTTACCCTGTTAATTCTCCCGCTTTCCTTATTCACTCTGTTATGGCCGATACCTATATTAATCGAATGGTTGGGGCAGTTTATTCAGCTTTTTTGGCAATGGCTGGCATTTTGCCAAACATTATCTCTAGGTTTTTGGCAGCCTTCTGTTATGGCGGGGGTTGTGCTGTTTCTATCGGCTATGCTTCTGGCATTACCTGCTTTGCCCGGGCGTATACCTATCTGGTGTATGTCATTACTTCTGTTATTGATACCGCCTAAAGAAGAAAAGGCGCTGAATCAAGGGCAATTTTCGGTTGAGGTTTTGGATGTTGGTCAGGGACTATCCGTTTGGATTAAGACGCAGAATACTTCCTTGTTATACGATACCGGGCCAGCGTTTAAATCTGGTTTTGCACCGATCCAATTGGCCCTGTTGCCGAGATTAAAACGCTCTCAACAAACCTTAGATATCGTAATTGTCAGTCATGATGATAATGATCATGCTGGAGCTTTGGGGCAGTTAGAAGCTTTTGCCCCATTTGAGTTTTATACCGGTCAGCCCAAACGGTTTTCTCGCTTTTCTAATCATTCTGCCGATAAGCCTGAGAATAAAATGACAGAGATTAAAGGGTGTCTGAAAGGACAGTCATGGCAGGCGGATAATGTCTTGTTTGAGTTTTTATCGCCTTATTCACAGGATCTAGGGAGAGAAACGGATAATAACCGTTCCTGTGTTCTGAGCATTCGCTCGAAGCTCTATCCCCAGCTATCACTTTTATTAACCGGTGATATTGATATTAAGCTGGAACATGCTCTGGTTTATGACCAAGGCGATAAATTAAAAACACAGTGGCTTATTGCCAGTCACCACGGCAGTGCGAATGGCAGCAGTCATCTATTTTTACGGGCGGTTGAGCCCAAAGGGATTATCTACTCAGCGGGTTATAGAAACCGCTATGGTCATCCGGCTATTGCTGTTCAGCAAAGGAGTCGAGCATTAGATGTTGAGCAATTTTCTACCGCTGATATGGGGCGAATTCGCTTATTGCCGAATGCTCAAGGGGATTTTCGGGTGGATTATCAGAAACAGCAGTTACCTCTACGTTGGCTATGGCAAAAATAAGCATTGAGGGATATAAGCACTGATAGATGTAGCAATGATAAATATAGCGCTGAGAAAAATAGAGATTGTCCTTTCTGATGCATTCAGCCCGTTCATACAATGGTGTACACTAGCAGCCATTTTTGACGCAATTCTTCTTGAACAAGGAATTAGGTGTGGATCTGTTTTTTTCTGCCGGTGGCTGGTTAATGCTGCCAATTTTGATCTGCTCTGTGGTTGCAGCAGCAATTATTTTGGAGCGTTTTTGGTCATTACGACAAAATAAGATTGCTCCTGTTGGGCTAAGACAGGGAGTGATTGAGCAAGCGCTGGTTGCGCCTCTATCTGCAAGCCAACTATCAGATCTGGAAATGGGTTCGCCACTGGGGCGTATCTTCGCTAGTGGTTTGCGTAATTTGACCTTTAGCCGTGAGGTCATGAAGGAATCTATCGAAGAAGCGGCTACGGCAGTCGTGCATGATCTAGAACGTTTTTTGAACTTATTGGGTACCATTGCGGCTATCACGCCGTTGTTAGGCTTGTTAGGTACGGTTCTGGGTATGATCGAAGTTTTTGCAGTGATTATGGAGCAAGGTGCAGGCCAAGCACCTGTCCTAGCCGGTGGTATTTCGAAAGCGCTGGTTACAACGGCAGCAGGTTTATCTATTGCTATTCCAGCTTTGTTATTCCATCGATTTTTTGAGCGCCGGGTATCAGAGCTAGTGGTACACCTTGAGCAGGAATCGATTAAGTTGGTTGAGCAGCTGCACGGTCAACGAGCAAGGGATGAAGTCTTAGTGCCCGGAGCCTTGTCTGGCGCAACGTTAAAACAAGGTGCACTCCGGTGAAATTCCGTCGTAGTCGTCAAGAGCCTTTGAGCCTTAATTTAACACCTTTGATTGATGTGGTGTTTTTGTTGTTGATCTTCTTTATGGTCTCGACCACGTTTGATCGACCTACCGAGCTCAAAATGCAGTTGCCACAAGCGAAATATGGCACGGTGCAATCAGAAGGTAAGATTTTAAAGATTGAGGTTTTACCTGATGGTGAAATTCATCTGGATGGTCAGCAAGTGGATAAGTTACCTATCGAGCTCACTCGCTATTTAGAAACACAACCTCTGCCGGATCAGGTTCGTGTGATTGCCGATGAGAGAGCCTTGCACCGAGATGTCAGTCATGTACTAGATGCGCTGGCTGGGGCTGATCTCAATAACATCAGTTTTCAAACATTGGCTAAACCCTAGTATTAGGGTTGGCTGAGTGATCAGGAAAAATTCTTTGAGTACATCCCAGACTTCTTCAAAAAACGTCAAGCAAATATATGTACGTTTATTAAGCTATATCCGCCCGTTTTGGTTTTCTTTTGTTATCAGTATTCTGGGCTACCTGATATACGCTGCGGCTAGTACAGGCTTTGCGGAGCTGATGCGTTATCTGGTCGATAGTATTGAAACCGGTGGCGAAGAGTTTCGTTTACTCTTTCCAATATTACTGGTGGCTGCTTTTGCCATGCGGGGATTAGGCTCCTTTTTAGGGATCTACTTTATGGCGATTGTTGCCCGTGGCGTAGTGCATAATTTACGTTGTGAGTTGTTTGAAAAGTACTTGGTATTGCCTGTTAGTTATTACGACCAAAACTCATCAGGGCATCTGGTCTCTCGTATCACCTTTGTGGTGGATCAGGTGATGCAAGCGGCTTCAAATGCTTTGACCATTGTTATTCGTGAAGGGTTGTTTGTTATTGGTGTTCTGTCCTATCTGTTTTATAACAACTGGCGTTTAACTCTTATCTTTATTGCCCTAACGCCTTTGATCGGTTTGATTGTGGGTTATACCAGTAAACGCTTTCGGAAAATCAGTAAACGTATTCAGAAGTCCATGGGAGATGTTACTCATGTGGCCACTGAATCGATAGGCGGTTTCAAGGTAGTGCGTGGTTTTGGTGGTGAAGAATATGAGCGTGAGCGCTTTGTTTTTGCCAGTAATAAAAATCGCGAGCAATTTTTGAAGATGGAGGTCACCAAGGCCTTAAGCACCCCCTTGGTACAGTTGATTGTAGCCATCGCTATGGGGGTTCTGGTTTGGTTGGCTCTATCTCCAGATATTATGGAAGGTATGACATCCGGTGAGTTTATTGCTTTTATTACCGCAGCGTCTTTATTGGCAAAACCCATCCGTCAGCTCACCAATGTGAATAGTGTGATTCAAAAAGGGGTTGCTGCTGCTGCTGAATTATTTGAACAGTTTGATTCTGCTTCGGAAAATGATACTGGCACTAAAACTTTGGCTAGAGCTAAGGGCGAGGTGGTATTTTCAGGTGTAGAGTTTACCTATCCAGAAAGTGATAAAAAAATCTTAAAAGGCATCGACTTTACGGTAAAAGCTGGGCAGGTCGTGGCTTTAGTTGGGCGTTCCGGCAGCGGTAAATCCTCTTTGGTGAATTTAATTCCGCGCTTTTATGAAGTAGATGCCGGAAATATCTCACTGGATGGTATTAACTGTCGTGATCTGAATTTAAAAAGTCTGCGCCAACAGATCGCTATTGTAGATCAGCAGGTCACCTTATTTAACGATACAGTGGCCAATAATATTGCTTATGGTCAGCCCAATGCCACGCGTGAGCAAATTGAAGACGCTGCTCGCGCCGCATACGCTATGCCGTTTATTGAAGAGTTATTAGAAGGGCTAGATGCTGAGGTGGGCGATAATGCCATCTTATTATCTGGTGGCCAGCGTCAGCGTTTAGCCATTGCTCGCGCTATTTTGAAAGATGCACCTATTTTGATTTTGGATGAAGCGACTTCGGCGTTAGATACGGAATCAGAACGCTTTATTCAAAAGGCGTTGGATGGCGTAATGCAAAATCGAACAACGTTTGTCATTGCTCACCGTTTATCAACCATTGAAAAAGCCGATGTCATTATGGTGATGGATAAAGGTGAGATTATAGAAGCGGGCTCCCACCAAGAGTTGTTAACAAAGCAAGGGGCCTATGCTCAGCTACATGCTCTGCAATTCGCTGATCCGGAGACAGATACTCAGTGAGTGCTCTGGAAAAAGCTTGGTATAGCCAAGCCCGCTGGCCTTTATTATTAGCACCTCTAGAGCTGCTTTATCGACAGTTAAGCCGTCGGGATCAAGCGAAAAAACAAGCTAAACAATGGCAGCCACCCGTACCTTTGATTGTCGTGGGTAATATTACCGTGGGCGGCACTGGAAAATCGCCTTTGGTCTGCACTTTGGTACGCGAGCTAAAACAACGAGGATGGCAGCCGGGTATTGTCAGTCGGGGTTATGGCGGTAAGAGTGCGAATTACCCTTTATTGGTTAATGCCGACTCTGATCCTCTTCAAACTGGTGATGAACCTGTCATGTTAGCCACTCAAACCGGTTGCCCCGTTGTGGTTGATCCTGATCGTTCCTCTGCTGCCCAATATCTCTTAGCTAATAGCGCCTGTGATTTGATTATTAGCGATGATGGCTTGCAACATCTGAGTATGGGGCGAGATTTAGAGCTGGTAGTTATCGATGCTAAACGGGGCTTGGGTAACGGTCATTGTTTACCTGTTGGGCCTTTGAGAGAGCCCGAAGAGCGTTTACAGCAAGTGGACTATGTTTTTGCCAATGGTGCTAATAAGTCCGTCAAGCTAGCGAATGTTTCAGCTCAGGCTATGAGCTTACAGGCCATCCAATGGCGTCAGCCCTCGACAGGGCAATGCTTTCCTATTACTGAACGTCCTTTTGTGGCCCAGGTCAAAGCCGTTGCAGGGATTGGTCATCCACAGCGCTTTTTTTCCAGCTTAGAGTCTTTAGGGCTAACGGTACAAGGGCAACCTTTTCCCGATCATCATCAGTTTCAAGGGAAGGATATTGAAACGGACAATCAGCCTTTGCTGATGACGGCAAAAGATGCGGTTAAATGTCGACCTTGGTTAAACCAGAATCATTGGGTATTGGATGTGAGCGCTCAAGTGGATCTTGTTATTATTGACGCTATTCATCAAAAACTATTAGATATTAAACAGAGAAAAAATAATGGATAAACAACTACTTGCACTGCTGGTCTGTCCTATTTGTCAGGGTAAATTAGTGTATAAGAAAGAGCAAAACGAGCTGATTTGTAAGCCTGATGGTTTGGCCTTTCCTATTCGTGATGATATTCCGGTGATGCTGGAAAATGAGGCCCGTACGTTAAGCACGGATGAACGTTTAGAAAAGTAAGTCTCAATGCTTAATCTTTTCTTGAATATTTATTAGCTCGATCAATAATTTGCTTTATTGTTAGGCCGAGGAGTTTCCGTATGTCGTTTACCGTTGTTATTCCTGCTCGCTATGCTTCCACTCGATTACCCGGTAAGCCTCTTCTGGATATCGCCGGTAAGCCCATGTTACAGCGAGTATATGAGCAGGCGGAAAAAAGTGAAGCCAGCCGTATTATTATTGCAACGGATGATTCACGCATTGCTGATGTGGCGGAAGGTTTTGGCGCAGAGGTTTGCATGACGTCTGCGGATCATCCTTCTGGTACGGATCGCTTACAGGAAGTGGCTCAGCAATTGGGTTTTTATGCGGATGATATTATCGTTAACGTTCAGGGCGATGAACCCCTAATTCCTCCACGCTTAATCAATCAAGTGGCTCATAATTTAGCCGCAGATCCTACAGCGGGTATCTCAACCCTATGCGAACAGATTAATGATCTGCAGGCGGTACATAACCCTAATGTGGTTAAAGTGGTTATGGATGTAAATGGCTATGCGCTGTATTTCTCCCGTGCCACTATTGCCTGGGCACGAGATAATTTTGCTCAAGAGCTGAACCAAATACCGCCCTCACCTCTGTACCGTCATATAGGCCTATACGGATACCGCGTTAAGATGTTGAATGACTTTGTTCGTTGGGCTCCTGCTCCCATTGAGCAAGCTGAGCAGCTAGAACAACTGCGCGCCCTATGGAACGGTGTACGTATTCATGTTGCCGTTGCGGATGAGGCTCATCCAGCAGGAGTGGACACGCAAGAAGATCTGGATCGAGTTTGCCGGATTTTAGAGGCCCGCCATGATTAAAGTATTGTTTGTTTGCTTAGGCAATATCTGTCGTTCTCCAACCGCTGATGGCATTTTTCGTGGTTTGGTGCAGCGTGCAGGTTTACAGAGTCGTATCGAGGTGGATTCAGCGGGGACGGGTGCTTGGCATGTGGGTAATGGGCCTGATCCAAGAACTCAGAAAGCCGCGGCTGAGCGTGGTTATGATCTGAGCATGTTAAGGGCGCGTCAGGCTATCGAGGCAGATTTTCATGAGTTTGATCTGATTCTGGCCATGGATCATGCTAACTATAGTGAGTTGATGAACCTTCAGCCCAACGATAGTAAAGCCAGTTTACGTCTGTTTTTATCCTATGATCCTGAATCGGGCGTAGAGGAAGTACCTGACCCTTATTATGGGGGGGAGGATGGTTTTGAGCAGGTTCTGGATCTGGTAGAAAATGCCGGAGAGAAGCTACTGGCAGATTTGATTCAGCAGCATAATCTATGAGCATTCGTGAAGTAAACTTACCTGAAGGTGTTCTGTCTCGGGTTGCTCTGGAAGATAAAAATACGTTGGGCTTTTCTGCTGAAGCCCGTTATTTTTCTCAACCGGAGAATCTGGAGCAGTTACAGGATCTGCTTATTTTTGCTCGTGAACATTCGTTGCCTGTTTTTGCCCTAGGCGGCGGCAGTAATCTGATTTTAAAGTCTGATCTGAATGCGTTAGTGATTCAGATGAACAATCAGACATTAAGCTATCAACAAGGAGGTGATGGCTGTGTGATTGCTACTGTAGGTGCTGGTGTTAATTGGCATCGATTGGTAATGGATTCGGTTGAGCAAGGCTATTTTGGCTTGGAAAATTTGGCACTGATTCCTGGTAATGTTGGTGCTGCTCCTGTACAAAATATTGGTGCCTACGGTGTAGAGCTCTCTGATCGTTTGATCCATTTACAAGCGATCAATATAGCGAGTGGTGAAGTACTTAATCTGACAGCCGAAGAGTGTTGTTTTGCTTATCGTGACAGTATTTTTAAGCAGGCCTTAAAGGGGCAGGTCATTATTACGGAATTGACTCTGGCCTTGAGTTCTACCTCTGATGATGTTCGTTTAGGTTATGGCGATCTTTCTGCGCATATGGAAAATAAGGTTCTAACAGCACAAAATATTGCTGATAGTGTCTGTGCAATTCGTCAGAGTAAGCTGCCTGATCCTGATGTATTAGGCAATGCGGGAAGTTTCTTTAAGAACCCTATTATTGCTTCTGAACAAGCTGGTCAGTTGAAGCAGCAATACTCTAATCTTCCTGTCTATCCTGTGGGTGACACTTATTCAAAACTTGCCGCAGGTTGGTTGATCGATCAATGTGGCTTCAAAGGCTATAGAAAGGGCTCTGTGGGAGTTTATGATAAGCAGGCTCTGGTCTTAGTGCATTATGGCCAAGGGCACGTATCAGAGCTTTTGGTATTAGCGGATGAGATTAAGGCGGCTGTAAAAAATAAGTTTTCCGTTGAGCTGGAGATTGAGCCGCAATTGGTGAGTTAAACCCTCTATTATTTCTCTTTTATATAATAAGGCTTGGTATTCTCGGCCTTATTTTTTCTATATCTATACCTCTATTTTAATTCTGTCTTCTTGTGTTAACTCTTTTGTCCTCAAGTTTTCACTGAGCTGCAATCTCTGATTCATCTAGTATGGGCACTGTATATGGAGGTCAATAAGATTAGGGATAATAGATGGATATGTGGGTAAAACCTAAATTAACCGTGTGTGATTCAGTTCATTTGACACCTGCTCTCCTAATGGGAGGGCAAGAGAATGATGGCCCTGTATTTAAATATATGAAGTATTTGCGGCCCGAAGGGTTAAATAGGGCGTTGTTTCTTAGGAAGAGGGTATTTTCAAAAAGAGGTTATTAGTTATGAATATGCACTATGAAAGCAAAAAGGCCAGCATTATGCTGGCCTTTTTTATCGCTTTATTCTGATGCAGTATCAGATTTAGCATCTACCGTTTGATTGCTTGGGGTCGCATCGTTACGGCTCAAGCGCGGATCATTAGATACTCGACCAGAGCGGGGTTGGCGTACCTTAGGTTTTCTCGCAGAAGGTCTTTTTCGTTCAATCTGCTGTTTGCCTATATTGGTTGCACCTTCGCTTGGCTTGATCGTTGGGATCTTCAGCTCAACACTGCCAGATTCCTTCGCTAATTGAGCTTTTTGCTTGCGGCTCATACGTTTAGGTTTCGCTGGAGCAGTTTCAACCGTTGGAGCAGGTTCTGCTGCCGTTTCAACGACAGGTGTCGCTTCAACAACCGGTGCCGCTTCAACAACCGGTGCTGCTTCAACAACCGGTGCTGCTTCAACAACCGGTGCTGTTTCAACAACCGGTGCAGCTTCAACAACTGGTGCTGTTTCAACAACTGGTGCCGCTTCAACAACCGGTGCTGTTTCAACAACCGGTGCCGCTTCAACAACCGGTGCCGCTTCAACAACCGGTGCCGCTTCAACAGCCGGTGTTGCTTCAACAACCGGTGCTGCTTCAACAACCGGTGCTGTTTCAACAGCTGGAGCAGGTTCAGCTACAGGGGCTGTTTCAACTGCTGGAGCGGGTTCAGTTTGTGCTGCAATGGTTGCACCGGCTTTAGCCCAAATGGCTTTAGCTGTGTCAGATGTTGCCGCTGGTTCAGTACTTGCTGCTTGTTCAGCTGTTGCAGTTTTTTCAGATTCAATCTTAGTGGATTGAGGGCCTGATCTTTCAGTTTTAACAGCTTCAGTTTTAACAGCTTCAGTTTTAACCGTTTCAGTTTTAGGGGCTTCTGCTTTAACGGCAGGCTCAGCTTTTGCTGACTTGTAGCTAGATGCAGATTCCGTTTTATTTTCAACCGCAGGGCTCTCATTTACTGGCGCTACGTTAGCCTGTTCTGGATTCTGTACATTATCCTGAGCTGCGTTTTCTTCTGTATTGCGATTACGACGGCGACGACGAGGGTTGTTACGAGTACGCTTATTTTTCGGCCGTGGACGATCGCTGTTTTCCTGAGAATTATCATCAGTAGAACCTTGAGATTGTTTATTCTCAGGTTTCTCTTTATCGTCTTTTACGCGTTTGCGGTCATTGCGGCCTCGATTTGGCTTATCTGCGTTACGATTTTCGTTGTTGTCACGATTGTTATCACGCTTTTCTTCGCGATTATCGTCACGTTTTTCATCGCGTTTATCGCGCTTTTCATCACGATTATCACGCTTGTTATCACGGTCACGACGAGGTTTTCTTTCGTTGCGGCGACGAGAGCGATTCGGTCGTTCCTGATTACGTTTGTCTTTTTCCGTATCAGAAGCTGCTGACTCAGTTTTATCTTCTTGAGTCTTCTTGCTTTCGCTTGTATCAGGGCTGGCAAATAAACTGCTGATACCCTTAATAAGCTTGCTGAAGAAGCCTTCGGTCTCAGTGTTAGTTGCTACCGGTGCTGCGGCCGTTGGCTTTTCTTCCACAATGGGAGCAGGAGCAGCAGGTGCTACGCTACGGACGGCAGCTTTAGGACGTTCAACCGGCTTAGGTGCGGTGATGGTTTCTTCTTCTTTTTCTGGAACAGAAACATCGACCTCAAAGCTGGACTTGATCTCTTCGCCACCGGTTTCTAGATGATCATCGCGCAGTCGAACCACTTCGTAGTGAGGTGTTTCCATACCAGGGTTTGGAATCATCACCACTTCAACTTTCTGGCGTGCTTCGATATCACTGATAGTGCTACGTTTTTCGTTCAGTAGGAAGGTCGCAACGCTCACCGGCAAGATAGCGCGGATCTGTGCGGTACGATCTTTCATGGCCTCTTCTTCGATCAAGCGCATGATCGATAGGGCCATAGACTGTACGTCACGAATAGTGCCTTGGCCTTCACAGCGAGGACAAACAACGCCGCTGGTTTCGCCTAGGGAAGGACGTAGACGCTGACGGGACATTTCCATCAAGCCAAAACGAGAGATGCGACCGATCTGAACCCGTGCTCGATCCACTTTTAGAGCGTCACGCATACGGTTTTCAACTTCACGCTGGTTTTTAACCGGCGTCATGTCGATAAAGTCGATAACAATCAGGCCACCAATATCACGTAAACGCAATTGGCGGGCGATTTCGTCAGCGGCTTCTGAGTTGGTATTCAGTGCTGTTTCTTCGATATCACTGCCTCGTGTCGCACGAGCTGAGTTAATATCAATAGAAACCAGAGCTTCAGTGTGATCGATAACAATAGAACCGCCAGATGGCAGTTTTACTTCACGCTGGAAAGCGGTCTCAATCTGACTTTCGATCTGGAAGCGGCTAAATAGCGGTACAGGGTCTTCGTACAGTTTGATTTTGCTTTGATAGGTCGGCATCACCTGTTGGATAAAGTTCATGGCTTCTGTATGAACTTCAGGGCTGTCGATCAGTACTTCACCTACGTCCTGACGCAGGTAGTCACGCATGGCGCGGATGATGACGTTACTTTCTTGATAAACAAGGAAAGGTGCTGGACGTTCTGTAGCAGCGCTTTTAATGGCATCCCACAGTTGTAGCAGATAATCCAGATCCCATTGTAGCTCTTCAGCACTACGGCCGACACCAGCAGTACGAACGATAACGCCCATATCCGATGGCATTTTTAGCTGGTTCATAGCATCGCGCAGTTGGGTGCGATCATCACCTTCGATACGACGGGAGATGCCACCAGCACGAGCATTATTTGGCATCAATACTAGGTAACGGCCTGCAAGACTGACAAATGTTGTCAGAGCAGCGCCCTTGTTGCCGCGCTCTTCTTTGTCTACCTGAACGATAACTTCAGTGCCTTCTTTCACCACATCTTTGATGTTGATGCGGCCACTGATTTCAGAAGGTCGTTTAGAGAAGTATTCTTTTGATATCTCTTTTAATGGCAGAAAACCGTGACGCTCTGCACCAAAGTCTACAAATGCAGCTTCCAGACTCGGTTCAATACGAGTAATGCGACCACGATAGATATTGGCTTTTTTCTGTTCACGGGAACCGGATTCGATATCCAGATCGTACAGTCTTTGACCATCGACAAGGGCTACACGCAACTCTTCTGGTTGGGTTGCGTTGATTAGCATTCTTTTCATTGAATTTATATGTGTCCTTGGGACACCCAGTGCCGGAACATCCGACACAATCTTTTCAGGCGCAGAATCAAATTTTTAAGCGTGCACTATGCATTTCATTTAAAGGCGCTTTTCCACAGGGGATAATAAGCGACCTAACTCTTCTAGTTGGGCTTGACGGTTTTCATTCCGTTTGGCGCTTTTTCTTAACAAAAGATGAAAAACATACTGGTGGCAAGGTACAGGGCTAGATGACGACAAATGATGACACCAAGTGCTGACAATCGGTCAGAACTTCAACAATCCAGCCGTTCCGCGAGTTACACCGAACACGAAACTTAAGTTGATCCGTTTGCACTTAAAGATTGTTTGGGTGTGCTGTTAACGGAAAAGCAAGCCGAAGTTTCGGCTCACATTCAAATTGTAATCTGTTACCATTTCGCGTTTTCGCTATGGTAGCTGCCTGAATGATCCGCCACTTAGCCCCAATTTAGGGACGCGGGATCAAGACGTTTTATGATACTTTTTCAGGCGGTCTGCAATATAGCAGTTATCATGCAAACCATCAATTTGATTTGATTGATGAACCCTTGTTTTCTGCCTTGGGAGGCTTTGTGGCTGAGACGGCTAATTCCGTTCGATTTGTGACCATCGATGCAAATCATGAAGGACAGAGAGTTGATAATTTTCTGATCACTTATTTAAAAGGCGTACCCAAAAGTTTGGTCTATCGTATTATCCGTAAAGGCGAAGTGCGTGTGAACAAAAAGCGGGTAAAGGCGGTCTATCGATTGCAGGACGGCGATATTGTGCGAGTGCCACCGGTACGGGTGGCAGAAAAAACAGAAGATATCCCGGTGAGTGAGGGGCTGGCTAAGGCCATTGAGAAGAGTGTGTTAAAGGAAACCGATGATTGGTTGGTTTTGAACAAACCTCATGGTTTATCGGTGCATGCTGGAACGGGGATTAAGCAGGGATTGATTGAAGCGTTAAGACAAATTCGTCCTGATGCCAAATTTTTAGAGCTGGTACATCGATTAGATAAAGATACATCCGGTTGTATCTTGATTGCGAAAAATCGTATCAGTCTGAACTTTCTTCAAGAGCAACTGAAACAGAAGCGGTTCAGTAAAAAATATCATGCCCTAACAGCAGGGTGTTGGCCAAATCGAGTCAGTCAGGTAAATAAACCATTAAGAAAGCTAGCCATTGGTGATAGTGAGCGGGTGGTGCGAGTTGACCCTAAAGAAGGTAAGGATTCTTTGACCCGATTCAAGGTTTTGCAGCACTTCAAGGCCTGTAGCTTAGTGGAGGCAGAACCTGTGACTGGGCGCACTCATCAGATTCGTGTGCATGCTCAGTCTACAGGCCATCCTTTAATAGGAGATGTGAAATACGGTGATGAAAAAGCCAATCAGTGGTTTAAAACACAGCATTTCCGACGTTTGTTCCTGCATGCGGCGAGCTTGGCCTTTCCTGATCCTGACAGTAAAAAGATGGTGCAAGTACAGGCACCTTATGAAGAAAGCATGAATGAAATACTGCGTAAATTAAAACAGGGCGCTAAATAAATGAAATACCCTTTTGTTATTTTTGATTGGGACGGCACTCTGATTGATTCTGAGGCCCGTATTATCTCCAGTATGCAAGCTGCTGCAGTGGATGCCCAGTGGCCCGGTGGGCTAACGGCTGAAGCGGTACGTAATATTATTGGTTTAGGCTTACCGGAAGCGATCCGTGAATTGTGCCCGGGTATTGATGATGAGCAGTTGGTAAAAGTGCGAGAAGGCTATTCTTATCACTTTTTGGAAGGCTCTAATCTAGAAATGCCAAAATTTGAGGGAGTTCGTGAGGGATTAGAGCGCCTGAAAAGTGCAGGCTGTACCTTAGCGGTAGCAACAGGTAAAAGCCGTCGAGGTTTGGATCGAGGGCTTAGAGATACAGGTCTGGACGATTTGTTTACGACGTCTCGCTGTGCTGACGAAACCTGTTCTAAACCCGATCCGATGATGTTGAATGAATTATTGGAAGAAACAGGTTTTTCTGTACGAGAGGCTGTTATGGTTGGCGATACAGAATTTGATCTGGGTATGGCGAAACATGCCGGTATGGATTCTATCGCAGTAAACTATGGTGCCCATCATCCGGATCGTCTAACTACTTATCATCCCGTCTTGGCGGTAGATCACTTTATAGATTTGGTGGATTGGATATTGTCAGATGATAATGCCTAAATGATGATGGGTACTGATTGATGTATCGGATGCAAAGTATTCGGAAGTCCTAGATATTTGGTGTTAATCGTTAAGTTTTGATTTGTGGTTTCTTAAGGGTGGTCAATGAGTGATTCAGATTGGAATGAGCAGCCTATAAAGGCAGATGCTAATCAGCGGCCAGCCGCTGCGAGTGTATCTCCCCAGGCAAAGCCTCAAGCAAAGCGTCAGGCGAAACCAGGTGCTGCTCATACGGGCCACTTAATGGAAAAGTGGTTGATGGAAACGCTGAAAGAGCAGCGTCGGGCTCGGCGTTGGCAGCTGTTCTTTCGTTTTGTGCGCTTGGCCATTGTGTTAGTGGTTATTGGTTTTGTGTGGCAGTCCTCAAGTAGCTCTATTGAGATGCCATCATCAGAGCATGTGGCTGTTGTGGATGTGCAAGGGCAGATTGGTGAACAGCAGGAGGCAAATGCAGATTTCTTGATTCAGGGCTTACGTGCCGCTTTTGGTGATTCGGGTACCCGTGCTGTTATTTTGAATATTAACAGTCCTGGTGGCAGTCCAGTGCATTCTGGTGAAGTTTATGATGAGTTGTTACGTTTACGTAAGCAGCATTCAAATGTGCCGGTGTATGCTGTGATTCGTGATCTTGGGGCTTCAGGTGCTTACTATATTGCTGCCGGAGCAGGTGAGATTTATGCGAATAGAGCCAGTTTAGTGGGGTCTATTGGTGTAGTGGCTTCTGGTTTTGGCTTTAGTAAGTTGATTGATAAGGTCGGGGTTGAACGCCGTGTTTTTACCTCCGGTGAGAATAAAGCCTTTTTAGATCCTTTTGTGGATATGAATCCTAAGCAGGCGGATTTCTGGCGATCGGTGTTGAATCAAACCCATGAGCAATTTATTGATGCCGTTAAGCAGGGCCGTGGTAATCGTTTGGCTGATGATCCTGAGGTGTTCAGTGGTTTGGTCTGGAATGGCGAGCAAGCTCTTAAACTAGGTTTGATTGATGGCTTGGCCAGTGTACGTCAGGTAGCTGAGCAAAAGGTTGGTGTGGATAAGCTGGTTAACTTTACACCTGAACCTTCACCTTTGAAGCAGTTAGGGCGTGAGATTGGGGTGCAGATGCAAGCTGTGTTTGAGCAGCAGGTATTGCGTTAAAATAAACAAATTGGCTAAAGTTTGTTTTTGAAAGGCGCTTTAATTTTTAAAGCGCCTTTTTGTTTTTTTGGTCTATGTTAATAATGGATCGACGCCTTCATTGGTAAGCATTTCTGTTAATGCTATTAAGGGAAGACCAACGAGAGTGTTGGGGTCTCGTCCTTCTAATGAGCTAAATAGCGTGATTCCCAATCCTTCTGATTTGAAACTTCCTGCGCAATCCAGAGGCTGTTCTTTTTCGATATAACGTTCGATTTGATGATCCGTTAAATTTTTGAAATGCACAATAAAGGGTTCGACCACACTTTGGTATTGTTTGCTTTGGCTGTTATAGAGGCATAAACCGGTAAGAAAAGTGATGGATTGTCCGCTAAATTGCATTAATTGCGATTTGGCATTGTCTTTAGTGTGCGGTTTGCCGATAATTCGCCCGTTAAATGTGGCAACCTGATCACTACCGATGATTAAACTGTCTGAATAGGTGTTGGCAAGTGCTTTGGCTTTTTCGATCGCCAGGCGCTCAACTAGAGATGTAGCACTCTCATTTGCTTGAGTTGTTTCGTCAATATCTGGGCTAGCTTGGATAAAATCTAGGCCTAGTTTATCCAGCAGTTGCTTTCGGTAGCTTGATGAAGAGGCCAAAACCAGTGAGAACATTGAGATAAGTCCTTATCGTTAACGCAATTTCGATGAAAATTTAATGTTCTTTGTATTCTATCCTTTGACAGTTGCGGGTCATATCCCTATTATTGCGCGCTTATGTTTGGTGACCGACTTCCAATTACGATCGAGCCGTACAAATTAGCCCGAGATGCAGGTGTTATTGAAGGGGATATTCCCCTAGAAAAATGCCTTCGGGTACTCGATGCTCTGGCTACAGACCAAGGGCATTGTCATGTACGTCTTGAGTTCGATATTGACCCTCAACGGATTCGCTATATACGCGGACAGCTAAAAGGCCTGTTTCAGGTGAGTTGTCAACGCTGTATGCAGCCGATGTCTTTTGAAGTTGATAGCGAATTTCTATTAGCGATTGCTTCTTCTGATGAAGCAGCCGCAAATTTGCCGAAACAGTATGAGCCGCTGATCGTCGAAGACGAGAAGCTTGAGCTTTTACCTATGGTAGAAGATGAAATTATTCTGACGCTACCAATTGCATCGTATCACGATGCAGGTGAGTGCTCAGTAACAAGTGAAATGCTGGTTTCAGGTGATGTGGAAGACGCGCAACCTGAAACTAAACCGGAAAATCCTTTCAGTGTATTACAACAACTGAAAGACAAACGTTAACTGCAACCTCTAGTTGTATTAGGAGTGAGTTGTCATGGCTGTTCAAAAGAACCGTAAAACCCGTTCAAAGCGCGGTATGCGTCGTTCTCACGATGCGCTGACTGTGTCTGCGTTATCTGAAGATAAAACTACTGGCGAAACTCATCTGCGTCACCATGTGACTGCTGATGGTTTTTACCGTGGCAACAAGGTTGTTGACAAAGGCGACGAGTAATCTGGTCTCCTTGTGTTAATCGCCATTGATGCGATGGGCGGGGACTTCGGTCCCCGTGTCACTGTTTCTGCTGCATTAAAGTCTTTACAAGATAATTCCTCTCTCTCTCTTCTTCTTGTCGGTGATCAAGCTCAAATCGAGCCTTGTCTGCCTAAAAATTCTGTTCTCACTCAACGTATTGATATTTTGCACTCAGATGTAAGTGTGGATATGCACGCAAGCCCTAAGCATGTGTTGCGCAATTATAAAGGTTCTTCAATTCATTTGGCTGTACAGGCTGTGGCGGATAAGCGAGCGGATGCTTGTGTCAGTGCCGGTAATACCGGGGCTTTGGCTGTCATTAGTCGTTATTTATTGAAAATGTACCCAGGTGTCAGTCGTCCGGCTATCTGTACTCAGCTTCCAGCAACTAATGGTGAGTGCCTAATGTTGGATTTGGGTGCGAATCTAGGTTGTGATGCAGAAGATCTTTATCAATTTGCATTGATGGGGAGTGCTATGGCTGAGGTGATGCAAGGTAAGCGTTCACCCGCAGTGGGTTTGTTAAATGTAGGTGAGGAAGAATTAAAGGGAACGGAAGCTGTGCAGCAAGCTGCTGCAATTATGAGCGAGAGTAACGATATTCGTTATCAGGGATTTGTTGAAGGTAGTGATATTTTTTCTGGTCAGGTTGATGTGGTGGTGTGCGATGGCGTATCAGGTAACACGGCGCTAAAGACCAGCGAAGGCGTTGTGCGTTTTTTGTTTCAACAGATCCGTCAGGGATTTAAGCAAAGTTTATACAGTCGTTTGATAAGTTTGTTGGCGCGGCCTGTATTGAAAAAAATACGCAGAGAACTGAACCCTGAGCATTATAACGGTGCTGTATTGCTAGGTTTGCAGGGCGTTGTGGTTAAAAGTCACGGATCGGCAGAAGAAGAAGGTTTTTATCGTGCGATTGTGCATGCGCAGCGTGCAGTTGAAGCCGGTTTATGTCAAAAAGTGGGTGAGAAAATTCAGGCACAATAGCTTTGCGGTGTAATGGCATCAATCGACACAACAGATAGGTCGGATAACTTTTATCCATATAGAGAGCTTCTCCTTATCAGGTTGTTGGCATGTGAGGTGCTGTTAGTCATCGTTCTAGCTATGGAATATGAATTTTTAAAATTGACCTCGATTTTTTTTCTGTTGTGCTATAATCGCGCGCTATTCTGGCCCCGGTCAGTATTTATGGATCAAATAAAGGTTTCAGCGGCCTGAATGTAGGTGTTTAAAAGTCTGAAGCCAACAAATAATAACAGTGTAAAGGGTTTGCTATGACACAGTCCCTGGCTTTTGTTTTTCCTGGGCAGGGTTCTCAGGCGGTTGGTATGTTAAGTGAGCTGGCAGATCGTTATGCGGTCGTAAGGACCACTTTCGAAGAGGCCTCTCAAATTCTAGGCTACGATCTTTGGCAGTTGGTTCTAGAAGGTCCGGCGGAAACACTCAATCAGACCGATAAAACTCAGCCGGCTATCTTGACTGCTAGCGTGGCTCTATGGCGTGTTTGGCAAGAACTGGAAGGCCCTCGACCTTCTGTTGTTGCTGGTCATAGCTTGGGTGAATACAGTGCCTTGGTTTGTGCTGGGGCGATGAGCTTCGCTGATGCGGTACGTTTGGTTAAATTGCGTGGTGAGTTCATGCAAGAAGCCGTACCAGAAGGCGTTGGCGCTATGTCGGCTATTTTGGCGTTGGCAGACGACAAAATTGAAGAGGCATGTCTGGCATCTGCAGGAAATGAAGTTGTTGCTCCTGTAAATTACAACTGTCCTGGACAAGTTGTTATTGCCGGTAATAAGGCAGCAGTAGAGCGTGCAGGTGCTAAGTGCCAAGAATTTGGTGCGAAAAAAGTGGTTCCTCTGCCAGTGAGTGTACCTTCTCATTGTGAGCTGATGAAGCCAGCGGCCGAGCGTTTAGCGGCCGAGCTAGAAAAAATTAATATTGAAGAACCCCGCATCTCTGTTGTACAGAATGTCGATGGTTTACCGCATACGGATGCGGATACTATTCGTGCTAATTTATTGGCGCAGCTGTATAGTCCGGTTCGCTGGGTGTCCAGTATGCAGTACATTATTGAACAGGGTGTTGATACCACGGTTGAATGTGGCCCTGGCAAGGTGTTGTCTGGCTTGAATAAAAAGATTCAACGCAGCTTGAAAGTTTTAGCTGTGAATGATCCAGAAGCACTGACATCTACTATTGAACTGGTTAAAGGCGCATAAGCTTTTAACCATTTCTGGAGCAAAAGATGAGTATTGAAGGAAAAGTTGCGCTGGTAACGGGTGCAAGCCGAGGTATCGGTCGTGCAACGGCATATGCTTTAGGTAAAATGGGTGCTGTTGTTATTGGAACGGCAACCTCTGAAGGCGGTGCACAAAGCATTTCAGAAGGTTTAGCTGAGCAGGGTTATCAGGGCAAGGGAATGGTTTTAAATGTAACCTCTCAAGAGTCTGTCGATTCTGTTGTTAAAGAGATCACCGCTGAGTTCGGTGCTCCCTTAGTTGTTATTAACAATGCCGGTATCACTCAAGATAATCTTTTGATGCGAATGAAAGAAGATGAATGGGATTCTGTTGTAGATACCAATCTGAAATCTGTTTATCGTGTTTCAAAAGCTGTTTTGCGTGGTATGACTAAGGCTCGTTGGGGTCGTATTGTTAATATCAGCTCTGTTGTTGCAACCATGGGTAATATGGGGCAAAGCAACTATGCCGCGGCTAAAGCCGGTATGGAAGGCTTTACTCGTGCCATGGCGCGGGAAGTGTCTTCTCGTAATATTACCGTTAATGCAGTGGCTCCGGGCTTTATTGCTACGGATATGACCCATGCATTACCGGAAGAACAGCATAAAAAATTGCTGGAACAGATTCCTCTGACCCGTTTGGGTCAGCCAGAAGAGATTGCCAATGCAGTCGCCTTCCTGGCAAGTGAAGGTGCGGGTTACATCACAGGTGAAACCTTGCAAGTTAATGGCGGCATGAACATGCGCTAAATCAGGTTTTGAGTAATGGCTATTGCGCCACTCAATAACCCTCTATAAAATACCGTTCAGTTTATTTGTATGACTGTTCGGATTTGTACCCTCAGGAGAATTTTGTAGTATGAGCACTATCGAAGAGCGCGTAAAAAAGATCGTAAGTGAGCAGCTGGGTGTTAAAGAAGATGAAATCACCAATGCGTCTTCTTTTGTTGACGATCTGGGTGCAGACTCTCTGGACACTGTAGAGCTGGTTATGGCTTTGGAAGAAGAGTTTGAAACTGAAATTCCAGACGAAGAAGCTGAGAAGATTACTACCGTTCAGGAAGCAATCGACTACGTTGTAGCTCACCAGTAAGCTGGGGAGAGTAATCAGTCCTAGACTGGCTACAAAGAAGCCGCTTTCTGCATAGCAGGGCGGCTTTTCTTTTTTTATCGTTATACACTGCCGTTGCGGTAAGCGTTTTTACCTCGACAATTCTATAAAGCCGTATTTGGAGGAAGCACAATGCCTCGCAGAAGGGTCGTTGTTACTGGCCTGGGTTTGGTTACGCCCCTCGGTAATAATGTAAAGGACAGCTGGGATGGTATTCTGGCTGGAAAAAGTGGTATCGCACCTCTTGAGCACTTTGATACATCGGGTTTCAGCACCCAGTTTGGTGGCTCTATTAAAGGTTTTGATATTTCCGAATACATGTCCGTTAAAGATGCCCGTAAAATGGACACCTTTATCCAATATGGTATGGCAGCAGCCATTCAAGCAGTAGGTGATTCGGGCCTTGAGTGCACCGAAGAAAATGCTGGTCGTATTGGTGTGGCTATGGGTTCTGGTATCGGTGGTCTACCGATGATTGAAACCAATCACAATATTTTAAACGAAAAAGGGCCTCGCCGTATCTCGCCGTTTTTTGTACCGGGCAGTATCATTAATATGATTTCCGGTAATTTAGCGATTCGTTTTGGTTTCCAAGGTCCCAATATTGCGATCACTACGGCTTGTACTACAGGTACCCATAATATTGGTTACTCTGCGCGTACCATCGCTTATGGTGATGCGGATGTGATGATTGCTGGTGGTGCCGAAATGGCCACAACCCCATTAGGGTTGGGTGGTTTTGCTGCGGCTCGTGCGTTATCGACTCGCAACGATAGCCCCCAAACAGCGAGTCGTCCATGGGATCAGGATCGTGATGGTTTTGTTCTGTCTGATGGCGCTGGTGTTTTGGTACTGGAAGAGTACGAACACGCTAAAGCCCGTGGTGCCACTATTTATGCTGAGCTAACCGGTTTTGGCATGAGCGATGATGCTTATCACATGACATCACCACCAGAAGATGGTCGTGGTGCTGCTGCTTCTATGGCAAATGCCGTTAAAGATGCGGGTCTTAACCCTGAGCAGCTGGACTATATCAATGCTCATGGTACTTCAACACCTGCTGGTGATATTGCAGAAAGCCGTGCCGTTGAAAAAGTGATGGGTGATGCAGCAAACTCTGTTGCTGTAAGCTCAACTAAGTCCATGATAGGACACCTGTTAGGCGCAGCCGGTGCAGTAGAAGCCGTTTTCTCTGTCCTAGCGATTCGTGATCAGGTTGCTCCACCAACCATTAACCTGGAAAATCCAGCGGAAGGTTGTAATCTGGATTATGTGCCTCATACGGCCCGTGATATGAAGATTGATCATGCACTGTCCAACTCCTTTGGGTTTGGCGGTACTAACGGCACCTTGCTGTTCTCTCGTACCTGATCAATTGAGGGGGGCTTAAAAGGCCCCTTCTTCTCTAAATGACATTTCTTACACTTATCAATGGTCAAGTCGAACAAACCGTACCGGTAACCGATCGTGGTTTGGCTTATGGCGATGGCTTGTTTGAAACCTGCCGTATCGTAGAGGGATCAATTCCCTTATTTGATTTGCACTGGCAGCGTTTATCTTTAGGCGCTCGGCGTTTAGCATTACCGCTACCTTTTGATCGAGACTCCTTACTCAGTAGTTTGTTGCAAACGGTACCAGAGACCGGTCTCGCAAAACTGATCGTAACCCGTGGTAGTGGCGGTCGAGGGTATTGTCCGCCAGAGAAGGCTAATGTTTGCTGGGTTATTCAAGGAATGGCTTTACCTGAAACGCCTTCAGTTCTTTATCAGAAAGGCGTAAAAGTCAGGCGTTGTCAGTTAGAATTATCTGCTCAGCCTATCTTAGCCGGTTTGAAGCACTTAAATCGCTTAGAACAGGTTTTGGCCCGGTCCGAATGGCAAGAACCCGATATCTTTGATGGTTTATTATTTGATCAGCAAGGAAACTTGATTGAATCTACGGTATGTAATGTTTTTTTGCTTCATAACAAACAATGGATCACGCCTACTTTAGATCAATGCGGTGTTGCAGGTGTTATGCGGGCGACTATTCAGGACATTTGTGATCAAGAGGGGTTAACTTGTATAGAGCAACAAATCACATCGGAGCTCTTGCTCCAGTCCGAGGCGCTATTTTTATGTAATAGTGTACGAGGTATTCTTCCGGTACGTTGCTGGACGGATGCCGGTGGAGATGTTTTGAAGACATGGTCGGTTTTACATCCGGCAGTCAAAAAATTAATTTCTTTAGTTCACCCACGGCTACAGCTGCCCGTATTTAATTAAGGTAATGACATGCTGGTTTCTTATAAACGTCTGCTAATTGCTGTTGCTGTATTTATTGTTTTACTTGGGCTGGGCTTACTGGCCGGAGTCCAATATTGGAAGCAGTTATTATCTCAGCCTCTCAATAACCAAGAGGATGTGGTTTATGAGCTGAAAGCCGGGTTGGGAGCAAATCAAGTGTTGCGCCAGCTAAAGAAGGAATCTCTGCTGGATAGTACTGGGCCATTAAAGATTTGGTTACGTTTAAACCCAGATAAGAGTTTATTAAAAGCGGGTGAATATAACATACCTGCAGGTATCAACTCTTATGAATTAATGGCATTACTTGCCTCCGGCCAGTCTATTCAATATCAGATTACATTGCCTGAGGGTTGGAGCTTTGCTCAAGCATTAGCTAAGTTGCAAGTACATCCAAAGCTGGCGATTAAAACAGCTGAAATGACATCTCATGAAATTATGCAGCAGGTAACCGGTGTTGAAGAGACAAATCTTCACCCGGAAGGTATGTTTTTTCCCGATACCTATCAATTTCATAAAGGTATCTCTGATCTGCAATTATTAAAGCAAGCGTACCAAAGAATGCAGAAAGTGATGGCAGATGAATGGCAGAAAGCAAATGTGGGTAAACTGCCTTATAAGTCAGCCTACGATGCATTGATTATGGCTTCTATTGTCGAGAAAGAGACAGGCGTACCCCATGAGCGTGGGCGTATAGCAGGGGTTTTTGTTCTGCGTTTAGAAAAGAAAATGCGATTACAAACAGATCCAACCGTAATTTATGGTTTAGGGGATGAATTCAAAGGCAATATCACCCGAAAACATTTACGGCAAAAGACACCTTATAATACCTATCGTATTAAGGGGTTGCCACCGACCCCTATTGCACTACCAGGACGGGAAGCTATTCACGCGGCTTTGAACCCAGAAAAAGACGGCTCCTTATATTTTGTTGCGAAAGGGGATGGCAGCCACGAGTTCAATCGTACCTTGGCCGGTCATAATCGAGCGGTTCGTAAATTCCAGATTTATAAGCGTAAAAGAAATTATCAGTCCGCGCCGCAATCATCTCAGGCCTCACAATAGATTCAGTATTTTAGGATAATTCCGTGTCAGAACAGCAGGTTTTAAGTTCAAAAGGGGTTTTTCTTACCCTGGAGGGTTCCGAAGGTGTGGGTAAAAGCACCAACCTAGCGTTTATCCAAGAGTGGTTAACCGGGGAGGGCCATGAGCCTATATTAACTCGTGAACCTGGTGGAACTCCCATGGCTGAAGAGATTCGAGAGCTATTATTAAGTCAAAGAGAAGAAACGGTCAGTGAAAAAGCAGAGCTGCTTTTAATGTTTGCGGCGAGAGCTCAGCATTTAGATAGTAAAATTCGACCGGCCCTTGATCTGGGACGTTGTGTGGTCTCTGACCGTTTTACAGATGCCACTTATGCTTATCAAGGCTATGCCCGAGGTTTGAATCTGGATTGGATTGCTCAACTTGAGTCTCTGGTACAGCAAAGTTTAAGGCCTGATCTGACCATTCTGCTTGATCTTTCTGTTGATGTGGCCATGGCCAGAGTTTCTAGTCGTGGGGCGCTGGACCGCTTTGAGCAGGAAAAAGCCGACTTTTTTGAAAAAGTACGCCAAGGCTATTTGGCCCGTGCAAAAGCTGAGCCTCAACGTTTTGCTGTTATTGATGCCAGCCAATCTTTGGTGGATGTTCAAAGTGATATTGCTCAAGCATTAAAACAGTTTTTTTCGGCTAGGGCCTTGGTATGAGCAGTGCTATTACTAAAGATTCTATTTTTACACCCTTTTTATGGCAGAAAGATATTTGGCAGCAATTAACGGATCGATATCAATCGGGCCGTTTGCCTCACGCTCTTTTGCTAAGTGGTGGTGAAGGAATAGGAAAGCATCATCTGGCTAAGGCCGTTGCAGCTTATCTATTATGCCGCCAGGTGGGTGAAACGGCGTGTGGAGAGTGCAGTTCTTGTCAATTGTTAACGGCGGGTACGCACCCTGATTTTATGGTGATCTCCCCTGAAACTGAAGGTAAACAGATTCGTATCGAACAGATTCGATCTCTACAGGCTTACGTGGCTAAAACAGCCCAGCAGGGGGGCTTTCGGGTGGTGATTATACAGCCCGCTGATGCCATGAACCAAAACTCTGCTAATGCCTTATTAAAAAATCTGGAAGAGCCTGGTGAGAATGTCCTGTTTATTTTGCTGACTCACCGAAGCAGTGCCATGTTGCCAACAATTAAGAGTCGTTGTCAGCAATTGGTTTTACCGGTACCGGATGAGACGCTTGCTTTGGATTGGTTGCGGGCTCATGTGGAAAGTCATGTGGCGTTGCATGCAGAAAAACTGCTCAAAATGGCTAATGGCAATCCCCTCACCGCTCAGAAGCTGGCCAGTGATGCTATGCATCAACAAAGGGATAAACTCTTCTTAGCGATGGAAAGCCTAACCCGCGGGGCGGAGCCTGTTGAGTTAGCGCCACTGTTTTTGGAAGGGGATATTCATTGGACATTACGCTGGATGCAGCAATGGTTAGCGGATTGGTCTAGTTGGTGTTTATTGCGCGATGATAATCAGGTTCGTTTTCCTGAAATGCTGCCTCTCTATCGACACTGGCAGAAGATAGCGAATTTAAACAGTGCTCAAACCCTATTTCAATCGGTAGGTGAACTGCGTTCACAGCTAGCTTCAGGTGCTAACCCTAATCTTCAATTAGCCATGGAAGCTTTACTTATCCGCTGGGTTAATAAGATGCTAGTATGATTTTAAGCACCTTAACAAAAGCTTCTCTACAAAAAGCCATACTGACGACCTTTGGCTAGAAGATATCAAAATACTTTTGTTTAGGTAGGTAATGAATAGAAAATAGGGTGCCTGCTTATGATTGATAAGCGTACCAGAGCTCAGAAGCCAGCTGTCACTGTCAGCTTAACCAGTAAAGATGAGTTATACGAAGCCTATATGCCCTTTGTGCATAATGGCGGTCTTTTTTTGCCGACCCGTAATGCATTTAAGTTAGGGCAAGAGATCTCTTTACTGCTAAACCTTCTGGATGAACCCGATAAAATACCGCTATCAGGTAAAGTTATTTGGGTTACGCCACAGGGCGCTCAAGGGCGTCGAGTTGCAGGTATTGGTATTCAGTTCAGTGAAAATCACCTTTTTTTACGGGATAAGATTGAGACTTATCTGGCTGGGCGTTTGAACGCTCAACATCCGACACATACGTTATAACGGATAGGATTTTTATGTATTTAATCGACTCTCACTGCCATTTAGATCGACTTGACTTGAGCGCTTATAATGGCGATCTGTCAGTTGCTCTGGATGCGGCTCATGAACGAGGCATCAGTCATTTTCTTGCCGTTAGTGTGACGTTAGATGATGTGGCTGTATTAAAAGATTTTGCCAGACAGTACAGCTCTGTTTTTGCTTCTGCAGGTGTACATCCTTTACAAGATCTTCCCCATGAACCTACTGTAGAAGAGATTGTTAAAGAGGCCAAAGATGATCTGGTTGTTGCTGTGGGTGAAACAGGACTGGATTATCATTATGCGGCAGATAGTATGGAGGTGCAGAAAGAGCGTTTTCGTCGCCATCTTGTAGCCGCACAGGAAGTGGATAAGCCCGTTATTATCCATACCCGAGAGGCAAAAGAAGACACCTTAGCGATTTTGCGTGAACATGGCCCTGATGCAAAGGGGGTTCTGCATTGTTTTACTGAGGATCTTGAGATGGCTCGGGCGGGTGTTGCTTTAGGCTACTACATTTCTATCTCTGGCATCGTCACCTTTGGCAATGCCGATCAAGTTAGGGAAGTTGCTAAAGCGGTACCGCTTGATGCTTTGTTAGTCGAAACCGATGCGCCTTATTTAGCGCCAGCACCTCATCGGGGGAAAAAGTGTCAACCTCACCATGTTAGAGATGTAGCAGAGTTTATTGCGGATCTGCGTGGTATCTCTTATGACGAGCTGGCGATGCAGACTACAGCGAACTTTTTCCGCTTATTCAAGGGCGCTAAGCCTGAATCCGCTCAGGATGGGTCTTAAAAGTTTTTTAGTCTTTCTAGCTTAATTCCCCCCATAAGTGCTTTTATTGAAGTTTATCTTGGTGGGGGGATTCGTAAAAATCAGCATCCGTCTGGGCTGAAGGAATATAGCCTGGCATATCCATCGTATTTTTGTCTGTTTCCTGAGGTAAAGGAGCAGGTGCCTCCCCCTCCTGATAAACATACATAGACTCCTCCTCTGTATTTAATATTCCCTTACCGTGCCAAGGTAGCAAGCGATAATCACTATGGTCTGAAAAGTCCATAAAAGGATATTTAATAATCTCGAAATAAGGTGAGTAATCAAAATCCCTTGGAGTACAGAGTTTAGGATTGCGTCGAAAGAGTTGTACGTCATGTTCGCCACTTTTTTTAACCAGTGGCAATATAGGAAACTGAATAAAACCAAAGGCTTCTGCAATCATTGTTGAGCAAACAGTTTTAGTGGCTTTGCCAGGGTTGTGTTCGAATAAGGTCGATCGCCAGCGCCTAGGCATAATCCACCACGGAAAGAGGAAGCGGGCCAGATCTAAAATTTGACGTACATCGTATTCTTTCCCTAGCTGGCTCACCGTGTAGTGCACCATTTGTTGGCTATCTTTATGTATTAAGCCTCGTGGACGACAGATACGAATATGATCTTGCTGATAAGAGGACAAATCCCGAATAACAGTACCTATACCGAGCTCTGATTCCGCGACGAGTTGAGTATCCGGTGGGAAGGGGAATAACTCCGCAATGGTTTCTCGTAACTCAGGATCTTCAATATCGTGTAAACGGCCTAAATACAATGCGGCATGAGACCAAGTGCTTTGAGTGATCATTTTAATCACATCGCTAACACGGGTACGGCCTTCAATCAGTAGGACATCACAAAGGCGAATTTCATATTTAATGCGCTCATAGTCGCATAATGGAAATTCAGGTGCTGGCTTTTGTTCTGTGAGCCAGCTGACAACGGGGCGTGTGATCCTTGTTATTTTCATAATATCCTCCTCGTACCGAGCAAAATACGGTATCAAGGGAGTCTCTGAAGAAGTACTTTCTGGCTCAGGCCTTCAGAGTGGTTTCAGATCAAGGCTGCTGTTTACAGACATACTGGCTGTACGCCAAAAACAGCGAACGCAGAGCTGGGATCACTCTGAAAGCCCCGTAGGGCGTAATTTGAAGGGGCGACTACTTTGTCAGATGATTTGAAAAGGCATTTAGCATTGCCTACATCATCTTTCGCGTATTCACCTCCTTCAAGATTACGCTGAGCCGAAAAATGACTTTTTCAGAGGCTCCCTAGAGCTGTGCTTATATTCTTGTCAATTTAACAGGACGTATTATTAGCATATGACATTTATCAGATACTGAACAGGATCGCGTCTAAGACTCAGGGTTTAAAGTATCGAGCTATGGCTGTCAGCCAGAAGGAAATAAACAGAAATAAGCGATAATGAATATAAATTCATGGAAGTGTCATATTCTGAGAGGGCAATGAGAGTACACTGAGTTTGTGACATGAGAATTACTAAAATATTTAAGTTCCTGGAGGGATTCACCATGAAAACTTACCATGTCGAGCAGTTTGAAGTGATCGCGCGTCCTGAGTTCAATCGTGTGCTCTTGCCTAAACTGTCTCCTGATTTTGATTTGGAAAATGCCCATGTGCGTGTGATGCCAGATGGCACCTTAAGCATTAAGGATCGCGACTCTGAGCTTCTTTTTGCCAATATCAGCGAAAAGAGCATGCAGTTTATTCGTGATGCAGGAGGCGTTTCCGTTATGAACCCTGCTTGCTTAACTCATCCTAAGCTAGCTCATATTCCTTTGCAGCACTAATACCGCTCTATTTATATCACTCTTCTTTGTGGTGCAGCCAATGGGCCTGATTCTTCGGGCCTGCTGCTAGCTAAATAACCTTCTTGTCCATTATTCCCTATAAGTTATCAGTGATAACGATCTCTGAGTACATCAAGAATAATCTGATAACACCTCATTCTGCATCATAAAGCTTTTGGGAGATTAGTATTATTATCTCTTGCCAGCTTCTCTTTCTACTCGTATTACTAAAATAGTAGTGTGACTAATTTTGCTGTTTTGATCATTGTTTGTGACTGAATGAAACAATCTGGTCAAATACTTGTTTCGTATGTTATTATATGCGACGCAGCAAAAGGGGTTGCGTCAGCTGTTTTATTCATCATAAAACGGATCGAAAGCTTAGGCTCTCAATAGGTAAAATAATTATGGCGTTATCAGCAGTAGAAAAGCAGGCTCGAAAAGTTCAAGAATTTCGTCAACGGGAAGCAAATATCCTAGTAGCGGCTTTAGAACTTTTTTCAGAACATGGCGAAGATCGTGTCACCGTAGAAATGATTGCTGATCATGTAGGTATTGGTAAAGGCACTATCTATAAGCACTTCAGAAGTAAATCTGAAATTTATCTTCGCTTGATGTTGGATTATGAAAGAGATTTAGCAGATCTATTTCAATCTCCAAAGATTTCAGAAGATAAAGAAGCCTTGTCTCGAGCTTATTTTGAGTTTCGTATGCAGGACCCAGGTAAATACCTGTTGTTCTCTCGTTTAGAAGATAAATTAACCAAATCATCCAGCGAACCAGAAATGCTGGAAGAGTTACATCGCTTTAGAGCTCGTAATCTGGAAAGCTTAACGGATCTTATTAAGTCTCGTATTGATGAAAATAAATTGGAAGATGTCCCTTCTTATTTTCACTATTGTGCACATTGGGCTTTAGTACACGGCGCAGCGGCTTTATACCAGTCCCCTTTTTTCCAAGAAGTGATTCAAGATAAAGATGAGTTTTTTGCTTTCTTGATGGATATCGGTGTGCGTATGGGGAACCGTGGTCAGCGTGGTCGTAACCGGGACGAGGCGTAATGCTTTTTGATGATAGCTTTCCTATTCAGTATATAGATCCAGTCTATCGGCCTCCTAGTGAGGCTCGATCTTTAATCTTGCCTGTAACCAATGGTTGTAGTTGGAATAAATGTTCCTTCTGCGAGATGTATACAGATAAAGATAAGCAGTTTTTTGCACGTAAAGAATCAGATGTCTTAAGTGAAATAGAGTCAGCAGGACAGCGTTTGCAGGGGGTACGTCGTGTCTTTTTAGCCGATGGTGATGCTATGGTGTTGTCAGTTAGGCGCCTGACCTCTATTTTGCATGCTTTGAATAAGGCTTTCCCTGATTTAAATAGAGTTTCCTCGTATTGTTTACCCCGCAATATTGCTAAGAAAAGTATTGATGAGCTTAAGGCCTTAAAAAGGCTCGGTTTATCAATGCTTTATGTTGGTGTTGAATCAGGTGATGATGAAGTTTTAACTCGAATTAATAAAGGGGAAACAGCAGAATCAACTTTTGATGCGGTGAATAAAATACAACAAGCTGGTATTAAGACTTCAGTAATGGTTTTAAATGGTTTAGGTGGGCAAGCTTTATCTGAACAGCATGCCTTGAATTCGGCCCGTTTAATCAATCGTTTACAACCGGATTATTTATCAACACTTGTGCTGACTTTTCATAAAGGGCCTGCACGTTTTGAAAATGATTTTGGTGATGATTTTCAAGTGCTTAATACCCAGGGGCTCTTTAATGAGATGTTAACCTTTGTTGGAGCCCTAGAATTGGAAAAAACTATTTACCGTTCTGATCATATTTCTAATCGTTTAGCATTAAAGGGTGTGCTGGGAAAGGATAAAGAAAGTTTGCTGAAGGAAATTGAATTAGCAATAGAACATCAAAGTAGTTTTTCAGATATCCGTTTGCAACAGATTTGAGCCTCATAAGCTATCAATGATGTTTGATTAATATACTAAGCATTTAAACAAAAAAAACGCTACATAAAATAGCTTTTCCTCTGATTATCGCTTGGGTATTGTCGGAATACTTTTGTTTATGTATATCGTTATCTTGTTTTTTTTACATTCAAGTATTAATATTCAGTTATTAATTCGGAATGAATTAACCCTTCCCCCACAGAAAATATGAGTAATTGATAATGCTTATTAATGAATATCGCCAGAAAGAGAAACTTTTACGCCAACTTCAGGACGAATTAACTGCTCTTGCTGATCGTGAAGATCTGAAAAAAGAACTGGCTTTCAAAGAAGCGATTGAAGAAGTAATGAATCGTTTTGAAAAAACTGACAGTGATGTACTAGAACTGTTCAGTAAATATGAAGTTGCTGAAACGGCACAAAAAACACGCCGTAAGCGTACTCCAACTAAATATAAAAACCCTGAGACGGGTGAGGTTATTGAAGTGCGTGGTGGTCGTCAGAAGAACTATCAAGACTGGATTCAGCAATACGGTAAAGAAACCGTTCAGGGTTGGAAACTGTCTTAATCCGACGTGACTTAATTCAGTCTATTTAAGATTGAATTTAAAAAAGCAGCCTAAGGCTGCTTTTTTTTTACCTGCAGAAACGATGGCTTTCAGATAAAATTCAGTGAAATCCCTGAATGATTTGTAAAACTATGAGCGACGCCTTTTCTCCATTAAATTTAGCTAAGCAAATCGAAGCCAATGCTGGCGAACAAGGTTTGCCTCCAGTACATCAATGGCAGCCAGACTTTTGTGGTGATATCGATATGACCATTGCCCGTGACGGACAATGGTCCTATATGGGATCTCCTATAGGCCGTGCTGCACTAGTCAGAATGTTTTCGACCATTCTACGCAAAGATGACGATCAATATGTCTTGGTAACCCCGGTTGAGAAAGTAGGGATTCATGTCGAAGATGTCCCTTTCATCATTACTCAATTGTTAGACGATAAAAATGATACTTTGATTTTCTTAACAAATGTTGGTGATCAGGTAACCCTAGATAATGAGCACCCTTTGCGAGTCACGCAAAGTGAGCTAGGAGAACCTCAGCCTTATTTGTTAGTACGGGATAATTTAGAAGGACGTTTGCATCGCAACCTGTTTTATCAGTTGATAGAACAAGCTGTAGAGCATGATGTTGATGGGAAGGCCCATATCGGCATTTTTAGTGCAGGTAAGTTTTGGTCACTGGGCGAGATGCCGGAATTTTGATGCAGTCAATAGAGCAACTAGCAGAACAACCTGCGGGGAGTGTTAGGTTAACGGAGCAGCAGTGTCAGGTTGTTGCGCATCCTAGTGGGCATGCTCGTGTTATGGCTGTCGCGGGATCCGGTAAAACAACAACCTTGGTTCATAGGGTGATGCATCTATTATCTCAAGGCTTTCATCCTCGTCGGGTATTAGTCTTGATGTATAACCGTTCCGCACGGGATGATTTTTCCGCCAAGTTATCCCGTATTAGCCGTGAACAGCACAATCAAAATAACCGATTACCTGATATTCGAACGTTTCACTCTATTGGTCATCGGTTGTGTGAGAGTTTGTGCCAATGGGGAGTGCTAAAAAAACGTACGCTGATTCAAGAGGGCTGGCCCTATGAGCGTCTAGTACGCCAAGGAATCATTCAGGCTCTAGGTAATGTGGATGAACAGGCTAGGCGTAAAGCACTGGATAAGGATCACCTAGAGGCTTTTTTGCAGTTTGTGGAACGGGTGAAGTCCGATTTAATCCCTGCCACGGAACAATTTGAACAACTGGATCTACCTACAGAGCAGAAGTATTTTATTGAGGCTTTTAATCAACTTGAGCAGATCATGGCTGATCAAGGGGTTATGAGCTTCTCTGATCTGATTTATCGTCCTGTAATGGCTATTCAGGCGCAGCCTGAGCTAGAACAAAGAATCAGTAATCATCTGGAACAAGTGATTGTTGATGAGTATCAGGATATCAATAGTATCCAGCAGTTTTTATTGAGTGTTCTTGCAGGACAAAGAGCTCAGGTGATGGTGGTGGGGGATGTGGATCAATGCATCTATGAATGGCGTGGTGCTAAACCTGAGTTTATGCTGGGGCGGTTTGAACAGCAGTTTGAGGGCAGCCAGACTTACGCATTAAGTTACTCTTTCCGCTATGGTCACACTTTAGCATTAAGTGCGAACCATCTTATTAGTGAAAACCGTCTTAGAGAGCCTCAGCTATGTCTAGCAACTCCTGACCATGCTGATACTCAAATTACTCATTTTAAACGTATCTCAGGGCTAATAGAGCCTTTAAAGGATATTACCAGTCAACAAGGCGTAGAGTCCTGCGCAGTTTTAGTACGAAGCTGGGCATTGAGTGTGCCTTTGCAGTTGATATTTTTGCAGCAGAATATTCCCTTTCGGTTAATGCAGCAGGGGCATTTTGTTTTTAATCAACCCTTGGTGACTCAGTTTTTAGCCTATCTTGAGCTGAGCTTATTACCTGCCAATCAATCTATTCCGGCAGAGACTCTTGGTCATTGTTTATCTTTTCCACCCTTATTTTTATCTCAACAGGAACAGCAAAGTATTGTTCGCTATGTAGAATTGAATGGATTAGACCCTGAAGCCATTACTAAAGCGGTTAATTTAAAGCCGTATGGTATTAAACGGCTTAAGAAACGTTTAAAGCTATTATTACAATTACAGTCTTCCTCAGAACAACAACCTGTTGGGCCTTTAGCATTAAAAGTGCTACAGGAAACAGATGCTTATGATTTGATTGAAAGGGCTGCGGCTACACGAGATCAATCGGAGGAAAGAAAACGTACTCTACAGGCCTTGGTCAACTATATTCGCCAACAGCGATTGAGTGTCCAGCAGTTATTAGAACAGATACAAGCACAAAAGATATCCGGTGCAAGCTTAACTTCAGATCGAGGTCTTATGATTAGCACCGTACATGGCGCTAAAGGCTTAGAATGGGATAATGTCATATTGGCTGGATTGACTGAAGGGAGCTTCCCCTGTTACCAGAACTTGGGTGATTTTAATGTAAAGGACGAGGAAAGTGAGCGGCGGTTATTTTACGTGGCTTTGACCCGAGCTAAAAAACAATTATTTCTTATTTCTGATAATGGATTAAGCGAAGAAAATAAAAAGAAAGCCAGTCGATTTATCAACGAAATGGCACTGGATGATTGCTTAAAAACACTGCATTGTCTCAAATCTGATTTGCCGCAAGAAAGCCTCTTGGTAGCCAAGCCTACAATAGTAAATGACTATCTACTGGCTAATGGCATAACGGTTAACGTCGAGGCCCTATCTGTTAAATCAAGAGCCGTTAAATCAAGAGCTGTTAAATCAAAGGCTGTTAAATCAAGCGCTAATCAATCATTTGTTACTGATTTAGGTTTGCAGAGTAAGTCATCTATACGTTTTAAAGTAGGTGACCATATTGAGCATGATATTTTTGGTCGAGGAATACTGACAGAAGTAAATCAAAATAAAGGGACACGAATTAAAGTCGATTTTGGTTTAGAGGGCATAAGGGTGTTACTGGCAGAGCAAGCACCTATTAAATTGTTATAACGATATATACTTAAACTCATACATTCCGATGTAGAGCGATCTGCTGCTTTGAGTGACTATTTTCTATAGGGAAAATATTGCTTGGCTACTTATCTCTAAGAATCAGATAAGAGAGGATATCCAGTGAATTACCTTGCCCATGCTTATCTTGCTCGTCATCAAGGCTCAGCTTTTCGTTTGGGTAATCTGATGGCGGATCATATAAAAGGCCCTGCTGAATATTGCTTACCTTATGTTGCTTCTTGGTCTGAAAAGGATCAAGCCTCAGTGCTGGCTGGGATTAATTATCACCGGAGAATTGATCACAGTGTGGATCATTGGCCGCAAGTCGTGGCTCTTAGGCGTCAATTTCTACCGGATTATCGACGTTACGCCGGTATTGTTCTGGATATGGCTTGGGATTATTGCCTAGCACGCTGTTGGTCTTCTTTTTCTGAACTTCCTTTAGCTGATTTTGCGCAAGAAGAGTATCGCTTATTACAGTCTACTCAGGGGGAGCAACCTGAATCCATGCGACGTATGGTGGCTTATATGATAAAACATAACTGGTTTCTCTCTTATCAGGAATTATCAGGTATTGAGCGAGCATTAAAGGGCCTTTCCAGCCGATTCAAGCGTGAAAATAAACTTGATTTAGCCTTTAGTGAAATTCCACGTTTAGAGACTGATTTATTGGCGATTTTTCCAAGTTTGATGGATCATTTAAAAGAGCAGCCAATAAGAAGTATTGAGGACTAGCATGAGAACAGAAACCAGTCATCGTTTTCTGAAAATGGCTTATCCTGTCGTGTTGATTATGGTGATCTGCGTAATATTACTGGCGTGGAGCCTTTATCATAATCGAGTTCAGCAAACGGACATGGTGGCACAGCTATCAGAGCTAACGGTTTCCAATACTATTAAGGCTTCTCAGAAAAGTCTGAATCTTATCGTTTTTGATTATGCATTATGGAATGAAACCGTTGAGTTTTATCATCATCAAGATCCCGACTGGGCAAAGAAACAGATTGGCTTATATCTTAATGAAACATTTGATTTAGATGCGAGCCTTATCTTAAATCCAGAGGGAAGGATTTCTTGGTCTTACTTGCATTCCATCGATCCCGCTATTTCTGATTTAGAGCGTATTTTCAAAGATATCGGTTTGTTGGAACAGTTGGCTAAGGATCGCCATAAACAGCAACCGGTTCCACTATCGAGTTATATTGTATTAAACCAACAGCTTTATTCGATACATGCTGCTCTTTTGACCTCAGAGGCCGATGTCTCTGTACCATTCTCCGAGAATGCCGCTCTGATAGCTATTAAGGTCGTGGATTCCGAACTTCTAGAGAACTTAGCTGAGCAAAACCAAATAGAAAGTGTGAAGTTGGAGTTAGTTTCATCGTTTAAGGAGCATAATCATGAGGAACACAAAGGAGAATGGGTGGTTGAAGCTCATCTGCCTTTACATGATTTAAAGGGACAAATGGTCGCTTTATTGTCCTGGTATCCTGCTTATCGCTTAGGGGATGTGTATAAAGGGATGCGACCTTGGTTGCTGGCTTTTATCGTGATATCTGGCAGTTGTTTTCTTTGGTATGTATATCGGGTTCACTCTGTCGCCTCTTTGTTGGATAAGGAGATGCGCCGACGGGAGCAGGTTGAGGCCGAGTTGGAGGCGCATAAAAGAGATCTGCAAAAACAAGTGGATGAACGTACAGAAGCTTTGTATGACGCATTAGTGAAAGCAAATATCGCCAGTAATGAAAAATCTCGTTTTACTGAGCAAATGAGTCATGAGATGCGTACGCCTTTGAATGCCATCATAGGTTTTTCACAACTACTGCAAGCCGATGAACTAGAGCCGGATCAAGAAGAGTCCATTGATGAAATTTTAAATGCTGGTCATAGGCTGCTAGGTATTGTTAATCAGGTATTAAATCTTGCTGATTTTGATCAGAACCATGATGTTCAGCAAAGTAAAACCTGTAAGTTGCATGAAGTTATGGGATCTTTATTGCCTTTCTACGAGCAGGTTTTTAATGGGAAAGGGTTAACGTTCAATGTTGATGATTGTACGGGGGTAGACTGTTTAGATGAAGAAAGCTTGGATGAGAGGTGTCTTAATACTCAAGCTTCAGATGTAGAGCGTTATTCAAACAAACATCACACTGAGGGTTATACCCTTGCTTTACCTGCCAGTGCCTTTTCTAATGCGATAAAAACCTTATTGGACAATGCGAGTTTGTATTCCTTACCCCCAGGGCGAGTTCAACTTGTTGTATCCTGTCAGGATAACTTATTAGAGTTTCAAGTGATGGATACCGGCATAGGACTCACTGAACAGCAACAGGCTCAGTTGTTCCAACCTTTTTCCCGTCTGCATTTCGAGCAGTTGCCTAATATTGAAGGCATAGGATTAGGTTTGTTTATGGCGAGAAAGCAGCTGGAGCAATACAACGCCAAAATTGAATATGTGAATAATGGACAGGAAGTCGGCAGCTGTTTTAGGCTTTTGATACCACTGGCCTAAGGGGGATCATTTTCTTTCCAGCTTTCCAGCGATAAAAAAAGGAAAGCCTAAGCTTTCCTCTTTTTTACTATATCAACTATTTTGACATCTTTGGGGCTTTACATATTTGGATAGTTCGGACCGCCAGCACCCTCAGGGGTTACCCAGGTAATATTCTGGGACGGGTCTTTAATATCACAGGTTTTACAGTGAACGCAGTTCTGAGAGTTGATCTGGAAGCGATCATCACCCGTCTCATCGTCTTTTACCACTTCATATACGCCAGCAGGGCAGAAGCGTTGTGCCGGTTCGGCCCATTTCGGTAGGTTCACCGTCAGTGGAACAGTAATATCCGTCAATTTCAGGTGACAAGGCTGATCTTCTTCGTGGTTTGTATTCGATAGGAATACGGAAGATAGCTTATCAAAGCTGATTTTACCGTCTGGTTTAGGGTAATTAATTTCACTAAAGTCAGCAGCTGGCTTCAGTTGTACATAGTCTTCTTCGGTATCGTGCAACGTCACCGGAATCTTAAATAGATTCTGATCGATAAAGTTGAAGGCACCGCCCAGCATAGGGCCAAATTTGTGCATGGCAGGGCCAAAGTTACGGCTATTATACAGCTCATCAAAGGCCCAAGAGCCTTCCCATGCTGTGGTGAATTCCGTCAGATCCTTACCGCCTTCATCGCCACCTTTGATTGCTGCAAAAATACTTTCAGCAGCGATCATGCCAGACTTCATAGCGGTGTGTGTGCCCTTGATCTTAGAGAAGTTCAGAGTACCCGCATCACAACCGACTATGATACCGCCAGGGAAGGTCATTTTAGGTAAGCAGTTATAGCCACCTTTGGTAATGGCACGAGCGCCATAAGATACGCGCTTACCACCTTCCAGATGCTGCATCAGCTCTGGGTGATGCTTCATACGCTGGAACTCATCAAACGGGCTCAAGTATGGATTGTTGTAGTTCAGGTCGGTAATCAGACCCACAACCACTTGATTGTTTTCTGCGTGGTATAGGAAGAAGCCACCGCTGGCGCCATTCTCAGTCAAAGGCCAGCCAGAGCCATGAACGACCAGACCAGGCTTATGTTTCGCTGGGTCGATATCCCACAGTTCTTTAATGCCGATACCATAGTGTTGAGCATCTTTACCGTCATCCAGCTTAAACTGGCTGATCAGTTCTTTACCCAAGTGGCCACGGCTACCTTCAGAGAAAATGGTGTATTTAGCCCGCAGTTCCATACCCGGCATATACATACCCGGTTTTTCACTACCGTCTTCGGCTACACCCATGTCTCCAGTAATGACGCCTTTTACAACGCCATCTTCGATAAGAGGTTCTGCTGCAGCAAAGCCAGGGAAGATCTCAACACCCATCTCTTCAGCTTGTTGGCCTAACCAGCGACACACATTACCTAGAGAAACGATGTAGTTACCGTCATTGTGCATAGATTTTGGCACAATAGCGTTAGGGAAAGTCTTGCTGCCCGTCGCATCTTTCAGCATAACGATCTGGTCAGAGGTCACTTCTGTTAGCAGAGGTGCTTCTTTTTCTTTCCAGTTAGGGATCAGCTCGTTCAGGGCTGTTGGCTCGATTACTGCGCCAGATAAGATATGAGCGCCCACTTCGGAACCTTTTTCAACGACACAAACCGTCAGTTCTTGGCTGGCTTCGTTAGCTTGCTGCATTAAACGGATAGCAGCTGAAAGGCCTGAAGGGCCGGCTCCGACGATAACAACGTCGAACTCCATCGCTTCTCTTTCCACGATAATCTCCTCAAAACAGCACCGGGGCGCTTAATTTAATTATTTTATATTATTATCTATCATTTAAAACGGTCGTATGCTTTTGGTCAAGTGCAAAGTGAGACTGATAGGTCTTTACTACGAAATTAGGCCATTATGTCATATAGCTATAAGGGGAATGTTTGGCTTGTAAGCGTTTAAACTTTGACAGGAAAGCACCTGATTGTGTTGTTAAATAGGGGTATGGAAATGATCTGATCTATATACTACGTATATACCAGTTAAAATGCTGTCAGAATTTTTCTATGCCCGTCAGAGTGAGCATTTGTGCACCTTTTCCGGTATCTCGTATAAGGGACTATCGGCTGGTTAAACTGTGCTTCAGTATTTTCTCTGTGGTCAAATCTTATTCTATTTCTTATATCGATTTTATTTATAAATAAAATCAATATTACCAGTTTTGCCAATATAAGAGTTGATCGTTAGACTGGCAGAGTAATTTTTAATGACAGTTTTAGCCTGTACTAATTATGCACCAACAAAAACATATAACTGAAAATGTGACTGGTCAGTTTGCAAAGGAATTTGACCTAAACTGAAAAAATAGTCATTATGACTACACAAACACAGCAAACGCTTGTTTGAAACAAATTCCGATATATTAGATCTGTTGAGCAACCCCAAAACCGATCAGATCTAATGTATCTCATTATTATGTAGTAGGTGTTGTTTTACTTACTGCAAATAGCTCGTCACAGATAGTTAAAGAACGAGGAATCTATGAAGGTATTAGTTGCTGTCAAACGAGTCATTGACTACAACGTTAAGATTCGTGTCAAAGCGGACAACTCTGACGTTGATCTGACCAATGTTAAAATGGCGATGAACCCGTTCTGCGAAATCGCAGTGGAAGAAGCGGTTCGTCTGAAAGAAAAGGGTGTTGCTAGCGAAATCGTAGTGGTTTCCATTGGCCCTAAAGAAGCTCAAGAACAGTTGCGTACTGCTCTGGCTTTAGGTGCTGATCGCGCGATTCTGGTAGAAACTGCCGATAAAGTAGATTCTCTGGGTGTGGCTAAGATCCTATCTAAGCTGGTTGAAGAAGAGCAACCGGGTATGGTTATCATGGGCAAACAGTCCATCGATTCTGATAATAACCAAACCGGTCAAATGCTGGGTGCCTTAACCGGTATGCCACAAG
This sequence comes from Oceanospirillum sp., assembly GCA_047518265.1. Taxonomy (GTDB): domain Bacteria; phylum Pseudomonadota; class Gammaproteobacteria; order Pseudomonadales; family Halomonadaceae; genus Oceanospirillum. The sequence continues at coordinate 166,867 of JAKZRG010000003.1, forward strand.
GTACTTTCGCTTCTGAAGTTGCCGTTGATGGCGAAAAAGTAAGCGTAACCCGTGAAGTTGATGGCGGTCTGCAAACAGTTGCACTGAACCTGCCTGCAATCGTGACTACGGATCTGCGTTTGAATGAGCCGCGTTATGCCTCTCTGCCAAACATTATGAAGGCGAAACGTAAGCCTTTAGATACTAAATCTCCTGCAGATTTGGGTGTTGATGTTGCATCTAAAGTTAAAACGCTGAAAGTTGAGCCACCTGCTGAGCGTAGTGCTGGTGTTAAAGTGGGTAGCGTAGATGAGCTGGTAGAAAAACTGAAAAACGAAGCGAAGGTGATCTAAATGAGTATTTTAGTCGTAGCTGATCACAGTAATACCGCTCTGCTTGGTGCAACTGCAAATACAGTAACTGCTGCACAACAGATCGGTGGTGATATCACTGTACTGGTAGCGGGTAGCAACTGTTCTGGCGCTGCTGAAGAAGCATCTAAACTGGGTGGCGTAAGCAAAGTTGTTGTTGCAGACAACGCTGCTTATGAGCACATGCTGGCTGAGAACGTATCTCTGCTAGTGGCTGAGCTGGGTAAAGATTTTACTCACGTTCTGGCACCTGCCACGTCTAACGGCAAAAACATTATGCCGCGCGTAGCTGCATTGTTAGATGTTGCTCAGATCTCTGACATCATCGCTGTTGAGTCTGCCGATACCTTTAAGCGTCCGATTTATGCCGGTAACGCTATCGCAACGGTTCAGTCTGAAGACGCTATCAAAGTTATCACCGTTCGTGGTACTGGCTTTGATGCTGCCGCTGCTGATGGTTCTGCTTCTGTTGAGTCTCTGGACAATGCTAAGAATGCTGAAAAATCTGCATTTGTTGGCGAAGAACTGGCTAAATCTGATCGTCCAGAACTGACAGCTGCTAAAGTGGTTATCTCTGGTGGTCGCGGCATGGGCAATGGTGAAAACTTTGACCTGCTGAACAAGGTTGCAGATAAACTGGGTGCTGCTGTTGGCGCATCTCGTGCAGCTGTTGACGCAGGCTTTGTACCAAACGATATGCAGGTTGGCCAAACTGGTAAGATCGTTGCACCTGAACTGTATATTGCTGTTGGTATCTCCGGTGCGATTCAGCACTTGGCAGGTATGAAAGACTCTAAAGTGATCGTAGCCATCAACAAAGATGAAGAAGCTCCGATCTTCCAGGTAGCAGACTACGGTCTGGTTGGAGATCTGTTCTCCGCACTACCTGAGCTGGAAGGCAAGCTATAAGCTGTCTTTAAGCTAGAAATGCGTTCAATCGCACTCTGATCTGCAGTAGCCTTGTGTTGCTCAGATCAGAACTAAAAACGCCTTATGGGGTTACTCATAAGGCGTTTTTTATTTTCTGGGAAGAAGCCTGTGACGATATATCAAAAAAGCTTTCTGACTTGGCTGAGTCAAAAATATTCTTTTTTGTTTTGGTAAGCCTGCTTAATATGTTCGATCAGTAGACGCAATTTCGCCGGAAGGTATTTGGTAAAAGGATAAATGGCATAAACGCCAAGTTGTCTGGCTGTGTATTGCGTTAGGATTACTTCCAGACTGCCTGCCATCAGATCTTCATAGACACAACATTTAGGCACATAAGCGATACCAAACCCAGCCAATGCTGCCTTGCGCAGTGCCTGGGCATTGTTTGTTGCGAAACTGCCGCCAATTCGTACACTCACATCTTCCCCGTTACTGGTAAACCGCCAGTCAAAAGAGCCTTGAGCCTGATAGGTATAGGCCATACAGTTGTGATCCTTTAGCGCATCAAGCGTTTCTGGGGCTCCATACTTCTCGATATAATCCGGTGAGCAACATACCACCCAGTTTGACTGAATGAGAGGTTTGGCAATTAAGCTTGAATCTTCCAGTTTCCCGGTACGAATGGCGAGATCTAAGCCTTCTTCAACCAGATTAACAAAGTCATTTTCCAGTCGCATATCTACGGTGATATTCGGATACTTCTGGCAAAAATCCGCGATGGCTTCGGCCAGCAATAACTCTCCTGAAATAGTGGGTACCGACATTTTTATGATGCCTGTTATGCCTAGGCTGACACTCGAAACGGAGGCTATCGCATCATTGACCTGCCCTTCAATATTTTTAGCGTGTACATAAAGATTCTCACCGGCTTCCGTCAGGCTGAGACGTCGTGTCGTTCGGTAAATCAGTTGTACACCGAGATTTGCTTCTAATTTACTGATTCGCTTACTTAAAGCGGGTGTTGATAAGCCCACCAGCTGGGCCGCTTTATTGAAAGAGCCAGCGTCAGCGACATGAACAAAAAGGGTTAAGTCTGCAGCATTCATTATTAATTAGGATGTTTTAGGAAATAGTTTTTTAGTTTATGTCGTATTTATCATAAGTCAAATTCTCCCTATATTGTTAAAACACCTGAATAAAAGCGTCTCTGAAAAAAGCGGCCATCCCACGTAGTTAAAAATAAGGAAAACCGAGATGAGATTAAAAGACTGCCATAACTTTCATGATTTCCGCATCCTAGCGAAAAAGCGCTTACCCGGTCCTATTTTTAATTACATTGACGGTGGTTCGGATGATGAAACGACTTATCGCCGTAACACAGAAGCATTCGAAAGCTGTGACCTGATACCCAACGTTTTAACGGGCGTTAAGGATGTGGATCTTTCCGTTACCGTGATGGGACAGAAGCTAGATATGCCAGTCTATTGTTCTCCTACCGCACTACAGCGTTTGTTCCATCATCAGGGAGAAAGAGCCGTTGCCGCTGCTGCGGAGAAGTACGGCACTATGTTTGGGGTTTCTTCTCTGGGTACCGTGAGCATGGAAGAGATTGCCAAACAGGTTGATACGCCTCAGGTCTACCAGTTTTATTTCCATAAAGATCGTGGTTTGAACCGAGCCATGATGGAGCGGGCAAAAGAGTCCGGTATCCAGGTCATGATGTTAACGGTTGATTCGATTACCGGCGGTAATCGCGAACGTGATTTGCGTACCGGGTTTTCCATTCCCTTTCGACTGACGCTGGGCGGTATGTTGCAATTTGCCCTCAAACCCATGTGGGGGATCAATTACGTGACTCATGAAAAATTCAGACTGCCTCAGCTGGATCAGCATATTGATATGGGCAATGGTGCCAGTTCTATCGGCGACTACTTTACCAATATGTTAGATCCGTCCATGAACTGGGATGACGTGGCTGAAATGGTGAAGTTCTGGGATGGAGAGTTTTGCTTAAAAGGCATTATGAGCCGTGAAGATGCCCGTCGAGCCGTCGATATTGGTTGTACGGGGATCATTATTTCGAATCACGGTGGCCGACAGCTTGATGGTTCCAGAAGCTCTTTTGACCAGCTGGCTGAAATTGTTGATGAAGTCGGTGATGAGATTGATGTTATCTTTGATAGCGGAGTGCAGCGTGGTACCCATGTACTTAAAGCCCTGTCCTTAGGTGCCAAGGCCGTTGGTATTGGCAGAATGTATCTTTACCCGCTGGCAGCCGCAGGACAAAACGGAGTGGAAAGAGCGCTGGGGCTGATGAGAGATGAGCTGGAGCGAGATATGAAGCTGATGGGGAAAACCTCCATTGATCAGCTTTCACCGGATAATTTACGTTTTCGCTCTTAATAATTAAGGTCAGGATGATCTGAACCGTTAAGGGCTTAGTAGATAATCGTCATATTGAGATGGGATATTCACTGACCGAATATCCCGTCGGAGCGGGGAACAAAACAGATATCCTTGACCATAATCACAGCCCATTTCTTGTAAGACCTATCTCTGATGCTAAGTCACTAACCAGATAGTTTAGCTTTAGAGGTTGTCTTTATGATGCTCTGGGTATGGTGCTGGTTTTCTTTATTCGTAACTTTTTCCAGTCAACAGAGCATACGACAATCCCAAGTGTTGTCAGTAAAAGCCCTGCCAGGATGTTGACTGTGAGTGTTTCATCCAATACCACAACCGCAAGACCTGCTGATGCCACTGGAATTAGAGCAAAAAATAGAGACGTCATATTGGCACCGATTTTCTGTGTCGCCAGTGTCATAACATAAAAGGAAACAATACCGGGAATAATACCTTGAAAGCCTCCTTGGATGAGAAGTTCTGATGGATCAATTTGCAAGGCTTCTGCACCTCTAAAATAGGCCCAAATAGGAAAATAGATAATCCCATTCAGTACCGTGCAAGCCATCAAACTATGAGAAATAGTAATGTTCCAGCGATCAGCAAATACAAGGTAACCTGCAAACAGAATAACGGATACAAGGGCCATCATATTACCGAACCAGGTATCGTTATTGAGTCCGTGGCTCATCTCCTCAAAGCCCAAAGCCAATATTCCCAAAATAATTAACAATGCGCCGGTAAATTGGTTTTTATCGATGCTCTTTCTCACAAGTAGATAACCTGCAAGCGCTGTAGCAATAGGTATTATGCCGTAGAGAATAATACTGAATTGGGCAACAGACGTGCGTTCCAGTGCAGCATAGGCCAGTAAAGTATGGGGTACACCGCCCATAAAGCCTAAAGCAAAGTATTGCTGCCAGTTGAGTCCGCGCCAGGACTTTAAATAAAAAATAACGGGTGAGATAAGCAGTGTGGCAACTAATAATCTTAAAGCCATTAAGTCATAAATCTGCAGATCTGTTTCCAAACCCAACCGGGTAATAATCGTCCAACTGGCCCAAATACAGGTGATGCTAATACCGGCTATAACGCCCGTCATTTTTGGGGAGTTGAACATAGAGCATACCTTATAAATTGCAGTGTAGATTTGTTGGATTGACAGCATGGCAGATGGCTGTGGATAATAAAATTTAATCATTCTTTACTAAGCGTTAAGTTTTTCTTGCCCATATTCTGATCTGATTATTGGTTGTTCCTCTCCATAGAAGGTTTACACAATGATTCTAAACAAACTGCATGTTTTTAAAGCGGTCTACGAGTGTACCAGTACGTCTCGTGCAGCAGAGAAGCTTAATGTCACCCGCTCCGCGATTAGTCAGAGTATTGCTAAACTAGAAATGGAACTGGGAACCAGTTTATTTACTCGTTTACCAAAGGGGTTAGTACCGACACAAGCCGCCCATCAATTGGCAAAAAATATTGCGCCTCTGTTGGATCAGATCGCAGATGAAGTCAATGCGGTGATAGGTAACCAGATCAGCAATAGTGGCGTTATTCATATTGGTGCACCGCCCACCACGGGTACTTTCCATCTACCGAGGATTGTAGAGGCTTTTAATCAAGAAAATCCGAATGTGGAAATTAAATTATCCTTTGATTACTCCATTGATTTAATTAGTAAAGTACTGTCTGGGGATCTTGATTTATCCATTATTGATGTCTTTGGGGCCGTACATCTACAGCGAGATTTTCATGCATTTTGTCATCGGGAAGCTCTGTTGGATGAGATTGTTCTAATGGTTTGCTCTCCAGGCTATTTTACGGAACATATCGGTAACGATCTCTCTTATGAGAACCTATCGAATCAGAATTTCTTATCGGTACGGGAGGATTTTCTAGAGGTTAAAAGTTGGTTTCGACACCAGTATCAGCAGTTACCCCCTTATCTTAGAAAAACACTATTTTCCGAAAATGGTTTAGCTGTTTTGGATTGTGCTTGTCGCGGGTTGGGACTATTTATTGTGGGCAGTAATGTGGCTCAGGATTATATTGAGCAGGGGCGTCTGGTGGAGGTCGCGCCCTATAGCAGAGGGGAGGATAACCAGATTAGCTTGATTCAGCTATTGGATAAAAAGCCCACGGCTATGGAAAAAGCTTTTGTTCGGCATATTAAAGCCTATGCCAGAAATGAATGGAAAAATGGTTTATAGCGGAATGTCATCATTGTAATAATGAGACCTAATGGGGGAATGAAAAACTACCCGGTAAAAAAACTGGCCAGCGTATTAATCCCTGTTTTAAACAGGGTTTCTTTTTTATGTACTAAAGCGATATTAATCACTGGCTGGCTTCCTGTTAAAGGTTCTACCGTTAGGAGATCTTCATAACGATTATTCTCCACCATATTTTTTCCCATCACCGTGTAACCTAATCCACCAGCAACACAGCCGAGTATGCCGTCAACACTGCTCATTTCCATCCGCTGCTCACCGATAAAACCCATCTCTTGTTGCCAGGCTAGGGCGACTTGTCTGTAACCACAGCCTTCGCCACGAATAAATAAAATAGGATCATGGGCTTGGTCTGTGGCAGTGACTTTTACCATCTGCTCCGTAACGGTAGGAATAGAAACCAGATCATCATAAATTACGTATCCCCCCATAAAGGCGCAATCCACGGTATTGTTTTTAACTGCTGTGATCAGTTCACCACTGGTAGCTGTATAGATTTTGGGATGAATATAGCTGTGTTCCTTTCTCAGCCATTTTAGGGCATTGGGTAGATGTACGGCCGCAAAGGTTTCTGGTGTACCTATAGTCAGTTCGTAATTACCTTCACTAATGCGTATGGCATTTTTAGCCTCTGTTTCTAGTAGTAGCATCTGACAAGCATAGCTATACAAGGTTTTGCCGTGAGGCGTTAATTCCAGTTTTCGGCCTTTTAGCTGAAAAAGCGCCACATTCAGCTCTTTTTCCAGACGTTGGATACGTGTAGAGATATTAGATTGCACCGTATTGAGCTTTTCTGACGCACCCTTTATACCAGATTCATCCACCACGGCTTTAAAGGTTTTTAGGTTGATCAGTTCCATAAAGTGTCTCTATTTATTTTCTTTCTATCGGTTCTATTCCCCGCGATTTGCGACGTAACGAACGAAAGGTTTGTGGCGGGGTAATTAATTTAGTTCTCTATTTTTGAACTATTACTTCTTAATCATTCAATTGTAGCGTCTTTTTAAGCGTATTAATCTTTGCAAAAGGTCGTAAACAGGCAAATAAATCAATGGGTGATATGGGGGGAGAAAGCGATGGTATCCAGTGATAGCCAGGCAAGGTCTTATGATAGGGCAAAAGTTCTATTCGCCGGGATCTGCAGTTTTATCGTCACAGTGGGTGTAGCGCGTTTTTCCTATACTTCTCTATTGCCGATTATGCAGGCTGAAACTTGGCTGAATGAAGCCGCAGGAGGCTGGTTAGCCACATCAATTTATCTGGGCTATATGTGCGGTGTTTTACTGGCAGCCAATACCAACAGCTTGGAACGAAAGTATTTTCTTCTGCGTTTATACCTACTGTTATCAATCGTGACCTCCTTCGCTATGGTCTGGACCGATAATATTATTGTCTGGTCGATACTGCGATTTGTTGCCGGTGTGAGTGGCTCTGGTGGTTTAATTTTAGCTTCAGGATTAATTCTTAAGTGGCTGATTAAAAACAAACACCGGGGTGAATTGGGCATTCCTTTTATGGGGGCCGGTATCAGTATTGTCTGTACCGCTCTGTTGGTCGAATGGATGGATAGTATCGCTCTAAATTGGCAATCTCAGTGGTTAGGCTTTGCCGTAATGGCAGTAGTATTCACTATTCCCGCTTGGTTTTGGTTACCTAATCCCGGCCCTGATAATGCCAGTCAGGGGATGGATACGTCACTGGATAAACCGCCCACCCGATTCTTTCTCCTGTTGATGTTAGGAGCTTATTTCTGTGCCGGTTACGGTTATGTGGTTAGCACGACCTTTATTGTCGATATTATCGAGCGTCAAGAGGGCATGGCAGGGCAGGGGCAAATCATCTTTTTACTGATCGGTTTGGCGGCAATACCCGCCTCGCTACTTTGGGATCGTGTGGCACGTAATATCGGTTATGTAAAAGCCTTGTTGATCGCCTATCTGGTGCAAGTTATCGGTATTATCTTACCGGCATTAATGCCAAATATGCTGGGGGCTGTAATGAGTGCTTTGCTGTTTGGAGGATCGGTTATTGCTTGTGTCAGTTTAGTGTTGACCATGGCCGGACGTATGTACCCTAGCAATCCTGCCAAAATGATGGGCAAGATGACCCTAGCCTATGGTGTGGCGCAAATTATTGCACCGGTATTAACAGGCGTGCTGGCTCAGCAAATTGGCGACTATTATATGGGCCTTTATCTGGCGGCAGGTTTTATGCTTTTGGGAAGTTTATTTCTTCTGGCATTACTGCAAGTCGAGAAAAAAGAAGCACTGGCAGCGACTTAGGTTTCTTTTTATAAGCGTTTTGCCCAAGGACTTTTTCCTAAGAACTTGTCCCTAAGAGATTGCTTCTAAGGACTTGTTCTTAGAATCCGTTATTAATTTTTAAGAGAAAGCCGGATAAATCCAGCCTTGTCCGGTTTTCTCTCTTTTTACCGCTTTCTCCTTATCCCTAGCTTTTTCTTTTTAATCTTCGAAATAATTAAAAAACGTTAATACCTTATCCTGTTTTTTAGACTTTTGGTGTAATCTCGTCTGCTGCTCAGCCATCCTATAACCGCTGAGTGTTTTTGTTTAAAAACAGGCCGTCAGATGTCAGGAGCCAACCATATTATGAACAAACAGAGCCAAAAGCGTTGGGTCACCGCTAACCACTGGGGGCCGGGGGTTGTGTCTTTAGAGGATGGACAGTTGAAAGTGCAGGCTCATCCTGACGATCCCGATCCATCAAAAATTAATGACAATATTCCAGGGGCGCTTTTAGGTCAGTCCCGTGTTCGTCGTCCGGCGGTTAGAGAGAGCTATCTGAAATATGGCCCAGAAGGGGCTAAGGGAAAGGGCGATCGAGGCAATGAAAACTTTATTGAGGTCAGCTGGGAAAAAGCCTTTGAGTTGATCACCGCTGAACTGCAACGGGTAAAGGGCGAATACGGTAACAAAGCCATTTATGCCGGTTCCTATGGTTGGTCTAGCGCCGGGCGTTTTCACCATGCCCAAGGCCAACTGAAGCGTTTTCTTAACAGCATTGGTGGTTTTGTCCGCTCAGAGGGCAACTACAGTTATAACGCGGCCATTATTTTACTGCCTTATATCGTGGGGAATTTTAATCAGCATATTAAACAAGCCACCCGTTGGACCACGGTAAAAGACGAAGGCGAATTGGTGGTGATGTTCGGCGGTATTCCCCTGCGTAACGCCCAAGTTTCTGGTGGCGGTATCGCCAAGCATGAACTGCGTGATGATCTGTTGGCCTGTGCTGACGCTGGCGTGGAGTTTATTAACTTTAGCCCTTTGAAAACCGATGCTCTGGCAGAGTTGAATGCAGAGTGGCTGGCACCTCGACCGGGCTCGGATAATGCCATTATGATGGGCTTGGCTCATACCCTGCTGACAAAAAACCTCTACGATAAAGACTTTGTAGAAGGTTACAGCGTGGGTTTTGACCAAGTATCGGATTACCTATTGGGCAAAACCGATGGTGTGGTAAAAGATGCTCAATGGGCCGCTGAGTTGTCGGGTATTCCTGCTGAGCGCTTGATTGCGTTGGCGGAACAGATGGCCAGTAAAAGAACCCTAATCTGTACTGCGGTTAGCCTGCAGCGTGCGGATTACGGCGAACAGCCCCTATGGATGACGGTCGTACTGGCCGCCATGCTGGGGCAGATCGGTTTACCGGGCGGTGGTTTTGGTATGGGCTATGCGGCCGATGCCAGTATTGGTGTGGTGGATCGTCCTATCCACTGGCCGTCTATGGCTCAGGGTCATAATGCCGTTAGCACCTTTATTCCGGTGGCGATGGTCTCAGAGATGTTGCTCAATCCCGGCACCCAGTACCATTACAACGGTCAAGAACTCACCTTCCCAGATATTAAAATGGTCTGGTGGGCGGGTGGTAATCCCTTCCATCATCATCAGGATTTGAACCGTTTACGTCGGGCGTTCCAGCAGCCAGAAACCATTATTGTTAACGAGATCAACTGGACGTCTACGGCAAAACATGCCGATATTGTACTGCCGGTGGCGTCCACGCTGGAGCGTACGGATATTGGGGCCGGTACTCAGGATCGAGCTGTGATTCCTATGCCTAAACGGTTACCGCCACAATTTGAGTCCCGTACGGAATACGATATCTACTGTGAATTGGAGAAGCGTCTAGGACTGAATAGTGATTTCAGTAATAACCTGACGGAATCCCAATGGCTGGAGAAAATGTGGTCTAACTTGCGTTCAAAGGCCCGCCGTATTGAACGTGAACTGCCGGATCTGGAGCAGTTTTTACAGGAGGGTGAGATTCTCTACTTTGATGATCCTGCACCTAATGCGGTTTATCTGGCGGATTTCCGTAAAGACCCAGAAGCCCATGCCTTAAAAACACCCAGTGGCAAAATTGAGCTATTTTCGGAAACCATTGCCAGCTTTAACTACTCGGATTGTCCGGGGCTGCCGACTTGGATACCACCTAGAGAGTGGCTGGGAAATGCATCTAAGGAGCATCCATTACATTTGATCTCCGGCCAGCCAAAAACTCGCCTACACAGTCAGTTGGATGAAGGGGCTTACTCCAAGAGTAAAAAAATTAAGGGACGAGAGCCAGTCTTGATCCACCCGGATGATGCTAAAACCAGAGGTATCGAAGACGGTGATATCGTCGTGCTGCATAACAGTCGGGGAGAGTGTTTAGCGGGGGCAAGAGTAACGGATACGGTACGAGCCGGAGTAGTTTTTCTCTGGACCGGTGCCTGGTATGACCCAGACTTAAAACACCCAACACAACAGGATCGGCACGGTAATCCTAATGTACTGACCCATGATTACCGCACCTCTCAATTGTCCCAAGGCCCGGCGGCACAATCGGCTTTGGTACAACTTAAAAAATATGAAGGAACCGCACCGGAGGTACAGGCCTTTATACCGCCTATTTCTGAACCGTCTTGAGTGATCAACAAAGCTTCAGCAGCCAGTCTCTGAAGCTTTGCAAACTGGGTTTATTCAAAGAATCCTTAGATATCACCAGATAATAAGCACGGCCACCATCGTGGCTGTGCTCACTGGTTAACGCCAATTGCCCCGAATTGAGTTCCTTTTCAATAAAAGGGCGATCAATTAAACCGACCATCTCACCGGTTTGAATCGCCTCCAACGTTTGCGAAGCATTTTGTACCGACATACCTCTTAATGGCTGAGATAAGCTCACGCCAGCAGAAGCAAACCAACTCTCCCACGCTCCTTCAATCGCGGTATTAATCACCAAAGGCATATGAGCCAATTGCTCAGGAGTTAATATGCCACCCTGTTTATCAATAAAATCAGGTAAACATACCGTCACCAACTGCATATCAAATATCTTAATAGCTACTGTTCCAGGCCACTGACCATGGCCTAAACGAATAGCTGCATCCACAGAATCTCGTTGGAAATTTACCATATCTGATGTAGCCGTTAGGGATAGATTGATCTCAGGGTGCTGGGCATAAAAACCGTCTAACCGAGGTAATAACCAACGGGTCGCAAACGCGGGAGCAACAGAGAGGCTTAAGCCATTTTTGTTATAACACTGCTGAGCGTTTTCAATGGCTTTATGCACCTCTCGAAAAGGCATCCTAAGATCCGCAAACAAACGCTCTCCCCTAGGGGTGAGCCGTACTCGCTTATCTAATCGCTCAAATAGCTCATAACCCAACAAACCTTCCAGATTACGAATCTGATGGCTTACCGCCGATGGCGTCACATGCAAAGACTCTGCCGCTGCCTGAAAGCTATTCAGCTCAGCTGCCGTGGTAAAGGTATTCAGATTATTAAGCGGTAGTTTCGGTTTCATAACATCAGTCTAACAGCTAGGGGGTGGTTGATGGATCATATACAGATGAGATTACCTCACTCGTAGGGCAAGTTTATATCCTTTGTGAGTCTTTTAGCAAAAACGTATCTTTCTCTCAAACACAGCGAGACTGTTCCGCTGTACTCAATAGAGAGACAAGACAATGAATATCTCAGCCAATAACACAGTTGAATTTTCCTCAGAGATTGTTGAATCACAGGTTCAGCCGACAGAGACTCCTACAGCCGCTATTGAGCCTACTTTCGAAACCGTTGAAATTGTACGTAACGAACAAGGGGGGATTGATTACAACCACTACCAAAATAAAGCCCACTCGATACGTTCAGGGTTTTGGTGGGGGTTGTTTGGTAAATGTTAAACCAGCAATTCATGGGGGCTAGGAGTTATCAATGTAGACCTGAAAAGTTGGCGGTGCCTTCCCGTTGTAAAATATCAATCCAGGTAAACCATCAATGTTGGGGATAATGGATGTAGGTCGGAAAAGCCGGAGGCGCCTTCCGACAGTAGGCGAGGTATTGATTGTGCAGAAGGTTCATTTTATAGAGATTAATTCTCTAGCTATTCATGAGGCATATATTGTCGCGAGATTTCCTGCAGCCCTTTTGATTCAACTGTTCCAGTATTTTGTCTTATATCTTCCTAAAATTAAGCGCTTGTATAGAGTATTAAACCCTTCTTGCTGCAAGGGATATGGGGTTGTTATTCTCATGGCATTATAACGGTAGGGAGCTTATCCCTAGCCGGTATTCAGCAGAGGATACGTGGCAGCATGGTAGCGACAATCAATAAAGCGGCACTGACAGAAAGCGATATTATCAGCAAATTTATTCTACCGGCTATTAAGCAGGTCGGCTGGGATGATATGAGCCAGATCCGGCAGGAAGTAAAGCTCCGTGATGGTAAGGTAATTGTCCGTGGACAGGTTGCCGCCCGCCAAAAGGTAAAATCTGCTGATATCGTGTTGTATCACAAGCCGGGTTTACCTCTGGCGGTGATTGAGGCCAAAGCCAATAAACACGAAATAGGTAAAGGTATGCAGCAGGGCTTGGATTATGCACGCTTGCTGGATGTACCTTTTATCTTTGCCTCTAATGGCGATGGTTTTATCTTTCACGATAAAACTAAACTGGATACTCCAGAAGCGCACTTGTTAGAAACAGAGATCCGGTTGGAGGATTTCCCAACACCAGAACAACTCTGGCAAAAATTCTGTATCTGGAAAGGTTATAAAGTCGAACATCTGCCAGTGATTTCTCAGGATTATTATTCTGATGGCAGCGATAAGTCTCCGCGCTACTACCAGCTACAAGCCATTAATAAAACGGTAGAAGCGGTGGCCAACGGTGAAGACCGCATTTTATTAGTAATGGCTACAGGTACGGGTAAAACCTATACCGCTTTCCAGATTATTTGGCGCTTATGGAAAGCGAAGGCCAGGCAACGCATCCTCTTTTTAGCTGACCGCAATATTCTGGTGGATCAAACTAAAAACAATGATTTTCAACCCTTTGGCACCGCCATGACCAAGATTACCGGGCGTACCGTCGACCCGGCTTACGAGATCCATCTGGGTCTGTATCAGGCCATGACGGGCACAGAGGAGCATCAAAAAGCTTACAAACAGGTAGATCCCGGCTTTTTTGATCTGATTGTTATTGATGAATGCCACCGAGGCAGTGCCGCAGAAGACAGTGCTTGGCGAGAGATTCTGGAGTATTTCTCTGAAGCCACTCAGATTGGTTTAACGGCCACGCCAAAAGAAACCACCGAAGTGTCAAATATCGATTACTTTGGCGATCCCGTTTATACCTATTCCCTAAAAGAAGGCATCGAAGATGGTTTCTTAGCCCCTTATAAGGTTGTGCGGGTAGATATGGATGTTGATCTGCAGGGATGGCGACCTACCAAGGGACAGACCGATAAACACGGTGAGTTGATTAACGACAGAGTTTATAACCAGAAGGATTTTGATCGCACACTGGTCATTGATGAGCGTACTCAGCTGGTGGCAGAAACCATTACCAGCTATTTGAAGCGTACCGACCCTATGGCAAAAACCATCGTTTTTTGTAACGACATCGATCATGCGGAAAGGATGCGTCGGGCCTTGGTGAACCTAAACCCAGATCAGATAGCAAAAAACGAAAAATACGTCATGAAGATCACTGGCGATGATGATCAGGGCAAAGCGCAGCTGGATAACTTTATTAACCCGAAAAAAGCCTATCCCGTAATTGCGACCACCTCTGAATTGATGACCACAGGGGTGGACGCAAAAACCTGCAAGCTGGTGGTACTGGATCAGGGCATTCAATCCATGACCAAGTTTAAGCAAATTATCGGGCGGGGCACCCGCATTGATGATAAGTATGGCAAACTCTGGTTTAGTATTCTCGACTTTAAAAAAGCCACAGAACTGTTTGCGGATGAGCGTTTTGATGGTGTGCCTGAGCAAGTCAAAACCACCAAGCCTGAGGATATCATCGAGGGAGAATCCGGGTTGGATGAGATCCTTAATAGCTCAGAGGATGCGGTAGAAGAAGGAGCAGACCCCTTTGCCGGGGAGGATATCGACCCTGATAGCATTCATGAACCGGAAGCGTCTTATGGTTCTGAAGGTGATCAATCTCAGGGCGACGGAGGCTTCGATAATTCAGGCGATGTCGATTGGGATGACTCGGATAAAGTTCACAAATTCCATGTAAACGGCGTTACGGTGAAAAAGGTCGCCGAGCGTATTCAATACTACGATACCGACGGCAAACTGGTCACCGAATCCTTTAAGGATTACACCCGTAAAACTCTAGCAAAACAATTTAAGTCACTGGATGACTTTACTCGCAAGTGGAACGATGCCGAGCGCAAGCAGGCAGTGATCGATGAACTGGCAGAAGCAGGCATTATTTGGGACGCATTAGAACAGGAAGTGGGCACGGACAAAGCTATGGACCCCTTCGATCTAATCTGTCATGTGGTTTATGACCAACCGCCGTTAACCCGTAAAGAACGGGCCGACAATGTGAAAAAACGCAATTACTTTACCCAATACTCAGACACGGCCCAGAAAGTACTTGATGCCTTATTGGATAAATATGCTGATGCAGGTGTGGAAGAGATTGAAGGCCTGAATGTGCTTAAGGTACAACCTCTGGATCAGTTTGGTTCTCCTATGGAAATTGTCAAAAAAGGTTTTGGTGGTAAACCTCAATACCAAGAGGCAATTACCGAGCTGGAAACCGCCTTATATGAACCTCAATCAGAAATTGCCTAGCTCTGGGCATGACCGGCATAAATACGAGTAAGCATCTCGATAAATGACTGGATGCCGAGTAGGTTGGATAAGCGAAGCGCCATCCGACATTTGGTTTCATCGAGATTTATCGGAGCTTATTGATGGTTTATTGTCGGAAGGCGCCTCCGGCTTTTCCGACCTACGGGGCTGGGTGTGATTGGTATAAATGCGGATAAGTGTCTCGATCCACAAAACAAGGCATGACCGATATAAATACGGGTAAACCTCTCGACCCACAAGACGAGGTATCTCGATAAATGACTGGGTGTCGAGTAGGTTGGATAAGCGAAGCGCCATCCGACATGGCTCTTGAGGCTGGTAAACTTCAACTCGGCCTAGATATCTGTAAACCTGATACAATTAACTTAATTTTAAAGCCGGATAACATCAGGGTAATTACCTGAATTATCTGGCTTTTTACTCTTTTTATTTTCAGTCGCAAGGATTTTTCATGTCGATCAGCTCCGTTATCAAATCCATCCAGGACATTATGCGTAAAGATGCCGGTGTTGATGGTGATGCCCAACGATTGGGGCAATTGTCTTGGTTGCTGTTTCTAAAAGTCTTTGATGCCCAAGAAGAATTGCTGGAGTTTGAACAGGACAATTACCGTTGCCCGATTCCCGAAAAATACCTATGGCGCAATTGGGCGGAAAAATCCGACGGTATTACCGGTGAAACCCTGTTGGAGTTTGTTAATGCTGACTTGTTTGCTCATTTAAAAGAGTTAAGCGTATCAAAAGATCTGAACCCCCGTGGTTTTGTAGCGAAAGAAGCCTTTAGCGATGCCTTTAACTATATGAAAAACGGCACCTTGCTGCGTCAGGTGATCAATAAGCTCAACGAGATCGACTTTACGGACTCTAAAGAGCGCCACCTATTTGGTGATATCTACGAGCAGATTCTTCGAGACTTACAAAGCGCCGGTAATGCCGGTGAGTTTTATACCCCACGGGCGGTGACTCGCTTTATTGTGCAGATGATGGACCCGCAACTGGGCGAAGCCATCTTTGATCCGGCCTGTGGCACGGGCGGCTTTTTGGCCTGCTCCTTTGACCATGTAAAAGAGCAATACGTTAAAACCGCCAGCGATCACCAAACCCTGCAACAACAGATTAGGGGTGTAGAGAAAAAGCAGTTACCCCATCTGCTGTGTACCACCAATATGCTACTGCACGGTATCGAAGTACCGGTACAGATCCGTCACGCCAATACCCTGAACAAACCGCTGTCCAGCTGGGATGATGACGATCAGGTGGATGTGATTGTCTCGAACCCGCCTTTTGGTGGCACCGAAGAAGACGGTATCGAAAAGAACTTCCCCGCAGAGTTTCAAACCCGCGAAACTGCCGATCTGTTTTTGCAACTAATTGTAGAAGTATTGAAGGACGCATCAAAAGGGAAAGGGGGCCGTGCTGCCGTGGTATTGCCCGATGGCACCTTGTTTGGCGAAGGCGTAAAAACCAAAATCAAAAAGCTATTACTGGAAGAGTGTAACTTGCACACGCTGGTTCGCCTGCCTAACTCGGTCTTTGCACCCTATACCAGCATTAAAACCAATATTCTGTTTTTTGAAAAAGGCACACCGACTAAAGATATCTGGTACTACGAACTGCCCTTACCAGAAGGCGTAAAAGCCTTTAATAAAACCAAGCCTATGAAGCTGGAACATCTGGACGGCTGCCGGGATTGGTGGGGCGAAGGGGATACCATTGCCGAGAAACTCAAGCGCCAGAACCGCCAGCAAACCCCACAGGCGTGGAAAGTCAGCATCGACGAGATTATCGAACGTAACTACAACCTGGATATTAAAAATCCGTACCAAGAAGAAGTGATCGTTCATAATCCAGACGAACTATTAGCACAATACCAACAGCAGCAGCAGGATATCGGACAGTTACGCAACCAGATTAAAAACATCCTAGCCGATGCCTTATCAGGCAACAGCAACCCAGCCCAAAGCGGAGAGTAAACCCATGACCGCAATGGATAAAAGCCCGGCTGTTGATACGGCTAAAAAAAGCGCTCAAAACACTCATCAAGGCTCAGTGGAAAGTAACCCCGTGCATCAGCTGCTAACGGACAATATCGACCTGTGGACATCCTCAATCGAACAGAAAAAAGGCGTCGGTCGAGGTAGTAAGCGCAAGCAAAACCTATACGGCATTAAAAAACTGCGCGAACTGATCCTGGAACTGGCGGTACGCGGCAAACTGGTGAGACAAGATCCTAACGATGAACCCGCTTCAGAACTGCTAAAACGTATTGCTGCAGAACGGGATCAACTGGTTAAAGATAAGAAGATTAAAAAGCCCAAAAAACTGCCAGAGATTACGGAAGAGGAAAAGCCGTTCGAACTGCCGGATGGGTGGGCGTTTTGTCGCATAGGAGAGCTTGTAAATAAACTTGGATCAGGCAGTACACCAAGAGGTGGAAAATCTGCGTATGTTGAAAGTGGAATTCCTTTTCTGAGATCTCAGAATGTTTGGAATGAAGGGATTAAGCTTGATGACATTGCGTATATTCCCTCTGCAACTCATGAAAAGATGGAAAATACTCGTGTTGAACCAAATGATGTTTTGCTAAATATTACAGGGGCATCTTTGGGGAGATCGACAATTTTTCCAGAAGAATTAAAAGAGGCTAACGTCAGCCAGCATGTCACGATTATTCGTCTTATTGATAAAAGCATGGCTAAGTTTGTTCATCTTGGGATCAAGTCTCCGATTGTTCAGCGTTTAGTCTGGGGACGACAAGTTGGAATGGCTATTGAAGGCTTAAGTAAGAAGGTTTTGGAAATGTTTGAATTTCCAATTCCGCCTATCTCAGAACAACACCGAATCGTAGCCAAAGTCGATGAACTAATGGCCCTATGCGATCAGCTGGAACAGCAAACCGAACAGCAATTAGATGCCCATCAGTGCCTGGTGGATACTCTGCTGGATACGCTGGTACAAAGCCAGAATGTTGAGGAATTAGCCGATAACTGGGCAAGGCTGGCTGAACACTTTGACACCCTATTTACCACAGAATCCAGTATCGACCAGTTAAAGCAAACCATTCTACAGTTAGCGGTAATGGGCAAGTTGGTGCCACAGAACCCTGATGATGAACCTGCCTCAGAGCTGTTAAAGCGTATCGCTGAAGAAAAAGCGCAGCTGATTAAAGATAAGAAGATTAAAAAACAAAAAGCACTGACACCGATTAGCGACGAGGAAAAGCCTTTTGAACTGCCGGAGGGGTGGGAGTGGTGTCGGTTTGGAAGCTTAGTTGCTTTTCAATCTGAGCTGGTAAAGCCAGATCTATATGCTGACTTTCAACAAGTTGCCCCTGACAATATAGAGAAAGGGTCTGGGAAACTACTATTTTGTCGTACAGTAAAAGAGTCAGGTGTTCGTGGGCCAAACAATAGGTTTTATGAAGGACAGATTCTCTATTCCAAGATTCGTCCTTCACTATCTAAAGCAATCATTGCTGAGTTTGATGGTTTATGTAGTGCTGATATGTACCCTCTTTCATCTTTTACTGATGAGCAATATTTGTTACGAACTATTCTTTCTGAAGTTTTTTTAGTGCAAGTGAGAGCTGCAGAAAATCGAATTAAAATGCCAAAGCTAAATGTTGAAAGTTTATCTAATATAGTTGTACCTCTACCTTCATTGGGTCTCCAACACCGCATCGTCTCCAAAGTAAATGATCTCTTTGTTTTGTGTGATCAGCTGAAGGCCGGTTTACAGCAGAATCAGCAGACTCAGTTGTTATTAACCGATACCTTGGTGCAGGAGGCGTTAGTCTGATGAATGCGGTTAACAAGGAGGTAAAACCTAAAGAGTATATGAAAGACGTTAAAGCTGACGTTGTTTCTGTTCAGACATTGCTTAGTGAAGATAGCCTGAATATTCCGGCTTATCAGCGGCCTTATAAGTGGCAGGAGCAGCATGTTAATCAGTTGTTGGATGATCTGATTCTGCATCGTGATAAAGGCCGTTACCGGTTAGGTACGGTGTTGCTGCATCAGCATGATGGGACTCAAGATAAACCGTCGGGAGAAATACAAGGGGTAGATACGCAAGCGAAAGATCCCACGGAGAAAAACTCTGATCAGGGTAAAAAGGTATTGGATATTGTGGATGGTCAGCAGCGTTTGCTGACCATTACGCTGATCGGTTTTTTGCTGTGTCAGGCTATTGATCCCAAGATGCCTCCTGAGCAGTATCCTTTTAAATCCCCTCTGTTAGAAAAAGGCTTTAGTGCGTCTGTTTCCCAAGCCAATCTTAGACATAATGCCGCTGTTATTCAGAGTCGTTTAGGCACCCTCTCGTTTGATGAATTGGATAACCTGCTGAAGTTTCTCAAGAACAGTTGTGAGCTTGTGGTGGTGATGCTGTTTGAGCTGAGTGAAGCCTTCCAGTTCTTTGATTCTCAGAATAGTCGCGGTAAATCTCTGGCTCCCCATGATCTGTTAAAGGCGTTCCATCTGCGGGAGATGTCCGGCGATGAGTCGAAAAAGCTGGCGTGTGTTCAAGCCTGGGAAGCGGGGATTGAGCCGAAGGAGAAGAGTGAGGGGATGCCTGAGCTGCATCGTATGATGTCGCTGTATCTTTACCCTATTCGTTGTTGGGTGCGGGGTGAGTCCGGTCTGGGCTTTGATAAGGATCGGATTGACGTATTTAAGGGCGTTAATCTTGAGCGTTCCCGTTATCCGTGGGCGGAGTCCTTACGCTCTGTGGATTATGTGGTGTCCGGTTATAACTCAGATCGGATACGGAATATGGATCAGCAGGCGATGATCTTTCCTTTCCAACTGGATCAGCCCTTGATCAATGGACAGCGTTTTTTCGAGTTTATCCGCTATTACTTCGATTTATGGGCTCGGTTATTTATTCAGCCACCGGATGAGTTGAAGCCTCTAAAGGCTGTGTTGGAGAGTACCGATTACCAAGGCAGAAACCGTACCGGCGATATTTATGTGCGCGATTTATTTTATTGTGCCGTGCTGTATTACTACGACCGTTTTGGTGAGGCAGAGCTGGAGCGGGCTGCCAAGCTGTGCTTTAAGTGGGCCTTTCGTATCCGTATCGGGCAGAAAAAAGTGATGCAGCAGAGTGTTGATAATGCGGCCCGAGCCAATGACAGCTTATTTCGGGTGATCAGCCATGCTCGTCATCCGATCGAGGTATTGGGCACTTATGTTGAAATGCCAGCAGTGCAAGGCACAAAAATTGAGGCGCTTAAAACATATTTCGAGCTAAAGACAGAAGACAATACGGCTAAGGACGGCAAGTAATGAGTGATGAACAGCAAAACCCAAAGGTATTCAGCATTGCCGAGCTGTTTGCTCAGAGCGCCGATCAAAAGTATCTAATCCCTCTTTACCAACGTAACTATTCCTGGGGTAAAGCAGAGGTACGTCAGCTGCTGGATGATGTGAAAGATATGGCTCTGCAGCATAAAGAAAGCTCTCAGACCACAGAGGATAAAGAAAAAAGCAGCTCTTATTATCTAGGCAGTCTAGTCGTGTCGCAGCGGACATCCGGTGAGTATGAGCTGATTGATGGGCAGCAGAGGTTTACCACGCTGACGATTATTCTGGCTGCCATTAAGGCGACCTTATCAGGCGGCAAAATCATTGGTGCCGATAAGCTGAAGGATTCCCCTGTCTCTGAAGCATTAGCCGTATTACTCGATCCGGTTAAAAAGCTGAAACAGAACCTACGTTTTGAAAGTCGTCCTGAATCTCAGCAGGCTATTAAGGATCTGTTTGAGAGGCATGTCTCTTTCGAATCAAACTGCAGAGTATCGACGATCACAAGCGCTTATCAGGAAGTAAAAAAGTTTCTTAAGGAATTAACCGCCCCGTCTGCTAAGCAATCTGACTCTGAGAAAAAAACCTTACCCCTGCTCGATTTTGTTCAATATTTGCTGGAGCATACCAAGCTACTGCGAACACCTGTGCCGAAAGAAACCGATCTGAATCACTATTTTGAGATTATGAATAACCGGGGCGAGCAGCTGGAAAAGCATGAGATCCTTAAAGCCCAGTTAATGGGAATGCTGAAAGGTTCAGATTCTGAATCGGATAAGCCGTTATCTCTCAGTCAGGAACAAACTGGCTTTGCTCAGATCTGGGATGCTTGTGCTGAGATGGATCGCTATCTGGTAATGAGCTTTGAAAGCAAGCGCCGTATTCTGCTATTTGGTGAGAATATGGATCGCTGGCCGGATAATTTTGCTGCTGCGTGTAGTACGTT
The DNA here is from genome assembly GCA_047518265.1 of Oceanospirillum sp. Classification (GTDB taxonomy): domain Bacteria; phylum Pseudomonadota; class Gammaproteobacteria; order Pseudomonadales; family Halomonadaceae; genus Oceanospirillum. Next base: position 188,102 of record JAKZRG010000003.1, read on the forward strand.
AATAAAGAAAACTAACGAGACAGATAATACTTCTGAACGTACTGAAAATGACTTGGAGTTTGTACCGTCGCTCTCTCTGAAAGCGCTGATTGAGAAACCTGAGTTCACTTCAAAAGCTAAACGACATGACAAGTCTTATCAGGGTGCATTTACTGGGATTATCAACTTCCCTAATTTTCTGTTACAGGTGCTGCGTGTCTGGTCTGGCACTGAAAATAAACAATCTGATCACACGCCTCAGTTATGTTTGGATACAGATATCACGCTGGATGATAAAAAGCTGTTGGATGCTTTTGAATCAATAAAAACGGCGGAGCAGGTGCGTAGCTTTGCCCATATCCTGCTGGTTTGTCGCCTGTTGCTGGATCGTTATGTTATTAAGCGTAAAAGTGATGAAAAGTGGACGCTGAAGCAGATTAAAAAGAACTCAAACGATGCCAGAACAAGTGATACCTACAGTGATGTGAATACATTTGGCTCTGAGCAATCAGGAACTCAGGATAATGATAAAAACCAGCAGCTGGTCATGATCTTATCGATGTTTCATGTCAGCTTCCCCGGCCAGTCCCGTAAATACTGGTTGAGTGCCGTATTGGGTTATTTGTACCAGCAGAAACAGAAACAGAAGCAAGATAATACCGTTGAGCTGGAAGGCGAGGCTTATCTAAAATTTCTGGAACAACTGAGTGATCACCTGTTTTTTGGGCGCTTTTATACACAGAGTCGTCGTGAGTATGATGAGCTACTTGGGAGCTTAGCAAGTTTTGAAATTGCGAAAAAAGATGGGAGTACGGGGGAAAGAGAAGAACTGACCAGAAACCATCTTAACTGTGGAACCCACACTGAAAACTTTATTTTTAATCGGTTAGATTATTTGCTGTGGAAGCGTCTGGTCGTAGAAAAAGCTTTGGATAAGGAGGGCTTTGTTTATGGGAATAGGGACTATATCAAAGAAAAACTGAAAGAGTTTAGCTTCACGGCTCGTAGTTCTGTTGAACATTATTATCCCCAGCAAGCGAAAGGTGAGAAATTCCCAGGTGATGAAAAAATTATCGGGAAAGATGGAGAGCAAACTATTCGTGGTGTAGATCGCTTTGGCAACCTTTGTCTGATCAGCCAGAGTCTGAATTCCCAATTAAGCAATGATGGTTATGAAGACAAAAAACGGATCTTTGAAAACTCATCTGCAACAGAAAGCCTGAAACAGCTACTGATGATGAGTTATAAAAAATGGGGGCCCGATATGGATGATAAGCAGGACTCTCCCGGTATGGATAACGTAGAAACACATGAAAAATCGATGATTGACGTTCTGTGTTCTTCATCAGAGCCTAGGGAGCTTTAGCCAGAAAGCACTTATTCAAAGGCTCCGTAGTTTTGATAATGGTGTAGGTCGGAAAAGCCGGAGGCGCCTTCCGACACTCTTGAATTGCCTCATTGCTTACCGATGGTTTTGTAATGTTTTTTGGCGATAAATCCAATTAAACAGGTCGCGATGGGTAAGGGAAATGTCGGATGGCGCTTCGCTTATCCAACCTACGGTGTGTGCATAACTGGTGTGATGGCGAAGAGTAATAGGCTTATCCAGCTTGCGGTTATGAGATCCCGATTGCTGGCCTCTAGTGTAGGTCGGAAAAGCCGGAGGCGCCTTCCGACACCCTTGAATTGCCTCATTGCTTACTGATGGTTTTGTAATGCTTTTTTGTGATAAATCCAATTAAACAGGTTGCGGCGGGAAATGTCGGATGGCGCTTCGCTTATCCAACCTACGGTGTATGCATAACTGGTGTGATGGCGAAGAGTAATAGGCTTATCCAACCTATGGTGCATGGATCATTGGTGTAGTGATGGTAGCCTATTACTTATTTAACCTACGATTGTGATATCACAGGTTCGATTATTTTGCTTTGTATTTACGATAAGGAAATTGTATGCAATATCGGCGTAATTATGTTGAAGGTGGGACGTACTTTTTTACGGTAAATTTGCTGGAACGAGATAAGACGCTGTTGGTAGATCATATCAATGAATTAAGAGAAGCTGTGCGTTGGGTAAAAGAATGTCAACCTTTCTATATTGATGCTTGGGTGGTATTGCCTGATCACATGCATGCCATATGGACTTTACCTGAAGGTGATGCTGATTATTCATCCCGTTGGCAAGAAATCAAAAAACGCTTTTCTAAGTCTTTACCAAAAAATGAGCCTCTTTCCAGTGTACGAGAACGAAAAGGAGAGCGTGGTATTTGGCAACGTCGTTTTTGGGAGCATACCATCAGGGATGAACGTGATTTTCAATATCATGTTGATTACATTCACTTCAATCCACTTAAACACGGTATGGTTCATCAAGTGAAAGACTGGCCTTTTTCTAGCTTTCATCGATGTGTTGCGAATGGAATATATCCTGTTAATTGGTGTAACCCATAACCCAAAATGTAGGTCGGAAAAGCCGGAGGCGCCTTCCGACATCTAGAGTTCACGCATTTATTTTGGGGTGGTGTATTCACTTTGGGATTGGCTCTTTGTTCTTCGATAGCTTTGAAATGGCTTTGGGGCGATCAATTTAAACCAAGGTGTGATGTTGATATCTTTGTCGGATGGCGCCTACGGCTTATCCAACCTACGGTGATGTGATTTGGGTTAGATAAGCCGTATCGCAAACTTTTAATGCAATCAGGAAATATTAAGGACAATGATGACTGTAACTCCCTTCTCTATTCGTATTTTTGTAGCTGATGGTGACCCGGAAGGGTTACGTATTGCGGAGCGTTCTAACTGGGTCGGTAAGGCGCTGGCATTTCCACGCAGCGCGTTAGGCCAGGTTATGCAGCGGGATGAGCTGGAATACAGTGGTGTTTATTTATTGCTGGGGCCTACGGAATGCGGTGAAGATGAGATGCTGTATGTGGGCGAAACGGAGCAGTTCCGTAAGCGCCTGAGTCAGCATCAGAGGAGCGATAAAAAGGATTTTTGGAGCGATACCCTGTGCTTTACCAGCTCTACCGGGGCGTTGAATAAGGCGCAGATCCGCTATCTGGAGCATCGTTTGGTGGTGTTGGCGGATAAGGCCCGTCGGGTGACGTTGGAAAATGCGGTAAGCCCAAGCGAACCAACATTATCCGAAGCGGATAGGGCGGAGATGGATGTCTTTCTCTCCCATATGTTGGAGATGCTACCAGTATTGGGTGTTACGGCTTTTGAGCAGCCGGTGACACCGACAACCACTGAGACCCTGTTATATATCCACACCAAAGGCATTAAGGCTACGGGGTATCAGGCCTCTCAGGGTTTTGTAATCCAAGAGGGTTCACAGGTGGTGGTTGATGAGGTGCCTTCGATGCCTGCGGCTATGAGCCAGCTGAGACAGGAACTGAAAATCAGGGGGGTGATTGTAGAAAATAATGGGACGTGGGTGTTTAAGCAGAATTACAGTTTTAAATCCCCTTCACCTGCTGCCGCTGTCGTGATGGGGCGTTCAGCCAATGGTCGAACCGAATGGAAAACCCGTGCAGGTAAGACGTTAAAGGTTTTGCAGAGTGAATCTGGGAGTTAACAGCTACTACTTTTCGTCAGAGCTTTTACATCGTCCAAGCTTAACTCGGTGACATCAGCAACTTGTTCATTTGACAGAGAGCCAAAAGCAATGAGTTTAAGCGCTACTCCCTGCTGCCACTTTTTAAATTCTAAATGCGCCTCTTCACAGGCTTCCTGAAAGCCTTCTATAAAGCCTCGTATAAAGTCTTTACTACGGCCTTCCACGCGGAGTTCTTTAACGCGTTGTTGTAATCTTTCTTCCAGCATTTCGCTTATCCTTTACCAGCCTATTCAGATATTTTAGGTAAAGAGCGGTTATCAGCCGCAGTGGCTAGGGTGCTGAACTTAATGGGCACCGGTTTTTCGTAGAGTGGCTATTTCTTTCAGGCTGAAACCAGATACTTTAGCGATTTGCTCATCAGGCATACTCTCTAAAGCAATCAAACTCATCACCATCTCTTTCTTTCCTTTTTGCAGGCCAATCTGTTCTCCGGTCATACGTTCTTTTTCAGCCCAGTGTTGTAAATTCTCTGCCAACATTTCGTTATCCTCTACCAAGCTATTCAGTTGTTTTGAGCCAACAGCAGCATATGGCTGTTATGGAGAGACGATATTCTTTAATGGGCACCGTTTTTTCGTAGAGTGGCTATTTCTTTCAGACTTAATCCAGATATATCAGCAACTTGCTCATCAGTCATAGAGTTCAAAGCGATAAGCTTCAGCGCTACTTTCTGATCTTTTTTTCTGGACTCTTGGCGAGCTTCTTCACGCCCTGCTTCACGCTCTTTCTCAGCCCAGTGCTGTAAGTTTTCTGCCAACATTGCACTATCCTCTACTAAGCTATTCAGTTGTTTTGAGTCAACAGTAGCATTTAACCGTTGCAGGTGGCGTTTAAGCCAGCGGGTAATCACTCGATCCAGACGTTCTTTATGGGGATCGCTTTTGATTATAGCCACGATACGGTTCACGGCCTGTTGTAGATTTTCCCTGCTAGTGGATGCTTTTTCAATACTAAAGACACCGCTGAGGGCACTTTGTTTCTGTTCTAACTCTTCGTCGCTGTAAGCCCCTTCATCAATCAGGTAATACCTGAGGTGAGGTTGGTAGGCTTTTAGAAAGGAGGGTGGCTCTGGAGTGACCAGTTCATAGATATCTTGTTTGGCTGTCCAGCGTTGCAGTCCGTTATAGAGCACGATAGGAAAAACCGGTGGTAGTCCTTGGCTGGGTGTTGTGGTTCTGTTTTTTAGCCGGTGGTCGTAAAAACAGGCGACGTAATGCATTAGGCGAATGGGCATGGAGTTATCAATGGACGATTGGAACTCCAATAAAAGGTACAAGTAGACCTGCTGCTGTTTGCCCTGCCAATTGATATTCACAGACCAGACGAGGTCTTCAAATTTCTCTTCAAACAAGGGCGTAATGTAGTTGCCGCTGTGTAGCTGTAGCGTAGAGAAATCCATAATCCGTGCTATTTCAGCGGGTGCAAACCCTTCTATTAGCTGTTGCACGAGCTCTGGATAGCTAAACAATTCCTTGTAACCGGTATCGTGATGATTGGCCATTTTTCTTCCCTGTAAAAACTGGTATCACAGATAATACAATGTGCTAAAGATAGCTTATCCTTGTGTTCTTTGTGGGAAAGGTTTGACCTTTTCTTTGATCTCCAAAATTTAAAGATAATGGACTAGGCGTGTTGAGCCAGTTGTTCTCTAATCAGGGCCATCATCTTGCGTTTGTGCCGGTATTTTTGGCTGATGGTCTGAAGTATTTTGCTTAAGGGACTTAGGCTTATATTTTCTTGTTTAAGATGTTTTTCCAGAGCCAACAATAGTGTTATGGCTTTTTGGTAGCTTTCATCTTTGCTTTGCTCAATCAGGGTAAAGATAATTTGACGGTAGAGCTCGGCACTCTCTTCAGGATGCTGTTTGATAATGGCGTTGGCTAACTCAATCTGGTGATGGGGGGAGGATTTATGTTGTTTTGTCCAAGCCAGCGCTTTATCAAACTGCTTTTGGTGCAGATAGAGGGCTAGAATGTCGTCCAATATGACAGGAGAAACAAAGCCAATGTATGAGTGTGTGGATTGCTGGCAAGCCTGTAGCAATAACTGCTCTGTTTTCTCGATAAGTGTGTTGTCTTGAATCCCCATTCTTTCTTCGAGTGTCTGGAGATCTTTAAAGCCAGTAAAGCTGGGAGATTGTTCAAACCGTGCCCAAGCGGTTTTCCAAGCGTCTTTAGGTTGATCCAGAGCGATCTGAACTTCTACTTCCATACGGGCACAAGCCAGCTTATCATGATCATCGGTGCTGCATTTTTTAGCTTTGATTAACCAATCTTCAGCATCAAAGGGTTCGTCATGATCCAAGCAGATCTGGCAGGCATGCAATAGATCCCGGCTATCATAGGCCATCACTCCCAATAATGAGCAGTGCTTTCGCCAGTCATCGGTTGCGATGGCATGATCAATCAAAGGTTGGCAGTAATGCTTTAATTGCCAATGGTAGTTAAATAGATCATCTTTTTTATAGGGTTTATTAGAGGGCATCTTCTCCAGCTGCTGGGCGCACTTTTCCCTTAATTGCTCAAGGGTTGCTTCGCTGGGGTTAAAATCATTGGGAATATTGGGGAGCAGATCTAGATTCTGATTAGCGATCTGCTCGAATAGCCACTGGGCTTTTTCTGCATCGCTCCAGCTTCGTTGGTCAAACAGCTGCACCAGTTTTTTACAAAGGGTGGTTTCCAGTGACTCACGATCATCGTTGGCGTCATCGATCCGCTCTAATACTTTGTTAAGCCGAGTAAGAGCATGCTGTACCAGCTTCCACTGATCATCCATTGGCAAGTTGGAGATTGTTTGAAAGATGGTCTCAAATAAGGTATCGGCTTGTTTAAAGTAATGTTGGGCTTTACGCCATTCGTTTATCTCTTTCGCGGGGAGCGCCTTGGTGATCAGTTTTTTGATCTCTCCAAGAGATTGATTTGTTTGGCTTAGATTCAGCTTGAGTTGCCAGTTATGCCATTCTTTCTTATCTTTTTCGATAAGATTGATCAGAAGGTCGACCAGTTCATCCGTTGGTTTTTCCTGTAAAAAGGCGCGCAGAGGGGCGGTTTTATCCTTTTTTTTGTTGGTTTTTTTTAGTGTCTCTGCATGTGCCTGATTATTAGACATGGTGTCTGCTCTTGCCTTACAAACTGTTATTTAAGCCGATTTAATGGAAATTGATGGGGAATAATACCATTCCCGATATGCTATCAGTGAAGCCGATTATGTATACACAGAGCTGATTATAGGTATAAGCCGGAAAAGCTAGAGATACTTACCGGCTATAGATTACATCCCTGTATAGATCTTCACGATATTTTATAGACAATGCGCAAAGTGTGTTTTAACCAAGGCCATTAAGTTTCTCTTCTGTTTGGATTCTTTCGTGATAGTCTGAACCAGCTGTTGAAACAGAGTCTCCTCAGAATGGTTTTCTGTTAGCAGAGTTTCTAGTTTAATCATTAGGTTGGTAGCTTCTTGATAAGCGTCATTATTGGCTCGGCTGATAATATCTTTGAGCACTCTATGGTAAAACTCGACGCTCTCTGTTGGGTGAGATCCAATAATCTGGTTTGCCAGTTCAATCAAGCTTGTGTGTGATACCTTATGCTGTTTGGCCCACTGCCTAGCCTCGGTCAGTTTCTTTTGATCCAGATAAAAATCCAAAATATCATCGACGAGAAATGGCGAAATAAAAGAGACTTTCTTATTTGCTGAAGAGGCAGGCTGACTTGTTTTGATAAGCAAGGCTTCAACTTTTTGGGATAATTCAGTCTCATATTGACCGATATCTTGTTCAAGCTTTTTTAATGATTTAAAGCCCCTGAAACTTGGTTTTTCGGTAAAAAGTGTCCAGGCGGTTTGCCAAGCTTCGGTATTTTTATCCAGAGCAATCAATACCTTGATTTTATGTTGGCCGCATTGGCGCTTTTCTACATCTGTATGACTGTATTTCTGGGCTTTAATCAGCCAATCCTCTGCATCGAAAGGATCGTTATTATCCAAACAGATTTGGCTGATCTTGATAAAGTCATGATTTTGATGAGCGGTAATACCCAGTAAATGACATTGTTCGCGCCAATTATTATCGTTGATGGCTTGCTGAATTAAGGGTTCTGCATGGCTTCTAAGTTGCCATTGCCAAGTAAACAAATCGTCTTGTTTTTTAGGCCTTTTTTGTGACAGTGAGATCAATTCTTCGTGACATAATTCTAATAGACGCTGTTCTACCGCTTGTGTCGGGGTGAAATCCTCGGGAACTCTAGGGAACAGATCTAGATTGCTATTGTGCATATGCTTTAACAGCCATTGCGCTTTTAGCTCATCCGTCCAGTCCTGTTGATTAAAACTGGTGACGAGCTTTTCGCATAACATATTTTCAAGAGCAAAGCGGTAACCACCGGAGTCATCCACGCGTTCCAGTGCTTTATTCAGTCTTTCAATGGCATGTAATGTTAGTTTCCATTGAGTCTGGATATTTTGGCCATTGATCGCTTGGAATATTTCCTCAAACAGATTTTCGGCCTGATCAAAGTAGCTGGCCACTTCACGGTATTTCCAAATAGATTTAAGAGGCAAAGCCTTGGTGATCATCTTTTTGATATCCCCAAGAGACAAATTACTCTGGCCTATCTCAAGTTTCAGTTGCCACTTTTTCCATTCCTGTTTGTCATTTTCGATATAGCCCATCAGAAGATCGGCCAGCTCATGGGCAGGTTTCTCTTTTAGAAAAGCGAGTAGGCGTTCAGCTTTGTCATCTTTTTCTACTTTTACGTTTTTGTTGTTACTGTTACTGGCCTTTTTTACGTTATCGGTTTTTGAGTTATTTTCAGGAATACCACCTTCAACGCTAAGCGCTACAGCGACACAGTGTTTACAGAAGTTCTGATATTGTGAGGCAGGGCAGGTGCAATGGTTAAGAATAGGGCCATCGTTTTGAACAAGAGAAACTTGGTATTTTTGTTGACCAACTACAGTAGCTTTAACCATTCTACCGTCAATAGAAAGATTAGAAACATGCCCTTTAAGATGTAGCTCTAGGCCTCGTTTAAAGCTGTTTGTCTCTGCACGTTCCTTTATTTCCTCAAGATTAAACATAGCCTTATCTGTACCTTTCAGAGCCTGAATTTAAGCCGATTTAATGGAAATGAATTAGAATATTCAAGGGGTATTTTATGACCTTAGAAAGGCGAGCCAACCGATCTAGTTAACCTGTTGCCAGTCCATCTGTACCAGTTGTCTCTGGTGAGTATTAAAAACCATACCCACTTCAAATACCTGTTTACCGTTGTCCCGATATTTTTCTGAATAGCCTCTGTGCTGTATTTGCGCCAGGGCAGGGTTAGGTGTTTGTACTTGGTAGTCTTTAGCGGTATCTCGTTTGATTTCTAATACGTAGATATACTCACCCAGTTGGATGGTCATATCCGCTTGGCCTTTATGACTGATATCTTCAGGAATGATGGTGGCATTTAGACTGCTGAAAAAGGCGTAGAGCACGCTGGCGTAATAACCTTCGCTATTTGGCAGGTCATTATTGGTAAAGTTACGCCAAGGGATACCAGAAAAGAGGCTGGTGATTTGTTGTTGGAGTTGATCCAGCTTACCTTGTGACAGGGCTCGGAATAGCTGTTGGCGGATGGTTTTACTCTCTTCCTCTTTTTCTGAGTAACCCTTAATCAGTTGGGTAGCCAGTGCGCTTTTTACTTCTCGATTAGGCATCTTCAGTACAAAAGCCTGTTCGCCCAGTTCGTCGGTATAGCTTTTTTTGATGGTGAGATAGCCTGCCTGGAACAATAGAGTAACAGGGTTGATTCGCTCAATATCAAAGGAATCCAGTATCTCTTCACCCACCTCTATTTCTTCCAGATTAGGTAGGAAATATTGGTGCTTTTTAAAGAGACGGATTAAAAACTCTGGGTTGCCGGTTTCAAACCAGTAGTTGCGGTAAGTCTGCTCTTCAGTGATAAATAGTAGAATGTCGTAGGGGTTGTATACGGCTTCGCCAGTAAAGTGATAACCGTTATACCAAGTTTTTAGTTCTTGCCAGTCCACACCCGCAAGGTGTTCAGAAAACTCAGTTTCCAGATCACTTTGGGTGTAACCACAGATATCGGAATAGTGTTTGTTGAGGGTAATATCTTGAATTTGATTAACACCGCTAAACAAGCTGACCTTACTGAATTTGGTAACGCCGGTCATAAATATAAAACGGACATATGCATCCTGACCTTTCATTACCGAGTAGAGATTTTTTAACCCTTCACGTATTTGTGCGGCAATTTCTGGTTGATCGATATTATCCAGAATTGGTTTATCATACTCATCTATCAGGATGACCACTTGTTTTGATAAGGTTTGTTTAGCGGCAGTTTGTATCAATCGAGTAAAGCGAACAGCGGGGTTTTTATCGTATTCAATATCGACCCCTTGCGCTTGCTGATTTTCATCCAATTGTTGGTGCAGCCAGCTATTTAATTCTTGCTGACTTTGTATAGTACCGTTAGCAAAATCGATTTTGATCACGGGCCAAGTTTGAGACCAATCCCATTTATCTTCGATATAGAGTCCGGTAAACAGCTCTTTTCGACCTTCAAAGACCGATTTCAGGGTGTCCAGCAGTAGGCTTTTACCAAAACGACGGGGACGAGAAAGAAAGTAGCGCCCAGAACCGTCCAGCATACGGGCAATGCCTGGTGTTTTATCGATATAGACAAAATTACCGTCAATAATGCTGGAGAAGGTTTGAATACCGATGGGAAGCTTTTTCATGGAATCTCTCGATGCTGTTGTTCTCAGTACGATATGTCCGTGTTTGTTAGCAGTATAACTGATCGCTTGGGAGCATTCAGTGCTGAAAAAGGTGCAAAACCGGTATTAAGTTTGGAATAAGTACCTTAGAACTATTTTGCTTTAGGGTATAGGGTCTATGCTGATAATCGTCTCTTGAATATGGATACGGCTTTGGATACGGATTTACTCTGATAAATAAAATAACTAAGGACAGATAAATGAAAACCTTTTTTACTGCACTGTGTTTAACGGGTATGGCGTCTTTAGCTCAGGCTGATTGGGCGCTGGATCGGGCGGATTCAAATTTTAGTTTTGCTTCTATCAAGAAGAACCATGTTTATGAAACTCATACGTTTAAGCGTTATGAGGGTTCCATTAACGATTCTGGTGCGGCGGTGCTGATGTTCGATCTGAACTCTGTTTCGACTGGCATTGGTATTCGTGATCAGCGTATGCAATCCATGTTGTTTGATACCAATAAATTCTCTACTGCTCAGTATCACTTAAAGGTAAACCCTGCCAGTTTGGAAGCCTTAAAAGCGGGTCAGCGTATGCAGATGAATGTGGCAGGGAGTTTGTCGCTATTTGGTACAGAAAAACAACTACCAGCGGTGCTGGATGTCTTTAAATTAACCAACAATCGATTGCTGGTTACAACGGCTAAGCCGATTGTATTGAAAGCAGCTGATTATGGCTTGGATTCAGGGGTTGAGGCTTTGCGTAAAATAGCAGGCTTGCCGGTGATCTCTACCTCAGTGCCGGTAAACTTTAGTTTGGTATTTGATATGCAGTAGTGAAGACTGAGATCTCAGTTTTGTTGATGCTATAGATAAAAAAACACCCTGTTAGTTTCCTAGCAGGGTGTTTTTATGCTTTTCTTTCCAGCTTAAAACTTAAACTCACCCCAAACCGGGCAATGATCCGATGGTTTTTCCATGGCACGGATTTCGTAGTCGATACCGGTAGCGGTGCACTTTTCCATTAAGGGTGCTGTTACTAATAAGGTATCAATACGCAGGCCGCGTTTTGGCTCGTCATCAAACCCTTTACTACGGTAATCAAACCAGCTGAATTTGCTGTTATCTTCCGGGTATTGTTCACGGTAGCTGTCTACCAGACCCCAACCTAATAGGCGATCAAACCATTCACGCTCTTCTGGCTGAAAGCTGGTCTTACCGGTACGTAACCAACGTTTTTGGTTAGGTGCACCAATGCCGATATCCCAGTCCGTGGAGGAGATATTAAAGTCGCCCATCACAACCACATTTTTCTGGTTGTCATACTCGCTTTCCAGCAGGTTTTGCAGATCTGCATAGAATTTACGTTTGGCCGGGTATTTGGTTTCGTGGCTGATATTTTCCCCTTGAGGGAAGTAACCGTTCATGACTGTGATGATGCTACCGTCTTCGGCTTCGTAATCGGCAATAATCATGCGACGCTGAGCATCGTCATCATCGGTGGGGAAACCTTTACGCACGGATACCGGTGGCTTTTTCGACATCAGGGCAACACCGTAGTGACTTTTCTGGCCGAAGTACTCTACGTGATAACCGGTCGATTCAATATCGGCTAACGGGAAGGCGTCATCGTGTACCTTGATCTCTTGCAAGCCGATCACGTCCGGTTGCTGTTGTTCAATTAAGGCTTCGATTTGATGCTGACGAGCGCGGATGCCGTTGATATTAAAGCTAATGATTTTCACGTGCTGTTTCCTTAAAGTATCCGAATATATGTGTTCAGATAGTTTTCCAGATATTCGTGGATGCGCCTTTGGCTTATCCCCGCGACTGATGCGGTTGAGATCTGTTTCAATATTAAATTTTTACCGGTAATTTAAGCGTCAGCTTTTTTAATACCCATACGTTCCAGCTTTTTAGCCGCTTGTTCTTTGCGCTGCTTGTCTTTTTTCTTGTGAGCCGCTGATTTTGGCTTAACGACACCGGAATCAGCTTGTTCCTGACGCCATTGTTTAAAGTCTTCTTTTTTACCGGTGCGGATATTGGCGCGGCCTTTTAGGGAACGGGATTTTTTACTACGACTCATGATGGAGGTTCTCTGTACCTGATAACGATAAAACAGGTGTAGAACCTGCCTGAGGGCGGGCATTTTAGGCCAGTGTCGGACAGGTTACAACGCTATTAATAAAAGGAAGTTACCATTGTGCTCATCAGCTTCTGGATAAACTTCCTTTGGCTATTATTTAAAGTGCCACTAACCCTTTGAAAGCTTTCAGGTTAAATACAGATGGCAGGGGCTAGCTGATCCAGCTCAGGTGATTATCCCAGTGAATACCCGCAAAACTCTGTTGCCAAATAAGCTTGCCGTTGTTGGCATCATAAGCCGCTAAGGTGCCGTCACCACTGCTGACAAAATAGTGTGGCAGTGTTGGATGGGCACAGACTCCGGCACAGTCTGTCAGTGTCATCTGTTGGATCAGTTGTCCCGTAGAGCGATGCCATAAAGTGACGAGATTATCTCTAGGGGCTGTGATACAAACGGTATCCGTTTGGCTATGGCAACTAACACTGGCGATATACGCTTTCAGTTGTGGCCAAAGGGCTTGATCCGCTTGTACTGGGGTGAGCTGTTTTTCACCAGGACGATGACTATAGATAAGGTTTGGACTGTCTTTCACCTCGCCTTGAAACTGAGCACCCACCCAAACCTGGCCATCTACTGATACATCTAAGTGCCTTAGTGATAGCTGGTGATGTTTAGGCTGTACCTGATCCACCAATCTCCCCTGAAGATCCAGATAGCTGATATTGGGCTGCATACTCTCTAGATTGAGTTTGATACGGGGATAATCCGGGTGGGTTTCTATACCGCCATTGGCAATCACTAGAAGGGTTTTGTCTCCCTGGTTTAGCCAAGCGATCTGATGAGGGCCGATACCCTGACTGTCCCACTCCCCGGTTTTACGGAAGTTCTCTTGCACGGAATAGATACCGATAACACCTCGGGTATTCTCGTAATCATTTTCTGGGCAATAGAGTGTTTTGCCATCAGCAGAGAAAATGCCATGGCCGTAAAAGTGGCGACCTTCTTCGGCATCAACAAAATAATGGCTATTATTCGTCTGATCCTGAATCAATAACTGAGTATCAGGACGACGAGCGACGGAAACCAGATAACGGCCATCTGGTGCAGTAGCGATCTGATGACCACGCCAACCACTGGGCAGTAACATGGGGCTACTGTTCAGGTCTGATACAGAGGTTTGGCTCTGGATATTAAGCAGCTGGATATTAAGCAGTTGGTGCCCCGCTTGATCCGTTTTTACGCTACTGGCGAGTCTTAATCCGGCTGGTTGGGAAGCACTTAGGCCAGTGCTCAAAGGGCTGCCTTGGGCGTAAAGCACCGGGCTAAGCAGCCCGGCGCTTAAACCCATTCCTAATCCTGTAACGGATTGCTGCAGAAAGCGACGACGTGAGAATGCCGTTTCAGCCACATTGGCTTTGGGTATCTTTATTTCCAATTCTAATCGCCATCTCGGGAGTTAAACTTCTGTGCCAGATTAAAGTGCGGCAGAGGCTTTTTCAGGGCTTTTTCCAGTCCCATTAGGTTTTTATAGATGCTTTTTGCCAACTCTCGACCCTGTGCTGCCTGAAATGCTTGTCCCTTCATCTGAGCCAGCTGAGAAATTTGTCCCTGAACTTGATCCAGTTTTTGGGCAATAGATTCCGCTTCAGACTGGAAGCCTTTTCGTTGCAGCAGTTGATAAGGGCCATTTTGATCATCAACCCCCTTATAAAGGCGTTTTAGATCGGCAATATTTTGTTGAATATTGTTAAGACTTAAACCACTGCGCCAGTTCTCAGCCAGATAAACATTGGCTTTGGCCTTCTCTTTATTTAGGCGGAAAGGTTTGTAGACCTTATCTTTAGCAATTATCTCCGCGCCTTGAGCAAGACCGGCTAATAGATAACCGGCGGCCTGGCTGGTGCTGGCAAAGGTGTCGTTGCCTAAACCGGCATCGTGCCAATGTTCACGAAATTCACTGTCCTGCCAGCGAGTCAGCAACATTTGGCTGTTACTCAGGCTTTGGGCACTGATGGCTAAAAGGGAAGGGCAGGATTGCTGTACGCTAGATTTCTGCAAATGCCTCGGGTCGAATAACAGGTATTCACTGGCGGCTAATCCCTGACTGGCGATGCCGCCTTTTGTTAGATCAACCGTCTCTCCTTGTTTGATCAGACCTTTCACTTTGCGCTCTACCAGATTTTTTTTGTCTGGCCAGAAGGTAATATTTAGACGAATCGTGGTATCGGTATTGGGGCCTAATGGAAATACCTGAACCTTTTGCCACTGCTGCGCACTATTACGCCATAGAGTTTGAAGATCTTGCAGGTTCGACCACTGTTTCATGGAGGTCGTCAGAGCTTGATTATCCGATGGCTGGCAAGCTAAACGCACGGCACTGTTCAGTGCTTGATTATGTTGAATCAGCTGCTGCATACGTTGCTGTTGCTGTTGTTCCACGCTGTTAATAAAACCATCGTAGTCAAAGCTAACCTTTTGAGTACCTGTCGCAGCGTAAGAGATAGGGCTGATCAGCAGTAAAGCGCCGGTCAGCGCTAATGCTGACCGAATAGGTAAAGATTGCACGGACATTTTTTCCATTAAATAGACTCCAAAAAGCGAATCAGCTGTTGGCGCTCAGAGGCTTTTAACTGCATAAAGATTTGTTTTACCGCTTCAGATTCACCGCCATGCCATAAAATGGCTTCTTCCAGATTACGGGCACGACCATCATGCAGATAGTTTTCTTGACCAGTGACTACCTTGTTTAGGCTCATGCCCCATAGGGGTGGTGTACGCCATTCCTGACCATTGGCTAAAAATTCCGGTCGATTATCAGCTAATTCCACGCCCATGTCGTGCAATAACATATCCGTAAAGGGGCGAATCTTTTGGTTTGATAGCTCAGGACGATCTTTTGCTTTAGCGGTTGTCCAGCTTTCTACATGACACTGTTGGCAGCCTACCTGATTAAACAGTTGATAACCGGCTTTTACATCCGCAGACTTGTAATCACGTTGAGCAGGGACACCTAGGTGCTGAGTATAAAAGGTCACATGATTCAGTGTTTTTTCGGTGACTTCTGGCTCGCCACCAGAGGCACTTAGATCGCAGGGCTGAGCATCAGTACAATCGGTACCGCCATGTAATGTCGTGGTTAACCCCATATCACCGGCAAACGCACCGGAGTTTTGTTGTTTTAGGGTGGGCTGACCGGCTTTCCAACCAAAACGACCCAGTTGAGTGCTATTGGTTTGTACATCCCAAACACGGTTGGCTCTACCTGAAATACCATCGCTGTTATTGTCGTCAGGATCAGCATTAGCCAGAATCTGCTCTTCTGAAAGAAGCTCTAACAAACCTAGGCCGATCATTTGTGGCGCGATACGGGGAGAGGTTTCTAAACCGCTGCTAGCGTGACCATAGGCCAGATTAATTGGCTGATAGTGAGGTACTTGCAGCTCGGTAGTATGGCCGTCTGGGTAGGTGATGATCTGGCTGCTATAGGTGAGACGCATCTCACCTTCGGGGGTGATACGTGTGGTGGCAAAATTCTGTAACTGACCACCATAAGTGGGGTCATTTAATGGGCCATATTTGGCCTGCATCTGTCTGTCTTCTTCCGTTTTGGCCGGGCGACTCAGACGCAGAAACAGACTCACGGCGGCTTCAGTTTTAGCGTCCAGTGCAGGGTTGCTATTAGGCACAATGCCACGGCCATCTTTCACATGGCAATTTTGACAGGCATTGGTGTTAAACAGTGGGCCTAAGCCGTCACGAGCGGTAGTACTGGACGGCGCCATCACCCAAGGGGCTTTAAAAAAACTATTACCCACTTTAAAGTCCAGCTGGCGCAGAGGAGACAGGTTAGCGGCAGGACGGGAAAAAGCATTACGATCTGATTGCTTAACGGTGGTCGCACCACCCATTCTTGGGTTTTGTTCGCTGGCATGGGCTGCAGGTAGATAAACACTTGATGCCAGTAGGCTCAGTCCCAGAGAACTGGTCAGTGCCAGCTTTTTGATTAATTTGATTTCCATCAACTTTCCCTACGGTCTTAAACGCACAAACGACCCGGAGGTCGTTTGTGTTGAATCTTATATCTGCTCTTATCTGCTAGAGCTTATCGTTATTAGACTGCTGAACTTAAAACTCGTGATCCGCAGTATCTGGGTTTAGTGCATCAACATTCAGTGCTGCAGCTACCTGTTCGATATAACGGGTTTGTTCGACTAGGGTAGAAATAGAGCGATTCAGTAGCTCTTCGCCCTGAGCGTTACCGGCAGCAATCATCATATCGAATTTGATTTGCTGTGGGCCTTCAGCCAGATCAACCATCTCTTGTAGAGTGCTGTCTGTTTTAGATAGCTGAGCACGCAGTGAGTTATCTAGAGATTGGTTTTTAATCTGAATCAGATCACTCAGACTCGTACCACTAACCACACTGCCATCTACACGCTTGTACTCGCCCAAATAGATGTTTTGTACACCTTTGGCATCGTAGTAGTGGGAGTAGTGAGTATTGTCAGAGAAGCAATCATGCTCGTCTTCAGTGGAGTTAGCTTCCATGGCAACTTTAATACGTTCACCGGCCAATTCACCCAGAGACAGACTGCCCATGCCGTACAGCATCTTACGCAGACCTTGCTCAGGAGCATCGGTCAGAAGCGTTGCGCGGTAGTTATCACTGTCACCCGCTGCCCACTGATCACGCATTTCTGCCAGATCACTGACCAGCAGATCCGTAGCCGCTTTCAGGTAAGCTCCTCGACGATCACAGTTACCACCGGTACAGTCAGCACCTTGTACGTAATCCGTGTAAGGACGTTCGCCGGCACCGGAGTTCATACCGTTCAGATCTTGGCCCCACAGAAGGAACTCAATAGCATGGTAACCTGTAGCTACGTTTGCTTCGGAACCGCCCAGCTCATTTAGATCTGCCAACTTGTCAGACGTGATTTGTGCCAGATCCAGAGTTTCCGAACCCAGTTGCAGTTGTTTGCTGGAGATAATGTTCAGCTCTGCGCCAGGGTTACCCAGTTCATGCTGATAGTCACCGTCCACATAATCGATCAGGCCTTCATCCAGAGGCCAAGCATTTAGCTGACCTTCCCAGTCGTCCACAATGGCATTACCAAAACGGAATACTTCGCTTTGTTGGTAAGGTGCGCGGGCAATTTTCCATTGGGCTTTCAGCTGCTCTAAACCTTGCGCGCTTGGATTAGCAATAAACATATCCACAGATTTTTGCAGATCAACCGCTGTCAGATAAGCATCTTCAAAGGTGGCGTGAGCGATATCGGCATAGTTAGCGACAACCTGCTGCTCAGGCGTTCCTGCTTTTTCAGACATGGGTAGCATGCTGCAACCACTGATACCGGCTACCAGTGCGATTGCAAGGGTTAGAGTTCTTTTTTGCATGGTTCTTCCTAGAACTTTTAGATGGAATGGGTATGGATCTTTTATATTTTTTAATACTTGCTGTTATTTTAAATCTAAATGAGAAGATTTATCAATACTATTTTTATATATGGAATTAAGCAAGTGATTTATACCCTTTGTTTGTAAGGGTATTAGGGTAAGATTAATGGGTTGAAGCAGCGTCAGAAGTTGACTTATGGAGGTGTAGAGATCGGTTTCCCCCTCATAATCAGATAGGATAGAGCCAACGTTGGTGAGGGAAGTCTTATGGATCAGTTTGCAATCTTAATTATTGATATCGCAGTCGTTTTATTTGGTTTAGTTCTATTGGCTGGTTTAGTGACCGTTGGGTTTATGTACTATGTGGATAAAAACCAGACGGAGCATACGATTCGGCGAAACTTTCCTGTATTAGGTCGCTTTCGTTACTTTTTTGAACATATGGGAGAATTCTTCCGTCAGTATTTTTTTGCTATGGATCGAGAAGAGCTGCCTTTTAACCGGGCCCAGCGCAGCTGGGCTTATCGAGCGGCAAAAGATGTGGATAATACGGTGGCTTTTGGTTCCACTCGGGATATTCATAAACCCGGCGCTGTGATCTTTTTGAATACCCCTTACCCGACATTAAAAGAAGATGCTGTAGAGTCTCCGGCACTTGAAGTAGGGCCTTTTTGCCGCACACCTTTTATGGCGCAGTCTATTTTTAATATTTCTGGCATGAGCTATGGCGCCTTGTCTAAACCGGCCGTATTAGCTTTGTCTACGGGGGCAAAGGAAGCCCGTTGTTGGATGAATACCGGTGAAGGCGGTGTATCACCTTATCACCTAGAAGGTGGTTGTGATCTGGTGTATCAGATCGGTACGGCTAAATATGGTGTGCGTGATGCTGAAGGCCAGTTGAGTGATGAGAAACTGCAAAAGTTAGCTGAGATTGAACAGGTTAGAATGTTTGAGATTAAGCTAAGTCAGGGTGCTAAGCCCGGTAAGGGCGGTATTTTGCCCGGCGAGAAGGTTAATAAAGAGATCTCTGAAATCCGTGGCATTCCTGTGGGCCAGGATTCTATCAGTCCTAACCGTCATCCAGATATTAATAGTCCCCAAGATCTATTGGATATGATCGCTCGCGTGCGAGACGTCACCGGTAAGCCCGTGGGCATTAAGTTTGTTTTGGGCAGTCATGAATGGTTGGATGAACTCTTTACCGAAATTAACCACAGAGGCGAGGCTTCGGCGCCTGACTTTATGACGGTGGACGGTGCCGAAGGTGGTACCGGCGCAGCACCTATGCCGTTAATGGATAGTGTTGGTTTACCCCTGCGTGAGAGTCTGCCGCTTATTGTCGATATGACCAAAGCATTTGGCTTACGTGAACGAGTGAAGATTATTGCTTCAGGCAAGCTGATTAATCCAACGGATGTGGCCTGGGCTTTATCCACAGGAGCGGATTTCTGTGTGACCGCCCGAGGCTTTATGTTTGCTCTAGGCTGTATTCAGGCATTGCAGTGTAATAAAAATACCTGCCCTTCCGGTATTGCCACTCATGATCCCGATTTGCATAACGGTTTACACCCAGAGGATAAAGCCGTTCGGGTGGAAAGCTACCATCACCATATGATTAATGAGATCGGTGTGATTGCACACTCTTGCGGTGTGCGTCAGCCGAGAGAGCTAAAGCGCCGTCATGCGCAGATGGTATTGCCCACTGGAATGTCGGAGAACCTCGCGACACTTTATCCCGGTGACTATATTCCTTTAAGAGAAAAAAACTAACAGAAAAACCTGAGCTTAGGGCGAAAAACTGCGACAATGCGCCCAGTTGTGAAAAGATTCAATAAAAAGTCCTGATGCGTTCAGGGCTTTAGGAGCAAATATACTCGTGTCAAACCCAACAGAAAATCAAAATAGTCGTCCACAAAATAGCAGAAAAAAACACTATAAACGCCGTCGTCGTGCACCGTTTAAAAAGCAGGCAGTTGATAATAACAGCTGGGATCTGTCTCAGTTTGAAGTACCGGTTGTTGAAGGTCAGCATCGTTTCCACGATTTCGATCTACCATTGCCTTTGATGCGCTCTATTAGTGATTCTGGATTTCACTACTGCACGCCTATTCAGGGGCAGTCCCTAGAGCATACGCTGTTGGGTAAAGATCTGATTGGTAAGGCTCAAACCGGTACGGGTAAAACCGCTGCTTTTCTCATCAGTATTTTAAGCTACTTCTTGGAAGAGGAAGGCCCAGGTCTGCAAAAAGATGGTGCTCCTCGTGCCCTGATTATTGCACCAACCCGTGAGTTGGTGATGCAGATTGCTAAAGATGCCCATCAGCTGAACCAGTATTGCGGTTTTAATGTTGTGACGATTGTGGGCGGTATTGATTACCAGAAACAACGAGATCAACTGAAAGGCCCTATTGATATTATGGTGGCTACGCCGGGTCGCCTGCTGGACTTTCACCAGAAGCGGGATCTTGATCTGCGTGAAGTAGAAGTACTGGTATTGGATGAAGCAGATCGTATGTTAAGCATGGGCTTTATCCCTGATGTAAAACGTATTATCCGTGCGACACCGAAAAAAGAAGAGCGTCAGACCTTCTTGTTCAGTGCGACTTATCCGCAGGATGTGGAAAACCTAGCGGATATGTGGACCCATGAACCTGAACGTATTGAAATTGAGTCTGAAGAACAGACCAATGACAATGTTGAGCAACACGCTTATATCGTTGCGGATTCAGACAAAGAAAAGCTACTGATCAGCCTGATGCGTAAAGAAGGTTGGGATCGTGTGATTGTATTTGCTAATCGCCGTGACCGCGTACGTGCTTTGTGTGATCAGCTGAAACGCGCCAATGTCAGTGTGGCGATGTTATCCGGTGAAGTAGAGCAGCGTAAGCGTATCTCTACTCTGGAAAACTTCCGTGAAGGTAAGATCCAAGTACTGGTTGCTACAGATGTAGCGGGTCGTGGTATCCATATTGACGATGTGAGTCATGTGGTGAACTTCACGCTACCGGATGATCCAGAGGATTACGTTCACCGTATTGGTCGTACGGGCCGTGCGGGTTCTGATGGTGTCTCTATCAGCTTTATTGGCGAAGAAGATGCTTTTGTTCTGCCAGAAATTGAAGAATTTATTGGTAAGAAAATTGAAAGCCAGCAGCCGGATATGAGCCTGATCGATAATAGCTAATTGATATTCTCTGCTAGAAGACATTGAAAACCGGTGGTTATTATAAATAACCACCGGTTTTTTATTGGAAAACGCTTCTTATTTGATTTTATCCAAGTGTCTCAATTTCCTTTCTCTAGCCCTGCAGTAGGACAAACCCTTACATATTTCCTGTTCAAAACCCCTTTTCTAAACCGTACTGACTAAGTTTTATTCTATGCTTAGATTTATGGTCTATTCAGCCAGATCTACCGTTGCCATTGGCGTTTTACATATTATCCATTAACTGGGATCTGTATATGTCTGCCTTAAACCCTAAGCTATTTAAAACACTTCAATATGAACACTTTTTTTATGTGCTGCGAGGCCTAAACCTAATCATGTTGGGTTTGATGTTACTGGCCCTACTTTTTGTAGCGCGTACTATTTCTCTTAATGATGAGCTTAAAAGGGCTGAAAACTCCTGGTATCAAGCGGTAATGTTGGGGGCAGAGTTAAGGGATAGTTCTGACCGTTTAACCATGATGGCTCGTGTCTATTCGGTCACAGGTAAGGAGCGATTTAAGGATTATTTTTACCGTATTTCAGATATCAGAGAAGGACTTGCTCCTAAGCCAAAGGGTTATCACGCCATTGATTGGGATTTTTTGATGCCAGATGGACAATCCTTATTCTCTACAGAGGGGACTCCGCAATCCTTGTTAGCCAGAGTGCAAGCGATAGGTTTAACCAAGGAGGAGATACGTTTATTGGAAAGGGCCAAAAATAATAGTGTTGATTTGATCCAAACAGAAGTAAAAGCTTTTGACCTTATAGCAGCAGGGGAGCAGCAAAGGGGTATAAGTCTCTTATTTAGTAATGATTACTTCAAACATAAAATAAAAATCATGACGCCTATTAAAGAATTTATGCAGGTTTTGGAAAAGAGAACAAAAGCAGAAAGGGAGCATGTCCGATCTGAATATAATTTTTACTTCTATTCCGTTTATGGTTTGTTTGCCGTGTTTTTTCTCATGGTCTTTTTTCGTTTTCTGACTGAAAAAGCGATGCAGAATAATGTGATCTATCTTTTGAATCAGAAAGTGGATGAAAAAACACAAAAACTATCTGAATCTAATCAACAGCTTATCGACACGCTGGAAGATCTTAATATTGCTCACAGTAAATTGGTGGAGTTTGAGCGTGCTAACTTGATCAATCGTCTCATCCCTGGGGTTGCTCATGAAATTAATACACCAACAGGTGTAGCTATCACCGCTTCTTCTTCTCAATTATCTCAGTTAAAAAGCTTTCGAGAGCAGTTAGATAAGAGCGAAGCGGCTCAGGCCGATTGGGTGACTTTTTTGGATGAGATGCAGGAGATGTCCGAACTGGTCTATAAAAACATGAATAAGCTGTCAAAAATGGTGGCGGTTTTTAAACGCTTATCTGTAGAGCAACAGGGGGATCAAGAGCTTGCCAGCATGATTAATCTGCACGATACGGTAGAGGCCTGCATTCAAGCCATTATGATGTCTAAAGGCAATAAGCTTATTAAGATTGAAAACAATATTGAGCAGGGTATTGAGATCGCAACCTACCCCCTGTCGGTGACTCAGGTCTTTACTGAACTGATTAGCAATGCGGTCAAACATGCTTTCGAACAAAATCTAGAGGGTACTATTCGAATCGACAGTGATTGTCAGGATAATGATCTGGTGATCAAGGTCACTGATGATGGTGATGGTATGGATAGAGAAACACGCAGTCGTATTTATACACCTTTTTTCAGTACCAATCGCGTGGATGGTAATTTAGGACTGGGTATGAATGTTGTCTATAACCTTGTTCGGCAGAAATTGGGAGGAGATATAGAGTGTCGATCCACCGTCGGTAAAGGCACAGTATTTACCATTACTTTGCAGCGTTGGAATTACGGTGCTTTCTCAGCCTCTGATCACTGATCGCTATTTAATACTTTGGTCGTCACGGCTACGGATTAAAGGGTAGTGAATCAATTTTTCTGGATATAAATACAGGTTTTGTGTTGATTTTCTACCCTATAGCTTAAGCATCCGCTACAATTCCGGTTCTGCTAAAAGGGCCGCGTCATGTTAACCGATACCATCAAATCTGACATTCAGTCTGCTTATTCCACTTTTCTGAAAAACCGTAATCTGCGGGCCCGCCATGGTCAAAGGTTGATGGTGGCTCAGATCGCTCGAACCCTAGGTGGCATTCAGACCTGTTCAGAGGGTGTTCGTACCGGTGGCCCTCACGTCTGTGCTGTAGAAGCCGGAACAGGGACAGGTAAAACGCTGGCTTATCTGGTTTCTGCACTGCCTATCGCCCGAGCACGAGATAAACGTATTGTAGTATCAACGGCAACGGTGGCCCTGCAAGAACAATTAATGTTTAAGGATCTGCCAGATCTGCAAAAACATGCGGAAATTCATTTTAAGTATGCTTTGGCCAAAGGGCGCAGTCGATATTTGTGTTTGAGCCGTTTAGAGCAATCTCTTGAAGCAGGAGAGGGGGAAAGCGCTCAAACCACCATGTCATTGTTTGATGAGTGGATGCAGTCTAATACCTCAAAAGAATCTGCAGCCCTTTATCAGGAGATGGCACAACAATATTTATCTGGTCGTTGGTTGGGTGATAGAGACAGTTGGAAAGACAGCTTAGATGAACCTGTGTGGCGTAGAATCACCACGGATCATCAGCAGTGTACTAATCGACGCTGTAGCAACTTTAGCTCCTGTGCCTTTTTTAAAGCCCGTAATGATCTGGACGATGCGGATATTATTGTGGCTAATCATGATCTGGTCTTAGCGGATCTATCTCTAGGCGGCGGTATCGTTTTACCAGACCCTAAAGATACGATTTATATCTTTGATGAAGGCCATCATTTACCGGATAAAGCCATCGATCATTTTGCCGGGAATTTTCGTATTAATGCCTCTCTGCAATGGCTGCGATTATTGAAAAAATCTCTCACGGATCTGAATACCGAATTGGGACGAGACGACCTGATTGTACGGCAACTTAACCAGTTACCTGAGATTCTGAATAATTTAGAAATGGAGCTGGCGGAGTGCTATCGACAACTGCATGAAATCACCCAGTTCTCGCCTGAACATATGGATAAAGAAGTACGTCCTATCTATCGTTTTGAAAAAGGTATCGTACCGGAAATACTGATCACACAAGCCATGAATCTGAAAATTAGCTTTGCGTCTTTATGCCAAAAGCTGGAAGTGATGGTAAAACAGCTCAAGGATGCCTTAGATCCTGATGCCAATAGCCCGTTAGGTAAAGCAGAAGGCGAGCAATGGCTACCACTGGCAACCATGCTCCATGGCCGTGCGGTATCTGCTTGGGAGCTATGGACCGTTTATGCCCAACCCCAGGCGGATGGTGTTATGCCTGTGGCTCGTTGGATTACATTGCAAAATCAGCAGGTTGATATTGATCTAGAGGTAGCCTGTAGCCCTATCAGTGCTGCTGGGACTCTAGCCAGTAAGCTATGGCAACCCTGTTTTGGTGCTGTACTTTCTTCTGCAACCCTGACCGCTTTAGGTACGTTTGATCGTATTAAAACTCGTACCGGTTTACCGGAAGATGCCGATTGTATGGTCGTTCCAAGCCCCTTTGATTTTCAGCGCAACGGTGTTTTAGAGATCCCCCCCCATGCCTGTGACCCGACTCAAACGGAAGAACACACCAAACAGATCGTTAACTTCTTGCAATCTGAGCTGGATGAAACCGGTGGTACTCTTGTGCTCTTTTCCTCTCGCAGGCAAATGAAAGAGGTATTGGAAAAACTACCGGCAAAAATGGTTAACGAAATTCTGGTGCAAGGAGAATTAACCAAGCAAGTATTGCTGGAGCGCCATAGAAATCGTATTGAGAAAAAACAGGGCAGTATTATTTTTGGTTTGGCCAGCTTTGCGGAAGGTATCGATCTTCCTGGCGATTATCTGAAGCATGTGGTGATTACCCGAATTCCTTTTTCGGTACCCGATGACCCCGTAGAAAAAACCCTATCAGAATGGATTGAGCAGAGGGGCGGTAAACCCTTCTTTCAGATTACCGTACCGGATGCTTCGATTCGTTTAGTCCAGGCTGTAGGGCGCTTATTAAGAACGGAAAGTGATACCGGCAAGATTTCTCTACTGGATAGGCGGGTGGTAACTAAGCGTTACGGCAAGCAGTTGTTAGACAGCTTGCCGCCCTTCCAGCGAGTAGTCTTGTAAGTTCAGATCCTTTGGATGCAACTTAAAATGAATATAGTTCAGGTGATTTCTCTTCTTGAGTATGAGGAATCACATTAAGTTGCCATCGATTAGATTGCTGCAATACCAATATCTGATTATGGAACTGCTTTAGGCTTGGCCGATGGGCAATGCTGATCATGGTGGTTTGCGGCAGTTTCTGTATTAACAGCTGATACAGTTGAGCTTCACTTTTAGCGTCTAGAGCCGATGTGCTCTCATCCAATAATAAAAGTGACGGTTTATTGAGCAATGCACGAGCAAAGGCGCAACGCTGCTGCTCTCCAATGCTCAGGGTTAGAGACCAATCTGATTCTGTGTCTAGTTTTTCTAATAGATGATCTAATCCACACTGTTTAACGACTGTATTCAAGTGCAAATCATTTTCTGCCGGGGATGCAGGATAATAGAGAGCATCCCGTAAGGTGCCTAAAGGTAAGTAGGTTTTTTGCGCCAGAGTCAGAATATTATCTCTGTTATAAGCCATTTTTCCTGATGCATGAGTCCATAAGCCAGCAATTGTTCGGATCAGAGTTGATTTACCAAAACCGGATTCCCCCTGAATCATTAAGCGTTCACCGGGTCTTAGCTGGAGAGACAAGCCTGATAACAGAGGTCTTCCTTCCGGCAACTTAATATGCAGGTTATCTAAGCTAAAACCTTGATCCTGTTGCTGATGAATTAAGCCTGTTTCAATATCTATATCGTTTAACCGTTGTTGAAAACCGGTCAACCGATCAATCACAGATTTCCATTCGGCAATTTCTGGAAAAGCATCCACTAAATAGGAAAATGCCGCCTGGACCTCTTCAAAGGCGGCGCTGATCTGAGTTAATCGTCCTAAAGGAATTGCACCAGCAAAAAATGCAGGAGCCATAATAAACATAGGAATCATAACGGCTGAACGGCTATAAATTGTTGAATAACCTAAGACAATTTTTTGTCGTTTAATCAGGTGCCAGAAATTATCCAAAAGAGTATCTAAACGCTGACTGAAACGAGCATGTTCTTCGGCTTCACCTTGATATAAGGCCACCGCTTCCGCATTCTCCCGTAAACGTACCATTGAGTAGCGAAAATCAGCCTCGCGTTTTTGTTGCAGAAAGTGCAGCTTGGGCAGCTTGCGACCGAGCCAGAAGACACCACCGGTTCCTAGGACTGAGTAGATGAGTGCAGCCCAAACTAATAACCCTGGAATAACCACTTCTTGCCCACTAATGGTAAAGCTGAGTAGATCAGAGGCTTGCCAAAGAATACTGATAAAAGAAAACAGTGATATTACTGCGGTAAGAATACCTAGACTCAGTGTTATCGACATGGTGATAAACATTTTAATGTCATCAGCAATACGTTGATCCGGGTTATCCATCTCTGGTGCGGTTAGCTGAAGTTTTAGAAAGCGCTTCTCTCCTAACCACTGTTGCAAAGTATTTTCCGTGGCCCAGCGTCTCCAACGTAAAATAAGTTTTTGTTGAAAGTGGAAACTCACAATCGTTCCGCTGGCGATAGCGACCTGCAAGCCAAGAAACATCAAGCATCCCAGTAAAAAATCACTGTAGTCTAACTTTTGAAGGGAGTTGTAAAAAAATAGATTCCAGTAATTGTTAAGAATATTAACACCGACTAGAAAAAGGTTAGCTGCAATGGCTCCGCTGAGCATTAATACAGCGGGCTTTTTTTGTTCTGATGTCCAGAAAGGCTTAGCTAGCCACCAAAAATTGTGCAGGGTTTGCATGCAGGGCAGTCCATTGAACGAATGTGATTGATTATTACAGCGCAAGATAATAACATTAACGATAATTATTATCATTTATATTTTAAGGCGTGAAATGATAATTTAATATGCATGATGCAGCAGGAGCAAACCTATTAATCTTCCTGAAAGGATCTATCAGGCTTGGCCACCTTTACGTGAAAAGATTCAATCCCGTTCGATTGCACTTACCACTGAAGAGGCGTCTTACGCTTTAGAGGCGCTATATCAGCCTGAGGTTTTGGAAAAGCTGTTAGAGGGGTTTGCTCAGCATTATCCAGGTCGCAAGAAAGCCGCGATTGTTTCTCAGTGGTCAATGAATTACATGAGCGTTTGTTTACCAGCCTGCTTGATACCTGTGATAGCGATCAATCAGTCTGCACCTATTTGGCGACAATCAACGGCTTTTATTCAAAGGAATGCCCAGCCTAAAGCACTACAGTTTTTAGAGGGAATGCAGCCTATATCAGCACAAAGTAGACATCAGTATTACCATGATTTATTAGATAATCATTTGGGCGCTTTATTTCCTGTGCTAGCCAAGGTCGGCAAGGTTAATGAAAGAATGTTGTGGAGTAATTGTGCGGTTATTTGGGACAACCTGTTTCTTCGAGTACAGGCCTACCCTGAATTTATTCCTGCGGCCCAAGATGCGATGAATTGGTGGTATCAAGCAGAACTAGCAGAGCGTAAGCTTCGTTTAAATTGCTTTTTAAGCCTTGTGGATTCACCAGTACCAGAGGTACGAGAAAAACTGCCTTTGCGCAGTCACTGCTGCTTACATTATAAACTTCACGATGAGATTAAAGGTGAGCCTGATGTACTCTGTGAATCCTGCCCTAAGCTGCATCGACAGACTTTAGATCAGCAGATTGCTTATATAAAGTATATTTATGAGGATTAGTTAACGGATCAATCTCTAAGTTAACCTTCTTCAAAGTAGCCAACATATTATTTGAATCAAAGTTATAAAACATAGAAATTATTTTGTTCGGATATGTATATCGAAATAATAATTTCCACAACGAATAGTTATTAATTTTATATTTTGGAGATGCACTATAAATTAGACTCTACTTGAATCAATCGCTTAATATTTAACCGAAATTCGGTAAAGCCTCTTGGAATAAATCGTTTTCCGAGGGGTTATTTCTACATTGTCAAGATTAATTCTCTAATTTAGATGAAATTAATATTTCTATGGTCAATTTGATGATGTGGCGCTGTTTCGGATTATAATTGGCATTTACTGATATTATTACCTGCAAGAGCGATATTTTAGATTACGTATCAAAAGCAAGCGGTTTGCTTAGAGCTAACCTAGGGATTTCCCTTGGTTTTTTTAGGGTTTGATGCAGTATTATCAACTCAAGGTTCCGGCTATAATTCAGCTCTACATGGAGGTAATGTGGGGTATGAGCGGCACGGAAGCCGGTCCTCTCAAGTCATACTGATACATCTAAGAATCTAGCCTCTCTCTATTATCTCTACCTATAATATATCAGCCTGCCTTTATTATTAATCATCAACACACCCAAAGAATCTCGATGTATTTTTGATTGTAATCAAAAGATATCTGCATGATTTTATAAGATTTTCCGTGGATGCTTATATAGCATAGATCAGAGATATAATGTTAAAAAACACACCCCATATTAATAATAGCAAGCCAGACTTTGGGCGCTTCTCAACTCAGATATTATCTCCCTTTGAGGGTATAGGTATAGATTTTCTTGATCAGTATTGGTGCGAATTCTCCCCAGACAAATACAGCGATGATCTTTACCCTATATTGGATATAGCCTTTCCCTTATCTTTAAAGCGCGCGGTAAAAAAGCGTAAAGCAGAATTTTTGGCAGGGCGATACTGTGCACAAAAGGCATTAGAAAGAACTGGACAGCCGATTGTGCCAATAGAGCAAGGGCCTCATGGGTCTCCTGTTTGGCCTAATTCCATTAAGGGGACGATTAGCCATACTGACTCTATGGCCTGCTCTGTTATCTGCATGAACCCCAACGTGGTAGGTATTGGTGTTGATATTGAAAAAATTGTGGATACAGAAACTCTAGATCTATCCAGAGATTTGATCCTAGTAGCCGACGAACTGCCTCTTTTACAGCACTCTAACCTTAGCCCTAGGGCCATTTTTACTCTCATCTTTTCATTAAAAGAGAGCTTCTTTAAAGCTGCCTACCCAATAGTAGGAGAGTACTTTGATTTTGACCGAGTAATAGTGACCAGTATTGATGCCAAAGCACAGATAATTGATTTTCAGCTTAATGGCAGATTACATCCCTATTTCCCAGAAAATATGTCCTTTCAGGCTTACTATGCTTATTTGGACAACAATACTTTAACAACCCTCGTATTCTTACCCAAACAAGCCTGATTACAGGGTCAGAGACTGCCTTCTATTTTATCGCCTTTGACTGATTCATAGGCTCCCATGAGTATATGAGAGCCTATTTGGGTCTTTATTTTGCCAGTGAATTTATCGCTTCAATGACGGATTTTTTGAAAATATCGGCCACTAAATCAATCTCTTCTGCGGTGATAATTAAAGGAGGAAGAAAGCGCAAAGTACCATCGTTGCGTCCGCCACTTTCCAGTATCAGACCATTTTGTAAGCAGTGACGCTGAATACTGCTGGCTAGCTGAGTGAAAGGAGGGGGAGGATTTCCATCTTGGCGGGCATCAATAATTTCAACACCCAACATCAACCCTCGCCCTCGGACATCACCCAGATATGGGCACTCAGTTTGTAATTCTGTTAAGTGTTCCTTGAGCCGATTTCCCATCGATTCTGTATGCTGACATAAATTCTGTTCAGCAATGGTTTCTAAGGTAATTTTTCCTGCCACCATGGCCAGCTGATTGCCGCGGAAGGTACCTGTATGAGCTCCAGGGCCCCATGTATCTAAGGCTTGATTATAAACAATGACAGACATGGGGAGACCGCCACCCAGAGCCTTGGATATCACAATAATATCCGGTTCTATGCCTGCGTGCTCAAAGGCAAACATTTTGCCACTTCGACCTATACCACTTTGAACCTCATCGAGAATCAGCGGAATGCCATGCTCCTTAGTGATACGTCTGAGCTCTTTTAGCCAATAAATCGGGGCGTCTATTGCGCCGCCCTCACCTTGTATTGCTTCAACAATGATCGCCGCTGGTGGTAGAACACCTGAGTGAGAGTCTGTTAGTAGATTTTCAATATAGTGAAGATTACTTTTTATGCTTTGCTCTGGCTCAAGCCCTAAGGGACAACGGTATAGATAAGGGTAAGGCAGAAACTGTACTTCAGGCATTAAATTATGAATAGGAGCTTTGACAGAAACATCTCCCATTATGCCTAGAGTGGCATGAGTCATACCGTGATATGCCCCGCTAAATGCGAGAATAGATCGTCTACCAGTCGCTGTTTTAGCAAGCTTTAGGGCCGCTTCAACAGCATCTGCACCACTAGGACCGCAGAACTGAACCCGAGCTTGTTGAGCAAAATGGTCAGGCAGAGCTGAAAAAAGCTCTTGGACAAAAGCATCTTTTACCGGAGTGGTGATATCCAGCGTATGCAAAGGAGCCATACTATCAAGGTGATTACGTAGGCCTTGATGGATCGCGGGATGGTTATGACCGAGAGCCAGAGTTCCCGCTCCGGCAAGGCAATCAATAAACAACTGACCGGCGGTATCTTCAATAAAAATACCTTCTGCTTTTCCTATCGCTATGGGAAAACGTCGAGGATAACTTCGAGCATTGGATTCGCTGCTTGCCTGCCTATCAAGATAGACGTTGCTGGATAAGTTGATCGGTGCTTGTTGCTGGAATTGCTTAAGGTTAAGGAAAGAAGCTTGAGTCACTTCTTTTGTGGCGATCATATTCATTACAGTTTTCCCTGAGATACTTAGTGATCAATCTTAATCTAAATCTTAATAATAATTACTATCATTTACAACAAATAATTATCTATCATGCGGGTGTTTAAAGTAGAAATATTCAAACGGATTAATATCAAGGAGACTCAGGGATAAAAAGGAAAGTTTAGGCAAAAGAACTGGAGAGGAGTGTACTAGAAAAAGAGTGTGCTAGAAAAAAGAATGGTCTCGCGAAAAAGTAATATTCGCAGGGATAAGAGAATCAGCTAAAAACAATCGCAGAGATAAAAGATCTCTGCGATTGTTTTAGTATAGAAAGGACATTTGCTATTCGTTTAGAAGGTGTACTTTAACCTTGCGCTATAAGTACGCTCAGCTTCTCGTACAACACCATCAAATGAACCCGGGGAGAAGATTTCTTCATCAAAGACATTATTGACCAGTAAATCAGCCTGCAGGGCATCATTGATCGCATAAGATGCAGTCAAGTCTGTACGAGTATGACTGGACAGCTCAAAGCTATTTTCATCATCGCCATAACGATCACCAGAGTAAGTCAAAGTACCACCCACGCTTAGACCTGGCACGTCACTGATATAATAACGAGTTTGTAACGAGGCCGTGTGCAGTGGAACGTTAGCAAAACGTTTGCCCTCAATCTCCTCATCATCACTGCGTAGGATCTCTGTATCGGTATAACCGTAAGCAGCCATTAGATAGAGGTTAGGGTCAACATAACCGGAAAGGGATAGCTCGATACCTTTTGATCTAGCCTTACCTTTAGCAACCTCAAAATCATCGTCCAGAGGGTCTTCAATGGCCATGTTATCTTTAGTGATAACAAATCCCGCCACATTAGCCTGTAGCTTGCCAACCATAAATCTCATACCCACTTCATACTGGGTACCCTCTTCTGCTTCTAGAGGTTTTTGACCTGAGGTTTTACCCTGCTGAGGTACAAAAGATTCACTGCGGTTAGCATAAACAGACGTATCTTCATTAATATCAAAGATAACACCTAACTGACTCGTCCAATCTGACTGGCTAATAGAATCTGTTGATGAGCTGCCACTGGTATTATTAACGGTAGTTTGAGTTTGATCGGAATCGATATAACGCAAACCGGCCATCAGATGCCAGCGATCAGCTAGGGTGACACGGTCTTGAAGGAAGATAGCCGTTACATCATCGTCCTGATGAGTCGTTCTATCTCGCAGTTGAGTGCTGTTCTCTAAATCAACCGCACTATATTGCGGGTTATACAGATCAATGGAATCAACAGAATAGATCTGGGTTGGGCGATACAGCTTACCCTTACGATAGTCGATACCTGCAATAAACTTATGAGTGATAGATCCCGTATCAATTTCACCGTTCAAATCTAGGATCAGATTCTGATCTGTCTTATAAGTATCTGTACCGGCAAAGATAATACGTTCCAGTGTACGATAATCAGAGTCGTCCAGGCCCCAAGGTGCGTATTCCTGCCAGTCCGCTTCGTTGCGGTTATAGGTATAACTCGCCCTGGCATTCACTTTTTCAGTTAATTTATGAGTTAGGCGTACATTGGTGTTTTGAGAATCACGTTCTGTATAACCATCTTTCCAGCTAGGGTTGAAGGATTTTGCATAATCACCGTTAGGGTTTTCAAGGATTGAACCTTCCAGCGGAGCACCACCGTGCGTTCCCGTCCAATCATTATTAGTGTAGCTACCTTCAACTGTTAAATTTGTCTTGTTAGATAGATCAATGGTCACGTTTGGTGCAATGAACAACCGCTGGCTGTCCAAGTGATCAATAAAAGAATCACTTTCCTGATAGGCCAGATTCAAACGGGCACGAATGTTTTCACTCAGAGGGCCCGTAACATCTAAAGTAGAGCGAGCTTGATTGTTACTACCTAGCTCTAACCCTGCCGCGGCATAAAAATAAGGCAGCGGCTGTTTGGTGACAACATTGATGGTTCCACCAGGCTCCATTTGTCCGTATAGCACGGAAGCAGGGCCTTTCAGTATTTCTATTCGCTCTACGTTAGCCATATCGGTTGGATGATCGGTTCGAGTAAATCCCAAACCATTGGTAGATTGCTCGGCATTAAAGCCACGCATTAAAAAATCATCGGCAAACATGTCATGGGATGAGCTGGTCGGGATAGCGTTAGGCACTAAGCGTAGGATATCCCCTACAGTATCCGCTGAGGTGATGTCGAAGGATTCCTCAGAATAGACCGAAACACTTTGTGGAATATTTGCAACGCTATCATCTTGTTGACGACCATAAACGGTGATGCTTTCAGTGGTTTCTGTTTTGGCTTCATCGTCTACGTTCACTACTTTTTGCGCATAGGCTGTTGATATGCCACTGGCTAAAAAAGTAACTAATAGAGCTCGGTTATACGACATCATAAAATGGGTTTCCTACCTACATTGTCTGTTGTAGGTATTTAATTATAATGCAAAACTAATTGCAAATGATAATAAGTAGCATTTAATAAAAAATACATATATGACGTATTATTTGCATATTGGTTTCTTTCATGCTGTTTATTTTTACAGCTTTTTTTGGTGTGGGATTAAAAACGAAATACATGTCCGATAAAAACAGGGATTAGTGGTTAATATCCCACTAACCCCGTTTATCTAGGGAGGAGTAAGCTATCTAAATGACTTCAGATTTGTTGGTTTGGAATGCATTCGATTTAAGTGCTTGAACTCTAGGTTCTTCCGCTCTAGGCTCATTAAAAATAGGTACGGTCTGTTCAATGACCTGCCCTTGATCAACCTTGATGATTTTATCTGCTAGATGGAAATAAGCATCATCATGGGTAATCGCTATCACCATTTTCTGCCGAGCCTTTAAATCTGGCAAAATCTGGCTATAGAAAAAGCGTTTAAACAGAGGGTCTTGATCTGCCGCCCATTCATCAAAAAGATAGCAGGGGCGGTCTTCTAAATAAGATGCCAGCAATGCTAAGCGCTTACGTTGTCCAGTAGAGAGTTCCAAGGTGGATAGCTTACCGTTTTTAATCTCAACCTTATGATCCAGTTGTAAATGGGCAAGATAATCCTGAGATTTTTCTAGCAAGTCCTCCCGATCCATTAAGTGTTCGAATAAACAAAAGTCTGTAAAGACCGCAGAAAAATGCTGTTTAAAAAGCCGACTGTTGTCACTAGAGTTTAAAGAACGGTTGAGGCTAACTCGACCACCTTCTGGTGCGTATAAGCCTGTTAACAGCATCGCTAGGGTCGTTTTACCACCACCATTACCACCGGTAATAAAGACAATTTCACTATTATTCAGCGTGAGATCAATAGGGCCTAAAGTAAAATGGCTGTCCTCTCGTTCACGATAGTAGGTATGGCTAACCTTTTGTAATTCCAGAGTTTTAACCTGATCGAGTGGTAATGCACCATCGGACTCTTTCTCAGTATTAAGCTCCCCTTCCAGCGATTTAATTTTGTTCAGAGAAATAGAGGCCCGCCCCAGAATAGGCAGAGCATTAAGCAGCTCAGATAATGGCGTGATCATATACAAAATGGTCAGAATATAGCCTGTTACCAAGGTTGCTTCTAAATCAACCCATTGAGGGCCAATATAAAGCACAGCCCCAATTAAGAGATAGAAAAGACCATTGCCCCAGTTTAAAGCGACAGCATAAATACTCATGCCCCGAACAAAATCTCGTTTGTACGCGAGACTAGTAGGCTCCAGTTGATTTTGGAAAAACTGATCACGACGTTGATCATTAAGCTGCAGTTCTTTACTGCCATCGGTCAGCAAACGGTATTGATCAAATAACCGATCCTTCCCCTCCCTCGCTTGTGCAATAGCCTTCAATGCTTTGTTTTCAGGTAAGCGGAAAATAGCGAGGCCTAGAACCAGCAAGAGAAGAGTAATGCCTAACATGGGCAAACTCATCCAGCCCAGATAAGCCAGGCAGGCAAATACAATGCCTGCATTGACCAACAGAATGGGTACTTGTTCAACAGCTTGGCTGATCACCTGGCTGTCATCCGTTAGCATGGCCAGAAGGCGATGCTTTCCTAGTTTTTGCAGCTGACGATAAGGAGTATCAATCAGCTTATTACTCAGATGCAGGCGCATATCATTGACCGCAGCCTGTCCGAGTTCTAACAAACTGATATCAGCCACAATGCGGGTCAGGACAACCAATAATGTTAAACCAAGAAACTCCAGAGCATGGCTGGCAGCTAGATTGTCAAAACCCGCCAGATCTTCGTTGATAACGGCAATCAGAGCAGCGGCTGACAAGCCGCAGGCAAGACCGGTCACAATCGCGATCAATAAGGCACGCCAGGATCGACGCGCAATCAGTGTAAGTAACTGCATTATTCTATGGCCTTATGAATAAGATAGGTCGTATGACGGATCAATAGAGGCTTTAGGTTCAGACGAAGCCGTTTGATCCAGTGCATCCTGTAGTTGTTGTAGCCAGTCTTTTTGTTGAAGAATGTCAAAATGGTGGCTGGATATGGTGCTAATCAGAGCACTGCCTGAGGTTATTGTTTGCCAGTTAATTGGCTGTGCTGAATGTTTTGTTTTCAGCTGTGCTGACAAAGTATCCTCAGCCCACCAAGCCGTGAGAGGGCATTTTAGTGGTGCAGATTTAAAGCTACGGATCAGTTGCTGGGTATAGGCATGTCTATGCTGACGGGCCTCTGCATGTTGCCAGTTGTCGTTATCCAGCTGAAGTCCTTGCTGACGAGCCCAATTTAATAAGAGCATTGGCCACTCTTTTGGCTCAGCAGGGTCAAGTAAAGAGATTAGGCTGTTACCTTGAGCAGAAGAGAGGTGACGTAATCGTTGGCGACTCTCCTGATCAAACTCCTCTTCCGCCCATAGTAAGAATTGGGCGATATCTTGAGCGGTATCGTCTGGTGTGGCTTGGGAATCAACCACTCCAAGAAAGGCAACGTCTTCACCCGCTGCTTCTAACAATCCTGCAACGGTAATCGCTAAAAGCCCCCCTAGAGACCAACCTAAAAGATGGTAGGGGCCTTGAGGCTGCTGCTGGCGTAACTCGATTAAATAATTTTCTGCCAGAGTGGTTAATGTGTCTGATGCCGTTTCTGTTTGATCATTCAAGTCATTGGCTTGTAGACCCCATAGCTGCCATTTAGGAAGAAGCTTCGGCAAATGGCGATAATCCTGTAGATGACCTGTAGATGGGTGGAAACAAAATAGCTGAGGCTTATGACGGCTCTGTTGATTAACCTCCTGACTTTGTTGATCCAAATGTTTCTCTTGTTGACCTAAGCCTTTCTCTTGTTGGTTAGAAAGCCGTATCAAAGATTTTTGTATTGCCCCTTTTTCTACCTGTATCGTGTCTTCTTTTTCTTTGATGCCTGCCACTAATAGGGCAAATTGAGCCACCGTTGGCGCGGAAAAGATCATATTAACCTTAACCGGTATACCCAGAGTGGATTGCAATCGACTTGTGAGCTTAATGGCTGCTAAAGAATGGCCGCCAAAAGCAAAAAAATCATCATCAATACCAACAGATTCCAACCCTAAAGCGTCTGACCATAGATCCGCCAAGGTTTTTTCTAAGTCTGTTCTAGGGGGAATCGAACCGCTTTGTTTCAGAAGATGAGCCGCTTGTTGACTCAAACTTTGACGGTTTAATTTCCCATTACTCATTAGAGGCAAGTGGTCTAATAGACGTAACGTGGGAATCATATGATCGGGCAAACGATCCTGAAGCTGCCCCTGAAGCTGAGCAATGCCTCCCTTTTGTTCTGGATGTAGGTTAATAAATGCAAACATCTGCAGCTCACCTTGTTGTCGCGGTATGGCAACAACGGCAGCTTGGTTCACAGATGCTAGGCTGCTGAGTAGATTTTCAATTTCATCCAACTCAATGCGATAACCTCTAATTTTTACTTGTCGGTCAGCTCGTCCTAACAACTCGATACTGCCGTCGGGCAGGTAGCGCGCCAGATCCCCACTGGGGTACAGGCGATTGCTTTTATTAGGGAAAGGGCTATCAAGAAAAGGGTTGTTAGAGAAAGGGCTATCCGAGAAGGGGTTAGGCAAGAAGCGCTCAGCGGTTTGCTTCTCACATAAATAACCGCGACTTAAACTCGCTCCAGCGATATATAACTCTGCCACTACGCCAGCAGAAACCGGTTTTAGATCCTTATCCAGTAGATAGATCTGCGTATTGTCCAAAGGATCACTTAAA
This sequence comes from Oceanospirillum sp., assembly GCA_047518265.1. Taxonomy (GTDB): domain Bacteria; phylum Pseudomonadota; class Gammaproteobacteria; order Pseudomonadales; family Halomonadaceae; genus Oceanospirillum. The sequence goes on from JAKZRG010000003.1 coordinate 225,168, forward strand.
GGTAAACCCTGTGCTAAAAAAGGCATCTTGGCTTTATGCATCATAATGCCAATAGTCGTTTCTGTTGGGCCATAGTGATTGTAAATTTGTAGCTCAGAAGACTGGTTACTCAATATCTCTAGTAAACCAGGTTTGCAGGCTTCACCTCCCAGTATTAACTGCTTATTAGGAAGTACACCCGTAATATTTCCATGACTTAACCAAGCATCGAGCAAGGAAGGCACAACTTTTAGGTTATCGATGGCATGCTCTGTTTTATAACGAGCCCACTCCTGAGCATCCAGAGTTGTTTCGCGTTCTATTAAGTGCAGTTCTCCACCGGTTAACAGTGTGGTGAACAGTAGGGTATAACTTAAATCCGCCGCCAGGGATGTCACAATGGCGCTCTTTTCTCCGGCTTGTAAAGGTACCCGAGTCAAGATACTGGAAACATAGTTTTGTAGTTGACGGTGAGCAACAACAACGCCTTTGGGTTTACCGGTACTGCCTGAGGTAAACAGGATATAAGCCGCCTGGTCTGCATCAATTGTCACATCGGGTGCATCAGTCGGGTAATCCGATAAGGCTCTGTTAGTTAAAGCACTGTCAGCTAAGGCATTGTTAATTGTCGTGCTATCGAGCGTCAGAGTCGGGATCTCGATCAAAGAAGGAGCCCCATGCTGCTGGCTGTCAATAATGAACTCAGGCGCTGCATCCTGAATAATATCCAATGTACGGGCTGCAGGCTGGTGAACGTCTAGAGGGACAAAGGCAGCTCCGCTTTTCAATACCGCCAGAATCGCTATCACCATATCCAGAGATGTATCCAGATGAAGGGCGATACGGGACTCGGCTTTGACACCTTGAGCAATGAGATAGTGTGCAAGCTGATTACTGCGATTCTCTAATTCATTGTAAGGTAGAGAGGCTTTGGCACCATCCGTTACAAGAGCCGTGTATTGACGATAGGTTTGTGCGGCTTGGCTAAATAGTGACGGATATAGATCCTGATTACCGAGAACGGGCCAGGGTTTTGTTTGTTCAAGACCCTTTAATGTCTGACTAAAGGTTTCACTGCTCAGAGATAGAGATGCCAAGGTTTGCGTGGCATCAGTTAATACCGCCTGCAATAGGGATAGGTATTGCTCCAGCACAACCTTTGCACTTTGTTCTACATAGAGATTTGAATCATAGTGTAAACACAGGCGTAGTTTACTGTTATCGTCCCGCAGTGGTGCTAATAGCATATCAAAATGCTGATTATGAGCGCTTAAGCGGGCGATACTGATCTGATTCTGGCCTGTTGTACTCGCCGTTGCCATTGTTGATGAGGACAGCTCAATTGACTCAAAACCAAAGCGAGTGTGAAATGGGTTGGCATCCGTTTCAATGGCGTAATATTCCTGCCACTCGCAGGCAATTTCTTGGTAGCCCTGCATTCGCGTTAGAGCGGATAAAAAGCTCTCATCCGTATTTGATTGCCAAGGTAAAGGCAGCGTTTTACTGAAGAGCCCCCAGCTATCTGCCAATTCCTCGTAGTCCTGCCGGCAATCATGTACCCAGCCCAGAGGGATGGCATGATTGTCTTGATCAAGATCTCTACTCAAACGTTGTAATAGACTGGCCCATGCGGTGAGCAGCACTGTTTCTGTATTGATATTATGCTGCTGGCCAAAAACAGATAGCATTTGTTCAATATCAGTGTTCACCGTTAGAGATATTTCGGATAGTTGATTCTCTAAACCCGTGCTTTGTTCATAGACCAACCCTTTGGGTTGCCACTTTTCTGGGCATTGTTTTGACCAGTATTGATGGCCCTCTTCGGCATCCTCATCCTCTTGTAGCTCATACAGCCAGGCAGAATAGTGACTGTATGGGGTTGAGTCGTCCTCAGCATTATCTGCTTTCATATCCGAAGAATGATCGGATAACGCCTGTGCCAGACGTAATAATGTGCCTTTATCAGCACTGAGAGGAGGGAGACTCAGATATACCTGATGATGCTCTTCATTTAAGCGAACAAAGTAAGCCTGCATGCCTGTTTCTTGTTGGCCCTCTTGCTCTTTTATAGCCGATAGTTCGTACTGAGTGAGATGAGCCTGCAGCCCTTGAAAGGCTTCTTGGTTCTCTATTTTTTTCAGCGCCACCTCTCCTGCCGGTTCAATGGCTAGAAGAGGCACCTGTAAACCCTGTTGGTAATGCAAACCTGTACGCAGAGGCTCATGTTCGGCCATCAGTGTATTTAATCGTTGTTGCCATTGAGCTGGATTAAACGCACCCAAAATATCTAGCACCAGCGTTGGGGCAGGCAGGTTTCCCTGCCAGCACAAACGTTGTTGAGGTGATAGGCGAACGTTTGCAGCAATATCTTGATATGTCGTCATTGTCTTTCCCTTTAGTCCTGACGGTTTTCAGTATTTTGGATGGCTTGTTTTTGTGGTTCTAGCTTTTGTGAGATTTGCTCTTGTGGCAGCTGGTTTTGAACCGTTTGATCTCGGAACATCTGTCCCATGGCAACACAAATCTTTCGCTTCCCTTCAAAAGGATCTCTGGCGTGGGCAACTAACATGTTATCAACCATCACCACATCGCCCTTTTGCCAATTAAAACGAACGGCACAATCCTCATAGGTTTGACCAATGATATCCATGGTGGCGTCAGATATTGGCGTACCATCACCGTAATAAACATTACGAGGCAGGCTGTCGGAGCCAAACAGTGACTTCAGGTTCGCCCGTACTTCCGCCTCCAAGCAGGACTCATGATGCAGTTGTACTTGGTTGAAAAAGGTCTTTTCACCGGTCACGGGATGCAGCACTACCGCAGGACGATATTGCTCAATACGTAAGTCGTTATCCCCCTGCCAATGCCAATGCATACCTTCTTCCTGACAGTGTCTTTCGACCTCCTCTCGACTATCCGTTTTAAAGAAATCCTGCCAGCTGACGTCTAACTTATCGGTAAAGTGACGGACATAAAGCAATCCCTTCTCCTCCAATGGCACCAGCACATCCGCAGGTAGTTTTTTATAAACTTCCCGGCAATCAACGATAGGAGTGCAGCCGCCACGAGGAGACGGCGTTTCACAATAAAACAGCTGACGACAGGGCCACTTCCCCATATGGGAGCTTTCGTTGTGGTACAAAATCATGTGTTGTTCTGGGTATGGCGTAGAATGATAGATGTTCTGCCCAGAATTATTTTTAGGCAGGTCGCCGTATTGACCGTACAAGCTGGGAACGATGGCTTGGGAAAACTGTTCAAAACTGGGGGCATCCGGCAAATTAAAATTGCGGAATAACAGACCACCATGACGCTTAAGCTGCTCTTCAATCCAGTCTCTGGCCTGCTCTGCCCAAACAACAGGGGCTAATTCACTCAGCTTAGGTTCCACGATCAAGGGCAGCTGATCCTTGTCACTGAGTAACGACGTTTTAACCTGTTCAACAGGGGATTGGCTGACTCGGGTTGGCTTGATACTTTTAAGACGTTTCAGCTTATCTTTTTTACGCACACCCTTGCTCTCCGGGTTTGAAGTAATAGATGGTGACAATTGCCAGTGCCACTGACTCAGTAATTGATCCGTTGGTTTTGTAGGGCCGGTGAGATAGTCCAGTAAAGCAGTGAAGCCCTGAACAAAGCGTTCAATGGTTGCCGCTTCGAATAAACTGGTGCGATAGAGCCAGCGAGCGTGGATTTCTCCGGTCTCGCTTTCTTCCATAAAGACGGCAAGGTCGAACTTAGACGTTTCTCCCTGCGGCTCTAATTCCTCCAGAGTCAGACCTAGGAGATCACTGCTGCCTTTTGGTGTGTTCTGCATAACAAACAGCACCTGAACCAGAGGGTTAACACCTTTATCTCGCTCCGGTTGTAGCATTTCGACTAACTTATCAAATGGCACCTGCTGGTGTTGATAGGCCCCTAATGTGCTGTCACGTAGCGTGATCAGACGATCATCAAAGCTCTCGTTTTCTGCCAACTGAGCCCGTAGTGGTAAGACATTCACAAAGAAACCGATTAGTTTTTCCAGATCGGCATGTTCACGGTTGGCAATATCAGTTCCGACAATAAAGTCCTGCTTTCCAGTCACTCGTTGCAGCAAGCTATTGAAGGTATTCAACAGCACCATAAACAGAGTCGCGCCTTGACCCTGACTATAGTTTTGCAACATCTCGACCTGATGGGCAGGCAATGTATGACTCACTGCAGCCCCCTGATAATCAGGCTCTATTGGACGGGGAGTGTCATAAGGTAAATTAAATAGCGTGGGGACATCTTGTAATGCCTGACGCCAGTAATCTAATTCACGGGCACTGTGTTGCTCCATGGCAGTACTGCGTTGCCAAGCAGCATAATCTGCATATTGAATCGGTAAAGGCGTTAGAGAAGGGACTAAGCCTGAAGAGAAAGCAGCATAATTCTGCGTGAACTCATCAATCAAGATACCAAGAGACCAAGCATCTGCTGCAATATGATGCAGAGTGAATTGTAAGATATGTTCATCATCGGCCAGTTTTTGCAGGGCGACCCGCAACATCGGTGGCTTGCTCAAATCGAAGGGCCGATCCGCTTCTTCATCAATAATCTGTTGTGCTGTTATCGATTGTTGAGCGTTATCCAGCTGAGTCAAATCGTGGTAACGGATCGCACTATTGATAACCTCAACAATATACTGCTGAGGTAATTCATTCTGTATGCCAAAACCGGTACGTAGAGATTCATGACGCTGAAGCAGTTCATCCACAGAAGCTTGCAGTGCTTGCCGATCTAGCGTGCCTCTGAGTTTGATCGCAACAGGAATATTGTAAGCTCCGCTTGGACCTTCCAACTGATCCATAAACCACAGTCTTTGCTGAGCATAAGACTGTGGCAGAGGCTGAGTACGATCGGCCGGTTTAATCTCGGGCTCGGACACTTGGTCTAGTATTACTGTTCCATTCTCCTGTGATGCAGATGTTGGAGATAAGATACTTTGAGCACGTATCTCGCGAGCTAAGCTGGCAATCGTGTTGTATTCAAACAAAGCGGTAATCGGCAGAGCTACTGACAGATGTTTTCGAATACGAGTGATGACCTGAGTGGCGAGCAGTGAATGGCCGCCCAATGCAAAGAAGTTATCCTCCACACCAAACTCATTCACTGGTAATAGGGATTGCCAGATCGTCATCAGTTGCCGTTCTGTTTCGTTACTTGGGGCGTTATGACCGCTGTGATCGAAATGCAGCGTTTTTTGCATCAAAGCATTTCGATCCACCTTGCCATTACGGTTCTGCGGTAATGCCTCCAGATAAATAAATTGGGAAGGCACCATATGAGCAGGTAGCTGATCACTCACTCCATCTCGAAGAGCGTTTTCGGATACTTCCTTAAGGCCTTGCCAATAAGCGATCAGATAGGAGTGGCCTTCTTGCTCAACAATCACCACCGCCGCTTTATTCACAGGTGCAAGTAACTCTAGGCAAGATTCAATCTCACCGGGCTCAATACGCTGACCTCTTAACTTAAGCTGGAAGTCCAAACGACCCAGATATTCAATAGAGCCATCCGCTAGCCGACACCCTCTATCCCCAGTTCGATAAAAACGGGCTTTAGGGTTAAAAGGGTGATCAACAAAGGCCTGAGCGGTACGTTCGGCATCCTGCCAGTAACCTCGACCAACACTGGCACCTGCTGCGCAAATTTCTCCTGGTATACCGATAGGTTGCTCATGTCCGGCACTATCAAGAATATAGAGCTGATTGTTTGCCGTCGGATGACCTACAGGAATAGGAGAATGAAGATCTGCTGGAATATGAACCAGAGGATACCAACCGATATTATCGGAACATTCAGCTGGGCCATAAGCGTTCAGCAATGGCGTTTCAGGGAAGCGCTGCAACCAATCACGGACCAAGATAGGCGGTAGTGCCTCACCAATGGATTGTAGCCAGCGTAAGGCGTTCAGATGAATACCTTGGCTTTCTGTTTCTGATACTGCCTCAGCTTCTGTTAGTAAAGCCCGTATCTGCGTGGGCACCAGTTCCATCAGTGTAATTTCTTGCTGCTGAACAGCGTGTAGTAGGGCAACCGGATTGCGGGTAATCTCATCGGGAAAAATATGTACGCTGGCACCCATTAATGGCGCTGCTAGAAATTGCCAGACTGAGATATCAAAAGCCTGAGAAGCGGTTTGAGCCACACGATCATCAGCCGAAAGACCCAGAGAGATCCTATTACCAAACATATTATTCAGCATGCCTCTATGTTCTACCATAGCTCCCTTAGGTGTGCCGGTAGAACCAGAGGTAAAGACGACATAGGCTAGGCTATCTGGCGAACTCTGTATGGGCAGAGAGGTTTCGTTACCGTTCAACCAGTGATCTTCAATAATGCATAGAGATAGAGATTTGCCTGTACGAGCTTGCACTCTGGTAATGAGCTCATCAGCAGCTTGCCTGTATTGAGAGGACGCAACTAATACAAGGGCTTCACTGAGAATCAGCAAGTCTTCCAAACGAGCAGAAGGTAAGCCTGGGTCCAGCGGCATATAAGCCGCACCAGATTTAAATGTCCCTATCATGGCATTGAGTAGAGGCAAGCCTCGTTCTGCTAATAAAGCCACTAATTGCTCTGGCTGAGCACCGGCTTGAGATAGAGCATGGCCTAAACGGTTACTGCGCAGATCCAGTTCCTGATATGTCAGGCTGTCAGAACCACAAGTGGCGACAACTTTATGACCTTGTACATTGACCTGGCGCGCAAAAAGCTCAGGGTAACTGCTATTGAGTGGCAGACCACAATCAGCAAAATCATTATCGCTTTTATTAAAGCGTTCTAACTGCTGTTTTTCTACGGTGCTCAGTAGTGTGAGCTCTCCCAGTAGAGCATCTTCAGAGGCATTGGGCAGTGATTGTAATAGTTGCTGCACTCGACTTAACAGCATATCCACGGCCTCTGCCGTGAATCTATCCGGTGAAAAAGTCAGCTGAAATTCCAAGCGAGAGCCTGGAATTACGTCGATTAATAGTGGGTATTCGGTCTGAACCTTATCTTCCAAAAAGTCGATTCGACAGTCCGATAGGCGGCTGGTCAGGCCATCATCCATAGGGGCGTTAGCAAAGACCATCACACTATCAAATAGGGATTGATCAGCGTTAACCTGACTGCAACGCTGGATCTCTGTCAGTGGCAGGTATTCGTATTGTCGTAGGGCTAAATTATGATCCAGTAGATCATTTAACCAGTCTTTTAAAGGAGTCTGGTCATTCAGATTAACCCGTAGAGGCAAGGTCTGAATAAAGAGGCCTTGCATGGTATCTGCACCGAACAGATCAGCGGGACGCCCAGCGACATTGACACCAAATAGCACATCCTGGGTATCGTTATAACGAGCGAGTAATAATGCCCATACGGCTTGTATCAGGGTGTTAACCGTAACTTGTTGCTGCTGACTAAACTGCTGTAATCGACGGGTATCTTCCACGCTGAGTACTAACTGGCGCTGAGACGCGTCTATAGCGTTAGGTTTAAGGGGCTCCTGTGCCTCCTCCTTTAAGCCACTATCTGTGATAAATGAAGGGCTATTATCAGAGGATGAAAGCGTATTCGTAATAAACGGCAGAGCTGTTGGGCTATCAAAACCTTCTAAGGTTTGCTGCCAAAATGTTTGTGCACTGTGTACCGGTTGCTGCTCTAACCAACGCAGATAGTGCTGAAAAGGTTGGGCGGGTGATAGTGCCGATAGTGCGGGTGATGGTGCAGATAGTGATGTTGCTGCTTGTACAGAAGCGCGCCCTATTTTATGGGTACTATAGCTTTGTAGTAGCTCATCTAAAAGTAAGCCGAAGCTCCAAGCATCACTTAAGGCATGATGCACACTGTGGCAAAGCACAAAACGCTGATCGGATAATTGAAAGACTCTTAGCCAAGTTAGCGGCGCATTATCCAAAGATAAAGACGTAGCGTTTTCCTTCCCTATGGTTTGATCAATATAATCTTGCTGATGGGTTTCAGACAGGTCAGTGATATCTTCCCAGAAGAAGTGTTGATCAAGGTGTCTGAGTACGCATTGCAACGGTTTTTCCAGATCACGCCAAAGGAAAATAGTACGTAGAATCGGATGCCGATCTACAACCTGTTGCCAAGCGGCTTTCAATGACCCTTGATCAATAGGACCATCCCATTGCAGACAGGTTTGAGACAGGTAATCCGCCTGATCCGATTTCAGAGATTGAATGACCATGCCGTGCTGCATGGATGTCAGAGGATAAATATCTTCGACCTGCTGCCAATCCAGTGACAAGCTATCCAAGACCGATTGCTCAGGGCCAAGAGGAAAGACATTGGCTTTAGGTGTTGCCGTTAGATCAATACTCTGTAGTACCTGAGTGAGTTGTTTCGTCAATAATTGGCTAAAACCTTGAATAGATCCGGGCTGAACCTGACTCTCTCCCATGGAGACTTGAATACGTAACTGGCCATCCAAACAGAATAGGGAAACCGTTAACGGCATCTCCTCAGGCTGATCCTCATGATGACTTTGCAGGAGCCCTAAAGTCATCTGGCTGTCCCAATCACCTAACCAGCGCACCCAAGCTTGAGGCGTGGGTAGGGTTAATAGAGGTTCGCTCAGATATTCGTTATTACTTAGATAACGCAGTAGACCGTAATCTGCACCGGCTTGAGGCATGGCTAAAAGCTGAGAACTTACCTGTTGCCAGTCATGATGTGACTCACCGGTTAATCCCTCAAAAATAATTGGAGCAGGAAAGTCCAATGCGCCTTGTAATCTAGCAGGGTTCAAATTGGCTTGTGATAACGCATCCGTTACAGCTAAGGCGCTTAATTCAGGACGCCCGCCACTGACTGCCAGCGCTAAGGTATCCGTTTTTTGGTGATGGCTTAACGCACAGGCTACAGCAGCGGTTACCAGAGATACCGGTGTTGCGCCATGACTATCCAATAGCTGGCGGATTTGCGTTTGTGTTTCATTGCTTAACTCCAGTTCGGATATAGCCTTTTCTTGGGATAGGCTTGATGACGCATCTGTATCCTGAAGTTGTGTTGTGCGGGAATTAGACGATTCTTGAGAAACAGGATCTTGATAGATAGGTGTTTGATAAATAGAGGCTGGCACAGGCAGCTCTAGCCCTGCATGCTCCAGCCAATATTCCCAAGATGCATCAAGATCTTCAGATAACGCTCGGGCTTGTTCCGATTCCAAATAGCGGGTCAGTTGTAAGCCTGAAGTTGCCAATGTAATTTCACGATTATCATCTGATGTATAAAGTTGAGCTAAATCGTTTAATAACAAGGGCCATGCAGCACTATCCAAGGCTAACGGGTGCGCACACAGTAAAAGATGTTCATCTGATAATGCAGCACCAAGCCAAGGCTGGTTAGAGGTTTGCATTGTTTCAAATAATTCATCAACGAGAACTTCTGTCGTCTTTGTAGACTCAATAGCTATAACAGGTGTTTCAACGGTATCAAGAGAATAACTGATTTGTCTCTGTACCCAGCTGCCATCCTGTCGTTCCAAAGTGAAGGGGTAATAGTGCTGCTGCAGCTGTGTTAACGCGGTCTGCAACTGTTTATTTTGTAATGGTGAGTGCAGTTGTATCCGGCACCAAAGAGGCTTTAAGGGTTGGGACAGGCGGAAATGTTGTCCTGGGCTAAAAGGTAATATTTTAGACTCGGAAGTGGCATTCGTACCCTGCTGTTGATCCGATGGTCTATCTGAATTCGTTTCTGAATCATGGCCATCGATTGCCCCAGCAAGGGAAATAAGCGTTCTGTGTTTAAAAGCCAATGTAGGAGTCAGTGCTAATCCCTGCTTTTGAGCTCGGGCAATCACTTGTAGCAGCATGATGGAATCTCCACCTAGGGCAAAGAAATTGTCATGCACACTAATATTGTCACGCTGTAAAAGGTCAGCCCAAATCTGTGCTAAGCAGTGCTCACTCTCAGTGGCTGGAGCCTGATAATTATCAGAGTGCTCAGCACTTGTTGCCGGTATTGGCAGGCTGGAATAATCCACCTTACCATTGGCCGTTACCGGTATCTCATCCAGTAGAACCAACTGATCTGGCACCATGTATTCTGGCAGCTGCTGACTTAAATCATGCTTGAGTTTATGGCTATTCAGATCGCTATCAGCCACCAAGTAGGCCAAGAGTTTAGCGGGCTGATTCTCTTTTTGGTAAAGATGAACAACGGCCTGCTGGATATACTGAGATGTTTGGCTCAGATGATGAGCCACTTCATCTAACTCCACCCGGTAACCACGAATTTTAACCTGATTATCCAAGCGACCTAAGAATTTCACACTGCCATCCGACAACCAATAAGCACGGTCTCCAGTACGATAAAAACGCTCTGGGCCCGCTTCAGATAAGCTATCTGATAGATTAACAAACCGATCTTCGGTTAATTCAGTTTGTTGATAGTAACCGTCAGCTAAACCTTCACCTCCTAGATAAAGCTCTCCTGGAATACCACAAGGTAGATCGTTTCCTTGTGAATCGAGAATACGTATTAATCGGTTAGGTTGAGGCTGCCCTAGAGACAATAGATCCGGTGCCTTATCTTGGCAGGCTAACGCCATATCAATAGGGTGCAGCAAAGCACCAACAGTGGCTTCACTTGGGCCGTAATGGTTGTAAACGGCTAACTCTGGGGATAATGCCCGAATCTGTTTCAGCAGATGCTTATCCAGCGCTTCGCCGCCCAACAATAAACTATGGCGAGGTAACAAGCTTGAGCTGGGTAGAGCGGCTAACAAACCTTGAAGATGACTGGGTGTTAGCTTGAGTACATCGATCTTTTGTTGTTGAAACAGATCCGCTAATGCCAAGGCATCAAAGCGAGTATTGTCATCGACTAGGTGTAAATATCCACCGCTGAGCAATGCGCCAAATAGTTGGGTGTTACCAAGATCCGCTGCCAACGTTGATACGCTGGCAAAGCGGCAGGCAGCAGGTAGAGAAACAGCATCAAGGATGCCTAAAGCGTAGGCCAGTAAGGCTCGATGGCTAACGGTAACCCCTTTTGGCGTACCACTGGAGCCTGAGGTATAAATCAAATACGCCGTGGCATCCGCAGAAGGTGCAGGAATAGAGACTTTCTGAAAGGGCTGCTGGCGACGCTGTTCGATTATCTCATCCAGAGTGATCAACTTTGTTTCAGTTTTTGCCTTCTCCTGCTCGCATTTTAGAGGTTCGATTAAGCAGGTACTGGCAATGATCAGATGGGCTCGACTATCGGTAATAATGGATGCCAAGCGAGAGGCCGGTTGCCCTGTATCGAGAGGCACATAAATTAAACCAACCTTCAGAGCTGCAACCAATGCCACGACCATTTCCACTGAGCGTGGTAAGGCCAAAGCTAAGGTATCGCCTGCTTGTAAGCCTTGAGCGAGATAGACTTGGGCTTGCTGATTCGCTGCTTTTTCAAGCTCGGCATAAGTCAGGCAGTGCTTTCCATCACCGACCGCTTCTCGATTAGGATAATCTGCAATAATTCTGGCAAGTTGTTCGCTGATGCCCCCTTTAGGCAAGTCGAGAGCACTTCCCTGGCCCCATTGTTTTTGTTGTAAACGATCATCTAAAGACATCCAATTTAATTGGCTGACAGGCTGCTCTGCTTGGCAGACAAAAGCCTCTAATATCTGCTGCAAGTGGCTTAATAGAATCCTGATTGTGGTATTGCTAAAGCGTTGTCTTTGATAACTTAATAGCAGTTGTAGTCCTTTACCTTCCATACCAGCAATCAAAGAGATGGGATAACTATTGCGTCCACGAGTCTGGCGAATCCCCTCTATAACCTTGCCTTCTTCCATTAGCTGGAGACTAAGCCCATGCTCGGAAGTATCATCACTCTCCTCATCAGGAAAGTTTTCAAAAACAAAAATGCTCTCAAATAACGCGGTATCACCGGGAATATCACTCAGTGACTTTAAACGTACCAGAGGAGAGTACTCGTATTGATGCAGATCTCCGTTTAAGGTATGAAGCTGAGTCAGCCAATCCCCTACACTGATATGCTCATTCCATTGCAGGCGCAAAGGCAGGGTATTGATAAAGAGACCAACCATAGTATCCGCGGAGGGAACATCGTCAGGTCTTCCCGAAACAGTCACGCCGAATAAGGCTTCCTGACGACCGGCTAGAGAGCCTAATAAAATCCCCCAAGCCCCCTGTAACAGAGTATTAAGCGTGACGCCCTGTTGTTGACAGAAATTCTGTAGGCTTTGCGATTGTTTCCCCTGAATATCCAGAGTCTGTTCACCATAAGGCAGCCCTGTTACCGAAGGAAATGCCCCATCCAGCTGGGGCAGTGGTGTCGGAGAGGTAAAACCTTGTAGCTGTGAACGCCAAAAAGCTTCTGCCTGAACCTCATCCTGACGATCCAGCCAGGCGATATATTCTGCGAAAGGTGCCGGTGCCGGCAGTGCCGAAACCGTTAAGCCAACATGATGACTGTAGCGATTCAGCCAATCGGACATTAGAAGGCCAACACTCCAGCCATCCAGCAATAGATGATGATAAGACCAGAGCAGTTGCCAGTGCTGTTCCCCTGTCTGAAAAAGCTGTAGGCGCATAAGAGGCGCCTGCTCCAGATTGAAGCCTGTCAGAGCATCCTGCTCTAACATCGTTTCCAGATCGGCTTTATCACGTTGTTGCCAGTCTTCAACAATTAATGGCAGTTCTGACTCTCGTTGCACCAGTTGTAAAGGCGTATCCAGACCTTCCCATACAAAAGCAGTACGCAGGATGCTGTGCCTTTGCAACATATCCTGCCAAGCCGATTCAAAGGCCTGTAGATTTAAATGGCCGGACAGTTCTAAGCGAGCTTGTATAAAATATTCCGTCGAATCCGGTTGTGCAACGGAGTGAAACAGCAACCCCTGCTGAAGTGGGGACAATGAATAAAGGCTTTCAATCATATCGTTCATATCAGTTCCTACGACTCTTTAGGGGTCTTGTCTTGTGACGCTGAGCCAAAGCGCTTCAGCAGAGAATTCAGGGCGTTCTGATCGAGATTTTTTGCCATAGGGAAATCTGAAGGCGTTAGTTGACCCGCTTCAGGATTCAGACAGTGATCGATCAGGTTTTGTAGATTGCGAACAAAGAGATCCAGATAACCTTGCTGTACCTGACGGGTGTCTCTTTGACTGCCGTAGGTCCATTCCAGATACAACAAGCCATCCACTACTTGAGTCGTGACATCCAATTCATATTCGCAATGATTATTTGCCCCTCGCTCTAGAGGTTGATGTTCACTGGCCTCTCGCAGTGGGCCTGTATCATCATCTTTCTGGCTGACACCAAAGTATTCAAATGACACAGGAGAGGTGTGTTGAATCTGTAAGGCTTGCTCATCCTTAGCAAGATGACGTAAGACGCCATAACCTATGCCTTGCTCTGGCACTGCTCTGAGCTGATCTTTTATCGAACTTAGAATCTGGCTCGGTTGTTGACCTGACGCCATATCTAGCTTTAGAGGATAAATGGCTGCAAACCAACCCACGGTGCGGCTGATATCTAATCGATCACTGCCCCCAGTACGGCCATGATTCTCCAGATCCAGACGTATCTCAGATTGACCGCTCCAATGGTTCAAGGTCATAGCGAGCGCCGCTATCAACATCTCTTCAGGCCGTGTGCGATAAGCTTGTTGGGCTGTCTTTAGGAAATCTGCAGTACGGGTTTTATCCAGAGTTGCACTTAAGGTGATCGCTTCCGTAACCTTGTGACTGGCATTTGGAGACGCGACCGGTAACTGGAAATCAATATCCTGCTGTTGCCACCAAGGCTTTTGTCGCGCCAAACGAGCAAGAGTCTCAGGGGCTTGCCAGTAATCGACCCATTGGCGGTAAGCACTGGTTTTAGGCGGTAATTGTGGTGTTTCACCTTGATCTAATTGGCGATACAGAGTGACAAAATCGTCCTGAAGAACATTCCAGGAGACCGTATCAATTACCAGATGATGAATGACCCAGTACAGGCGTTGCTGGCCATTATCCAGATTGACCAAGACCCCTTGGCTGATTAACCCTTGCTCTATATCTAAATCTTGGGCAAAGGGCTCCAGCACAGTGTCCAGCTTATCCACAGAGACATTATTGAGGGTTGTAAAGCGCCAAGCGTTTTCGACCGAGCCATACTTCTGCATCCAGGCGTTTGTATCGGCATTTGATGGAGAAAAATGCAGTCTCAACGCATCATGATGACAAACTAGGTGATGCAGCACTTGCTCCGTTAATACCGCGTCCAGCTCTCCTTGGTACTGGCATAACAGGGATTGATTCCAATAATTAAACCGGTCAAATTTCTGCTCGAAGAACCAATGCTGCGCAGGCATCAGAGCAACCTCGCCCGACAGGATTCCTTGCTCAGCCTCAATCAGATCCAGACTTTTGGCAGCCTGGGCTAAATCATGAAGCGTCCGTTGCTGGAAAATCAGTCTTGGCGTTAGTGTTATTCCCTGTTGTCGTGCTCGGGAAATCAGCTGCAACGCCATAATGGAGTCACCGCCTAAGGCAAAGAAGTTATCATTACTCCAAACCTCATCGACTCCCAGTAGGTCTTTGACCAGATGGCATAAAGTTGCTTCATGGGATTCTGTGGCCGCCACTTTTTTCTTGGTGCGGGTTTTAACATCAGGCAACGCTTTACGATCAACTTTGCCGTTAGCATTTAATGGCAGGGTATCCAACGCCATAAATAGGTCGGGGACCATATAGCCCGGTAGCGTTGCTTGTAACTGTTCTCGCAGCTGCGCCTCTAACTGTTCGAGTGCTTGTTCCCGTTGTTCTTGCCGCGATGTGGAAAATTCAGCCGCCACTATTTTCTCTTCTAGAGCGTCATGATCTGCAACCCAGTAAGCCACGAGTTGACGCACACCTCGTTCATTAACCGGTGCGGTGACTACGGCAGCTTTAACTTGTACTAGATCTGCCAGACGATTTTCGATCTCGCCCGGTTCAATACGATGACCTCGAACCTTAACCTGAAAATCTTTACGGCCAATATATTCAATACTGCCATCTGGCAACCAGCGGCCTAGATCCCCTGTCCGGTAAAAGCGTTCACCAGGGGCGAAAGGGTGATCAATAAAGACCTGTCGGGTACGGGCTTCATCACGCCAATAACCGCGCCCCACACCAACACCGGCAACACAGATCTCTCCCGGCACACCGATAGGCTGAGGGCGTAAGGCATCGTCCAAAATATAGAGCTGATTATTGGGGGTGGGCCGTCCAACTGGCACAGGGCGCTGGCTATCCAACCCTGGTCGAGTGATCGGATGGAAAGCCACATCATCAGAGCATTCCGCTGGGCCATAGGCATTCATCAAGGGAATGGATGGGAAGCGTTGTAACCAACGATTTGCCAAGGCAGGCGGTAATGCCTCTCCTGTTGGTATCAACCAGCGTAAGGAAGCTAGATCTGTTGCACTTTTATCGAGAGCATTGTGCTCCGCGCTATCCAAAAGTCCCTGAATAACCGCAGGAACAGCTTCTAACAATGTGATGCCGTATTCGTCAATCGCACGCAATAAACGTTCTGGGTCATGGGCGATAGTATCCGGCAGGATACGTACCTGAGCTCCCACGACAGGAGCCGCTAAAAACTGCCATACAGAGATATCAAACGCCTGGGAAGCGGTTTGGGCAATCACATCCGTCTCGTTTAACCCCAGAGAAGGTTGCTTACCAAACATATTGTTTAGCATGCCCTTGTGCTCCACCATCACACCTTTTGGCGTTCCCGTGGAACCGGAGGTAAATAGTACATAGGCCAGATGATCTGGCGTACAAATCGCATCCAAAGGAGCACTGCCACCGGTTAAGCTATCATCGGTTAGCCAAAGATCCTCAATAATCAGTAGCTGACAGCCCTGAGTTTTAGCCAGTGTTTCTGCTCTTTGACGACAAGCTTGCGAGGCAACTAATAGAGGCGCATTACTCAGAGACAGCAACTCACTCATTCGGTCTTCAGGCAAACAAGGGTCAAGAGGCATATAAGCGGCCCCTGCTTTAAAGGTGGCAACCAAGGCCGTCATAAAACCAAGATCACGTTCGCCCAGTAAAGCGACCAGTTTTTGATCGTTATCTTCCTGTGCAACGTTACCGCTTGGTGCAGTGTTATCGGCCAATGAAGCGCCATACTCTAGGAAGACTTTATTCAGAGCATTAGCCAACCGATCACTGTGTTGATTCAGTTCGGTATAGCTCAAACTACCCTTACCGCAATGCACCAGTGGACGATCCTGATGGCGCTGAACCTGCTGTTTAAAGTGTTCTGGGTACGCCTGTGATAGCAAAGGTGCTATGACTGCATCCTGATCCGCCGGATTAAAGTCGATCAGTAATTGCTGGCGTTCGTTCTGTGACAACCAGTCGATAGCTGAAAGAGAACTCTCAGGGGATTGAAGCACACTGACCAGCAGTTGTTGCCAGTGGCGTAACCACAGAGCCATGGCCGCATCATCAAACAGTGAGCGATCATAAGAGAGTTTGATGCCTAAATGGTCGCTATCATCATACACTTCCCAGCTTTGAGGGAATTGAGCCGCTGTGGCTGGCATATCGACTTCTGTTAGGCTGAGACCAGGCCAATTTTCGCTATCTAAGTGAGAATTCTCCATAGAGAGCATCACTTGGAATAACGGAGAGCGATCAAAATCACGCTCCTTAACAAGGGCATCAACCACACGCTCAAAAGGAATATCCTGATTTTCCTGAGCGGCCAGTACCCGTTGTTGCAGCTGCTCTACCAACTGGGCAAAGCTATGGTTATTGTCTACCTGACTGTTGATAACAAGGGTGTTAACAAAACAGCCCAACATATCTTGGGTTTGACCTTGCTGGCGACCTGTTACGGGGGTGCCAATACGCACATCCGACTGGTTACAGTAACGGGCTAACAACAGGTGCAAACTGGCCATCAGCACAA
Organism: Oceanospirillum sp.; assembly: GCA_047518265.1. Taxonomy (GTDB): domain Bacteria; phylum Pseudomonadota; class Gammaproteobacteria; order Pseudomonadales; family Halomonadaceae; genus Oceanospirillum. The sequence continues at coordinate 242,087 of JAKZRG010000003.1, forward strand.
CAAATACGGTGCTATTTTGTTCGCCAGCATAGTGGCGCAAACTATGGGTCAATTGGTCTGGAAGAGTGATCTGAACTTCCCCTGCAGGTAATTTCCCTATCTCAGCAGAGGCCGGGCTTTCCGTAGGAAGGTTCAGAACATAAGACTCTTCACCTAGGGTTTTACGCCAATACTCCAGTTGGCTGTCGAATCTTTGTTGTTGTTCTGGCCCTTGCTGCCAAACGCTGTAGTCAGCATATTGCAGAGATAACTCAGGTAAGGTTGGGGAACGCTGTTCGCAATTGGCGGCATAACATTCGGCCAACTCATCCAGTAGGATCTGAACCGACCAATCATCTGTAATGATATGGTGCTGGTTAATTATTAAGATCGCTTCCGGCTGCTCTTGTTGTCGTTGCTCTTGTGACTGTTTTACTTGTAGAGAGGGTTTTCGTTGCAGTAGCTGAGCCCGCAAAGGTGCTTCAGCCGATAGATCGAATGGATTACAAGCCTGTACCTGTAAACTGGCTTGTACCCGGTTCTCCCAGTCGTCACTCTCTAAAATGGTGACCTCTAATGCTGGAGCTTCTGCACCCAGTACCAAATACGCGGTTTCTCCCTGCATTTGAATTCGACTGCGTAGAATTTCATGGCGCTGAGTCAGTTGTGTAAAGGCAAGCTGTAAGGCTGCTAGGTTCAATTCGCCTTCAAGCTTAAGGGCAAAGGGCACATGGTATTGAGTGCTACCGGGTTCCAGTTGATCCAACATCCATAATCGACGTTGCTCAAAGGAAAGTGGCAGTTGCTGAGGTCTGGCAAGGTGACCTAATGTCGTTTCCACAGGAATATTATGGAGCTTAATCTCTTGATTAATCCGATGGGCTAGCGCGGCCAAAGTAGGTTGTTCAAAGAGATCCCGTAATGGCAATTTCAGTTGCCATTGCTCTTGGATCTGGGCCAGTAAGCGGGTGGCTAGTAGAGAATGACCACCTAATGCAAAGAAGTTATCATCAGCCTTGATCACAGGGCTTTTATCAGAAACGTCTTGTGCTCTAGGTTTTACCAATAAGGATTGCCATAGAGCGGCTAAGTCAATCTCTGTTGCTGTTTCTGGGGCTCGACTGTGCGATTTATGAGCTTCTACAGAACGTTGAGCCAATGCTTTTCGGTCAACCTTACCGTTACGACTCAAAGGCATTGCTGACAGTTCAATTAAGAGGCTGGGTACCATATAAGCCGGTAATTGTTGTGTCAGCCAAGCCGTTAAATCAATCGCTTCAGATGCTTCGATTAATCCTACTTGAGGCTGCCAGTAAGCCACCAATTGACGTTCTCCCAGAGTATTTTCTGGAGCGATAACAATGGCCGTTCGTACCGATGGGTGCTGTTCCAGTCGACTCTCAATCTCTTCCAGCTCGATACGATGTCCTCGTACTTTCACCTGAAAATCCCGGCGCCCCAGATATTCCATCGAGCCGTCTTCACGCCAGCGCCCCAAATCACCGCTGCGATAGAAACGAGCATCAGGATTCAAAGGGTGAGAGATAAAAGCAGCCTCTGTACGTGCCTCATCACGCCAATAACCCAATCCAACACCCACACCACCGACACCGATCTCACCTACAATACCGGGAGGTAATAGACGCCCTGATTCATCAATAATAAAGAGTTCATTGTTAGCCGTTGCACAGCCAATAGGTACCGACTGATTTGGATCGATCGGGGAATATATAGGATAGAAAGCAACATCATCTGCACATTCTGCCGGGCCGTAAGCATTCATCAACGGAATCTCTGGGAACCGAGCAAGCCAGTCGTTGGCAAGAGTCGCAGGCAAGGCCTCACCTGTGGGGAGTAACCAGCGTAGAGTCGAAAGATCCGTTTGGTGATTCTCTGCGGCATCCAAAATTCCGCGAATAACCGCAGGCACAGACTCCAACAGGCTAATACCTTGTTGATCCACCGCTTCAATAAGGCGCTGAGGATCATGGGCAATACAATCCGGCAATATCTCAACACGGGCACCCGTGACCGGAGCCGCCAGTAGCTGCCATACGGAAATATCAAAGGCCTGAGATGCCGTTTGCGCAATAACATCCTGTTCAGATAATCCCAGAGAATTATCCCTAGGCTGCTTGCCAAAGATATTATTCAGCATGCTCCGTTGTTCCACCATAACGCCCTTCGGTGTACCGGTAGAACCTGAGGTGAATAATACATAGGCGAGACTATCAGGAGCTCCCCGATTGGTCAGTGGTTCAGGGGCACCGTTTAACCAGTGATCTTCTATCTGAATAAGCTGACAACCCTGAGCGGAGGCCAGTATTTCTGCTCGCTCTCGGCTATTTGCCGTAGTGACCAACAAAGGCGCTTGTCCCAGTGCGAGCAATTCTTCTAGTCGGGCATCTGGTAGGCTAGGGTCTAGGGGTAAATAAGCGGCACCACCCTGTAAGGTAGCCACCAGGCCGGTTAAAAATGGCAAACCCCGTTCACCTAATAAGGCAACTAATGGTGTTTCGTGATCGAATAATCCTGCTTTTTGGTAGGCTGAGGTTAACCTTCGACTACGCTGTGCCAGTTCATTAAAACTGAGGTTTTGTTGTTCACAGCTTGCGACTATTTTTTCAGGCTGTCGTTCCACTTGCTGCTCAAATAGATCAGCAAAGCTAAGGTGTAACGAGAAGCTTGTCGGTGCAGGATTAAAGTGACGAACCTGCTTTTGTTCCGCTGCAGTTAATAGATTTAAATCAGCAAGGGGTTGCTCAGGGGCGCTTAGTCCCTGCTCTAACAGATGCAGCCAGTGTTGTAGTAAACGCTGAATACGAATTTCAGAGAATTGATGACTGCGGTAGCTGGCTCTCAGCAAGAGATCATTACCCCGATCGCTCAGATCAAAGCTCAGATCAAATTGCGCATCAATATTGGCCATATCCAGTTCATCCAGAACCAAGTTAGGCCAATCACTCTGTTGTAGCTGAGCATGCTCCATAGACAGCATGACTTGAAATAAAGGTGAACGCTGGAGATCTCTTTCTTTAACCAGTTTTTCGACGACTCGCTCAAAGGGCACATCCTGATGCTCTTGTGCTTCAATAACGTTGTGGCCGATATGCTGAATTAACTCATTAAAGCTCAGGTCATTATTGCCTGTTTCTTGACTGCAGATAACCAGGGTATTGACAAAGCAACCGATCATATCCTGTGTTTCAGGATGATGTCGGCCTGCAACCGGCATACCGACACGGATATCGTCTTGGCCGCTATAACGATGTAACAAAAGATGCAGAATCGCCATATGCACAATAAAGGGAGTAACTCCCTGCTGCTGTGCATAAGTTTGTATCGCTTGATAAAGCGCCTTTGAAATAATGACATCAGAATAGGCACAATCCTTGTCGCTCACTGATGTCGAGTGTGCCTCTTGGGGCAATTGCAGACGGTAGTCACCTTCACCAAGAGTGTCTGACCAATAGGCCAGTTCTCGTTCATCTTTTTCCAATTGCTCTGGACGACGCTGCCATAAACTGTAATCCGCATACTGAGCGGTCAATTCAGGAAGCTGGTCGGTCTTTGATTGGCTGTGAGCGCGGTAAGCACTGGCCAGCTCATCCAACAGGAGACCCATGGACCAATCATCAGCCACAGTATGGTGCAAGGTCAGTAGCAGTACTGCCGTCGTTACTACAGATTGATCCGTCCCAGAAGCATCCTGCTGAGCGGTTATTTGTCGGTGCGTTGTTTGTGCCCTTGATGATGCTTGGTAAAGCAGTTGTGCTCTAATAGGCGCACCATTAGCAAGATCAAAAGGTTGATGACTTTCCTGATGAATAGCTTTGGGTAGTGTGCTGTCCCATTGCTCAATATCGATAGCCTGTACACATAGGCTTGGATAAGTATCGCTAAATAGCAGCTCCGGTTCACTATCAATAATTTGAACACGACTGCGTAAAATCTCGTGTCTTGCCACCAGATCCGAAAAGGCTTTCTGCAGGGCCTGTAAATGCAGCTCTCCCTTAAAGCGTATCGCAAATGGCATATTGTATTGACTGCTTTCCGGCTCCAGCTGATTTAGGAACCAGAGCCTTTGTTGAGCATAAGATAGAGGCAGGCGCTCGGGGCGTTTAAGAGTAGCAAGCGCTTGGCTTGGCAGTTTACGAGTGCCAGCGTTACTCACGTTATTAGTGTCTATTGCTTGATGATTAGGCCTTGCTTCACCCTCTCTGGCTTCATCTATCTGCTTAGCCATCGCAGCTACAGTAGGATGGTCAAATAGGGTCCTCAGGCGTAACTCCACAGAAAAAGACTGCCTAACCTGGGCCATTATTCGGGTTATGAGTAGAGAATGACCACCTAAAGCAAAGAAATTATCTTCAATGCCTAAGGCCTCTTGCTGTAATACATCACACCAGATCTTAGCCAACTGACGCTCAGTTTCAGAGCGCGGTGCGATAGATGCATTGGCTTTTTGTACTGGCGTTAGTGCTAACAAGGCTTTGCGATCAATCTTGCCATTTCGAGTTAAGGGTAGCTGTTCTAATTGGATGAAGCGGGCAGGAAGCATATAAACAGGCAGAGCCTTGGACAAAGCCTGACGCAATAACGCTTCAGTTGCTTTCTGATCTTCTGATCCGGCTTTTTCTGTTGTTGCATCGCTGGAGGTCGCGTCGACAGATGTTGCCACCCAATAACTGACCAGTTGTGAGGCTTGCCCAGCTTCATGGAGTAATGTAATCGCTTCACTAACACTTGACTGAGCTTCGATACAGGCATCAATTTCGCCTAGTTCTATTCGTTGTCCCCGTAGCTTAATTTGATGATCCAGGCGCCCCAAATATTCAACATTGCCATCAGGTAGGTAGCGGCAACGATCACCTGTACGGTATAGGCGCCCATCTAAAAAACGATCAAAATCGTTATCGGAAACTCTATTAGAATCATTCTCAAGATTGCTTAAAATAAAACTGGTCTGATTGAGGTCAGGACGCTTTAAGTAACCTCTTGCCAACTGAACACCACCAATATAAAGCTCTCCGGCAACACCAATAGGTACAGGATTTTGGTATTCATCCAGAATATACAGCTGGGTATTTGGCAAAGGTTTACCGATAGGCAGGCTTGCCGATACGTATGCTTCTTGTTTATGGCCTTCTAGGGACAAACCTTTTGCACTGGGCTCTTTGGGACAACAATAGAAACTGGCATCAATGGCGTTTTCAGTTGGGCCGTATAAGTTATACAGATCCATATCCATGGTTTGATGAAAGCGTCGAACGAGCTCTGCTGAAAGGGCTTCGCCACCACTGAGTACACAGCGTAACTGAGTACACTGAGCTAAACGGCCGCTATCTAAGAGACTGCCCAGCATAGCAGGCACCAAATCTAAGGTTGTGACCTCTTTTTCAATCACCAGATCGACCAGATAATCACTGTCCAAATGGCCATCTGGTTTTGCGATAACAAGACGAGCACCAGATGTCAGTGCCCAGAAAATCTCTGACACTGAGAAATCAAACATGATCGGTGCTTTATGCAGGATGGCATCATCACTGTTCAGTTGAAACAGTGATTGAATCCAGCACATACGATTAACGATTCCCTGATGCTGGTTTAAAACGCCTTTGGGCTGCCCTGTTGAACCTGAGGTATACAGAACATAAGCCAGATCATCACCATTATGAGGAGACACGGGAGCAGTTACAGGTAGTGCATAAGGTGCTTGCCAGAGATCAATTGTCAAAGTACGGGCGGCTGATGGACATGCATCGATCAGTGTTGAGTGTGTCAGAACGATCTGAACCTCAGCATCATCCAACATATACTGCAGGCGTTGTTTTGGCAGATCTGGTGCTAACGGAAGATAACCGGCACCTGCTTTAAGTACGGCTAACGCGGCGATCACCATATCGGCAGAACGCTCCAGACAGATACCCACCATAGGCCCTTCTGTTGGTGTTGGTAGATCTGTCATCTGGTTCACTAGCCAGTGGGCGAGTTGATTCGCTTGTTGATGCAGCTGGTCGTAGGTGAGTACCTGATCATCCGTGTCTATAGCAATGGCATTAGGGGTACGTGCGTGCTGTGCCTCCAGCATTGCCGTTAGAGTCTCTGGAGCCTGAAAGTCCCGTTGGGTCTGATTCCAGACCGATACTTGTTGATGATGCTCCGCGTCACTGAGTAACGGATATTGATAGAGGCCTTTTAGCGGCTGCTCGACTACTTTTGTGAGGAGGCTTACCCAATGATTCAACCAGCGTTGCACCGTACTTTTATCAAATAATGCACAGCGAAAGCTGAACAATAACTGCAGATCTTTTTCATCATCGATAACATCAGCACAAAGATCAAAGGCGGTTGTAGGGTTGCTAACCACCACCTCATCTACTCGATTCTCTCCCCAATCCAATTGACCCAGTCGATGCTGGTGCATGGTAAATAGCACTTGGAATAGAGGGGTTATAGACAGATCTCGACTATGGCTTAAGGCTTCAACAACCTTTTCAAAAGGCACATCCTGATGAGCTTGCGCTTCTATAATCGTTTGTTGTAATTGATCCACTAAACCATCAAATGATAGCTCTGGTAACAATTCACTTTTGATCACCAGGGTATTAACAAAACAGCCTACTAAGGGATGTGTTTCTGGCTGAGTGCGGCCTGCAACCGGCGTGCCTAACTGAATTGTTTGTTGACCACTATAGCGACCTAACAGCAGGTGCAGACTGGCCATCATGATCGTGAACGGGGTCACTCCACGGTTAGCGGAATAGCGACGGATTTTATCCGTAATCAATCGGTCTAAGGTGACTCTAATATCATCACTACGATAATCATCCCCCTCGTCTTGTAAACTGCTTGGCTGATGACGAGGACGATCCGTTGGTAGTTCAAGCACATAAGAGTCATGGCCTAGAGCCTGCTCCCAGTATTTCAATTGTTCTGCAAATACCGCTTGTTGTTCAGCCCCTTGTTGCCAGAGGCTGTAATCCACATAATCAACGGGCAGATCAGCTAAGATAGGCAGACGATTTTCTCTGCGGGCCAAACGAATTTCGGCCAATTCTGTTAATAAATTATAAATCGACCAGCCATCAGTCACCGCATGATGTTGTACGCAGAGGAAGATCGCTTCATCCTGCTGCTCATGTTGATACAGGTACGTCCGAATCGGTGCTTGTTGGGCGAGATCAAAAGGTTGAGATACCACTTCTGGCATCACTTGTTCACTGAGCTGAGACCATTGTTGCTCTGATACTCGAATCACCTGGAAGTTAGCTGTTTGCTGCGCAGAAAAGCTCAGCCTAGGCGTGTCATCTTCGGCGTGAATACGACTGTGTAGAATAGAGTGACGCGCCACCAAAGCATTCAGATCCGACTCGAATACTTGAGCATCGAGAGGGCCACTAAAACGCAAGGCAAAAGCCGTATTGTATTGAGAGCTTCCCTGTTCTAATTGGTCTAGGAACCACAGTCTTTGTTGAGCAAAAGAGAGAGGTAACGTTTCCGGTCGAGGTTGTTTCTTTAGAGACAGTGATGTTTCTGAATTCTGGCCATTACCATCATCGATTAAGGCCGACAGTTTGGCGATAGTGTTCTGTTCAAACAAACTACGCAGAGGCAGTTCTTGCTTAAAGGTTTCTCGAATACGGGCCATCACTCGGGTTGCTAATAAAGAGTGCCCACCCAAAGCAAAGAAGCTGTCCTCTACACCCACATCATCCCGTTGTAGTATATCTGCCCAGATCATGGCCAGTTGATGTTCAGTCTCTGTACGAGGCGCAACAGGTTCTGTGGTCGTGAGCTCGATATCCTTTGCTTCTAACGCTTTACGGTCAATTTTACCGTTAGGACTAAGAGGTAATGCATCCAGATGAATCAGTAAATTCGGCACCATATATTCTGGTAACTGAGTTGCCAGAGCCTCTGTTAAGGTTTGGTTTAAAGAGGCAATTGAGGATTCGATTAAGGGTTGAACCGATGATGCATCATTCTCTGAGCAGTCTGAGGCAGAGGTGTCTTTATTGGCGTCTTTGCTGGTCCAATAGGCCACAAGGCGTCGTTCACCCCGGCTATCTTGTGGAGCAACAACCGCAGCACTATATACTTGAGGTTGAGCTTCCAATCTATTTTCAATTTCACCCAGCTCAATACGGTGACCTAGGATTTTGACCTGAAAATCCCGTCGCCCCAAATATTCAATGGTTCCATCCGGTAGCCAGCGGCCCAAATCTCCCGTGCGATAGAAACGAGTACCCGGTTTAAAAGGGTTATCGATAAAAACAGGGGCGGTTCTTTCGGGATCTTGCCAGTAACCTCGTCCGACACCGACACCAGCAACGCAGATTTCACCGGGTACACCTAACGGTTGTACACGTAGATCATCATCCAATATATAAAGCTGATTATTTGCTGTTGGTTTACCGATAGGTAAAGGCCGGTTTAGATCTAAGCCTTTTTCTCGTAATGGATGGAAGGACACATCATCGGAGCACTCTGCAGGGCCGTAAGCATTCATGATTGGGATATGAGGGAAACGTTCCAGCCACTCATTAGCCAGAGCCGGTGGCAGAGCTTCACCCGTGGCGATTAACCAACGTAGTTTACCAAATAAGAGGGGAACGGAAGATTGATGCTCGCTGTCTTGAGATTGACAGGCAAAGGACTGTTTTTTGTCCTCGACGCTATCTAATAGACCGCGAATCATCGCTGGCACCGCTTCTAGCAGAGTGATACCTGAATCAACAATCGCGTCCAGTAACAGGCTCGGATTATGAGCGATACTATCCGGCAAAATTTCAACTTTTGCTCCGACAACTGGCGCTGCTAGGAATTGCCAAACGGATATATCAAATGCCTGAGATGCCGTTTGAGCAATAACATCCTGTTCAGAGAGACCTAAGGAGGTACTGTCCGGTTGTTTGCCAAAAATATTGTTCAACATGCCCTGCTGTTCAACCATCACGCCCTTGGGTGTTCCGGTGGAACCTGACGTGAACAATACATAAGCCAAACGTTCAGGAGATGATACGGCTGGTAAGCTTGTCTCGTTACCTTCTAACCAGTGATCCTCTACGATCACCAAGGTGCAGTCGCTTTGACTGGCTAATAGCTGTGCGCGATCACGACAAGATTCTGAAGCAACCAATACCGAGGCTTGGCTTAATTGAAACAGCTCCAGTAGGCGTGCATCGGGCAGCGTCGGGGCCAACGGAAGATAAGCACCGCCAGCTTTAAACGTGGCGACCATAGCGGTAAGAAGAGGCAGATCCCGTTCGCCAAGCAAGGCAACAACAAACTCTTCATTGGAATGCTTGCAGCCCTCACTAGATTGATAACCTCCAAGAATAGCATTGCCCAGACGATTACTGCGCTGATCTAATTGGGAGAAACTAAGAGACTGACCTAAACATGAGGCAACAATACGTTCAGAATGACGGGAGACCTGTTGCTCAAATAGCACGGGATAAGCATGTTCAAGAGGAAAATCATGTTGAGAACGGTTAAAGGTGTACAGCAGTTGCTGCTGTTCGTCCTGAGCCAACAAGTTAAGCGTTTCCAGATAGGCATTTGGCGCTGCAATCATCGCCAAAGCCAGTTCACGCATATGACCTAAGATGCCATCAACGGTTGCCCGATCAAAACGGGCATAATCGTAGGATATTTTCAGCTCCATCTCTTCATGGGGCATGACAACCACGGTTAAGCCATAGTGCGTGTGTACACCGTGCTGCATACCATTCCACTGGAAGCTAAATTCACCCTCTAAAATCAAATTATCAAAGGGAGCATTTTCATAAACCAGCAGGGTATCAAACAGGGATTCGCCACGGGGGAAATCGCTCCAACCTTGAATATCCACTAGGCTGGTGTGTTCGTATTCACGCATGGCCAGATTGTCATCCTGAATGGCTTTTAGCCATTCGATAACACGGGTGTTTTTAGGCAGATTGACATGTAAAGGCTGGCTGTTAATAAACAGTCCCACCATTTTTTCCACACCGGATAAACTAGGAGGACGGCCTGATACCGTCACACCAAATAGCACATCGTCCTGCCCACTGTAGCGATTAAGCAATAAGGCCCAAACACCTTGGAAAAAAGTATTGGGGGTTAGATCATGCTGACGGCAGAACTGGTGTAATTGCTGGCTCTGGGATTTTGAAAAATGGATCTCAGTATCATCAACCCGAACCGCTTCACCGTACTGATTTTTTCGAGCTTCCTTTTCGATGGGCAGTACCGTAGGCGCAGTTAAACCCGCTAGACGTTGTTGCCAGAAATCCTGCGCATCTTCATTCTTTTGATTCTGGAGCCAAGCAATATAATCGCGAAATGGTCGTGGCGCTTCCTGTCTCGGTGCTTCACCTTTAACAAGGGCATCGTAGACCTTTAGAAAGTCCATAAGAGTCAATGAGATACACCAAGCATCCATCAAAATATGATGAAAGCTGCGCACCAATTCATAATCATCTTCGCCTCGATGTACCAAACGAAAACGGATCAAGGGCGGTTGAGCCATATTGAAACCAGAGCGCTGTTCTCTCTGCAACATTTCCTGAATATAACGATCCTGTTCTTCGCTATCCTTGTCTCTCAGATCGATCACTGTCAGAGGCGTAGAGACCTCTTTATAGACAATTTGTAGAGGCTGCTTTTGGGATTTCCAGCTGAAAGCGGTACGCAATGCAGGATGAGTATCCACTACGGTTTGCCAAGCTTGTTCAAAGGCTGCGATATCAATTCGGCCTCGGATACGGTAGCAATCCTGCATAATATAAACACCAGAATCATCCTGTAATAAGGAGTGAAACAGCATGCCTTGTTGCAAGGGAGAAAGAGGGTAAATATCGGCAATATTCTGGCGTTGAGTACTTTTCTGGGTCATGGGTTCAACATTCCGAACTGTTGTATCGTTAAAGAAATTCACGATGCGTTTAACGTTGTAACACTGGTATTGTTAAAGGCATATTGATCTTTAAATCGATATTGAAAACGGTATAAAAGGTATGAGCGGGGCCGCACCGCTGGCTAATGCCAGCAGTGTTTTATGCTCAAAAAACCTATTCTCTATTTAAGACAGAGTGCTATTTAATTAAGCTATTTAATTAAGACAGGGCGCTATCGAGCTCGTCTATTAAGGCATCTAACTCATCATCATCCAGTGAGATCAGAGGTTGTCCCTCTTCTTGTGATCCCGGCTCCTGTGAAGCCTGGGCCGTATCCTTTTGAATCGATGCTTTGAGCGCTATTTTGGCAATGGTCTTTTGCTCAAAAATATCTCTAGCACTAACAGAAACCCCTTGAGATAAAGCACGACTGACCACTTGTAGGCTAAGGATAGAGTCCCCGCCAATATGGAAAAAGTTATCGTCTATGCCTATTTTGGGTCGATCCAGAAGTTCTTCGATGATACGAGCTAAGGTTTCTTCTATCTCATTACTTGGTGGGATATAAGGCATACCGGATTGATTGCTGGGTTCCGGCAGCGCTTTAATATCCAGTTTACCGTTGGGTGTCAGTGGGAAATGAGAAATCACCACAAAATCACTGGGTACCATATAATCAGGGAGTGTGATGGTCAGGTGGTTACGTAAGACATCGAGATCAACATCATTTCCCGCCTCAATAATATAAGCCACCAGGCGCTGAGTATCTCCTGATGCCTTGGCAATGACCGCCGCTTGTTTCACGCTTTCATGGCCAGATAGACGGTTTTCTATCTCTGCCAGTTCAATACGATGGCCTCGAATTTTGACCTGATGGTCTCGGCGACCTAGGAACTGTAGTTCACCATTAGATCGCCAGCGAGCCAAATCACCGGTACGATAAAGCCGTTGGTCACCTGCAATGTTTGGATAAATAACAAAGGCTTCAGCGGTTTGCTTTGGCTTTCCTTTATATCCTTTGGCTAGTTGAGGACCTGTAAGGTAGATTTCACCGGTTTCTCCGATAGCAACGGGCTCATTATGTGTATTGAGCAGATATACGCCCATACCCGGAACAGGTTGGCCAATAGTGACAGGCTGGTCGGGTTTTAATACGGTTGCTGAAGCCCAAACGGTGGCTTCAGTTGGGCCATATTCATTCACTAAATCAGCTTTAGGGAAGCTCTGATAGTGTTTTTGGATTAATGCTTCAGGACAGGCTTCACCAGCAACAATCCAGAGATTTAGGCTCTGCTGCAATACCTCTCGCTGGCTTGCATTGGCGCCATCGATCATAGCGTTATAAATAGACGGTAACGACAACCCGTGACTGACCTTAAAACGAGTTATCAGATCCAGTAGCGCTTGTATATCGCGCTCATCACCGTTATCCGGTAACACTAACTCTCCCCCTTGAGACAAGGCCCAGAAGATCCCCGCGACAGAGCTATCAAAAGAGAGGGAGGATAGCATCAGGTAAGCAGATACAGGGTCTGAGTAGTAACGGTGTCTTGCCGTCAACGAGTGAGCCAGATTGTCATGGCTAATTTCAACGGCTTTAGGTTGTCCCACAGAACCAGAGGTATAGATAAGATAAGCGGTATCGTCTTTCTCTGGTAGCCGTGTCAGTTCTGTGGTTTCTTCGGACTGCGCCAGCTCAGAATGCAATAACAAATAAGTTAAGCCTTCTTGCAGAGCCGTTTTCTGATAACCAATCACATGGTTAACACCACTGTCTTGAACCATATACCCTAGACGCTCATCAGGATAATCGGGATCAAGCGGCAAATATGCTGCCCCAGCCTTTAATGTGGCAAGGATAGCCAGAATAGCATCGATTCCTCTTGGTAGATGAATACCGACAATATCCCCTGAATTGATACCTTGTGAAATGAGGTAACGGGCTAATTGATTGGCACGGTTATTCAGCCCTTGGTATGTCAGTGACGCAGTGCGGCTTCTGACAGCCACCCGTTCCGGGTATTGAAAAACAGTATCTTGCCAGCGTTCTAAGAAAGAGGGTGCTTGTGTGGATAACGCCATTATTGGAGTGATCTCAAGCCGTTGCTGCTCACCTAACAATGAGATTCGTGACACGTTTTTTTCTGATGCAGCGATAACTGAGGTTAGTACTTGCTGCCACTGTTCTGCCAGATAAACCAAGGCGTTATGATTATAACGCTCGGAGTCCGCAATAAACTGGCACGCCAAGTGTCCTTTAGCTTGTGGCATACAGAGTAATTGCAGAGAAGCTGGCGCACTGATACCACCATTGCTGTGCCAACTAAATTCATCCTGCTGAAAAGCTTCTGCGATAGGCAGCCAAGCAAAAACAGATAGTCCCTTGGCCTGTAAGCCGGGAAAATAATCTTGCCAGCCAGAGGCTAATAACAGGTTATCAACTAAAGGCTTTAATTGTGGTGTTAATGCTTGTTCCAGTTGCAAGGTATGCTGAGAACTCAGGGGTTGGCCGTATACACCTAGAGCATCAAAAGTATCGTCATTACGTCCTTCTTCATACCAGATAGCAGGCGTGGTATCTGGCTGTGATAGGCGTGTTAATAAGGCTTGCCAAGTGCCTTGTAGAAGACTGGATAAAGGTATGTCTTGCTGATGAGCGATAGCTTCCAAAGCTAAAAGGTTAGACTCAGGCAATGAGAAGGCAAAGCGTAAAGGCCTATTCTGGTTATAGCCTGAATCCCTTATACCTGCTAAACCAAGGGTCGATATATTATCTGCGCCCAGTACTGATGTGTTTTCTAAGCCAAGCATTGGCGTATCTTTAATCGTGTTCTCTTGCCAGAATGCCATAGCAGGATGGGAGCTACCCTCTGCCAACAATTCTTGCTTCCATTCACTGTAATCAACGTATTGCAGCGGTTCCTCTGGAATATCCTGCAAGCCCAGAATCCGCTGAGCTAAGAGTTGCAAGCTGGCAGGATCAAGCATCCAACCTGGCGCGGCTAAGTGCAGGATAAAATGCGGCCCTTGATCACTTTCTGGCAGAGCGATCCAATAAGCGGTCAAAAATTCTGCTCTGGCATCAATGAGATTATTTAAATATTGCTCTGCTTTTTCTTTTGAAAGGCTACGCCAATCTTTTTCTAACAAACTAGATTCTGAAGTATCATCGATTACCTGCAGAGGGTATTCCATACCGGATATACGTTGTAAGCGAGTGCGCAGAATCTCTTCATTGGCCAATTGAGCTTCTAAACGAGCTTTTAAACTCTCAATATCTAGGACTTTATTGACAGCAATCTGTAGATAGATAGGAGCTTGCTGGCTATCTCTATAGCGCCACCATTGAGCCTGTTGAGGGGATAGCGGAAAACCAGTTACATCACTCATTCGGTGTCTCCTATCACAAGATCTTTGCCATATTGAGCCTCTGCCATAGCAACCATTACTTTGCGAGGGCCGGAAAAAGGGGTTCTACCATGCACATTCAGCATGTTGTCCATAAACAGCACATCACCTTGCTGCCAAGGAAAAATCACAGCCGATTCTTGGTAAATGCTACGTAGTTGTTCAAGCACTTCAGGCTCAATGGGACTTCCATCGCCATAAAATGTATTAGTGGGGAGATCTATTGCATCAAAGTTTTCGGTTAACGAATCTCTGATCGCTGCAGGTAATGTCGACACATGGAAGAAGGTGGCATGATTGAACCACAGCTCTTCACCTGTACGCGGATGCTTCATCATGGCCGCGCCCCACTGGAACGTGCGTAATCTGTCGTTATCTTTCCATTCGTAACCAATATCCATCGAGTCGCAGTAACGCTCTACTTCAGCCCTGTCTTCTGTCTGAAATACAGACTGCCACGGTAATCCGAAGCCATCGCCATAATTTCGGACATAACGAATCCCTTTGGTACGAAAGCGCGCCTTTATGTCATCAGGTACTTTTCGTGTAATTTCTCTGACACAACCTATAGGGGTTTCACCGCCTGATTCCGCTTCGTTATGACAATAAAAAAACAGTCGCAGAGGAAAACGGGGTGAGTAGGAATGTTCGTTATGCAGAAAGATAGGCTGATCTGCTGGGTAATCCGTAGAGGTATAGATATTGCCATCGACCCGACTACGAGGAGAGGCTCTAAACATATACTCCAAAGCACCGGGAGATAAGGCGCTGACCACCTGATCAAACTCATCCAGTGTACTGATATCAAAGCCACGGAATAAAATAGAGCCATGTTTTAGAAGTTTTTCTTCTAACATAGGCTGATTTTCCTTGGCCCACTCCCGTAAGTTCATGGAAGCCTCACCGGGCTCTATGACTAGGGGCAATAAACGATCGGCATCTAAAAAGTGTTCCTCTACTAAGCTCGCACTGGAGACCGCAATCGCTTGACGACGTTTACCACGAGCTCTAAGAGAGGATGCAGGGCGCTGTTGTTGAGTATTTCTCTGTTGGTCTGACAAGGCTTGTTGCTCCCACTGGGCAAGTTGGGCCTTAGCCTCTGCCAAACTGCCTGATATAAGGACGTTGAATGTTTCTAGTATGTGTCGCCATTGCGAGGCGATAAGCTGTATTTTCTGATCACTAAAGAAACGCTTTTGGTATTCAAACTCAGCCGTTATGCCATTTTCCTCATGCACTAAATCCAAGACCAAGTGATAAGGGCCTGCATGTTGATATACCTGATGTTTTGTCAGCACAGCATCGCCAAACTTCAGACCCTTTGCCCGCCGCTGCTGATAATTCACTTTCACTTGAAAAAGAGGCGTATCTACTTGCGTACGGTTGCTTATTTGGGAGGCAACCAAACGATCAAAAGGAGCCTCTTTGTGTTCGAGGGCTTCTTCTATACCGCTATCGATCTGCTTTAACCAAGCTTGTACGGATTGATCTGGATCTATAGAGCAAGGCAGAGGCAACTGATTAATAAAGAAGCCCACGGTATGAGTTAGATCTGGATGTTCTCGGCCTGCAATGTCGGTACCCACCAGAAAGCGCTGTTGGCCGCAGTAATTAAATAATGCGAGATCAAACGCAGCCTTAAGTACCGTGAAGGGAGATATTTTCTGGCTATGAGCCCACTTTCTCACCTGTTTTAGACCGGCTCGATCAAGAGTCAACTTAAATGAACTCGCTCCCGTCTCAGACGGCGCAACAACGGGGAGCTGCAGGGGATCGGAATAACGTTGTAATAATGGCTGCCAGAAAGCTAAGGATTCTTGCCTACTTTTTAATACGGTTTCTGACTGTTCCCACAGCGCGTAGTCGATTAACCCCATATGAGAGGAAGATTCAGACCTTACGGAAGAGAGCTCTGGTGTCAGAGAATAATGTTTTGCGAGATCTTTTATGGTGACCATCAAACTCTGGCCATCAAAAACAATATGATGAACCGTCATAACCAGTAGATAGCGATCTGTCGCTTGTCTGAATAATTGCCACCGAGGCGATGTACTTTGGGATAAATCGAAAGATGTATGCAGCTCTTTATGCCGATAGAGACCGATTGTATTTTCTTGCTCAGATAGGGACATCGCGGACAGATCAAGTTCGACTAACGATGTCGCCTTGGGGGTGAAGGCTGTTTGTCTGCCCCTCCCCTCTTCATTGTCGATTCGACTACGGTAAGCCGGATGGCACATCAGCAGTTCATCGATAGCATGGCTCAATCGCAAGGAATCAATCGCGCCTTGCAAGCTAAAAGACACCACTAAGTTGAATTGGCATTGATCCTCAGAAGTCTGATAAAGATACCAAAGTCGTTGCTGTGCACTGTTAAGCGGGCCGCTATCTTGAGCGTTATCCATAGACGCTAAAACTGCACTTTCCACTGGATGGTCAGATAGACTGTTTTTACTATTCATGGCTATCTCTCACGTTAGGCCATTGCCACAATAATCTTACGTTCCCCGATATAAGGGTTACGACCATGAGCCATGAGCAAGTTATCAATCATGGTGATATCGCCTTTCTGCCAAGGAAATACCCGCTTCTGCTGATTATAAATTTCTCGAATGATGTCTAGATCTTCATCTGGTATAGGGGAGCCATCACCGTAATAAACATTTCTGGGTAGGTTTTCTTCACCCAAAGTACTGAGCAAACCTTGGCGGGATTCTTCACCTAAAGCAGAGGCGTGAAAAAGATGGGCTTGATTAAACCAAACCCATTCTCCAGTCACAGGATGCTGCAGAGCCGATTGGCATTTCTGTTTAGTACGCAGGGTATTATCGTCAAGCCATTGCCATTGAATATTTTGTCCCAGACAAAAATCTTCAACCGCCTGCTTGGAGTCCGTGTTAAAGACTTGCTGCCAAGGGATATCCAGCATAGGACTAAAATTTCTGACATAGAGCAGTTCTTTGCTTAGAAAGGTATCGCGAATACTTTTTGGTATGTCATTAAATATCATCCGGCTATCAACCAAAGGGGTTTCCCCTCCTGATTCACTGGCCTTCATGCAGTGAAACCATAAATGACTTGGCCATTGCCGGGTATAAGCCTGCTCGTTATGCATGGGAATCGTGCTGTGAGCAGGATAGTCCGTTGAGTTGTAAACCCCAGAGGAAACTTTGGACCTAGGGGTTGAGCCATAGTCGTAATTATCAGCTAAAGGAGAACCAAAGCTTGCGGCAAACTTACGAAAGGCAAAAGGACTGCTTACCTTAAATCCACGTAACAGCACGGCACCAAGCGTTTCAACGGCCGTAGCGATAAACTGTCGACTTGTTTCATTAAGCGTATTGATATCCTGGCCCTTTTCAGCACAAAGGATTAAAGGAGGGGCGGTACGCGTATCATCTAAAAACTGGCTGCTAATACCTTCCAGTTCGCAGGCTTGGTTTTCTAATATCTCTCTGGCCATATTAACTCGCATCCTAGTGAGAGCCTTTTCCATAAGGTTGTTCAAATAAAGCTGAACATTGACTGGTGACTTATCCGTTGTGCGAGGATAAGTCAGAGATTATTTTAATGCAAATACAAATTAGTCTCATTTAGATTTAATTTGATTGTAAATAATAAAACATAATCGCTGTATTTCAGGTTTTAGAGAGCGTTTTAGAGAGGATTGAAGGCATTAGATCTAAAGATTTTTTCTTGGCGGGCTATTTTTCTTCTCTTTATCACATTGAAAGTTTTTTATTCTGTCGTTACTTGTTTTTATGGGCCCCTTATTTTCTTTTGTGTCACTAACACACTGAAATTAAAGGATTTTGATACCAATTAGGGGGTATATACTGGATTTTTGGTACTAAGGCATATTTTTTTACTGCTTTTTTTAAAATTTAAGATATTTTTTACTTTTTTATCGATAAATATTGGTGTCATTTTTTGTTTATAAGTCGCTATCATAGCTTCATTCGCTGGTTGAGACACAGCCAGCTAGATGATCTTACTGTCAAAACAAAAATATGAGGCAGATTAGCTATGAACATTTTGATCCTAGGAAGTGGCGTTATCGGGGTTACCTCGGCGTACTATTTGGCCAAGCAAGGCCATGATGTAACTGTAATTGATCGCCAATCTTCTCCGGCTATGGAAACCAGCCGTGCCAATGCAGGTCAGGTGTCTTTTGGCTATTCTTCCCCATGGGCGGCACCGGGCGTACCGTTTAAAGCCATGAAGTGGCTGACACAAACTCACGCACCGTTAAAACTCTCCCCTAAAGCGGATACTCACCAGTGGGCTTGGATGAGCCAAATGCTGGCTAACTGTACTGAAAGCCGTTACGCCGTAAATAAAGCGCGTATGGTTCGAGTATCTGAGTATTCCCGTGTGTGTATCGATGCATTACGGGAAGAAACGGGCATTCAATACGAAGATCGCCAGCAAGGCACTCTGCAAATGTTCCGTACTCAGCAGCAGATGGATTCGGTGGCCAAAGATATCGACGTACTGAAGCAGTTTGATATGGACTATGAGCTACTGGATATCGATGGCTGTGTGGCTGCAGAACCCGCTTTAGCACGGGTCAAAGAGAAGTTTGTCGGTGGTTTGCGTTTACCTGCAGATCAAACCGGTGACTGTTTTACCTTTACCAATAAGCTGGCGGATATCTGTAAAGAGATGGGCGTTCAGTTTAAGTTTGAAACCGAGATTATGACCCTGGAAGGCAACGGCGGTGAAATTACCGGCGTGCTGACCAATAAGGGACTGTTGAAGGCAGACCACTATGTGGTGGCTATGGGCAGTTTCTCCCGTGGTTTGCTAAAACAAGTGGGCATTAACGCACCGATTTATCCAGTGAAGGGTTACTCACTAACCGTTCCTATTAGTAATTCTGAGGCGGCACCAGTTTCTACCATTATGGATGAAACCTATAAGGTTGCGATTACTCGCTTTGATGATCGTATCCGTGTGGCAGGGACGGCTGAGCTGTCGGGTTACAATCTGGATCTATTGAAGCAGCGCCGTGACACCATTGCCATGGTGGTATCAGATGTCTTTCCTGATGGTGGCAATGTGGATGACGCAGAATTCTGGACCGGCCTTCGTCCGATGACGCCTGATGGCACACCGATTATTGGTAAAACCAAGTTCTCTAATCTTTCTCTGAATACCGGCCATGGCACCCTGGGTTGGACCATGTCTTGTGGCTCCGGTCGCCTATTGGCCGATCTGGTCAGTGGTAATAAACCAGAGATTGATGCGGAAGGTCTCGATATTTCTCGTTATCAGTAAACGGCTCTCTTGCTTTTTAGAGGGGGATTCTTTGGAAATATTCCACTAAAAAGCAAGCTGTCCACCGCTATTGTTTGGGGCAATAGTGGGCTATGGGCAATTGAGGGTTTGGGATAACACGCTCTATTTAGACTGTAACTGCTAAGCACTAATACCAGATTGTTAATACAGAAACCTGCACTGACACGAATACCCTGTACTTGTTCTGCTCAAGTACTTTGACAGATCGGGCTGTTCTTATCAGACCTCAGCCCGGTCTGTATTTTTTATTCTGTAAGCCATTGGCAGGACTAAGTCAGCCAGTGGTTATAAGTTTTATTGAATGTTAATAATTTAATTTTTTACCGGAATGGTCTGATAATTTTTTGAGTTTTTCTGACCAAATCGGTAGATAAAGGAAAAGACAATGACTGATAAAAAAATCATCCACTCTGACAATGCACCCGCAGCTATTGGCCCTTATTCTCAAGCGGTACAAGTGGGCAATTTGGTATTTATGTCCGGTCAGATCCCGCTGAATCCTGAAACGATGGAAGTGGTCACCGAGTCTTTTGAGGCACAAACTGTTCAGGTTTTTGAAAACCTGAAAGCCGTTGCAGAAGCTGCCGGTGGCACTTTAGAAAACGTCGTTAAGCTAAATATCTATATGCCTGATCTGGGTAACTTTGCCACGGTTAACGAAGTGATGGAGCGTTATTTTTCAGCGCCTTATCCTGCCCGTGCAGCCCTAGGTGTTCGATCTCTGCCTAAGGGCGTTGATGTGGAAGTAGAAGGCATCTTGGCTCTGTAAACATCTTATTTTTAAGACAAACTTAGAATAATCATCTGTTTTGATTCAGATCCAAATAAAAGCCTGTTTTAAGGATGCTTTTTTGGGTATAGCTTTTCGAATCGAATGGTAAAACTAAGTCAATTAGGGGGTAAGCCAAGTGCTTAGCCCCTAATCGGGTTTCAGGTTGAGCTTAATTTTGTTGGGTTAGAAGCCAGCATCTGTGCCGTAAACCTATGGGTTGATAGTATTTTTATCCATAGCCACTTAAGTTCTAGGTTTTATTTTATAAGCGCTTAAACAAAAGTTTCTCTATAGCTATCGCCATTTCTCTGGCTGCTGGCCAGAGAGTATAAGAAGACTTTTGTTTAGGTACGTACCTTTTTAATAAACAGATATCTGTTTCGGGAGATTCCTATGGCTCGTGCTGCTAAAGCTGAGATCAATCTGGCTGCACTAAAACATAACTACCTGCTGGCAAAAGAGTTATCCGCGGGTAACAAAGCCGTGGCAATTATTAAAGCCAACGCTTACGGTCATGGTGCAGTGGAAGTGGCACGTTACCTATCTGATACGGTGGATGCTTTTGGTGTCGCTTGTATTGAAGAAGCGGTTGAATTAAAAGAGGCGGGTATCGAACCACCTGTGGCTCTGTTAGAAGGTTTTTTTACGGCAGACGAACTGGAGCTGGTGGATCAGTATCAACTGATTACAGCGGTACACAGTGATTGGCAGGTGGATGCTATTGCTGAGGCCTCTTTTAGCCAACCCATTACCGTTTGGGTAAAGTTTGATTCCGGTATGCACCGTTTGGGTTTTGATCCGCAAGGTTTTAAGGCGGCTATTGAGCGTCTTAAAGACCTACCGCAAGTGGGTGAGCTGGTGCTGATGACGCACTTTGCTTGTGCGGATGAAGTAGAGTCTGATTACACCGAGACTCAACTGAATAACTTCCGTGCCGTGGCCAATCAATATGATCTGCCTTTCTGCTTGGCTAACTCTGCAGCCACACTGCAATGGCCGGAAACCCACGGTAACTGGGTACGTCCCGGTATTATGTTGTACGGCGCTACCCCTATGGATCAACCGACAGATAATGGGTCACGTTTGAAAACCGTGATGACCTTGTCATCGGCATTGATCGCAGTACGTGAACTGCCTGCAGGTGAGCCTATTGGTTATGCCGGTCGTTTTGTAACCGATCAACCAACCCGTGTGGGTGTGGTCGCTATGGGGTATGCGGATGGTTATCCCCGTCATGCCATCGATGGTACCCCTGTGGCGGTCAACGGTAAGATGACCCGCATTATCGGCAAGGTATCCATGGATATGATGACCGTTGATCTAACGGATCAACCGGATGCTCAAATTGGTGATCCCGTGGAGCTTTGGGGCGAGCAAGTGGATGTGAATAAAGTAGCGGCCTGTGCCGATACGATCTCTTATACCCTATATACAGGTATTACCCGACGGGTGCCTTTGGTTTATAAAAGATAGTGTTCCGAAGGCAGGGGCGAAATACAAGCTCTTATAAGTGAATAAAAAAGATACCAAAACCGGCTGTCATTGCCGGTTTTTTTATGCATGATAATATTAAATATTTCATTTTTCAGGTGATGTTCATAAAAACAAAAAATGTGCTTATAAGCAAAAGACAAATAGTGTCTTAATATACGCCGCACGCCAGATAGCTGATAATAAAAAAGATTATTTTATGACCGATATATTTACGTTTATCCATCTGCCTGTAATAGCTTGTAATACTATTTGTTGAGCAAATATTTAACTTTATATGCCTAAGCTCATATAAAGGGATATAACGTAATGGTAATTTTAGAACAGTATACGCAAAAAATGGATGTAAGGGATCTTGTTCACCAAACAGCTGATAAACTTATTAGTGCTCAACTTAGACAAAGTCTCGGCTGGGCTCTAGGGACTGCAGCAAACCGTACCGTACAAAACATAGCAAATACAATAATTAATCCTATTGCTGATAGATTTCGATTTCATCAGGTAACAGTTCATAGAGTTCAGTACGAATCGGTAGACTCTACAGGTAATAATCCTGCGACCTTATCCGGCTTATTGATTATCCCTGATACACCTAATAGTCAGCCCAGTATGCCCATTTTAGGTCTTCAGCGTGGTACAGAGGTCTATCGTAAGGGAGCTCCCTCACAGTTTGATATAACTCAGCCCTTAAACACCCCCGAAGTTATTATAGGCATGATGCTAGCTTGCCTAGATGGATATATTGTTGCCATGGCTGATTATCAGGGCATGGGAGAAGATACAAAAAATATTCAGCCGTATGTTAGTGCGAAACCTTTGGCACAGTCTGTTGTAGATCTACTGCTAGACACTAAGGATTATGTACAAACCTTACCTTTCAATCGCTGGAATCAGCAGGTCTATTTAACAGGCTATTCTCAGGGTGGTTATGTCACAATGGCGACCGCTCGAATGATTGAAGAGGATCAAGAGCTAGCAGAAAAGCTACCATTACAAGCTGTTGCCCCTTGTGCTGGGCCTTACTCTTTATCTGATGCCATGCGCTTTTTGATGCTAAGAGAGGAAAAATTTGTCGAAGGCGGGCACTTTATTCTTATGGCCATACGCGGGTTTAATGCCACTTATGGTGATGAATTTGGCGACGGAATCTTCAGCAAACAAGGCGCCTTACGCCCGGAATATCAACATCTGTGGGATCTAGCGAACGGTGAACATACCGCAGCTGAAATTCATAAAGAAATGCCTCCTATTCCTCGTGATTGCCTATCATTCAGATTGCTGGAAGAGTTAAGTAATCCTGAATCTTCAGCTTTTAAAGTCTTGCAGGAAAATGATCTGGTGAATTGGCAACCTAATGCGCCACTGCATCTTTATCATAACCCCAGCGACGATATGGTGCCGTTCCGCAATTCTGAAATAGCCTATAACAATATTAGCCAAGAGCAACCTTCCATTGCTCTAAGTCCAAGCTTTTATACTCCTCTTGGTACCATAGTACATGTAGAAGCCGCTATTCCTACCTTACTGTCCGCTTATTCTTGGTTAAATACCTTTAGGCATGAAAACAAAAATAGCTTAGGTCCTGGGGAGTTTTTACTTGGTGGTGACGAACTGTTTTCTTATAACAAACAGTATTGCCTACGCTATCAGCTAGATGGTCAACTGATCTATTATAATATGCAGGATATGTCTATCAGATGGCGAGCGGGTGTTAAGTCGTCTGATAATGATACTGGTATTTTTATTATTCAACCTGAAGATGGAAATCTGGTTATTTATGATGCGGAGCAAACTCCAGTATGGGCATCAGACACGGCTAACCAGCCAGGCTCAAGTTTAGTGATCAGTGAGCAAGGCAATCTTGAAATTATTGATAGCCAGGGTGGTTTAGTAAAACGATTCGTGTGATTTTATACTAAAAGCCCTTCTCTATAAGTGGACGAATAAAAGCATTCCGATACTTTATCGCTATTCTTGTTCTCGCTCCGCGTGGCAAACAATAGCGTTAGGCTACCATGCAGGAATTTGTGCTACTGAACCTGACAGTATCGGATAATTTCGGTGTGGTGACTTAAGAGAGTAAAATAAGCATTAAAACCGGCTGTCATTGCCGGTTTTTTTATGCCTGAAAATCTTAAGAAATTTATCCGGGTTCAACTAAGGTCTATAGGGTATGATTATTCTGATCATCGGATCGGCATGATGTCAGTTCTATTTTGAATAAAATAAATGGGCCAAGCAGCCGGTTAGCCCAATCGTTTTTAGGCTTTGCTATCGCCATGTTATCAATACCTGTGCTACCCAAAATCTGTCGTTCTTTGATTTATCCTCCCTTCTTACTCACTGTTTGGGTTGTTTTCTTATTTCTAGGAAGCGCCAGTTTTAACGCCCATGGCGTGGAGCAAAAAACCATTACCGTCGGCGGTGATTATAATTATCCACCCTACGAATTTTTAGATGAAGACGGTGAACCTGCTGGTTATAACGTTGATCTGACCCGCGCCATTGCTGAAGTGATGGGCATGAAGGTAGATTTTCGCATGGGGGAATGGTCACTGATACGTCAGGCATTAGAATCCGGTGAGATTGATGCGCTACAGGGTATGATCAGCTCTGAACAGAGGAAAGCGTTTTTTGATTTTAGCCCCGCCCACGCCATTGTGCATCAGTCTGTTTTTGCCCGCCATGGTACGCCGCGTATAACACAACTGGAGCAGTTAGCGGGCAAGCAGGTTGTCGTGCAGAAAAATGGCATTATGCATGACTACTTATTAGCCAACGATGTAGGGGCAGTGCTGAATACGGTTGAAACCCATGCGGATGCATTGCGACAACTCTCCGCAGGTAAACACGACTATGCCTTGGTGGCGAATCTTCCTGGATTGTATTTGGGGAAAGAACTCAGACTTTCCAATATTATCCCTGTAGGGCAAACCTTTCGGGCCCAGCGTTACGGTTATGCGGTACGCAAAGGGGATGAGGCTTTATTGGCCCAGTTCAGTGAAGGATTGGCCATTCTGAAAAATACCGGACGTCAGCAACAGATCTACAATAAGTGGTTGAGTCCCTTACAGGAAAAGGGCTTGCCTTGGAAAGATCTGGGCAAGGCCGCAGCGATTATTTCGGCACTGTTATTGGTGATTTTGGGTGGTACGGTCGTGTGGAACCGTATGTTGCAGCGGCAGGTAAATAAGCGCAGTGCCGAGTTGCATATCCAGCAACAGCAGTTGATTCAGGCCGATAAGATGACCTCCTTGGGTATCTTGGTATCCGGTGTCGCCCATGAGATTAATAACCCCGCCGGTTTACTCCTATTGAATATTCCTATGGTGCAGGATGCCTGGCAGGATGCGGAAGATATTCTGGAGCAGCACTATGAGCAAGAAGGGGATTTTATGCTCGGAGGTTTGCCCTATTCTCGTATGAGAGATGAAATCCCTGAACTGTTAAAAGATATGCAGGACAGTACCCGGCGTATTAAACGCATTGTGGAAGATCTAAAAGATTTTGCTCGCCAGCAGAAAGATGATGAAACGGCACCCTTTGATCTCAATGAGGTTGTCGCAACAGCGATTCGCCTGGTGGATAACTCTATCCACAAAAGTACAGATCAGTTTAGTGTGGAGTATTTTAAATCTTTGCCTGTTATTGATGGCAATGCACAGCGCATTGAACAGGTGGTGATCAATTTGATCTTAAATGCCTGTCAGGCACTGGCTTCTCGTGAAAAAAGTGTCTTTGTTCGAACCTTTTATGATCCCTCCTCCGAGACACTAGGCCTAGAGGTCATTGACCAAGGATGTGGAGTCGATAATGACAGCTTAAATCGATTGATGGACCCATTTTTTACCACTAAGCGGGAGCAAGGTGGAACAGGGCTGGGTTTGTCGGTTTCCAGTGGGATTGTGCAGGCACATAATGGGCAGCTGCATTTCGCTTCTGAATTAGGTTCTGGCACTCGGGTAACCCTGTTACTGCCATTAAAAAACACCAGTAGATTATAGAGACTCAATATGATTAATCAGAACCTGTACCCTGAATTTGGTGTTTTATTGGTGGATGATGAAGCTTCTTTTTTGCGTAGCCTGAGTATTACTTTGGAGCGTAAAGGCGGTATTAATCATCTGCACCGTTGTGATGATAGCCGTCAGGTGATGTTTCTTCTGCAACAGGAACGTATAGGCTTGGTATTACTGGATCTGACCATGCCCCACCTGTCTGGTTTGCAGTTATTGCAGATGATCAATGAAGAGCATCCAGAGATTGCGGTGATTATTATCTCTGGCCTTAATCAGGTGGAATCGGCTGTTGAGTGTTTAAAACTTGGGGCTTTTGACTACTTTGTTAAAACCGCAGAAGAAGGGCGCTTGGTTGAAGGCATTAAACGGGCCATTCGTATGCAAGAGATGCGGATGGAAAATCAGGCGTTGACCCAGCGCATGATGAGCAACCGCTTGGAGCAACCGGAAGTCTTTGAGCCCATTGTGACCCGTAGCCCTCAGATGCGAGCTATTTTCCAGTATCTGGAGTCTGTTTCCCGTAGCAGTCAGCCCCTGCTTATTTCTGGTGAGAGTGGCACGGGCAAAGAACTGATTGCTCAGGCGGCCCATACACTCAGTCAGCGTAAAGGGCCTTTGGTGACGGTCAATGTGGCGGGGCTGGATGATAATGTTTTTGCGGATACCTTATTCGGTCATCAGCGGGGGGCTTTTACCGGTGCCGAGCGTAGCCGTGCCGGTTTAATCGAAGAAGCCGCAGGCGGTACATTGTTTCTGGATGAGATCGGCGATCTGAGCATGGCTTCTCAGGTGAAGCTGTTGCGTTTATTACAGGAAGGAGAATACTACTCTCTTGGTAGTGATCGGCCGAAACGCAGTCAGGCACGTATTATGGTAGCGACCCACCAAAACCTACAGCAAAGGCAAAATGATGGGGACTTTCGTCGGGATCTGTATTATCGGCTCTGTATTCATCAGGTCGAAATTCCACCACTGCGCCAGCGTAAAGAAGACTTACCCTTGCTGTTGGATCATTTTTTGGCCCAAGCTGCTAAGGATATGGATAAAGCACTTCCCAGTTATCCGGCAGAGCTGCCATTACTGCTGAGTAATTATCACTTTCCGGGTAATATCCGTGAATTAAGGGCCTTGGTGTTTGATGCTCTGAGTCGGCATCGTTCCCATCTGCTCTCTATGGAAAGCTTTCGCCATCTATTGGAAAATACGTCAGAGGGATTACTGCAAGGGGCTGATAGTAATGAAGAGACCCCTGCGGTTCAGTTTAACACTGAAGCACCTTTACCAACTTTGGCTATGATGGACTCCTTGCTTGTGGAAGAAGCGTTACGCCGAGCGGATAATAATCAGTCCCTAGCGGCCCGTTTATTGGGAATATCCCAACCTGCACTGAGTAAACGACTGAAAAAATCTCGACCGGATACTTAGATTTTATTTGATGGGCTACTTTTTGCGTTAATCACATTTGCACTCTCTAGGAAAGTAATATGCTGCTGGAAGGGTTGGAAACCTTATATGTCTTAGCCCAAGAAGGCACGATGGGAAAAGCCGGGAGCCGTTTGTATATCAGCCAATCGGCGGTCAGTAAGCGGATTTCTAATCTTGAATCCCGTTTGGGTAAAAAGCTGATTGAGCCCCAAGGACGTAATATACAGTTAACCCCAGAGGCAAAAGAATTACTGGCTCAGGCGGGCCCTGAGTTAGTGACATTAAAAGGGTTATTATTTGACCATCAGCAAATGACCGATGATAGCTTTTTGCACGTTGTCTGCTCAGAGACAGTACTGACTGCTTATTTAGGCCCTTTTCTCGCTCGTTATCTGCAAGAAGATCCTGGTTTAAATCTAAGAACCCATCACACGCCCATTATTTTGGAGAAGGTGCGAGCAGGGGATGCTGCTCTTGGTATCTGTGCTGGCCAATTACCGGTTATGGCAGATTTACAGGTCACGGAACTGTGTCAGGAGCCTTATGTCTTAATTTATCCCCAACCTCTGACTCCAGAGGATGTGGTTGAACTACTGACCATCGATCTGGAAAACCCGGCCAACCGTTATCTTGAGCCCATCTTGTTGGCCAATGGCTATAGGGTGTTAATGCAGATGGACTCTTACTTTGCTGTGGCGCAGCTGGGGTTGAGTGGTGTGGCTCCTGCCTTGGTTCCCACTGGGCTGGTACAGTCCATGGGAATTCCTCAATCAGCGGTACAAACCTTTCCATTGGAACTGACTCGGCCTATTAGTTTGTGTTATCGATCCCGTAGCCTACAGCGTGAACGTATTTACCATTTATACGAACAGCTCTGCCTGCACTTTAAAAATAAATAAATTATTTTTTCTTGGCTTTATCTCCCGTATTTCCTGATCTGTAGCCTTTCTTTCCTTCGCTGGTAATAGGCTGTAATAAATTGTTTGCTAAAGAAAATTTAAATTTGACCGAAATAATGAATACATACCCAAACAAAAGCATTCCGACTCTCTCTGGCCCGTAGCTAGAGTTTAAATAGAGAAAATGTTGTTTGGGTGCTTACTGCAAAATAATTAAGAATACCTTTCCAGAGAGCAACCTCTCTGAAGTAAGGAGTACGTTGTATGGGAACTTCACATCTGCCAGCGTTACAACTGGGATGGCTTGAGTCGAGTCGAAAAGCGGTGACGTCTATCGCTTTTAAAGGCTCAAAGCATAAGGTTGAGCAGATCGCTTATGAAACCGATGATTTTGTCGTATACGAGCTGCAGGATCATATACGGTTAGACGGTAAAGAAGAGAAATATCTTGCAGTAACCCAGCAAGCCAGTTTGTACACGATTGATGTTTTTGCTGGGTCTAAAGGATTGCTGACGAACTGTCATGGCCCAGCTTGGATTGAATGGGCTTGATGCTCTAGTTCAACAGAGGCTGATGCTCTATATCACAGAAGCTGATGCTCTCGTTCAACAGAGCATCAACAGGGTTAATTATCAGGGCGATGAAATATTAGGTTAGCCCAGTACTGCAAACAATTGCTCAAAGGCCCCTAACTGATATTGTTGCCAAAACAGCTTGGCTGAAACGGCGAGAGTAACGACGACAACCAAGGGGCGAACCAAACGAGTCCCCTTACTCATTACCATTCTGGCCCCTAGTTGCCCTCCTGCCAGCTGACCGATTGCCATCA
This sequence comes from Oceanospirillum sp., assembly GCA_047518265.1. GTDB lineage: Bacteria > Pseudomonadota > Gammaproteobacteria > Pseudomonadales > Halomonadaceae > Oceanospirillum. The sequence goes on from JAKZRG010000003.1 coordinate 271,094, forward strand.
TAAAACCTGCCAACCAGATAATATTGCCGCCAATAGCAAAAAAGATCAGTGCAGCAATATTAGAGGTAAAGTTTAATATTTTAGTATGAGCCGTAGCTTTTCTTAGGTTAAACCCTGCTAAGGCCACAAAGGCTAGTGCAAAAAAAGTGCCTGTCCCAGGGCCAAAAAAGCCATCATAAAAGCCAATCGCCGCGGCAAAGGTAAAGGCAAAGAGTCCTTCACTGATACGACGTTCGCTATCTTCATCACTAATGGAGCGGGAAAACATAAAGTACAGAGCAACCACCACGAGAAGTAACGGCATGATGGTAGCCAACAGGCTGGTATCGATCATCTGTACCAATACTGTTCCGGCTACTGCACCTACAAAGGTACAGGCGATTAACAGCTTCATTTCGCTGAGCTTGACCAACTTGCGACGGACAAAATAGAGGGAGGCACTAAAGGAACCAAAACTGCCCTGTAGCTTATTGGTGGCTAATGCTTCTACCGGACTCATCCCCGTGGCCATCAATACAGGCAAAGTAATCATACCACCGCCCCCTGCAATGGCATCCACCATACCAGCCCCCAGACCTGTGAGTATCAGTAAGCCAATCAGTAATAGATCTAATTCCACTATTCTTGCCTTTTAGTCAAAGGAAAATGCCCGTTAATTTAGCCAGATGCTGTTTGCTCTCGGCCAATCAATAACGCTAATGCCGGGACTTTAACAGCTTGTTGATAGAAATGAATAGCGAAATGCCTGCAAGCTACCTATGCCTAAAAAGAATAGATCTTTAAGAACTGCCGAGCGCTTTTCACCTATTTTGAAAGGGTATAACCCTGGTTATGGTTATAACTAGGGTTATTTACGCTTTTATTTCTTAAAAATATATATTTATCAATAAGTTATCATTGATATATCTTATTTTACCCTATCATTTTGATAACTAGAGTTATACCTATATTTTAGTGGGGTTTTCCTATTTTATTTCAATTAATACCTTTTAAATCAATTACTTATAGTTTTTTATTTTCATTGGCATCTTGCTTGCTCTATCTGTAGATACGAATTGAAAAATATCCGAGTGGATCTAATGATCTATTCGACCTCCAGAGAACAATGAAAAAAAGCAAAATAAGAGGTTAGTGTATGTCTACAGCAACAGCGACCAGTCAAAGCGGTGGTCTATGGAGCAATTTAGCTCTGTGGAAAAAAATTCTGATCGGTATGATTGCCGGGGTACTTGTGGGAGCCATTATGGGCCCGCAGGCGGAGGTGTTAAAACCTATCGGTTCCCTGTTTATCAATGCCATTAAGATGTTGATTGTGCCCTTGGTTTTCTGCTCCTTAGTGGTGGGTGTGACCTCCATGCAGGATACCGCCAAGATGGGCCGTATTGGTTTGAAAGCCATTATTATTTATTTATCAACGACGGCGGTGGCCATCAGTATCGGCCTAGGCTTGGGTATTGTATTAGAGCCCGGTGCTGGTCTGAATATGCAGGCAGAAGCGGGGGCAGCGGCTGCAGCGGCTGCAGCGGCAAAAGAAGCGCCAAGCCTGGTGACCACTATTCTAGGGCTAATTCCTAAGAATCCTATCGAAGCCTTAGCAGGTGGTAAGATTCTACAGATTATTGTTTTTGCTCTGGGTCTGGGTATTGCTTTAAACCTGATCGGTGAAAAAGGTGCTCCAGCGGTTAAGATCTTTAACAGCCTGGCAGAAGCCATGTACAAGCTGACCGAATTGGTGATGCGCTTTGCTCCTTACGGTATCTTCGCTCTGATGGCTTGGGTCGCCGGTAAATACGGTCTGGAAGTGTTGTTACCTCTGGTTAAAGTCATTGCTGCTGTTTTTGCTGGCTGTATTCTGCATGTACTGGTGGTCTACTCAGGTGCGATTTCTCTTCTGGCTGGTCTGAAGCCTGTGCAGTACCTGAAAGGTATTCTGAATGCACAGATGATGGCATTCACCTCTACTAGCTCTTCCGGCACTTTACCAGTGAGTATCCGTTGTGCCCGTGAAAACCTAGGTGTATCTAAAGGTACGGCTAGCTTTGTTTTACCTCTGGGCGCGACCATTAATATGGATGGTACGGCGCTGTATCAAGGGGTATGTGCGCTGTTTATCGCTCAGGCTTTTGGTATTGATCTGAGCATGGCGGATTATATGACCATTATCGCCACAGCGACATTGGCCTCTATCGGTACGGCAGGTGTACCGGGTGCGGGTTTGATTATGCTGTCCCTAGTACTGACCACTGTAGGTCTGCCAATGGAAGGTCTGGCGATTATTGCCGGTATTGACCGTATTCTGGATATGGCACGTACTTGTGTGAATGTATCCGGTGACCTGATGGTTTCTGTGCTGATCGGTAAATCGGAAGGCGAGCTGGATGAAAACATCTATAACGCCAAAGATCCTGTGATCGAGCCTGAAGCGGTTAAGGCATAAGCCTACCCTAGAATAGAAAAATAAGAAGCAGCCTTAGGGCTGCTTTTTATTTGCCTTTTTAACAAGCCCCCTTAAGCGCTAGAACATCCGTTTTCTACAGAGCAACTGATACACGTAGCGTGGATAAGCCAAAGGCGCATCCGCGAATGCTCTCGTACTCCCAAATCAAAATACGGGAAAACTCTTGTTTATCTACTTAGTGTTAATAAAGCAGGTATCTGGCTTATGAAAACTGCCCATAAAATATCTCTATTGTCATCGGTTGTTATCGTTGTCACTCTGTCTATCTATTCTTGGATACAATTTAAAAGTGCAAAGGAAGCTCTGTATGAAAAAACAGCTTCAAGTGTTCAGGAAGAGATGGAAGGGTTGGCTAAGGAGGTGACTTACTGGCTACACGGTAAGTTGAGTTTAATTGATATGATGGCGGAAACCATTAATCAGGACTTTAATCGAGAAACCATCCAAACAACCTTTAATAATCCTCAGCTTAAGAAAGAATTTTTATTGATTTTTGGTGGGTTAGATACCGATGGGAAAAAGATCAGCAATAACCCCAACTCCAGCACCAAAGGCTGGGATGCCAGAAAACGCCCTTGGTATCCTTATGCAAGAAATAATCAACAGGCGGTATTAACAGATCCCTATATCGCTTCCAGTACGGGTAAGTTATTGATATCCGCCGTGGCTAATTTTTATGACCAAGGACAGTTTAAAGGGGCTTTTGGTGGCGATCTTAGCCTGGATACCGTTTCAGAGGTTTTTGCTTCTTTAGATTTTAATGATACCGGATATGCTTTTTTATTGGGTGAAGACGGAAACATTATCAGCCACCCAGATCAATCCATGTACGGAAAATCTGTCACCGAGTTACTGGACGGTCAAACACCAGAATTCAGTAGTGACATGAGAGAGGCGCGTTCAGGCAATCAAGAGGTTTTTGTTACCTTTAAAGCTCTCAAGGAACTACATGGTCTGAATTGGTATGTGGGTGTGGTGCTGGACAAACATAAAGTCATGGCTGATGCCCATCAACTGGGTGTTAACTCTATTTTTGCTATTTTAATCAGTGCTCTATTATGCAGCTTAGTACTCTACTATGCCGTGAGTTATCTGTTGAAACCGCTACAGGGACTGCATGCTTCGTTGTTAGAAATTAATCGGGGGGAAGGGGATCTAACCCAACGTTTGACCGTCACCCGTGAAGATGAGTTTGGTTTAGTCTCTAAAGACTTTAATCACTTTATCGATTATCTGCAGCAGCTCATTCGTCGAGTTAAAACGATCACGGTTGATGTGCATCAGAACAGTCAGCATACCTCAGATTCAGCCTCAAAAGCAGCAGATGGCCTAGCGATGCAGCTACATGAGCTTGATCTGTTAGCAACAGCCATGAATGAGATGCACATGACCTCTCAATCGGTGGCTAAGCATGCGGAACAGGCCGCTGAAGCAACCCATCAGGCAGATCAATCTACCGATCAAGGTTTAACGGTCGTTCGAAAGACACAGGAAAGCATTATTGAACTGGCGCAGGATATGGATCAGGTAGTGGATACCATTCAAGAGCTATCCCGTTACAGTGACAATATTGAATCGATTCTGACGGTGATCACAGGTATTGCCGAACAGACCAATTTACTGGCGTTAAACGCCGCCATTGAAGCGGCCAGAGCCGGTGAAAGTGGTCGGGGTTTTGCGGTGGTGGCGGATGAGGTCAGGGCGTTAGCAGCCCGAACTCAGCAATCCACCGAAGAAACGCATGACATGATTCTTCAGCTGCAAAATGGTGTGAAAAAAGCCGAACAGATTATTCTGACCAGTCGTGATAAAGCCTCGGTAGCCCAGAATATTGCGATAGAAGCTAACGAGACCTTGCATTCGGTACACCAGCATATTGTGAAAATCCATGAAGTCACCCTTCATATCGCCACAGCCGCTGAGCAACAAAGCCAAACCACGGAAGAGATTAACCGTAATACTGTGCGTATAAGGGATATCAGCCAGCAGGTCTCGGATCATGCGAGAGATCAGGAGCAGCAATGCCGGGGAATGGCTGATTTAGCCGGTAAGCAAGAGATCGAGCTGAGTAAGTTTAGAGTCTGAAGTTTATAAGGTGAGTCGCAGAAAGACCTATTCTTTAGATTACCGAGGACAGGATCTTTCTGTTTCGACAGGCTTGATAAATGATCAAGCCTAACGCTATTTATTACCACGCGAGCGTGGGAATAATAATATTAGAATACTTCTATTCGGGTACTTATTAAGGTTAGGTTGGCTTGCCGTGGAGGCGTTGAAAATGCTGCGCTTTAACTGTGTTGTTGTCTTTAGTGTCTTGTATTTGGCTTCTTTTTCCGCTTTGTCCGATAAGGTTGAGGTGTATACAGAGCACTTTCCACCGTATAACTATAAATATAACGGTCATATGGTGGGCTGCTCTACTCGGATTGTACGGGAGGTTTTTTCAGCCGCAGGGATCGATTATGACATCATTGAAATGCCATGGGGGCGGGCGTTACATAGCGTTAAACATAATCGAAATTCATTTATCTATAGCATCAGCAGAACAAGCAGCAGGGAAGATGATTTTTTATGGTTAGGACAGATAGCAGAGCCTAAACATGTCGCATTAGCCCTGAAGAGTCGAAAAGATATCCTTGTATCAAGTATTTCTGATTTTAATCACTATAGGCTAGGTACCTCAAGGAACAGTGCCAGAGAGCAGTACTTGAGACTGAAAGGAAATAAAACAGCCCAGATGAGCCGAATATCCAGTGATACCCCCAATCAGATTAATTTTGAACTATTACGGCATGGCAGAGTGGATATTTGGCTGACTGAGTATAGGGTGGCTCGTTATATTGCTTTGATTAACGGTTATGAACTCAATGAATTATTGGACATCGTTTTCAATTTTGATGAGCTGTCAAACAAAGGCTACTACCTAGCCGCTAACAAGGATTCAGATAAGGCACTTCTTGATAAGCTGCATAAGGCTTTTTTAGAGGTCAAGGGAGACCTAGATACTAGAATGCTAGATGCTGGTGGTTTGTATTGCGGGGATTGATCCTGAAAAATCAGGTGAGTTCTGACAGATAGTGATGCTGGAGTGTATTGCAGCGGCTGATACGTAACTCTACAGGTTGAGAATTAAGAGTGTAGGCAATGCGTTGTATACATAACAAAGGGCTGCCAAGAGGGAGATTTAGCCGTTCGGCCACCTCTTCTTGACAGCTTTCAGCTGAGAGACGCTCAGTGGCTCGGGCGACTGATATTCCATATTCTTGTTCGTATAAGCTGTAGAGAGTATTTGGAATTTTCTCTTTTTGTTGGCCCAGTTCAGGGAAGAGGTTGCTGGGAATCGAGATTGTTTCATCGATAACGGGCTGTTCATTTAAAAATCGAGTGCGACTGATACGAATGACTTGGTCACTATTTTTAAGCTGAAGATGTTGAGATTCTAGCTCATCTGCCGAACCTAATTCTATTGAAGTGACCTTACTCTTGGGTAATTGACGGTTATCATCTTTCCCTACAATGTGCAGAAAATGGAACAATGCTCGCTGTAGCGTGTGTTCTGCTATAAAAGTCCCACGCCCTTGCTGTCGAACCATCAGGTTTTCTGCCGTCATCTCATCTAGCGCTTTACGTACCGTCCCTTGACTTACCTTAAATTCCTTGGCGAGTTGATTCTCGCTAGGCAATGCCATGCCCGCTTTCCAATCGTTGTTGATTAGGCGGCGGGTCATAAGCTCTTTCACTTGTGCATAGAGAGGCTGAAAGCTAGGGCTTTTGGTTTTTATTGGCAAAGTGCACCTCTCCATTATCAATATCGATCAAGTGGTTTTTCAAGTGTCAGAAGTATACCTAAAAAAACAGTCTTATATAAGATATAAAATAAAAATTAAAATAAGTCTTGTATAAGACATATGTTTGTCGGTAAGCTAAATCACGTTAACCCCTTTAAACGAAAGAGGACGAATGAAATGAGTGAAACGCATTTTTTGGTGCACGACAAAGATGACTCAGTTGGTGTAGCCGTTGTTGAGACAATTGAAGCTGGCATGGAAGTTGTCGGTTACAAGATGGATACAGATGAAGAGATCAGACTGGTTGCTCTGAATGACATCCCTTTAGGTCACAAAATCGCTCTGAAAGATATTGCTGTTGGCGACACTATCATTAAGTACGACCAGGATATGGGGAAGGTTGTTGCGCCTATTAAGGCGGGTGGCCACGCTCATGTTCACAATATCAAGACCAAGCGTTGGTAATCAGTCCGAGTGTCTATAGAAATTACAGATAAAACTTGTACTTAACACTATTAAACCTAGCGCTAAAAAGCGTAACGGGAGACTAAGAAATGACTGATAAGACCTTTATGGGATACCGCCGCGAAAATGGCCGAGTAGGTATCCGTAATCATGTTTTGATTCTGCCTCTGGATGATATTTCTAACGCGGCATGTGAATCTGTTGCTAATAACATCAAGGGTACAACAGTAATTCCCCATGCTTATGGTCGTTTGCAGTTTGGTGCAGATCTGGACCTTCACTTCCGCACTATTATTGGTACAGGTTCAAATCCAAATGTTGCAGCCGTTGTTGTAATTGGTATTGAGCCGGGCTGGACTCAGCGTGTTGTTGATGGCATCGCTAAAACAGGTAAGCCTGTTGCAGGTTTCTCAATCGAGCAAAACGGTGATATCAACACAGTTTGTTCCGCTTCTCGTAAAGCAAAAGAGTTTGTTCACTTTGCTACCGGACTAACGCGCGAAGAATGTCCTCTGAGTGATTTATGGGTGGCAACTAAATGTGGTGAATCTGATACGACCTCTGGTCTATCTGCAAACCCTACCGTTGGTAACTTTATTGATAAGTTATATGAAGCGGGTGCAACCCTATGTTTCGGTGAAACGTCTGAAATCACGGGTGCTGAAAGAATTGTAGCTGAACGTGCTGCAACACCTGAGGCTGCAGCGAAATTCATGAAAACTTGGGAAGCTTATAATGATTTCATTATGGCTGAGAAGACTGACGATCTGTCTGACTCCCAGCCTACGAAAGGGAATATCGAAGGTGGTCTAACCACTATTGAAGAAAAAGCCCTGGGTAATGTGCAAAAAATCGGTAAAAAAGCCAAGTATGTAGACGTACTTGAGCCTGCAGAAGCACCTGCAAAAGGTAATGGCCTGTACTTTATGGATACCTCATCTGCTGCTGCTGAGTGTAATACGCTACAAGCTGCAGCTGGTTACGTGCTGCACCTGTTCCCTACAGGTCAGGGTAATGTTATTGGTAACCCTATTATGCCGGTTATCAAAATTACAGGTAATCCTCGTACCGTTCGGACTATGTCAGAGCATATTGATCTGGATGTATCAGCTGTCCTGCGTCATGAAATGACACTTGATCAGGCGGGTGATGCTTTGATTGATGAGGCTATAGACGCATCTAATGGTCGTAATACCTGCGCGGAAGTTTTGGGTCACGTGGAATTCTCCATGACTAAGTTATACCGCAGTGCTTAATTAAATATAAAGCAGCTGACTGTAAGTACCTATAAAGTTTGTTATCTTTGACTGATATGACTAGAGATAAAAACTGTTTATATTAGAGACTTAATCCTGCCCCAGTTGGCTGCTTTTTATTGAATGTAATTAAATGCTGATGTTTTTGATATAAGAGTATTAATGCAATAGTGCTATTGCCAATATAGATATATTGTTTGTAGGTTTGTTTTTGTTTTATCTCTATTGGTAAAGGTTCTAATACTAATTTTATTGGGCTGATTTTTATCTGATGGTAATGATTAGTACATACCTAAACAAAAATATTTCGATATATTCGGCCAGTAGCCAGAGAGGATGGTGACTCTATGTGGAGGCGCTCTTTTTAGGTGCTTATCATGACGAGCGTATGGCGGGCTATTAAGCTCTAGTAATGGCCAGCTCGCCGGTGATCACCGCTTTGGTTGTTGGGGTCAAGTGGTGATCGCCGTTAGATAGATTATGCCGTTCCAGATAACAATAATACTTTACACAGAAACACCAAGAGCTTGGATCGATCTTCTATGGTTTGAAAGATCTTGTTGATGGTTGATAGGAATGGATATTAATCATTACTTGGTGGTGCTCCTGTGCTTCCTCTTATTACGAGTTGTGTGGCAAGTTTACTTTTCAGGCTAGGCGACTTATTTGCGATGTTGTCCAATAGGTATTCTGCCGCCTGTCGTCCCATTTGAGCCGTTGGGATATGGATGGTTGTTAAGCCGGGAAGTAGGTGTTCTGAAAGTGGTAGATTATCAAACCCTGTTACTGATACGTCTTCAGGGACGCGAATCCCGGAGTGCAGGCATTCCAATAGGCAGCCAGCGGCTAGCACATCATTGCCACAGACAATGGCGGTAGGGCGTTCATTCTTGGGTCTATCCATGAGGTGTCGCGTGGCATGGCGTCCCTCCCATAGGTCGTAATTTTTTTCTACGATACAGTTATCACTAATTTTTAGGCCATTTTGCTCTAAGGCATCTTTAACACCTTGGACACGAAGTGCTGCTCTGTCGTTACCGTTAGTGATTCCGGCGATAATGCTAAACCTCTGATGACCTAGACTAAGTAAATGTTCCGTAAGTTCGTAAGTTGCTTGGTGATTATCAAAGCCAATGCAGGGGTGAGGGGAGTCTTCGCTATAAGCCCAGATATTTGCAAACAGTTGATGGTGTTGCCTCATGAGGTCGAAGGCTTCGGGTAAGTGGTCGTTACCGATTAGTAAGATGCCATCAACACCTTGCTCCATCATCTCACGGATTTGATTTAACTCGTGTTCCATATCGTAATTGGAAACAGCAAGGAGTAGTGTATAGCCGGCTTCATCCAGGCGTTTTTCGATAGCATTGATACCAGATGCAAATATTGCACTTTCCAGTGTTGGAATAATGGCGCCAATAGTTCGGCTGCTCTTGGAAGCAAGTGCCCTTGCTGCACCGTCTCTGACGTAGCCTAGTAGACGGATCTGTTGTTCGACCTTTGCGCGAACCTTATCGCCTACGGCTTCAGGGTTGTTGAGTACGCGGGAGACTGTGGCCGTTGATACCCCTGCTGCTTGAGCAACATTTCCCAGGGTCGGTTTCTTTTTATCGGTAATTTGATAGCGCTTACTCATCTTTAATTGAGTGCTCCAGTTAATAACCTGATTGTGGTTTTTTAAATCATATTCTCTATATATAGCAGATTATACTATATTTTTTCTGTGGTTTTTCAGATTTTAGTTTGTTTCTATAATTAAAATTAAATTATGTAAGCGCTTACACTTGACAGTAAAAATGTAAGCGCTTACAGTGATTGTACAGTATACTTTGGAATACATTGATAACGCAGAAAGGCCATATTTATATTAATGGTTTTTGATGCAATCCAATTTGTAGTTATCAGGTTGTAAGTCGAATGTTTTCTGTGAAATGTGTTGTTGTAATTATCAAGTCTTGTGGGGGTATTATGAGTAGCAATGGCGAAAATTTGTTGAAACTGAATCCTCTTGTGATGGAGTCATCTATGGCTGGCAAGCATTCAAAGTTGCGCGCCCTTCCTTTATTAGCGTTATCTACTCTGCTGTTTATAGGATATGTGAGTAATATCCTGCTAGGCATGCTGGCTATTCAATATGCCGTAGCAGTCCCCTATCTCGTTGATCTCTGGGAGTTTTTAATGCTGTTTGGCGCGGCAGCAGGTTTTATTATTTTTATTCTTTTGAATGAAAAAGATAAACCCTGATATCCCTGATTTTAAATTTGCATGAGTGCGAAAGATATTGGGAGGCAAATAATTTCAGGGAGTAACAGGGTAGATTTTGAGTAAGGCTTGTTAATCAGACGTAATAAAACATCGTAAATAATTGGGGCTAATAAAGTCCTTGGAGAAAATAATGACAAAAAATATCTCAGATGATTTTATTCAATCGACAGAACGTCGTCGATTTTTTGAGACCGCAGGAAAGTTTGGCTTTACTGCTGCAGTAATGGCGGGCGCAGCCGGTAGTTTGATGTCTGCAGAAGCAACAGCTGCGGTATCAAATGAGGATCAAGAGCGTAAGAAAGCGGCTAAATATACCATGACTATTGCAACAGCCTATATTTTGGGCGCATCGCGTAGTTACCCTATCATGCAATTGGATTTTAAAGAAAATATCCAAAACCTGACCAATGGCCAAGTTTATGTCAAGTTGGCTCCTGGTGGGCAGTTAGGTGCAGGTGGTGCGTTAGCCCAGAAAGTGCAACAGGGAACAATTCAAGCGGCTCAACATTCATTATCAAACTTTGCCTCTTTTGCACCAGTAGTTGATTTAATCAATGTGCCTTATTGGTGTGGCGAAAATCAAAAGTTTATCAATCTGGTCAATTCTAAGACTTGGCAAGATGAGGTGAACCCTAAACTTGAGGCTCGTGGGTTTAAACCGCTCTGGTATGTTTGTATTGATCCCCGTGTTGTCGCTGTTCGTAAAGGTCGGGAAGGTATTGTACGTACGCCGGATGATCTACGTGGCGTAAAGTTCCGAGTACCGGGTTCAAAAATTCTACAACAGTTCTATCGTTTATTAGGTGCAAACCCGACTCCGGTTGCTTGGGGAGAAACACCTTCAGCAATTAAACAGGGTGTCGCAGATGCTTTAGATCCTTCCGTTGAAGCACTGAACATCTTTGGCTTTAAGGATGTACTGTCCTCTGTCAGTTTCATCCGTTCAGTACCAGATGCTCAGGTTTTCTCCTGTAACTTGAAGTGGTTTAACAGTCTTCCACGTGATGTGCAGGAAGGCATTGAGCGAGCAAGTGAAGTGACGTCTCACCAGAACCTTGCAAAAGTACCAGCCGCCCGTGCTTATGCCATGGCTGAGCTTGCCAAAAATGATGTGAAATTTTACTCCCCTACCGATGATGAGATGGCTCAATGGGTGGCGACTGCAGGCCATCAACTGCCTGTTTGGGATAAAACGAAGATGGAACTGGCCGGTTCTATCGATACCTTCGAAAAACTGTTGGAAGCTGCTAATACCCGTGGGCGTTATTACGTTCATGACGTCTAAGCCCTAGTATTTTAGAGGGGGAGTCTAGTCGTGGCATGCCACTTTTAGGCTCTATTGTACGTAGCTTAACCGTTTTAGGAGGTCTGATATGAAGGCTTTTATCTCTAAACTTGATCAAGAATGTGAGCGATGGTTATGCCTTATATTCTACTCGATGATTGTGGCGACAATTGTATCGGAAGTTATTCGTCGGTTTGGGCTTAGCTATTCCTCCATTTGGGGGGAGGAGATCGCACGATATGCCTTTATTTATTTGGCATGGTTTGGTGCAGCGTTAGCGATTCGAAACCGTTCTCATATTCGAATTGATGTCCTATTGAATTCGCTGGGTCGTCGGAGTAAAGCCGCGCTTTATCTGTTTGGCGACTTTGCTTCTCTGATCCTGGCTGTTGTTGCTTTATGGGTTTCGATTGATCCGGTACTGACCTCTATCGAGTTTGGCTCGGTAACGGATGGACTGCGGATCAGTAAGGCATGGTTTCTAATGGCTGTTCCACTGGCTTTCTCTTTAATCGTACTGCGCTTGTTGCAGTCGATATGGCGAGATATACAGGATCTGTCTCAAGGCAGAGAAGTATTTACGGGCAATAGCTTGATTGAATAGGAAGCGTTGAAATGTACAACTATATGCTTGATCAGGCTGCTCAAATAAGTTACGGGCCTGCTATTTATCTCCCCGTGATAGCTATGATCCTGATGATTATCGCGGCAGTGCCAATCTGGGTTGTATTAGGCCTGGGTTCTTTGGCAATGCTGATGACAACAGAAGTATTACCTTTATCTCTATTTGGTGAAGCGCTGTTTGATGGTATTGACGCCTTTGCTTTGATTGCGATTCCTTTGTTTATTTTGACCGGCGATGTATTAGTGCGTACCGGGCTATCTAACAAATTATTGGATGTTGCAGAAGCGACGGCAGGCAGTGCCAAGTCTGGCTTAGGAACTTCAACAGTGCTTGGCTGTGGTTTCTTTGCTTGTATCTCTGGTTCTGATGCTGCAGGTGCTGCTGCGGTGGGTCGGATGACAATTCATCGACTGGTAGAGCGTGGATATCCAAAGGCTTACGCCTGTGCTTTGGTTGCGGCCGGGTCTTGTACCGGTATTCTAATACCGCCATCAATCGCTTATATCATTATTGGTTTGATTCTAGGTATATCCGCATCAACATTGTTTCTTGCGGCGGCCATTCCAGGTTTGTTAATCATGGCTTCTATCATGCTGACCAATGTTGTGCTTAACGCATTGAACGGTTATGAAGATTCCAAGCAAGGCTTCTCTATGAGTCGTTGGCTCAAGGCTGTATGGGATGGACGTTATGCCCTGATGATTCCATTTATCATCCTAGGTGGTATTTACTCAGGCATGTTTACACCAACCGAAGCAGCAGGTGTAGCCGTAATTGTTGGTTTAGCTATCGGTTTCATGCAGAAGACCATTAGCTGGCGCGATTTTCCTAAGATGTTACTGAGTTCGGCCAAAGTCAATGGAATGATTCTACCCATTATTGCTATGTCTCTACCACTGGCACAGACATTGGCTGTATTGGAAGTACCGCAAACATTTGTATCTGTTATGACGGAGCTAACAGATGATCCTGTTCTGCTGCTGCTGATCATGATTGGTATTCTTATTCTTGCAGGCTGTGTGATGGAGACGACTCCTAATATTGTTGTTTTATCTCCGATCTTATTACCGCTTGCTCGTTCTATCGGTATGGATGATATCCACTTTTGTATTGTGATGGTGTCTGCGCTTGGGGTTGGATTTATTACGCCACCACTGGGGCTCAATCTGTTTGTGGTATCAGGGGTCAGCGGCACACCGGTATTACAGGTAGCAAGATACGCCCTGCCCTATGTTCTTTCTATGCTTGCCGTCGTTCTGTTACTTGCTTTTGTGCCTGAATTATCACTTTGGGCTTTAACGTAAATTAGGCGTCATTATTTAATTTAAACACCCTTTTAACCTGAAATTTTATCGTTAACGATTTGTTTACGAGGGATTCGTATGCCTGAAAAACGGTATACGGGACTGTTAGACCATAACAAAAACTGAATGTAATCCTTATTTGGAGACTTAGACTATGACTATTCGATACCTGAAAAAAGCTTCTAAAACTGCAGCCACTGGCCATGATGATGTGAGCAAACTTGTCACCGATATGCTGGGAGAGATCGATGCAGGTGGCGAAGAAAAGGTTAAAGAATATACTAAAAAACTGGATAACTGGGACGGTGAAATTCTTGTCTCTGAAGAGACCATTGCCGCGGCTGAGCAATCGATTACTCAGCAGATGAAAGATGATCTTCAGTTTGCTCACGATCGTGTGCGTAAATTTGCGGAAAAACAACTGGCTTCCATGAGCGAGTTTGAGACTGAGCTATCACCGGGTTTGTTTGCGGGTCAAAAGCTGATTCCTATGAATACAGCGGGTTGTTATGTCCCTGGCGGTCGTTATTCCCATGTTGCCTCGGCCATTATGAGTATCACGACGGCAAAGGTAGCGGGCGTTAAAAATGTTGTGGCCTGTTCACCAGCTCGTCCAGGTGTCGGGGTTAATCCTGCAATTCTTTATACCATGAAGCTTTGTGGTGCAGATCATATCTTGGCTCTGGGTGGTGTTCAGGCTATTTCTTCTATGGCGAATGGCCTATTCACTGGTAACTCTGCAGATATCTTGGTGGGCCCTGGTAACCGTTTTGTTGCTGAGTCCAAGCGCCAGCTGTTTGGTCGTGTTGGTATTGATATGTTTGCTGGTCCTTCTGAGATTGCTGTAATTGCTGATGCGAGCGCAGATCCTGCAATAGTTGCTTCTGATCTGGTTGGCCAGGCGGAACATGGCCCAGATACCCCTGCCTGGTTGTTTACTGACAGCAAGGAACTTGCCGAGAAGGTTATGGCGCTAATGCCTGGTTTAATTGAGGCATTACCTGAAATTGCACGTGAGGCAGCAACGACAGCTTGGCGTGACTATGGCGAAGTTATCCTGTGTGATACTCGCGAAGAGTTGGTGCAGGTGAGTGATGAATATGCCTCTGAGCACCTTGAGGTTCAATGTGAAGATCTGGATTATTGGCTGCAAAATCTAACCAATTACGGTTCTTTGTTCTTGGGTGAAGAAGCAACAGTTGCGTTTGGCGATAAGTGTTCTGGGCCGAATCATATTTTACCAACCAAGGGTGCAGGTCGTTATACCGGTGGTCTTTCTGCCAGCAAGTTTATCAAGGTTGTGTCTTATCAGCGTTTGACCCGTGAAGCTAACCGTGAGGTTGCGGCAGTTACGGCACGTATATCACGCTTAGAGGGTATGGAAGCTCATGCGCGTACGGGTGATGACCGCCTGCGTAAATACTTCCCAAACGATGACTTCCAACTGGAATACTAAACGATGAATGGTCAACTGGAATCTTACAGTTTGGCCGGTCGAGTTGCCCTCGTCACCGGGGGTAATTCAGGGATCGGTAGGGCGATGGCATTGGCGTTAGCCGGTGCAGGCGCCCAAGTGGTTGTGATGGCGCGTCGTGCAGAACC
The DNA here is from genome assembly GCA_047518265.1 of Oceanospirillum sp. Taxonomy (GTDB): domain Bacteria; phylum Pseudomonadota; class Gammaproteobacteria; order Pseudomonadales; family Halomonadaceae; genus Oceanospirillum. Next base: position 286,139 of record JAKZRG010000003.1, read on the forward strand.
CTTGTATGAAAGTGTCCGGCTCATCGAAGAACAAGAAGGGCAGGCAGCAGCGGTTGTGGCAGATCTTAGCGATCTGAAACAATTGGATGAGCTTGTTGAGCAGATTACAAAGCCCTTTGGTGCACCGGATATCTTGGTTAATGCAGCAGGTTTGAACCTGCGGCAACCCGTTGATGAAATTAGCCCAGAGTCTTGGGATCAGACTTTGAATATTAATTTGAAAACACCATTTTTTCTAGCCCGTGCACTAGTGCCTGCCATGAAGGCTAAAGGCTGGGGGCGGGTGGTTAATATTGCCTCGTTACAGTCTGAAAGGGCGTTTGCAAATAGCTTACCTTACGGTGCCTCTAAGGGCGGTGTTGCACAGATGACCCGCGCTATGGCTGAAGCCTGGTCGGCAGAGGGGATTAATTGTAATGCCATTGCTCCGGGCTTTTTCCCAACGGAACTGACGGCTCCAGTATTCAACGATACAGAGCGCGCGCAGAAACTAGCGGATCAAACATCGATTGGCCGCAACGGTCAGCTGACGGATTTGGATGGCCCGTTGATTTTCCTGGCTTCAAGAGCCTCTGATTATGTCACTGGTCAAGTGCTCTTTGTTGATGGCGGTTTTACCGCTAAGTAGTCTGACTATCAGCTAAATGGCGTTGAGTCATGTAGAGACCTAGTAGGTCAATTTAAGAGCTCTAATAGATTTTAAGAGTTCTAATAGATTAAGGGGGATGCTATGAAAGCACTTGTCTATACCGCAAACAATGAGATGACCTTCCGTGATGAACCGCTGCCACAAGTGGCACCGGGTGATGCTCTGGTTCGTATCGAAGCCGCAGGAATTTGTGGTTCGGATATGCATGCCTATCATGGGCATGACCCTCGTCGTGTCCCGCCGCTGGTCTTGGGGCATGAGGCCTGTGGCGTTGTGGTTGAAGGGCGATATAAAGGCCAGAGGGTTGTGCTTAATCCACTGATCACTTGTGGTGAGTGCCATGCTTGTCTGACTGGGCGTACTAATTTATGTGGTAATCGCACGGCTATTGGTTTGGCGCGCCCAGGGGCTTTAGCCGAGTTGACCACTATTCCTGAAACAAACCTTATCCCTATACCAGAGGATATGAATCCTGTTCATGCGGCCCTCGCGGAACCTGCTGCTACGGCCCTGCATGCTTTGGCATTGGCAGAGAAAATTGCAACTCGACCATTAAGTGAAGGGCGAGCCTTGGTTATCGGTGCAGGCTCTATAGGCCTGCTCGTCGCTCTTTTCCTGAAGAGTAAGGGGTGCCAGGAGATTGTACTGAGTGATACCAATCCTCTGCGACTTGAAACAGCTCAAGCAACTGGTGTATGTCAGGTACATAACCCTATTCATGACGCCAAACTAGAAGAAAATGGTTTTGAGTTAGTCGTTGATGCGGTTGGTGCAACGGTGACACGCAGCGTTTCTGTGCAGGCCGTGAAACCGGGTGGCATTTTGCTGCATGTGGGTTTACAAGAATCCGCAGGTGAATTGGATGTGCGTAAACTGACTCTTTTCGAAGTGAGCTTTATCGGTTGTTTTTCTTATACGCAGGTTGATATGCAGGCTGCTGTGGGCGCACTTTATAGTGGTGCTTTAGGTGATCTTGCCTGGGTTGAAACCCGTAAACTGGACGATGGCGCTCAGGCCTTCGTCGATCTTGATCAGGGGAAAACAGCTGCAGCCAAGATTGTGCTTTGCCCATCTTAAGTGATGATTAGCCGGAATTAAGCGTTTTGGAATGACAGGTTCCGAGCATCCAATGCTCCTAAAGTTAGGAGCAGGGTGGATACCTTAATTCTGGCTATCACAACATGTCCCTAATTTTTAAATAACTTACGTTTCCGTGAGTAAGGGACTGTTGTGTCCAGAATTCTTTCAATACTCGTATTTATTCAGCATACATAAAGGGGAAGTAAGCCATGAGAATTGGTGTCCCAAAGGAAATAGAAGAAGGTGAAAAGCGCGTAGCCTTGACTCCTGAAGTGGCTACTCAGCTCCAGAAGTTGGGGTTTACCATTGCCATTGAGTCTAAAGCAGGTGAAGCCGCTAGTTTTGGTGATGAGCAGTATGATCAGGTCGGCGTTGAGGTTATCGAAGATCCGCGTGAGCTTTGGACTACCTCCGATATCATTATGAAGGTACGTCCTCCTAAAGAACATCCAGAGCTTGGTTTCTATGGTGTTGAGTTATTAAAAGCACATCAGACGCTGATTAGTTTTCTCTATCCCGCACAAAACCCTGAGATGCTGAAAGAACTCTCTGAGCGCGGCGTGACCGCTTTGGCGATGGATAGTGTGCCTAGGATCTCCAGAGCGCAGAAAATGGATGCGCTCAGCTCTATGGCAAACATTGCTGGCTATAGGGCAGTCGTTGAAGCAGCGCAACACTTTGGTCGCTTCTTTACGGGGCAGATTACTGCTGCGGGCAAAATTCCTCCTGCCAAAGTACTTGTCATCGGTGCTGGTGTGGCAGGTTTGGCGGCGATTGGAGCGGCCAAGAGTATGGGCGCTGTCGTCAGGGCTTTTGACACTCGACCCGAAGTAAAAGAACAAGTTGAGAGTATGAACGCTGAGTTCTTGATGCTCGACTTTGACGACGAAGATGGTTCTGGTGATGGCGGCTATGCCAAGACGATGAGTCCGGAATTTATTAAAGCTGAAATGGATCTGTTTGCCGCACAAGCTGCGGAGGTAGATATCATCATTACTACCGCTTTGATTCCCGGAAGACCTGCACCTGAGCTTATCACAGAGCGTATGGTTGCCAATATGAAACCCGGCAGTGTCATTGTCGATTTGGCTGCTGAAGCCGGCGGTAATTGCAAACTGACGGAAGCTAATAAGGTAGTGATCAAACATGGCGTAACTCTAATCGGTTATACCAATCTTCCGAGTCGTTTGGCTGCACAATCCAGCCAGCTGTATGCCACCAATTTACGTCATCTATTGACGGATCTCTGCCCTGAAAAAAACGGAGAACTCGATGTCAATATGGATGATGAGGTGATTCGCGGTGCGACAGTCGTTGATAGTGGTGAAATTACCTGGCCACCTCCTGCACCAAGAATATCTGTCGCACCAAAAGAAGATGTTGGTATTAAAGCTAAAGAAGCTTTGGAAAAAGCAGCTGTAAAACCTGCTCATCCTCTCTCTTTTTTAATTCCTTTAGCGGCCTGTGGGTTGGTGCTGTTTGGCTTAGGTATGGTTGCGCCTCCTGCATTTATCGGCCATTTGTCAGTCTTTGTTTTGTCCTGCTTTATCGGTTACATGGTGATTTGGGGGGTATCTCATTCCTTACACACCCCGTTGATGAGTGTGACCAATGCAATCAGCAGCATCATTGTTATTGGTGCCTTGATTCAAATTTCTAGCACCAGTCCTCTGGTTGCAGGGCTGGCTACTTTGGCTGTTTTTATTACCAGTATCAATATCGTGGGCGGTTTTGCTGTTACCCAGCGCATGTTGCGTATGTTTAGGAAGTAGGGGGAGAATATTATGAATTCAGGTGTAATAACGGTTTCGTATATTGGAGCCGGTGCGTTATTCATTCTCGCCCTGAACGGTTTGAGTCACCAGGAATCCGCTCGTCGAGGCAATCTCTATGGCATGTTAGGCATGGGGCTTGCTCTGCTGGTCACGATTGTTGGTTTTGTGAGTAACAATCAGATCATCTTAATCGGAGGAATGATCTCCGGTGGCGTGATTGGCTGGCTATTGGCTAAACGGGTTGAGATGACTCAGATGCCGGAATTGGTTGCTATTCTGCATAGTCTGGTTGGTTTAGCTGCGGTGTTTGTTGGTTATGCCAATGCATTGGAGCATTCCAGTGCATTAATAGGCATAGAGAAAACCATTCATGATGTAGAAACGTATATTGGTATTCTCATTGGTGCTCTGACCTTTTCTGGCTCTGTAGCGGCTTACCTGAAACTTAGCGCTAAAATCAGCGGAAAGCCTTTGCAATTACCTGGGCGTCATCTTTTTAATTTAGGCTTGTTGATTGCGTCAATCTGGTTATGCGGTGTTTACGTTGAACAGTCTGCTGTAGGTGGTGGAACACTCGCTTTAGTCGGTATGACGCTGATTGCTCTCATATTTGGTGTGCATATGGTGGTTGCCATAGGTGGAGCAGATATGCCTGTGGTTGTTTCCATGTTGAACAGTTACTCAGGCTGGGCCGCAGCAGCTATGGGCTTTATGTTAGGCAATGATTTGCTGATTGTTGTCGGTGCCTTGGTGGGTAGTAGTGGTGCAATTCTAAGCTACATCATGTGTAAGGCGATGAATCGCAAGTTTATCAACGTCATCATGGGAGGATTTGGGTCACCTAAGACTAGTGGAAGTACGCCTGACACTCCGGGAGAAGTAGGAGATGTTAACCCTATTGAAGCCCAAGAGACGGCAGATCTATTATTGAATGCTAAAGAGGTAATGATTCTGCCTGGTTACGGTATGGCAGTGGCCCAGGCTCAACATACCGTCTTTGAGGTGACGAAAAAACTAAGGGATAAAGGCGTTAATGTGCGTTTTGGTATTCACCCTGTTGCTGGTCGAATGCCGGGGCATATGAATGTATTGCTGGCAGAAGCAAACGTGCCTTATGACATTGTGTACGAGATGGATGAGATTAACGAAGACTTCCCTAATGTTGATGTCTCCGTCGTGATCGGTGCCAATGATATTGTTAATCCTGCGGCTCAGGATGTGCCTGACAGCCCGATTGCAGGGATGCCTGTGTTAGAGCCCTGGATGGGTAAGTCCACTATTGTATTGAAACGAGGCATGAGCTCCGGTTATGCCGGTGTCGATAATCCATTGTTTTATAAAGAAAATACACGGATGTTATTCGGTGATGCAAAAGACAGTGTTGAATCAGTATTGAAGCTCCTGAGCGCTTAATTTCATGTGGCTCTGCATGTGAGGATATAACGTCCTCTTTGGGGGAGGGAAGCCACCCCCCCCCTCTTTTTATTTATAGGTTGTTGTCTTAGGATTTTATGTAGATGACAGCAAGTATTATATAGAGACTTTCATAGTTGTATGACTGGACGTTAAGTCCTTTTTGGGGCTGTAAAGCCCCTTTTTTTATGCATAATGTGAGGGTATAGCTGCTTTCTATTTTAGCCTGAGCTCGGTTCTCTTGCATGAAGTGTGTTGAAGGTGCATAGTTATGGCTCTAATTTAGATCTAGCGGCGTCTTTGGCGCTCTTTTAACGAACTATAAAGCTAAAGCATGACAACAGAAGATAGTCCTACCCATTTTCTTCCTCTTTACCTCCAAGTCAAAAAGCTCCTGGTGCAACGTCTTATCGAAAATGTATGGACGCCAGGTATGAGCTTGCCCAGTGAGAATCAGTTGGCTGCAGAGCTCAAGGTGAGTCAGGGAACCGTGCGTAAAGCACTGGATGAAATGACTGCTGAGAAATTAGTAGTGCGTAAACAAGGGCGTGGAACCTTTGTCGCTGAGCATACTCAGGATCAGGCGTTATTTCACTTCTTTAGACTGGTTGGTTTAGACGATCAACGTAAGTTGCCAGAAAGTAATGTTATAAGTGTTAAAAATGTTACTGCCAATAAGCTTGAAAAGAAGCAACTAGGCTTGGATGCAGGTGATCGGGTAACTCGGATTGTACGTCAACGTTTACTTGATGAACGGGCTGTAATCTACGAAGTGTTATCAGTACCAGTGGCTTTGATTCCTAATCTTGCAGACAAGCAGCCCTTGCCTAATTCGCTTTATAGTCTTTATCAAAGAGAGTTTGGCGTATCCGTATTGAAGGCTTTAGAGCGAGTAAAGGCGGTGTGCGCTAATGCTCAAGAAGCTGAATATCTGAAAGTTGATATTGGTACACCATTGCTTGAAGTTGAACGAACAGCTTATGCCCTAGATGGTAAGGCTATCGAGCTCCGCGTTAGTCTATGCAATACGGAAAACCACCGATATTTAGTAGAGTTAACTTAGCCAGTATAAAGTTTCGCTCTACAACGCCCCTATACAGATCACTATTTCTTGTGTGCTTTGGCCTGACCGTAATTATGATAGGGTCAGCCTAGCACCTTTATATTTTCCTAACCTCTCTATTCTTCAATTGGACTCTCGCTTCCAATCGCCTAATTGTAATTTTTTGTACAAAACCTTGATGCGTTTTCAGCCTATTTATCCATAGAGAAATACAGCTTTTTCTTATCAAGCGCTTCTTCTTCCCAGAAAAAAATCATTATCGGTCTTTTCAATCATTCTTAAAAAACCTTGTATTTCAATGTGTTGCAGAAAATCACAGTACCAATATTCAGCCTTTCGTACAGGCTTTTTTGGCCGTCGGTCTTTATTTTTATATCTGCATAGTTTTTTTGGTTATATTAAGATATATGTATCTTAATAATTATGTCTTATATAAGACATAATATGTCTTGCATTGAATTCTGGCTCTGTGTAGATTGATAAGAAAGAGGCGTTGACTGGTGGTCAGAGTAGCTGAGAGGGATGTTCTCTCTAAATCACTCTCTGTCTCTGGATAATAAAATTAACGCTGACAGAGTCTCGGTTCGTGTAATTAGGCTCGTACGAGAAAGCTAAGTTGAGGCGGGAAGATGGGCTTATTGACATTGAATAGTGATAACGGAACGAGCTGGAAGCAGGTACTGGAAGAGGTAACGCCCGGATTCATTCTCTGTTTAGTAGTAGGAATGGCTGCGAGCTTTGTCTCTGAGCATTATGGTGGCCCGGTTATTCTTTATGCCTTGCTTATGGGGATGGCTTTGAATTACTTGTCCGCTGAGGGGCGTTGTGTTGCAGGGATTCAATTGTCGGCAAAGACGGTGCTGCGTTTTGGTATTGCCTTGCTGGGGGCTCGTATTACTGTTGAACAATTAATGAGTTTAGGCATTACACCTATCGTTATTGTATTGGTTGCGGTGCCTGCGACCATTCTTTTTGGGTTATTAGTAGGGCGTTGGTTAAAGCTGGGGCGTGAACAAAGTATTTTGACTGGATCATCAGTGGGTATTTGTGGTGCTTCGGCGGCTTTGGCGGTTGCTGCTGTATTGCCTCAGGATAAAAATGCTGAAAAGAATCTAATTTTTACTGTGGTCTGTGTGACGGCACTGAGTACAGTGGCGATGATTGTTTACCCTCTTATTGTGACTGCATTTAATCTTGATGAGATTTCTAGCGGTGTGTTTCTAGGCGCTACAATCCACGATGTCGCTCAGGTTGTTGGTGCCGGCTATATGATGTCGGATGGTATCGGTGATATTGCTACTTTTACCAAGTTACTTAGGGTGTCTATGTTGGTGCCCGTTGTCTTGATCATCTCTCTTATAGCTGCCCGCTGGGGAAGGATTGACTCTGGTAGTAAACCATCCGGTTTTCCTCTTCCAGGCTTTTTAGTGGCCTTTATTCTAATAGTTTCCCTGAATAGTGGCGGGGTGATTACACCTGAAATATCCAGTTTTATGGTAGAGATGTCACGCTGGTGTTTGGTAATAGCCATGGTTGGCTTGGGTATGAAATCTTCCTTTAAAGAGTTAGCTGCAATGGGGTGGCGGCCTCTAGTTCTAATGGTTATTGAAACTATATTTCTCGCAATTTTAGTACTGGTTTGCCTGCTGTATTGAGTTTTTAATCATAAAGAGTGTTTTTATAAAAATAAAATTTACCTAGTAAGGACACTCATCTGTCAGTGAATCAACTGAAGTAATACTGGTAATGGAATGAGCTCTAATTGTTTATCTGATTATAAGTGTGCCTATCAGTACTAGGGGGTATATATGAATTTCTCTATAGGCTTTAAGCAAAAGCTATGGCTAGCGGTTATTTTTACGTTAGTTGGTTTTTTGACATTGTCTGTCTTGTCTATTACGTCGCTCAACTTGCAATCCGCAGCCTCAGAGAATGTCGATGGGCTTAATCAACAGCAAACCCATCTTTATCGTCTGAAGTTAGAACTAATGGATCAGGTCGCTCGCCTACAAACGCAAGATGAAGGCGCTACAGAAAGATTGGATCGCTTCTATCAGGATTATAAGGCAATCGTCTCGCCAGGAGGCCCTGCTGGTATAGAGAATGATGTTCTCGAAAAACTATTATTTGATTGGGTTAGCGCTCGTAAAGAGTGGCTGGCTGCGAGTGATGCCTTGGGTCGTAATTCTAATAGCGGTCTTAGGGGACAGATGAAAGAGTCAATGGCACTGTTAGGTGATGGGCTATTTGCAGATATGAAGAATCGCTTTCAAGTAATACGCGAAGCTTTTGACTTACTGATCGATCATAAAGATAAACAGAGCTTACTTAAAGTTGAGGAGGCTTTAGAGCACTTTCAGCAACTTGTTGTAGAACAAAACTTTGAAGAGTTTTTTAATCCGAAAATAGAGGCTGTACAAACACCTTTAGAGCAATTTGGGGCACAGCTCATTCAATTAGGTAGCAGTGAACATCAAGCCTTGAGCAGCAAAGATCAATTACTGAATATTATCAATGATCAGATGGCTAAACGAAGTGAAATGTTAAGCCAAGCTCGGGTAAGTGCAAATAGTGCCAGCGGCCTTGCCAGTAAAAAAATAGTGATGAGTGGTGTGTTAATTGGAGGTGTCGTACTTGGATTGTTGCTGTTAGCCCACCGTCAAGCGAGCCAAACTCTGCATCAGGCTGTTGATTCTCTAGCAAAAATATCCGCTGGAGATTTAACTCAGCGATTGAATGTTGATGAACGTCGTAATGATGAATTTGACCAGGTTGGATGTGCCGTCAATCAGTTGACTGAAACTCTTTCGGACGTGTTATCACAAGTTGTTTCGGGAAGCGCTGGTTTACAGAGCATGTCAGGGGAGTTAAAGCTAACGATCGATAAAATGGTGAACGGAAACCAACTGACTTATGAGCAGGCAGAAATGGTTGCAACGGCTATCGAAGAGATCAGTGCCACTGTTAGTGATATGTCGGGCAGCTCAGAAGAGTCTCACCAGCAATCTTTGAAAACGGGTGAAGTGGCGGAGAATGGCGGGAAAGTGATTAGTAATGCCCTCGAAACAATGGAGACAATCACATTGGTTTTTGATGGCCTTAATAAAAGGGGCGATCTATTAGGTCAAGCATCCTCAAAGGTTGATGGTGTAACCGATATGATTAATGACCTAGCTTCGCAAACAAACTTGCTAGCACTGAATGCAGCAATAGAAGCAGCCCGAGCTGGGGAAGCCGGGCGAGGTTTCTCGGTCGTAGCCGATGAGGTCAGAAGGCTAGCAGAGAAAACGGTAGAAGCGACCAGTGAAATTGACTTAATTATTAGTGATATGCAAAAGCAGTTAAGAGAACTAATGACTGAGTTGGCAGCTGGAGCGACAAACGTCGTTGCTAGCCGAGAACTGGGTGATGATGCCGCAAAGGCTGTTAATCAAATTCGAACCCTTGTTAATCAATCTTCAGATAGAAGTAGCCAGCTATCGGTGAATATTGAAGAGATAGTACAAACCAGTGTATCTGTTAGTGGGAATATGACAGATGTAGTGGATAGTACTCATCAAGGGCATCAGTTAGGTCTTGAGGTATTAGTATTTGCTGAAAAGGTAGAGCAATTATCCTCACAACAAAAAAATATGACAGATAACTTTAAATTCAAATGATTTTACAAATAAAAAACCTACAAGACATATGAAGTCAAACTATGGATTTAGGGTTTGTCGAAATGGTTTTGTTTATATTTTTATGAACTATTTGAAAGCATTGAGTTTAGAAGTATTGCAGATGATTGGTTTAGATTTTTTATCATCTCTGGCAAGAGATTGACAGTGTTTTTTTAAATCTTGTGTTTTAATTATTAATAAGGTCTATATTGTGAAAAAAATTACATCATTAAATAAACATAAGATTAAATTTTTATTGTTAGAGGGCGTGCATGAATCTGCAGTTGAGACTTTAAAAAAATCTGGCTATACCAATATTGACTATATAAAAACGGCACTGCCAGAAGAAGAACTGATAGAGCGTATTAAAGATGTACATTTTTTAGGTATTAGGTCACGTACCCAGTTAAATGAAAATGTTTTAAATGCGGCAGAAAAACTTTTAGCAGTGGGTTGTTTCTGTATCGGCACGAATCAAGTCAATCTAGCTAAAGCCATTGAACGCGGTATTCCAGTGTTTAATGCTCCCTATTCAAATACTCGTAGCGTCGCTGAATTAGTAATCGCTGAAGCGATTATCTTATTACGAGGTGTTGCGGGTCGAAATGCAAAAGCTCATCGGGGTGTATGGGATAAGTCGGCGAAAAATTCCCATGAGATTCGTGGAAAAAAACTCGGGATTATTGGTTATGGAAGCATTGGCTCTCAGCTTAGTGTAATGGCGGAATCCTTGGGCATGGAGGTTAATTTTTACGACACTGTCACTAAGCTACCGATTGGTAAGGCTACCCAGATTAAGTCGATGAAAGCGCTTCTAGAAACCAGCGACATTATAAGTTTACATGTACCAGAAACACCTGCCACAAAATATATGATAGGCGCTGAGCAAATTGGTTACATGAAAGAAGGCAGCATACTCATTAATGCAGCCCGTGGCACCGTAGTCGAGATTGATGATCTCTATGACGCTCTAAGTTCAGGTAAGCTGCAAGGCGCTGCTATTGATGTATTCCCAATTGAGCCTAAATCAAATAATGATGAGTTTATCTCTCCTCTACGTGAATTTGATAATGTAATCCTGACCCCCCATGTTGGTGGAAGCACGATGGAGGCCCAAGAAAATATCGGTTATGAAGTAGCAGAAAAGCTAATTAAGTATAGCGATAATGGGTCTACTATTACTTCTGTTAACTTCCCTGAGGTAGGGCTGCCTGGTCATCCTGACAAGCATCGCCTGCTGCATATTCATGAAAATACTCCAGGCGTTTTAATGAATATTAACCAAATTTTTTCTGATAACAAAATTAACATCAGTGGTCAGTATTTACAAACTAATGAAAAGGTGGGTTATGTCGTAATGGATGTTGATGCCGAATATAGTGAATTAGCCGTTAAACAGCTAAAACAGGTCCCTGGAGCAATTCGTTGCCGAGTATTATTTTAACTATTAATAATAACTAAAAACAATGATATTAACACCCGGGTAATTATGTGTGGCCTGCTTATTAGCAATGATAGGGTAGGTGTCAAAGTATTTTCTCTTGGGTGTTTTGTGTTCTTCTTATTTTTTTATGTTAAGTATTTATTATTTTGTTGTTGTTTTATATGTTTTTTACATCTCTATATGGGTCTAATGATTGATTGTTGGTCGTGCTTATGCAAGAAAAACTATCCGCTGTGGTTAATGATTTTGAAGAAAAAATGCATGCTCTTAAATATGAATTATTAAAATTAGAGTGTTCATTGCAATTTTTAGACTCTACCGTACCAGCTGAAGATAATATTGAAGTTCATTTGTTGATTGCAACGCATATCAATAAACTAAAAGTTGAGCTGGAGGTAATTGAAGAAAATATCAGGAATATTTACGCGGCATCATTTTGTAATCAAATTGATAATGATAAGCACTGATAGGCGTAACCTTTTAGTTATATCTAGCAGCAATAACACCGATATTGTAAATCTAGCTACTTTATTTTACAGCGAATAATAATGCTGGTTCCGGTGATGGTTTGAACTTTGTTTTATGATATATAAGGCGACCGTTATGAGAATGATGAGATTGTTATTTGTTTGCTTTGTTACAGTCACTGTCTTTGTAGTGGTATTGTTTTTTGTATGTGATTTTATTTTTTCTGCATACAAGGCTGATAATAAAAATAAGATGACGAAGTCAAATCAGTTGGAAAGGAGAATCGACGGAATGTTTGTTATTCTGGAGTCCTTGTCAAAAAAGATTCCTATAAATGATAATAATGTGATTGATGAGGAAGCAGTTTTACACTCACTGAGTGCTATATCTAATAACCTGGACGTTATTAATTCATATTTAGGTATTAATAACAATCCGTTAAGATTTAATGGAGGAGAGTTAACCCAAGAGTGGTATGCCAAGCATGTTAGTGGTGATTTAAAAATTAATTTTTATATTAACTCAGGCGACAGTAACTATATAGCCACTGCAATACCAATAATTAGATCAGGAAAAATAATATCGGCTTTATGCATGGTTTTAGAGCTTGATGTAAAAACAGGTGATGTTGATATTTTCTCAGAAAAAAATAAATTATTTATGGATAATCCAAGTAGTTATATTGACTCAGATATATATCCTTCTCTTTTTTTAAATAGATTATGTAAATATGAAACATTTGCTAATATAAGTAGAGAAGTTATGGCAGAGCAGTCATTTTTGAAATTACAAGAAATAATTGATCGATTGAGTGCTATGAATATACAAATATCTGTAACCAAAGAGGAACAATCAGAGGTTTCAGAAGAGTTAGAAGGTCGTATTCGTCAAATATTTAATTCATCACAGGCAATATCATCTGTCACACATGTCAGTAAATTAGATGCCAATAAATCAATAGTAGAAAATGATATTTTAGATATTCTGCAACGCTTTCGACAGACTTATAATTAATTATAATTATAGTAGATGTTAGTAATAATCATATTAATAGGTGGCACCATGAGTGTTAAGGCAAAAGTTTTATTTTATCTCGGTAGTGTGATTATTTTTATGGTGGTGACTCTATCGGTCTTTTCTTACTTGGCTTTTAGTCACTCCTCTATTAACAACTACAAACATAACTTGAAAGTTGAGTCATTTCTGATATCCAATGCTTTAGAACAAAGAATGAGTAGGATATTTGATGTTCTTGAAGTTGTAGCACAAAAAATACCTGTCGAGAATGGCAGCGTTAATGAAAGTGAGTTAATTGATAACTTAGGAACTATCGTAAAAAATATTGATGTAATCAACTCATACCTGGGCCTTGAAAATGGTAAAACATATTCCACTTCAAATAGAGGTATTGTACCCAATTTTAATGCAAAAGAATTAAAGCGAGAGTGGTATACAAGAGCTTTTAAGCGCGAGCATAAAATACTCACAAAACCTTACCTTAGTGCAGAAGGTCACGCCGTTATGGCTGCGGCTGTCCCCGTAATCAGATCCGGCAAGGTTGTCGCTGTTTTATGTGTGAATTTAGATATCCATAAGATTACTGAATATATTAATAGTCTTTCTGATGAAAATAAGGTTTTTGTAAGCAATCAGGATAGTTATATTATTGCGGCAAAAGACCCCAGTTATCTAGGTGAAAATTTATTGGATATAAGGCCAAGCTATAGCCAATATAAATCAAAAGATGAAAGCCTGCACTCTTACAATTTTGAAGGCAATGAATATGTCGTTGCATCATCTAGAATGAAATCTTTAGGTTGGAATATATGGGCATGGGAGAACTGGGATAATGTCAATAAGGATTCATACAGTACACTATTAGAAAGTATACTCATATCTGGTTTTATGGTTGCTATTTCACTGTTTTTGATTTTTATCTTGATTGTTAAACTAGTTTATCGACCTATTGGCGGTGAGCCAGAAATCATTAATGCTATGCTGAAAAAAATATCATCGGGTGATTTGAATGTTGACTCAGGTTGTAAGGGACATAATTCTGGTATTTATGCTTCCGCAATATCTATGGTCAATAGTTTGAAAAATGTAATTAAAAGTATAACGGGCAATGCAGAGGATTTAGATTTATTCTCTTCCAGGGTATATGCTACAGCCAAAAAAGTAACTCAAAGTTCAAAGCTACAAATGGCAAAGCTTGAGCAAACATCATCGGCCGTAAATCAAATGACAGCGACGTCTCAGGATATATTTTCCAGTACCAAAGAAGCGTCTCTAGCCGCAGACCAAGCGAAAGATAATGCTGATAAAGGTTTGAATACGGTCGATGAGATGAGTGTCAGTATCAATGCTTTGGTTAATGAAATACAGCACATCCAGATCGTTATTAAAGAAGTATCAAATGAAACCAATAATATTGGTGGTATTTTAGAAGTAATACAAAGCATCGCAGAACAGACAAATCTTTTGGCTTTAAATGCAGCAATCGAAGCGGCAAGAGCAGGGGATCAAGGGCGAGGGTTTTCTGTTGTCGCCGATGAAGTAAGAAATCTTGCAAATAAAACCCAAAATAGCACCAATGAAATACGAGAAATGATTGTTAGATTACAAACGAAATCTAATGATTCGGTTAAATTGATGGAAGATAATTCGGTAAATACAAAGCTGACATTAGATGCTACCGAAAAGGCCTGTTTGTCATTAAAAGAAATACAGAGATCTGTTTCAGTTATAAAAAATATGAATGATAATGTTTTGACTTTGGTTAATGAACAAAATGAGGTTGTATCTAATATCAATGGCGATATCGCAGAGGTTAATATGTTAGCAAAAAATACTTTTGACTCTGCTGATAGCAACCAAGAAACAGCTGTTAACTTGTCAGGTTTATCAAAATCCCTTGTAAACTCTGTTGGTATATTTAAAACATAACAATGATAATTTTATTTTTCTTTGTTATGCATTGAAAAACATCCCATATAACGTTGATTGTTGTATCCAATGACTAGAGGTAGTCTTTACACAACAATTTACCATGCAAAAGTATAGGAGGATTTTATGTTAGGTGGTATTAGTGTTTGGCAGTTATTAATTGTTCTTGGCATCATTATTTTGATTTTTGGAACTAAAAAACTGCGTAACTTAGGTGGTGATCTGGGGAGTGCGGTTAAAGGCTTTAAAGAGTCAGTCAACTATACAGACGGTGATAATCAAGAAAAAGAATCGCCTATTGAAAAGAAAGAGCCAGGTCATATTATCGGAAATACCGCTGAAAAGACTGAGCAAAAAAGATAAATATTTTGTGAGCCTAGACGATGTTTGATATTGGCTTTTTGGAATTAATTGTCATCGGTGTTTTGGCGCTTCTGGTTTTAGGGCCTGAGCGCCTACCAACGGCTGCTCGTACGACAGGGGTTTGGATCGGTCGTATTAAGCAAAGCTTTTCTGCTATTCAACAGGAGGTGAATCAACAGTTGAATATGGAAGATCTGCAACGTCAATTGGAAGAAAATCGACGTAAATTAGAGGATACACTACAGCAACAAGAGCAATCGATTCTGGAGCCTAAGCCTGATGATGCATTCACGGCAAGTAATTTGTCAGAGAATACCTCTACCGTTAATACCGAAGCTGATCATGTTTCGATCAAAACGGCTGGGAGTGAAATGACATCAACAGATGTCGGAACTACGTCAGGCACTATTAAATAAAGAGCTTTTGGTTAGGTCAGAACAAGAATATATAGGTTAAGTATGAATCAAACCGAACAGCCTTACTTATCGTCAGCAGAGCAAAAAGAAAGCAAACATAGCCACTTGATAGAGCACCTTATTGAATTACGAGGACGCCTATTACGCTCTGTTTTAGTTGTGCTGGCAATTTTCCTGGGCTTATACTATTTTTCTAACGATCTTTACATGATTGTCTCTGAGCCTCTTAGAGCGTTGCTGCCTGAAGGGACTCAGATGATTGCAACGGAAGTGGCTTCCCCCTTTTTGGCTCCATTTAAATTAACCTTAGTTTTGTCTGTTTTTGCAGCAATTCCTTATGTGTTATATCAAGTTTGGAGCTTTATTGCTCCAGGTTTGTATCAGCATGAGAAGAAGATTGCTTTACCACTATTAGCTTCAAGTGTTGTGTTGTTTTATGCCGGGGCAGTATTTGCTTATTATGTGGTTTTTCCATTGATCTTTGCTTTTTTCACCTCAGCAGTACCGGGTGATGTGGCAGTGATGACGGATATTAATTCCTATCTGAATTTTGTGCTTAAGCTATTTTTTGCTTTTGGTGTGGCTTTTGAAATCCCGGTAGCGACCTTTATTCTGATCTGGACTGGCCTTGCTACGGTTGAGACATTGTCCGAAAAACGCCCTTATGTTGTGATCTGCTGTTTTATAGTCGGTATGTTATTAACACCTCCAGACATAATATCACAGACACTTTTGGCCGTTCCTATGTGGCTTTTATATGAATTAGGTATTTTTATGGGACGATTTATTAATCATTCGCCATAATGGAACTTAGTCCTATATGGGGCTAATCAGGATGATGTTTGTCTGTTCTTTCATAGGCGTAAAGTTGCCATCTGTATTTGATTTCAATAATTTCAGGCAATATCTGCTCAAATGAATCGACTAGTCTGGGATCAAAATGGTTGCCTGCCCCTCGTTTTATTTCCTGTATGGCATCAACCGTTTTCCAAGCGTCTTTATAGGGGCGCTTCATGGTTAGGGCATCAAATACATCGGCAATGGCTACAATTCGAGCAGATTCAGGAATATCTGTCCCAGATAGACTGTGAGGGTAACCAGAACCATCCCACTTTTCATGATGATATCGGGCGATTTCTGCTGCCAATCTGAATATCTCGGTTTTACCAACACTTAAAATTCCATAGCCAATTTCAGAATGCTGCTGCATGATGGTCCATTCATCCGGCGTTAGTTTTCTGGGCGCTTTAAGAATGGAGTCTGGTGTACCTATCTTACCCGTATCATGCATAGGGGCTGCGAGTTCAAGCCATTCTGCTTGTTCTTCTGGCCAACCTGTTGCTTCAGCTAATGCTCTGGCATAAGCCGCCATTCGCCAAATATGGTCTCCAGTGTCAGTATCATTGTAATGGCCTGCTTCACCTAGCATATAGATTGCAGCCTTTTGGCTTTGCTCTAGCTCTTGAGCTCTAACCATAGAGAGGTGAGTTTTAATTCGACGCTGTACGATAGGCGCTGACACAGGCTTCTGAATATAATCGACGGCCCCTACATCGAACCCCTTGGCTTCATCATCCACATCACTCATGGCAGAAACAAAAATAACGGGGATATGTTGTGTTTTGGGGTCTTGTTTTAGCTGTTCGCAAACCTCGTAGCCGTTGATATCTGGCATCATGATATCCAGAAGAATAAGATCCGGTTGATGAGTCGGTGCTACTTCCAAACACTTATTACCATTGTTAGCAAAAATCAATTGATAGTGATCTTTTAGGATTTGCCGAAGTACCTGAAGGTTGTTGGGTTCATCATCTACAATTAGGATCTTTTTCATAATGGCGTCCTAGTCAATATTTAATTCAAGTGCTTCGGCAAGCTTTTGGATATTGATCTGGGCTTGATCAAAATCGAAGCTGTCTATGGCTTGCTGAATAGAGTGTAATTCGTTACTCGAAAGCTGCTTTTCTATTTCGCTAATAATAGGCGTAGCATGGTCAGGGTTTAGCTCAAGTAAGGCACCTGAGAGCTGTTTTAATAACTTTGAAACTGAGTCTGAATCGTAAAGATCCGTTGATGTTTGTGATGCACTCTCGGGGAGTTTTAATTTCCGGATGGCAACAACGGCCCGTTGTAGTTCTCTGTGTAGATTGTCTAAACGTGATACAGCATGATCGAGGTGATTGGCTTTAAGTGCCGCATCGATCTCTATCGTTAGCTCTGTGATCTCTTTAAACTGTAAATTCCCTGCAAGGCCTTTAAGCGTATGAGCAATAACTCTGGCTGTCTGGCCATTATCCGAGGGCTCTTGTAATGCGTTTTTAATATCGACGGCGTCTTGTTCATGTTCATCGGCAAATTTTTGCAAGGCTTGAACATAAATTAAAGCATCCTGCCAGACAGAGATGGCCTCGTCGGCATTAATACAGTGTTTGATAGGGCTAAAATCAACACAGGTATTATTAGATAGCTCGATATTGTGTAAAGTAGCTTGCTGACCTAAATCTTGAGGGACGAGTTCTTCCATATCCTGTAAAAGCTTTTTAAAGTCTATCGGCTTAGCTTCTACTCGATTCATACCTGCATCTCGACAGTGTTGATGGTCTTCGCGCATGACACTGGCTGTTAATGCCATGATAATAATGGGTTTATTTTTATCCTTATCCGTGTGCCGAATCTGTTGAGCGGCTTCTAAGCCATCCATATTAGGCATCATGATATCCATTAAAATAAGATCAAAGTCATTTTCTTTATATGCCGTTACCGCCTCCTCGCCATCTCTTACCCAGGTGATTTTATGACCAAGGTGTTCCAGGCGCAGAGTGACCAACTGAGCATTGGTTTCAATATCTTCGGCCAACAATATATTGAAGGTTCGCGGAGATACGTATTCATCGTGGCTTATATTACTATCATCATATAAACAGTCTACACCCTCCGGAACTTTTGACATTTTATAGGTGAAGAAAAACTCTGAACCGATTCCCGGCTGGCTTTTAACTGTAATTTCTCCATGCATCAATTCGACAATTTGCTTACAGATAGAGGTTCCAAGCCCTGTACCGCCAAAGCGTCGTGTTGTACTTGTATCCGCCTGAGTAAAGGGCTCAAAAATCTGTTTACACTGCTGCTCACTCATCCCTATACCGGAGTCCAATACACGAAATAACAGAGTGTCTTTTTCTGACCGATCCGGTTCAACCTGAACTTTTACGAAGCCTTTCTCAGTAAACTTTATGGCATTGCTAACAAGATTTAGAATAACCTGACGCAAGCGAGTAGGGTCCCCCATATAGCGATCTTCTAAAGAGTTATCGATAATTAATGACAGTTTCAGACCTTTTTCTTCAGCTTGGAATTCAATTGTTTTTAGGGCTTCAGCTAAAGCATTGGGCAAATGAAAGGCTATCTCTTCCAGTGAAAATTTACCGCTTTCCAGCTTAGAGACATCCAGAATATCATTGATAATGCTGAGTAATGATTTTGCAGATTGTAGGATGGTGTTCACTTGCTGTCTGGTTTTTTTCTGAACACTGGTATCCATTAAGAGTACTTCAGAAAAGCCGATAATGGCGTTCATCGGGGTGCGTATTTCATGGCTCATATTCGCAATAAAGGCTGATTTTGTTTTAGCCCCGGCTTCGGCAGCATCTTTTGCTATTTCTAACTCCTCGGTTCGTTTTTTTACGGTCGTTTCCAGATTGCTTTTATATTCCTGTAAGGCCCATTCGTTCTTTTTACGTTCAGTAATATCCGTAATAATGCCAACCATGAGATGTCTATTTTGGATTTCCATATCCCCTATTGCGAGGTGAATAGGGAATACCTCACCTGACTTTTTACAGGCGGTCATCTCTTTCCCATGTTTGGCTTTACGGCTATCTTCTATCTCTTGGCTATCGTTGCTGTGATTATTAGGATGTAGGGCATCAGTATCGCTATCGGGTATCAATTGCTTGATATTTTTTTGATAAATTTCTTTTGCTTGGTAGTCGAAGAGCTTCTCAGCGGCTTGGTTAAAATGAGATATCTTTCCCTCTGCATCCGTAATAAAAATGCCACTGGGGGAGGTCTCAAACATGGCGTTATTGATCGCGCTCTCTTTTTCAAGGATGGTGTAGGTTTGGCTTAGATTCTCTGCCATATGATTAAAGCTAATAGATACTTGAGTTAATTCATCGGTACCCGAAACGGGGATACGATATTCTCTCTCTCCTTTTGCCAGAGCTTTAGCGCCATCCACAAGAGCATTGAGTTGCAACGTGAGATAGCGACTCAGAAATAAGGTAAATATAGTGCTTATCAGAATGGAAATTAAGGAAACTATGATTAGTAACCGACGCGTTTGTTGATCGGCGTGTTGAGCAAACTGTGTATCTAGCCCTATCTCCACTCGACCAAAACTCATATTGTTTTCTTTTATTTCAGAAGCACTGTCAAAGATACTATCGCTGGAGTGGAAAATATCCTGATCAGCTTGTATGGAGTTAACAGGAGCTTGTCCAGCAGTTACAAGAATATTACCCGCATGATCAACGATTCGAATATAGGCCATGCCGGGCTGCTGCATGATATCTTCGGCATATGATGCTAACGTCGCGAGATCATAAGACAGCACACTGTCCTTAGCCAGGGAGGCCAGTAGTTGCGTCGTCGATTGGGCTCGCGTAATGAGCCCTTCCTTAGTGGCGTCATGCAAGATATTGATACAAATATAAAATAGAGTACTTAAGATAAGACTCTGTATTAAAAACAGGCCTGCAATTACCTTCAGTCTGAAGGACATACCGCATCCTCCTTATTGTGGAGATAAAGGTTTAAGATAGACTCAAACAAAATCATTTCGAGCATTATCCATCTCCCATAAAATCGCTATTCGATGGCCATTTAGCTCAGAAGCTTATCCGTCGGATGACTCTAAACTCACGATAAGGGCTTCTATTTCTATTTTTAGACGATCAAAATCAAAACTTTCAATACATTCCACAAAAGATTGAAAAGTTTCTGTATGACAAGATGTTTCTATTTGCATCAGAAGAGGCATAACCGTATCGGGATTAAGTGCATCTGCTCCAATATAAATATTGTTCAGCAATGGTATTAACTCTTCTTTTGAGAATATTTTTAGTTGATCCGTGTCTTTTTTATCCTCTGGAATTTGTAATAGGTTCATACTGATTTGTAGTTGTTGCATTGATTTTTGCAGAAGTAAGCAGAGATCTATTATTTGTGAGATCTGGTTTTCCTTTATGTTTTGCTCGATTTTAAAACAGATGTCGGGCACTGCTTTCAGGTAGAGATTGCCCGCCACTCCTTTCAAGCCATGGGCAATTTTTTGTATCTCAGAAATATCCGGTGGTGTTAGCCGTAATGCTTCTATCATCCTTTCACTATCCTGCATTCGATCATTAAGAAGTGATTGGATAGCTTTGATATAGATGAGAGTATCCCCCCAAGCGGCCAAGCCTTTTTTATAATCCACTTGCCCAGCGATAGCAGAGAGATCGATAGAAGACTGTTGCAATCTACTTTTTATTACTGTTGGAGAGTCTTCGTTGAGTGTGTTTTTTTCTATACTAGAGCGAGGTTCCCCCCAGCCTTGTGGTACAAGGCTTTCCATTGTCTGGAACATCTCATTAAAATCGATAGGCTTACCTATGATGGCATCCAGACCCGCATCAAAACAATCTTGCTGATCTTCTTTTAATACACTGGCAGTAAGCGCGACAATAGGGATTGGCTGTAAGCTGGATTTTGATTGTTGCCGGATAAGCCGAGAGGCTGTTAAGCCATCCATCTCGGGCATCTGAATATCCATCAGAATCAGATCGTATTTTGTTTCTAGGGCTGCTGCTAAAGCTTGCTGACCATTTTCAACCCAGGTGACCTTATGGCCCTGTTGCTCCAGACGGAGTGTGGCAAGTTCTGCATTAGTGGCAAGGTCTTCAGCCAGTAAAATATCGAATGCTCGTGGCGAATTGTAATTTTTGGATTGACTGCTTTCTTCTCCAAATAGAGCATCAAGGTGATCCGGGGCTTGGGGGAGAGAAACAATAAAGTGGAAATGGCTACCTTGATTGGGTTCACTTTCAATCCAGATTTTACCCTGCATTAGCTCAACAATCTGTTTACTGATAGTTGTACCTAAGCCTGTTCCTCCAAAGCGCCTGTTAGTGCTGGCATCCGCTTGAGAAAATGCTTCAAAGACATGCTTTATTTGGCTTGGGCTCATACCTATGCCGGTATCAGAGATACAAAAGTGGATAAAATTGGATATCTCAGCCGGTTTTATGGTTAGGGTGACATTGCCTTGTTGCGTAAACTTAATCGCATTGCCAATAAGGTTGAGTATGACTTGCCTTAATCTTGAAGGGTCTCCGATAACCTTTTGAGGCAATAATGGATCGACAATAAACTCTAAGGCCAAATTTTTTTCAGTCGCTTTAAATCTGAGGGTTTGCAAGGCATCCTGAGTGGCATTCTGTAGGTGATAGCACACCTGTTCTAATTTAATTTGGCCTGATTCGATTTTAGAAAAATCAAGAATATCATTAATAATCCCGAGCAGATTATTGCCGGAGTTGATGATGGTATTAATATGACGGCGACTGCTGGATGTAAGGCTGCTATCTTCTTTTATCACCTCCGAATAGCCAATAATCGCATTCATAGGCGTACGTATCTCATGACTCATATTCGCAAGAAAATTTGCTTTGATACGGGCTGCATCTTCCGCTTTTTCCTTCGCGTTGATGAGTTCTTTTTCGGCTTTTTTCTGATCTGAAATATCAGTCACAAAAGCAACAAATAGGTGCTGATCATGTCCCTGATCGCTATAACCTATGGATAGATGAGCCGGGAAATTACTGCCATCTTTATGTCTGGCTTCAACTTCCCTTCCTATCCCTACTATTCTTGGCTGTTTGGTGTCTAAATAACGTTGAATAAAACTATTATGGGTATGTTCATCTATTTCAGGTACGAGTACAGCCACATTACAACCAATAAGCTCACTGGCTTGCCAGCCAAACAGCTTTTCTGCTGCAGGATTGAAAAGCTGAATGTCTCCCTTTTCGTTAATCGTAATCACGCCATTAACGGTGGTTTGTACAATGGCATTAACTTCACTTGTGGCCATAGAAACCATCTCTTGCAAGTGCTCTCTATGTCGATCTAGCTCAGCTTCTACCAGTTTTCGTTCGCTAATATCACTGATTACCGCAGTGTAAAAATTTTTGTTTTCTAAAGAGAAACATCGAACAGAAAGTTCTATAGGAAAGGTAAAACCTTTTTTATGATAACCAAGAGTTTCGATATTTTTATCTTGTTGGAAATGACTAGGAAGTTGCTGTTTCGCTTTGCTTTTATCCGTAATCTCTTCTGATCGATCAGAAACGTCTGAACCATCAGAGGTTTCTGGGACTAACAGGCTAATATGTTGTCCTTCAACCTCTCCAATGAAATAACCAAAAATCTTTTCCCCTGCAATATTCATGTTAACGACATTGCCATGTTCATCCAGAGTCAAAATACCATCTTTCACAGAGTCAATAATGGCGGCACTGCGTGCCATGCTATCCCACGCTCTTTTCTCTGTTTGATATCGAAGAGAGATATTGGTTAGAACATACGAATAAATAAGGCTATCTTGGTGTATCGATTGGGTGACAGAAACCTGAAAAATAATGTCATCTTGTTTTTCTTGAACAATAGAAATCTGCTGTACGTCAGGGTTTGTTAACTGAGGAATAAACTCATCGAGTGTATAGGAGATTAACTCTGTTTTAGGCAAGCCAAACACTTCAGTGGCTGTTTTGTTAGCGGAGATGAAACGACCATCTTGCTGAGTCACAATAATAGGCACTTGCGCTTGTTCAAGTACTGTTTGGCAAAGATCTTCCTGTCCTATCATTGGTTACGCCTTGTTTTGTAAAGCATTTACTCAAGGTTTTTTCTAATAAAGATCTAAGCACAAGCTCTCTGCAAAAGACTGTGATCTTTTCTGATTGAAAGATGGGAAATATCGAAATACTGTTTTAGATCTGTCAATTAACTGTATCGTAACCGCCCTTCTTTTATTAGCCCCTTCTTTTGGAGTATAGCTCCAATCTGAATATCCAGATAAAAGAGATAGAGTGAAACAAGAAATTACAGCTAATTTTCAAAGGCTTGATCGTTGTTTTCCAGAGCTGAATTTTCACCACCAGCCCAAAAAATAACCAATCAAACTGGTCAGTAAACACAGGCAACCGGTTATAAACAACGTGAGACTGGAATTGACTCGGTTAACATGATCCTGACGGTCTTCGTCACGACTTACCAGTTCACGGAGTGTCAGAGAGGCTTGGTGATTTTCATGGTGTTGACCACCTCCTGTAGCAACCATAAAGGTAAACCCCAGGAGCCATAAACCGGTATAGGCGATATAGTCCACTAATGGCACAGAAGCGAGACTATCGAAATATAGTCGTAGCATGCTGGAAATTAGAGCAGTCATTACACTGCAGATTACGACGTGTATGGTCAGTATTTTCATCATATCCCTCTGATGTTTTACCGTTTTAGCTTATTTAACTTGGATAGAATTCATCCTGAATCCGTTGGCAGAAATTAACGAGATTTGTAAACTCACAAGCGATAGGTTTCATAGCACTATCCAACTCCGATAAAATCACCTGAGCCAAAAAGCCATAAGCTACAGCATCCAGGGAACTGGGCTTATTGCCAAAAAAATAAGGCTTATCGCCCAATAGTATCGACAGATCTTGCAAAATACTGCGGCCAATGGCCAAGATCTCTTCATCAGAATGCCTGCCCATTCCCTGCTTCGCTAGACTTGTACGAATACGATTTCTTGCAACAAAAGGGGCGATATAGCGTAAATGAAGTGGCATCTTACTGAAAAGGGCAGGCTTAACGATCTTCCAACTGTCTTCGCGAATCCAGCGGGTATACACCAAACACCAATACAAACTCTCATCCAGAGAACGAATGGTTAAATTGGCAATGGCTTTTTGCTCTTCCGTTAGGTGACGATCCAGATCCGAGTGATTTTGCTTAAGGTGCTGCAGAATAAAGAAGGAATCAGAAACCTGCTGATTCCCATCTTGAATATAAGGAAGCTTACCTTTAGGGGATCTCTTTAGATTGCCAAAACCCATTTTAGAATCGAATGGAATACCTGCTATACGTAGATAAGCGTCCACTTTAAGTACAAATGGACTGAGATCTTGTACCCCAAAGCGTGGGCCAAAGCTGAATAACCTGATCATAATGTTCCTTATTGTCAGAAAGTTAAGCAGATCTCAGCATAGCGTATTTTTACAATCCCTTCGCCAATAACTGATAACTCTTCAATCGATCTTCAAAGCTATAGGTTACCGCGACGGTTCCAATCTCATCACATTGGTAGTCTTTTGCCAGTTGGGTTATTTCATCCCAACATTGTTCTGATGTACCTACAGTAAAGCCATTTAAAATATGGTCAAACTGGGCTTGATAAGAAGCGGGTAGCGCCCGGTATTTATCCTGCACTTCTCCTGGTGTCAGGAAGTCTTCACGAAGCCCCATCTGTGCTGCCAACTTTCGATAAACCGGCGTACCTGCAATCAATCGAGCATCATCTTCTGTTTCGGCACAGATACAAGCGATAGCCAGCATTTTATTGGGCTGTCCCTGATGTTCGGAGGCTTGCCACTCTTTGAGGTGTTCCTTAAAGATCTCGGGGCTACAATTATCAGGATCAATAAAGCGGGCCAGAGCAATGTTATAACCCAGATAACCGGCAAAACCCGCACTGCCACCGCTGGAGCCTAACATCCACATCTCAGGCTTTGGTTCATCGTCAGGTAAAACTTTTAGACTATGGTAAGGGTTATCCTCTGGAATAGTGCCATCGATAAAGTGTTTTAGATCCTGGGCTTGATTGGCGTAGAGCTCACCGTGATGAGGTCTGGAAAAATAGGACAGGGCCTGAGAGGTTAATTGGGTACCGCCGGGGGCTCGACCAATACCTAAATCAATTCGGTCAGGAAACAATGTGGCTAACATCTTAAAACACTCGGCCACTTTATAAGGGCTGTAGTGATTCAGCATAACCCCACCACTGCCCACTCGGATATTTTCTGTGGCACTGGCAATACGGGTGACTAAAATTTCTGGGCAAGGATTAGCAAAGTGAATACTGTCGTGATGCTCCGCAACCCAGTAACGGTAATAACCCAACTGGTCACAAGCTCTGGCTAGCTCGACGGATAATCTAGGGGCTTCGCTGGCAGGATGAGTGCCGTGTACAGGAGATTGATCAACAACAGACAGCTTGATAGTCACAGATGGGCCCTAATGAGTTGGTTACTATTTTGAATAGTTAATATGTTAAATATATCTTGTCTGGCAGTTAGGCTCAAATGCAGATTTTACTTATGAGTCGGTTCCAGTGTGAATTAATAATAATACCATTCCCGATAAGTTATCAGTGATAGCAACCTCTGATCACATCTAGATTGATCTTGACTCTCCCCAATTTTTCTATAAGAAATTATCGGTTTTGGTATAAACGACAGACCAATAAGTGCTCAAAAGAGTATGTAAGTGGAATGGATGATTGAAAAACAAACAGAATAATCCACCTTGTACTGATGGCATAAAAGTGCGAAGTTTTTACTCTAATGCTGCCCTGCTTTTGGGGAGAAGGAAGGCTTGTTAATTAATAGCCTTGCGATAGAAGATAAATAACAGGAGCTTACTGTGATTGATTTCCGTTCTGATACTGTGACCCAGCCCAGTGAAAAAATGCGTGCGGTGATGGCTAAAGCGCCAGTGGGCGACGATGTTTATGGTGATGATCCGACGGTAAATGAGTTGGAACAATGGGCGGCAGAACGTCACGGGTTTGAAGCTGCGTTGTTTACCAGTTCCGGTACTCAAGCCAACCTGTTAGGGATTTTAAGCCATTGTGGACGAGGCGATGAGTATCTGTGTGGTCAGGATGCCCATAATTATAAATACGAAGCTGGTGGGGCTGCGGTACTGGGTTCTGTACAGCCCCAGCCCATAGAAAACCTACCCGATGGTTCCTTGCCGTTTGATAAGCTGGCCAAAGCCATCAAACCGGATGATAGTCATTTTGCTCGCACTAAATTATTAAGCTTGGAAAATACTATTGGCGGTAAGGTGCTACCGATTGACTATCTAAACGAAGCCCGTGAATTTGCTGATCATCATGGCTTACAGCTGCACTTGGATGGTGCGCGGGCGTATAATGCAGCTGTTGCTTTGGGTGTGGATATTACCGAGATAGCCAAGCCGTTTGACTCCATGACCATATGCCTATCTAAAGGACTGGGGGCGCCAGTAGGCTCTTTGCTTATGGGGCGTAAGAGCACTATTGACCAGGCCCGTCGCTTAAGGAAAATGGTCGGTGGAGCTATGCGCCAGGTAGGGATTCTGGCAGCGGCAGGCAAGCTGGCGCTGATGGAAAATATTGAGCGTCTAGCTGAGGATCATGCCAATGCACATTATCTGGCTGAGCAGCTGGATAACCTGCCAGGTTTTGATACTTCAGCATATCCAGTGCAGACTAATATTGTTTTTGTAGATATTGAGGACAGTATCAATATTGAGCAGATCTCATCTACATTAGAGCAACAAGGTATTTTATTCTCACCGGGGTATCAAGGTATGCGCTTAGTTACTCATATGGATATCTCCCGGCAGGATATTGATCATTTGATTACGAGTATTAAAAACCCGCTTTAATAGCCCGTTAGCTCCACATACCCCACGCCATTGAAATCCCCCGAAACCTGAACTCTTCCCTCCCAGTAGGGAATAGAGAGCGGGTTTCGGCTGTCTTTATTGGTGCTTTGGATCGTCAATTGTGTATCGGTTAAATCCGAGGGTTGTTGAATATTTAGCTGCCATTGAATGGGATATTGATGTTTGTCTAAAGTGACAAACTCGGTGGCTTTAAGTTGGATGTCCTGATGATTCAGAGTGTTAACCTGACCACTTTGCGAAATATCACTGCCACTGCAATAGCGATACTTTTGCTGCCTACCCTCTAGAGCTTTCTCTCGTAGACAAAACACCATCAGCGCACCAGAATCAGGTGAGGATTTTTGTATACTAAACCAGTCCCAGCCACTGTAGTTTTCACTAAGTAATCCCGATGACCACTCTCTGTCATACCAAGCTGAACCCGTCACCTGATATTGTTCATCTTTAAAGGTGATGCTACCTGCGGCTTCTAATAAAGGGTAGCTGTAGTAATAGGAAGCATGGCCCTCGCCTGTCTTCTGACTAAACCCCTTATCCCCGTGTAACACTCTTGGGCTATTGCTGAAGGTGAGATTAACGCTGTAACCCTCCTCTTTAGCTTGTAATTCCAGAGGTAAAAAATGATCCGATTGGCTTTGCAGTATCCAGTGATCGATTCTAGCCATAAAGGGTTGGGGGATGATTTCGGCTTGTCCTGTTCGGGCAAAACGTTCAAAGGCGATATGGCTATTATCATCTTCTAAAGCAAAATGAGAAAAGTAGAGCTGATTATCCCACCAAGGCGATATTAAGTTGGCTTGATCTGCCTGAGTACGGAAAAGAGTCCATTGCACACCAAAACGCTTGCCCGAAGCACTTTTTAGATTAGCCGTCAGATACCACCATTCGATGCTTTGCTTAAGATGTGGGCCATGATCCTGTGGAAAAATCAGAGGTGTGCCTCGAACCACAGGCTCGTCCGCTAAAGCATATGAGCTATAAACCTGTAGACTACAAAAAGTGTAAAACAGAATACTCAAAGAGCCGGATAAAAATGTATTCATTGTTTCGCCAAGTGATCAGCGGGGGACTGACGTACCAGTTTTAGTAAAGGGATAAATGCCACGGAAATTGCTGCCAGAAACACCCAAAAGAGCAGTGTTATGAGGGATGAAGTATTCACCACCATAGGCATACTCCAGCCAAAGGCGATAGGCATAATAAACTTCAGTAGGATATAGCCCAGCATTAAGCCCAGTGGTATAGCAATCAATAGCGTCGCGGTAATTAAGAGACCGCTTTGTACCAGTTTGGCCCCAAGCAGCGAGGCTCGGGTAATCCCTAAAGTTTGCAGTAATGCTAGCTGGCTAAGTTGTTGCTCACTTAGGCTTAAGAAACTGACCCAGATACCCACTAGGGCAATAAAGATAATAAAACCGTTTAACACATGCGTGACAGCAAAGGTCTTCTCAAACAGCTTGTTAGCCAGTTGCTTAAAGCGAGCATTTTCTACGATCTGCTCAGTGGGTAGATTTAATTGACTTTTCAACTGATGGAATAATTGGTTGCTGTTGATTCCTGTTTGTTTAGTCACTGAAAAGCCGCGAGTTTTAGCGTTCATACCGGTGGTTTTATGCACGGGCTCTGCCACCACGATAGTGATCTGTTGGCTGCCGTAATCATAATAAAAGCCACTGACCCGACAAGAAAAATGCGTATTATGCTGCTGTAGCTGGATGGTCTCCCCTAAGGCAAAGCCATATTTGAGTTTGGTGGGCTCATTGGCTAAACAATGTCCTTGTGTGATCTGATCTTCTCGTACTTGTCGTTTATCCCTTTCTAGTGAATCTGTCAGTCTTAGATGCTGAAAGTGTTTAGCATTGGGGCCATAGCTTACGAGCTCTGCGGTAGTAGGATTAACGGTACGTTTTGACCGGAGAGAGCTGGTTTTCTCTTCTATGGCATTCCTATTTTTTTCCGTTATTTTAGTCAGCGTAGCGATACTTTTTCGGTAAACCCCCACTCTGGCAACCGTGTCCATTTGCTGGAGCTGCAAGCGCAGTTGCTCTGTTGGTTTATCCGGTTGAATATAAAAATCAGCACTGAGCCGTTGTTCCAGATGCATAGATAGAGCCGTGCTAAAACTGCCCACCATCACCTGCATACCAATAGCAGCACCTATAGCCGTTAATATGGCAATAATGGCGACAGAAACTTCATTGATATGTTGTTGAGTATCAGCCCTTAACCATTGCCAAAGAGGATGTTTTAAAGAAGGCGATGCATTGACCAATGTTTTTAACACTAGAGGTGTAAGCAGGATAAATAACATTAAGATACTGGCACATAGGGCGATGGCCTGAAAAGGCGTTTGGGCTTGGAAAAACAGCAAGGCGATTAACAGCAATACCAAACCTATCGTTGGCAGTTGAAGCCTAGCCAGCTGGTTTAATCGCTTTTGTTGGCTGAATTGAGTCAATAATAATAGGATTAGCGCACTGATATTTAAACCAAAGCCAATCAGTAGATTACGCCACTGCCAATGCACCACTAAGGCTCGATCCAGATCATAAAGTCCGATTAAAGTGGTATTCACATCAAATACCAGCACATTAGCGATTAAATAGCCTAAAACACTGCCAATAAGTGCGGTTAATAAACTTAATAGACTCAGCTCTATGATTAAAGCAATCAGTGCATGGGATTGACGACAGCCCAGTTGCAGCATCTGGCTCAATAGGGTTTTACGGGCATTTAGGGCTAGTCGGATCGCGTTATAACTCAGAAAGGCCCCCACCACATAACCTAGCATGGCTAACGCGCTGAGGTTGAAAAAGAAAGCGGAAGCCAGAGTATCAAACTCTTGTGCTTCAACGGCAATCAAGCGAGCTTGATCCCCTATTATTTGTTTAATTTGTTCCACTGACGGTTGATAATGATTTGAGGCGGCACCTGTGGTTGAGGGAAATGTTAGTGAAAGCTCGATATAGCTTAACTGACCACCCGCCCCTAGGAGTTGATCCGCAAGGGCGATGTCCATAATGGCCCAAGGCCCTAAGTCTTGAAGCGTTTGTAACTTGATATCTGGTAGCTTTAGATCTGATGATTTGATATTTGATTGAAGTGCTGTTTTATTAACCGGTTCATTAGGTATTAATCGAGAAATTAGAGGCTGCTCTTTCTCTCCTTCGGCTTCTAGGTTTAAGCGCTGAGCTACTTTTCTATCCAGTAATAGCGTCGTTAATGCTAAGGATTGCGAGGTAACTACTTGTGTGGTTTCTGCTGTAAGCGATAACCCGGAATCGTTGCGAGTATTAAGCCATTGTAGGCTATTAACCCCTCGGATAAGCAGTGTCTGTGTTTGGAGATTTTTATTCGCTACAGACTTTTCATTCCCTAAAAGCCCTTGATTCGCCAAAGGCTTTTGAGATGGATAGAGACGTATACGGCCTTCTAAGACAGGTTGAGCCGTATCGATTCCTGCTTGGCGCAGTGCTAACCAAAGGCCGCCATCCAATCTTTCCTCACCAATATTAGGTTTTATCAGATGGCTAATACGAGTTTCTATCAATGCGGTAGAGAACTGGTAGCGGTTACCCGCTTCACTGTTAAGCCCTTGAATAGCTGTAATCAGTGCAGTGCCCGCGCTAAGTCCAATAATAAAGAGTCCAATCAATAAGGGATGGCGCAGATAAAACTGTAAGTGAGCGGTAAGAATAAGCCGGATCTCGGCCACACTGATATTATGGGTCATAAGCGTATCTAGTCTGCAAGTTTATGACCTGAGCCTTCATGATATGGAATCCGATAGATGGCCGTTCTTTAAATACTTGGTCTGGTCAAAATAATCCGCCAGTTGTTGGCTATGGGTTACCATGATCAGGTTAATCTCTCGTTCCCGGCATAACTGAATCATCAACTCCACCACCGCTAAACTTCGGGCTTGATCCAGATTCCCTGTAGGTTCATCCGCCAGTATCAACTTAGGTTGGTTTATCAACGCACGGGCTATCCCCACCCGTTGCTGTTCCCCACCGGAAAGTTCATTGGGTAAAGCCTTAAGCTTATTCTCTATCCCTAAACGTGAGGCGATTTCAAGCAGATCCAGCTGTTCTTTTTTAGCCGAAACCTTAGGATTGTTTAACCGATACTGAAATAAAATATTATCGGCCACGGTAAGAGGTGGGAGTAACTGATAATGCTGAAAAATCAGACCGATACTGCGTCTATACAAAGCTAACTGGTCTTGATTAAAGTTGCTTATTTCCAAGCCATTGATATTGATACGTCCTTCATCCGGTGAGAGTAAACCAGCCAAAAGATGAAGCAGGGTGGTTTTCCCTGAACCACTATCCCCCAGTAACGCCAGTTGTTCACCGGATTTAAGCTCCAAGCTTAAATTGTCAATGACAGCCTGCTTTTGCTTACCATCACGACGGTAGAAACAAATATTTTCAACAAGGATCATATCGTAATGTCTCTGCTATACCGTTGCCGATCATTCTTTATACATTGAAAATGTTTCAGCATCTGATATTACCGAAATAGACTTGATTAATAACTTATCGGGATTGGTATTATTAAACAAGCGGAATAGCCTGACTGGATCGACTGGAAGAGTATTATGGCTCAGGGCTTAAATTCAGCAAAGTAGATACTACACATTTTACCCAAAGGCTTTAAGCGCACCCAACCCCTGTAGCGTGGATAAGCCAGAGGCGCATCCGCGAACGCTCCGTCACTCCTGCATCCACTGCTTGAGTGAAGTGAGAAAGACAGAACAGAATTTACGAACAGACAATACTGCTTAGCACGGAAAAGTTGATTGAAAATAGGCTGTTACGACCTTAGGTGATATCCCGATAGATGAGCCTTGCCAGAGGATTATAATAGGAGTAAAACTAAGCCATATTAGATAAAAATAGTGAACCAAACGAGTCGATTAGGCACGGAACAAGCCAAAAAATAACTCGTAGACAAACCGCAGGTTGACAGGGAAAACATCGCGTTAAAAAGCAACTCTTCTAGAGCAACTGCGGCTGTTCAACAAACAGTTATAGTCATGGCTTTGCCATCCGTAGAGCTGCTTAATAGTTAAGGGTCTTATGGAAATAATTGCGCAAGAACGATGGAGCTATACGCTATATAAAGATGATGAAAGGCATGTTATCTCTGTTATATGCGGATCTGTTGGTGTATATGAGGTTGCTATCGAATTAAACGACCAAGAGATTAACAAACTAAACTCAGAACATGATTTTATAAAGTCATTATCACTATCAATAAGAAACAACCCTGACTCTTATAAAAATCGAAAAATAGCTGGATTTACAGCAAACCCTTAACAAGTCCAAGCACTAGAAATTGTTACCAATAGCTTTCTATTAGAAGAAGTTTTTCACATCACGGTAAAAGTTTTCATGTGAGCCTAGAGCGATTAACTCTAGAACAACAGTGCCATCCTCATAGCTGTACCCTAGTAGGGTTAGCTGGTTTACCATTTTGAATTTGTGTACTCGTAGAAAAGAAAGGTCGCCTTTCTTTAACTCACCGAGGTAAGGGTCTTTCATTAACTCTCTCACGGCATTATCAAGATCAGACTTTTGATTCTTGTGTAGTTTCTTCACTACCTTTTTAAAAGCAGGTGTTTGAAGAATATTCGTGATCTTAGTCAAAGGTGTAAGCCTCTAGTTTTCCTGCTTCTTTCTCAGCCTTTGCTATAATTGCTTGCTTGACAAATTCGTACGGCAAATCAGGATTATCTTCCATGATTTCACCAATTTTAGCCCAGTGCTCAATTTGCTTTGGAGTTGTGCGGTTAAGAGCTTTTGCCATAATGGCTGCTTTATCAAAAAGCTCTTGGTCAATACGTACGCTTGCAGTAGCCATGATATATCTCCTAAAAATGCATATACGATATTATTGTAGTAAGTTACTACAAATGTTGCGAGTTGCGCCATAGCAACGGTTTAAGAAGGATTCCTAATGCTTGGGGTTTTGGGCTAGGTATTAGCGTTGATCACCCTTTAAGAAATAAATCGGACACCCACAAAAATTAGACAGCTCTCATGCCATGGTCTACTTTGAATTAAACCGCTAGGGAATAGCGCATCAATCAAGGAGGATTACACCATGACTCGTGCACGCCGTGAACAGATTAGCCCTTCAGATACCCCGTATTATCACTGTATTACCCGTTGCGTTCGCCGTGCGTTTCTATGCGGCGAGGATCAATTCTCAGGTCGGTCTTTTGAGCATCGTCGTCAGTGGATTTTGGATCGTTTAACGCAACTTGATCAGATGTTTGCCATTGATATTTGTGCGTATGCTGTGATGTCGAATCATTACCATTTAGTGTTGTATATCAATCAGGATCAAGCGAATAACTGGTCGGATGATGAGGTGATTGATCGTTGGGCTCTGCTGTTTAGAAAACCAGTTTTAATCGAACGCTATCAACGGGATGAATGCCGAACAAAAGCTGAACTCGATAAGGTTACGGAGATTGTTGCTCTGTGGCGTGAGCGACTAACCGATATTAGCTGGTTTATGCGTTGCTTAAATGAGTATATTGCCCGGAAGGCGAATCTTGAAGATGATTGCAAAGGTCGGTTCTGGGAGGGGCGCTTTAAAAGCCAGGCGCTGCTAGATGAACAGGGATTGTTAACCTGTATGGCCTATGTGGATCTTAATCCAATAAGAGCAGCTATTGCGGATAGCCCAGAGGATTCTGACTTTACATCGTTACAGCAGCGTATTGATGACTATCTCCAGAAAAAACGCAATGAATCGGTGCCGACATTAAAACCATTTTCTGCCCGACAAGCGGATAATGATTGGGCGATTTCGTTCGATTATTCGGATTATTTAGCGTTAGTTGATTGGACAGGACGATGTTGTCGAGAGGATAAACGAGGATATATCCCGTCCGGTTCGTTACCAGTATTGGAACGATTAGGTATTGATAAGGAATACTGGCTTAAAGCAATGCGCCCTGAGGGATTGAAACTCAGCCGAGCGATAGGTTGCCTTAGTAAGCTAAAGAAGTATGCTAAACGGGTAGACTGCGCTTGGCTTCATGGTGAGGCGCAATTCAAGAAGCTGTATCAGGTTATATAGTCCTTTGATTTCTCTGGTATAAATAAATGGGTGTCCAATTTATCCACCAATTTATCCACCAATTTATCTCCTTATTTATCCGATTTTCAGTTTAGAGAAGGAGGAAAGATCGAAATTGTTACTCCGAGCTTTCTGTTAGAAGAAGTTTTTCACATCACGGTAAAAGTTTTCATGTGAGCCTAGAGCGATTAACTCTAGAACAACAGTGCCATCTTCATAGCTGTACCC